>CAJXVM010000010.1 GCA_913061095.1 uncultured Ignavibacteria bacterium
GGTATTACTCTACGAAGACCGCATGCCGGATCTCGACAACCGTGTTTGACCATTTACACAAAAATCAGGACGCTCTCCGGAGACTTGGAAGGTGGTCGCACTGGTGATCCTCGAACCGTTCATCATCGTTTTCTCGTATTATGCCATTTCTGTCTTGTGGTAGCAATGCCAGATGTTTCCAAAGGCATGAACGAGCACTTCATTCGTCTCAGCACCGCTGCGCTTCTTCTGCTGATCTCCATCGCAGGCGTTCGTTCAGTGATACGTGATCCCTTTACCGGGAATGCGGTGCTCGAATGCTCTTGTCCAATCGTCCCGGAATCCGTAATATGGTGCGGTACAGAATTTTCATTGGAGGTCTCGTGAATATATCGCTTCGAATCCTGCTGTTCGTGTTTTCAATCATTCTCCTCCCCGCGCTCGTGTCCGCACAGACAGACGAACCGGGAGATGCGCCGAAAATCAAGGGCTCCTGGGAACTCAGCTTCGAGTCGGAATCCGATGGATTGATGCCTGCCGGCACATTTGCGCTTGTTCAGAAGGGCAATCGCCTCAGGGGAAAGTACACCTCCGATGATCATGAAGGTGTACTGATGGGCAGCTGCTCCGCTGAAGGAGAAATTTTCCTCAAGCAGATCGATCCCGCCGGTGTCGCCATGAAAACAAAGGATGACCGGAAGCAGCAGACCGTAACCATCGAATTTCGGGGTACCCTGAGTGGCGATGGATCAATGATCGAGGGAACGATGATCACGACCGACATCGAATCCGGCAAGGTTGTCTCCGAACGTCGCTTCAACGCGGAAAGAAAATAGTGAGGAAATCCTCGCAGCAGATGACTCTGATGCCGGGGATACGTATAACTCCAATACTGCCTGCGCTTTCGATTAAAAATTCATTGGCAAATCCGCTGATGATCATATCGAAAGTCGATATTTGAGCAGGCAGTAATCCCTGCATATCCATATCCACACTTCGTCATTATCGGTCTCCCGGCTCATCAGGAATTTCACTTCTGTCTGTCTGCCGCTCCCGATACCGTAGTCCCCGGTTTTCCGCGTCAGCGTCGTATCCACCCTGAAACCGGCTTCCCTGCAGGCATGAAAAATGTCGGGGAAATACGTCGTGGATACGGCGATGGCTGAGAGTCCCGCCATGGATTCATCCTCCGAGAGGGAGACGGACACGCCACGAAATCCCAGCTTCCAGAACCACACCTGACCGAGAATCTCCGTATCCTCCTCGATGGAGTCGATCACGCGCTGAATTTCTGGTGCCTGCGTCATCCCGAACTTCTGATGCCCCCACAACCAGGAATCCGTGTAGGGATCATAGCCGGCCTCCTTGAATGCGGCATCCTCGAGCATGCGAATGAGGTGTTCCGTATCCATCACCGGATTCGCAATCAGGCTGCTGATGGCGTCCAGCGCGTCGCCGTGATGCGAACCCCCGATCGGTCCCGAGACACTGTGCTGTGCGAATGCCGTCCCGCTGACGCTGATGACCAGAAGAATGATGACGCAGTGCCTCATGGCCCCTCCTGAAAATCGATTAACATGTCCGGATAGACGGGGATCATCATACAGTAATTCCAGCTGAATTTCAAGTCCGGTGGAACGGAAACGAATCGGCCGGGAGCGCAGCTCCTGAAACGATCGCCGGGACGTTCAAACGCCAGAACATGCGCCGGCGCCGCTCGTGCATCCCGTACCGTAACCTATCCCGGATATTGGTGTCCATTGGACAGCAGACACCTGTAATCGCCGATTTGCCGCAGCAGTCAGGAGGAGGTGCCATGATGCAGCAGCTTATCTACGTTTTTCTTTTCGGTGCGATGTTCCAGTTTCTTCCGGTGCGGGAATTGCCTGCGCAGGACGAAACCGCGGGGAGGATGGGCATGATGGATTTCTCTCTTCGGGAATCACGGGCATCGGTGGAGGAAAAACTCCGCCGCATGAACTTCAACCGTGTGCCCGATGCGCGTCCCGGCTGGGAGATCTATGAATCCGGCACGCAGAAATACCAGTCGCTGCAGCTCATCGCCGTCGGTTTTCGTTACAGCGGCGACCGACTGGCCCGGATTACCGCGGTGATGGCATCCCGCACGACCGAATCAGTCGTCAGCGATTATCTGACCGTGCAGAAGCGACTGAAACGAAGGCTCGGCGCGCCGCTGCATGACATGAAGGCGTTCAGTCATCCGTACCGCTGGGGCGACGGCAACGAGCTCAACGCAATCCGCACAAACCGTTCCCATGTCTGGACGGAATGGTGCAGCGGCGGTGAGGGCGGTGATGCCTTCCTGCGTCTCGTCATCGTCGATGATCACACCATCCGGCTCGACTGCCAGAGCGTCTCGCTCATGCAGGATATCGCAGAACACTGACGCCGAGAGATCCATGATCGATGCCGGGGGAGCCATGATCATTCGGTGGCGGGTGAGCAGGGAGCCAGGCGCGTGCCGAAAACATGCCTTGACAATAATCACGCGTTGCGTTACTAAGCATGCCATGATCGTACCGTTCAGACGCGCGGATACAAGAAAGCTCGCCCGCATCACTCCCGGAGAAATTTTGCTTGAGGATTTCCTCAAGCCGATGGGACTGACCCAGTACCGCCTGGCAAAGGAGATCGGTGTTCCGGCGCAGCGAATCAGTGAGATCGTTTCAGGCAAGCGCTCCGTTACGGCCGACACGGATTTGCGGCTCTGCCGCTTTTTCGGTCTGACAGACGGCTACTGGCTGCGCGCGCAGGCGGCGTATGACCTGGAGATCACCCAGCGTCGAATCGGAAGGGAGTTGCGGAACATCCGTCCGTATTCTTCGGGAATACCGAGCTGAATCAGAGCCGGTACCGCGCGCCGATGCCGAGCGTCAGTGCGCGCTTGCGTCCGTCGAGATTGACGTCGCGCTGGAGGATCGGAACGGCGGCCAGCAGATTCAGACGCAGACGCTGACTGAGGGGGTAGGAGGCCTTGCCCATGATGTTGACCTGGAGATGGTCACTATCGGGGACGCTGACAAAAACATCCTCTCCCGGACGCAGGGGATCCCGCACGGAGGATTCACTCAGCCGTTTGATTGCGAGGATTTCGAGCCCGAGATCAAACTCGTCATAGTCGGTATTGTATCCGATCCTGCCGAGAAGGTCGTCGCCCCGCTCCAGACGTGTGACCTCATTGTCGCTTCGTCCGCCCACGAGCTGATATCCCACCGCCACCAGCCAGGAATCATACGTATACGCCGCCCCGAGCAGGAGGTCGTTCGTTCCCAGTCCAGGTTGATACGTCTGCGGGAGGTCGCCCTCGTTCACCGCGCCCGTGGCGAATTTGCCGCCGACCTGCAGGCTCAGCCAGCCGCGATAGTCACCGAGTATGCGCTGATCCCACAGTACCGTCACGTCACCGATACCGCTCGCGGAGCCCAGCGGACCGTCCGCAGCGACCCACGGAACTTGCACACTGATCCGTGAACCTGGGAGCACCAGCGCGCCTGCCTCAAGCTGCACGCCGTGAAAGGTGATGTCGTCCGGATCGCCGCTTGCGCCGAAGCCGTATCCCAGCGAAAGATGAATCGGCAGTTCCTCGCGCTCCATGCCGCCGATGGAGCATACGCCGGCATCGGAACACTGTGCGGAAGAAACGTACGGAAGGAATATCATCAGCAGGAATATGGCAGCAGTCAGTGCTTTCATTTACGGCCTCCGGTGTGCTTGAGGGAATGTCATTGAAATATGTTGCAATATAACAGGTTGCAACACGATACTTCGGAAACAAGTTTCATGTCATTCCGGACAGGGATCGCCTCGAACGTGACGGAACCGGTGTCAAAAAATCGCATCCCGATTATGGCTGTGCCCATATTATGATGGATGAAAAAGTGGATATAACCATAAAGAACGATTCAGACAATAAGTATAAAGCCATATAAATACATTGACAATATGAGACTATAACCTTATATTACACAGAGTATTGTAAGGATGAAACCATATGATATTATTTGCGGAGATCCCATGAAAACCGCTGCAAAACAGCTCGCGATAGAGCAGCTGGACAGAAAATTCCGGAATATCCGGTCCATGCGCACGCTTGCACCGCCCGAGGGCGGCTGGGTGCGCTCCGTGCGTCTCGCGATCGGCATGTCGCTCAGGCAGCTCGGAGAACGGCTCGGAATTACCGCTCCCAGCGTTCGCGAACTCGAGAAACGTGAGGAAGCGGGGGCCGTGACACTGCGGACGCTCAGCGATGTGGCCGAAGCGCTGGATATGCGGCTGGTGTATGCATTCGTTCCGAAGGAGGGGACACTCGAGGATATGGTCGAGCGGCAGGCGGAGAAGGTGGCGCGGTCCATCGTACTGCGCACGGCGACATCGATGGAACTCGAAGACCAGGCCATATCAAGCCGGCGTGTGAAAAACGCCATCGAGGAAAAGAAACAGGAACTGCTGATTACCATGCCGAGGCAGTTATGGGATTGAATCTGACGTACATCGAGGGACAGACGCCGCTCGACGAGGACGAAAAACAGGATCTGCTGATTCCCACGATTTCCACGCAGGGTGAGCTCGATGAATTCGAGCAGCAGAACATCGAATCCGCCGTGCAGTGGACCATGTTTCATGCCTCTTCGGCGGATGAAATTTTTACCGAGCAGTTCGTCAGACGCCTTCACCAGCGCATGTTCGGCGATGTCTGGAGCTGGGCGGGTTCGTTCCGTCGCACGAACAAGAATATCGGAGTGGATAAATTCGAGATCGGCATCACGCTGCGGAAGCTTCTCGACGATGCACGATACTGGATCGATCACGAAACATATGACGGGGATGAAATCGCCGTGCGCTTCAAGCACCGGCTGGTGCACATCCATTGCTTTGCGAACGGCAACGGACGCCACTCGCGTCTCATGGCCGATGTCATCGTGGAGGATATCTACGACCGATCGCCGTTCACCTGGGGGAGGGGCTCCCTGCGAAAAAAGGGAGAGGCGCGTTCGATGTATCTCGCCGCCCTGCGCGCCGCCGACGAAGGCGACATCGCTCCGCTGCTGGAGTTCGCGCGAAGTTGACGGCGGGGGGACGCCCTCCCGGTCCCCCGGTTGTTCAACTCTCCTCCACACGTTATATTATTTGATTGCGTTTTTGGCACAAAAAGCGAGATAACCACTCATGCGTCTCTCCAAATACTTCATTCCCACACTCAAGGAAATTCCCGCCGAAGCGGTCATTCCCAGCCATCAGCTGATGCTCCGTGCAGGCATGATCCGCGGACTGTCGTCCGGCATCTATTCGCTGCTCCCGATGGGATATCGCGTCTGGAAAAAGGTCATGGAGATCATCCGCGAGGAAATGGACGCCATCGGCGGCATGGAACTGCATCTGCCGGCGCTGAATCCGAAGGATATCTGGGAGGAGACCAATCGCGTCGAGGCCTTCGGCGACACGATGTTCCACATCAAGAACCGCGACCTGGTGCTGGCGCCGACGCATGAGGAAATCATCACGCATATCGCGCAGGCATTCGTGCATTCATACAAGGACATGCCGCAGATCTGGTATCAGATCCAGACGAAATTCCGCAACGAACCGCGGCCGAAGTCCGGCGTGATCCGCAGCCGGCAGTTCCTCATGAAGGATGCCTACTCGCTGGATACGAGCTGGGAGGGACTCGATGAGAGCTATCAGAAGCATTTCGACGCCTACTGCCGCATCTACGAGCGCTGCGGACTTGACTACTTCGTCGTCGGCGCATCCTCCGGCGCAATGGGAGGCAGCGGCTCACAGGAATTCATGGTGGAAAGCGACGCCGGCGAAGACCTCTGCGCCTTCAACATGGAGAGCGGCTACGCGGCGAACATTGAAGTTGCCACCTCGCAGCTGCCGCCGGTCGGTCGGGTGGACGAAAATCCCGACGTGGAGAAATTCGCCACACCGAACGCAAAGGCCATCGACGATCTCGTCGAGCAGTTCGATCTGCCGGCCGAACGCTGCGCCAAGGCGCTGGTGTATTTCGCAGATGAGGAACCATGGCTGATCTTCATGAGCGGCAACGACCAGCTCAACGAGGCCAAGCTGCAGGGCGCGCTGGGGGCCAATACCATTCGTCCCGCCCACGACGAGGAGCTTCTCGCGCTCACCGGCGCCAATGCCGGCTCCATCGGTCCGGTCAACCTCAAGACGAAAATCCGCCAGATCGCCGATATGCGGCTCGAGCATGCGAACGGCATGGTCAGCGGCGCGAATGAGAACGGGTTCCATTACAGGAACATCGACCTCGACCGCGACGCGAATATCGAGGCCTACCATGACCTGCGTACGGTACTCGAGGGCGAGCCCGATCCGGTCAAGGGACTCCCGCTCAAGGTGAAGAAGGCCATCGAGGTCGGACATATTTTCAAGCTGGGCACGAAGTATTCCGAGGCGCTGAAAGCGAACTTCCTCGATGCGAACGGCAAGGAGCAGCCCATCATCATGGGCAGCTACGGTATCGGTGTCGAACGCATCGTGGCCTGCCACATCGAACAGCGGCATGACAAGGACGGCATCGCGTGGCATCCCTCCATCGCGCCGTTCCAGGTGCATATCACCGGCGTGAAGGTGGAGAGCGATCTCGTGCGCGAAAGCGCGGAGAAGCTCTATGACCATCTCGAAGCGGCGGGCATTGAAGTGCTGTACGATGACCGCGCAGGCGTCAGTCCCGGATTCAAGTTCAAGGATGCCGACCTGCTCGGCATGCCGCTCAACGTGATCGTCGGCGAAAAGCATCTCAAGGACGGCAACGTCGAGATCAAGATCCGCCACAGCGGCGAGCGCAGGATCGTGCCGGTGGAGAATGCCGTCGAAGCGTGCAAGGCGCTTCTCGAAGAACTCGGCGGCTGATGGACGAGGGGAATTCAGAAACCAATCCGAACGCGAAGATGTTATCCAATTGAGCATATTCATCCTTCACGAATCACAGGAGCATACATGCTGAGCAAGACCATGGTCGACGCGCTCAATGAGCAGATCAAAGTCGAATTTGAATCCTCGAACATTTATCTGCAGATGGCCGCGTGGGCTGCGTGGAAGGGGTATGAGGGCGCCGAGGCTTTTCTGCGCGCGCATTCAGAGGAGGAGCGCATGCACATGATGAAGCTGTTCGGTTACGTCGGGGAAACCGGTTCGCTGGCCGTTATCAGCGCGATGGAGCAGCCGAAATCGGAGTTTGATTCGCTGGCCTCCATGTTCAAACAGATCCTCGAACACGAGCGTTTCGTGACCGGACGCATCAACAAGCTGGTTGAACTGGCCTACGAAGAGAAGGATTACTCCACTCTGAACTTCCTGCAGTGGTATGTCGCCGAGCAGCATGAAGAGGAGACGCTGTTCTCGTCGCTGCTCGACAAGATCGAGCTGATCGGCCACGACGGTCGCGGTCTGTATCTCATCGACCGCGAACTCGGCAAGCAGGCCGCAGCGCACGCCGCTGGCGGAGAATAAAGCGCAACGAAGGTTTTTTCTGCTGACTGTATGAGAAAGGCGCCCGTGTGGCGCCTTTCCTCTTTTCACCCCTCGACAGGCGCAGGGTGACACGAAGAAATGTCTTGCCGTGAGCCTGTCGATGCATGACGCGGTATTGTCTTTGATCCCCGGAAGACGTACCATTACTGGCAGCTGCGCAGGCAGCGAAGTCAATCACCAAGCATTCGAGACGCCCATGGCATTCCCCGCACCATTTTATCGCTGGCGGCCGCATCCGTGGCACGGACTCGAGGTCGGTCCCGAACCGCCCTCGCTTGTCAACGCCTATATCGAAATTACGCCGTTCGACATGGTCAAGTATGAGCTCGACAAGATGACGGGCTACCTGCATGTCGACCGGCCGCAGCGATCCTCGGCGCTGCCGCCCACACTGTACGGATTCATCCCGCGGACGTTCTGCGGCCGGCGCATCGGTGACCTGATGCCGACGGCGGAGAGGGGTGACGGGGACCCACTCGATATCTGCGTGCTCAGCGAGCGTCCGATCAACCGGTCAGACGTTGTCCTGCAGGCACGCGTCGTGGGCGGACTCGCCATGAACGACCACGGTGAAGCGGACGACAAGATCATTGCCGTCCTCAACAAGGACAGCTTCTGGGCAAACGTAAAGGATCTCGACGAGCTTCCCCCGGTGCTCGTCGAGCGATTGCGGCATTACTTCAGCACCTACAAGATGGTGCACGGCCAGCCGCACAATGTCTCCATTGAACGCGTGTACGGCAGCGCGGACGCCGAGGCCGTCATCAAAGCCGCCATGGAAGATTATCGGGAGGAGTACGGGGAGTAATTACTTCAGCACCGCCATCTTTTTCGTCACGCGCCGACCGTCATATACCAGATGATAGAAGTACGCCCCGCTGGGCACGTCTGCGGCGTCGAAGATGACGTGATGCGCGCCGGCGTGTTGCACACGGTCGACCAGCGTCGCGATGCGGCTGCCGAGCGCATCGGTAACGATCAGCTCTACATCGCCGGTCTGCGGCAGGGTGTAGCGGATGGTGGTGACGGGATTGAAGGGATTCGGATAATTCTGTTCAAGTACGAAATCGCGCGCCACGGCGTTATGCTGCTGCACGGGGATTTCATTCGAGTACGTGACGCTGCCGTCATGATCGATCTGTTTGAGTCGGTAGCGCAGCAGCGGTGCGCGGGGCAGACGGCTGTCAGTGTATGCGTAGCGCTGCACGGCGGCGGAAATGCCATGGCCATCCACAAAAGCGATCTCCTCCCATGATCCCAAGTCGGTGCGCCGCTCGATGCTGAATCCGCGGTTGCCGGATTCGAAGGTCGTGCTCCAGTCAAGATGTACCCGATCGCCGTCGAGACGCGCCGAAAAATTCACGAGCTTCACCGAGGTGATCACGGTCAGCGCAAAGATGCTGCGTCCGTGCGTCGCCGCGAACAGCGTGCCCGTGGCGGGATGCAGTTCGAGATCCACCACGACGACTTTCGGCATGCCCTCGCCGAGAATCTCCCAGGTCTCCCCGCCGTCCAGCGTGGTGTACACACCGAAATCCGTCCCGACGAAGAGGTTTTTTGTATAGCCGGGATTGATCTCCAGCGCGTTGGTGGGAATGGCGGGCAGGTTGCCGGAAATGCTCTCCCAGCTCTCGCCGCCGTTCGTGGACTTGAAAACGCTCTCGCTGATGTACGCGGAGACGCATGCGTAGACGGTGTTCACATCCTCCGGATCGAAGATGATGTCGGTGACCGTGCGCCCGCTCGGGATGCCGTCCGACACCTCGGTCCACTCACTGCCGGCATCTGTGGTTTTCCAGATCGCACCACGCTGATATCCCACATACATGATGTCAGGATTGATCGGCGAGATGGCGATGTAGTTGATGCTCCGGGAGGAGTCCATGTTGCCGTGGAAGGCAACCCACATGTCGCCCCGGTTGGTCGTTTTGTACAGCTGCTTGCGCGTCGCGGTGAACAGGACCTCGGGCTCGGTGGGATGCTGCGCGACGGGCGTGACCCACAAACCACTCGTCCAGAGTCCGTCGTTGATGCGCTTCCAGCTTCGTCCGCCGTCAGTGCTGCGCAGATGCGAGCCGTTCTGGTATTCGGCGTACATCACGAGCGTGTCGGCATAGTCGAGGATGCAGTACCCTCCGTCGCCGCCGGTTTCATGCTCCCACTGATTGCTGAATATCGGACGGCGGTTCGAGCCGTTATCCTGCGTGCCTCCCATGATGATGTCGGGATTCGGCAGTGACATCCCCAGCTCGTAGAACTGCGTGATGGGAAGGTTGTCGTTCTGGCTCTGGAAGGTGATGCCTCCGTTGCCGGAAATGTACATTCCGCCGTCGTTGCCGAGATAGCAGATGTCGGGTGCCGTTGGAGAGTATTCGATCGCATGCTGATCAACATGCACGCCGCCGCGCCGGGTGAAGCTCTCGCCGCCGTTCAGACTCAGATACAGCTGCACACCGCCGACAAGCAGCTTGTCGGGATCGGTCGGATGCACGCCGATCTCGCAGTTGTACCATCCGTAGGTATTGAAAAAATTGGGCGGGTTTTCGGCGGGCAGGGTGCGGAACCAGCTGTCGCCCCCGTCGGTGCTTTTCATCAGCGCGAAGGTTTTGTTTTTGACCGGATCCTTCGAACCGACGAGAATCGCGTACATGATGTCGGGCTGCTCGATGCAGAGATCGACAGAGCAGCGTCCGATCGAATCCTTGCCGACACCCATTTCGAGATCCGCCCAGGTCGCGCCGTGATCGGTTGATTTGATCACGCCCGCACCCTGCACGGCGCCGAACATGACGGAATCGATCGTCGGATGCAGCACCAGATCGTGCACGATGCCGCTGCGCACCTTCTCCCAGTTCTCTCCGGCGTCGGTCGTGCGGAACAGGCCCTGTCGCGCGGCGGCAACGACGATGTTCCCGTCGGTCTTGTGCACCTTGATGGCGCCGATGTTTTTCGCGAAGGTTCCGCCGATGGGGGACCAGGTCTCGCCGGCATCGGTGGATTTCACCACGCCGATGCCGGGATAGGAGTCCGCGCTGCCGTTTGCCTCGCCGGTACCGACGTACAGGATATCGGGATTGTTGGGATCGATGTCAATGCTGCCCATGGCCATCGTGGGAAGGTCGTCGGAAACGGGGCGATATTCATACGCAAGGCTCATGCCGTTTTCGCTTTTCCAGACGCCGCCGTCGGCCGCTGTGAAATAGACGATGTCGGGATTGGTGGGATGAATGGCGATACCGGTCAGACGTCCGCCGATGTTGACCGGACCAACGTTCGTCCATGCGCCCGACGTGTAGCGTCCCTCTTTGGCGAGAAACACGCGCGGCTTGTGCATCGACATCGCCCGCGTCTCGCGCCAGGCCTGTTCGCGTATGCCTTCCGGTATTTCCTCGCCGGGCAGAAGGCGCTGCTCGCGGAACCAGCGGTACCGGGCGCGGATCCACTCCTCGCTGTCACGGTAGAGGCTGAGGGCATCCTCGGGTTCGACGGAATTGTAAGGGATCTGCTGCGCGAAAAGCGACGAGGTGAATAAAAAGGTGGTGAGCAGGAGCAGGGAGAAGGAAGCAAACTTCATGGCGGCTGCGCAAATGTGGGGGATATGTTCATCAGGATGTGCGACGGGCAGATCGCACATTTTGTCAATCATGGAAATATCCCTGTTTCGTCTTGTATTTTCAAGAGAAATCGGAACAGCCGATGACGATTTCCACCGGGATGGAGATCAGTGTTTCCGCACCGCACACTCCCATGCCGTTCGATGCAGCGCAACGGTGCTGCTAATCGCCGCTGCGGATTTCCAGAGTGTTCATATCGATGTGTACGTCGCCCGACGAGGCGTGAATGGTGAGAATGCCGCTGCCCGTGCGAGAGGTCAGCCAGCGACTGGAGAACAGCATGTCAGCAGGCATGCGGGGCGTTGTTCCGTTGACCGTCCGTTTCCCACCAAAGGTAAAGTCGAGTACGTCGCCGTCGATGGTTGTGTAGGTGACGCGAGCGTCGCTGTCGAATGCGGTGAGGGCGGGTCTCGTTGAGCGGATGCGGCGCTGGAAGTCCTCGAACGCACCGGCGTCGCTGCGTCCGGCTGCGTGCACGATCACGCCGTTGCGCCTGTCCCTGCTGATGAAGCGCCTGCCGAACATCCCGTCTGAAATCCGGTACTCCCTGAACGGATACACTCCGATATATACATCCCCCGCATTGATGGTGATCCATCCGCTATCGAGCGAATCCACCATCATGGTATCCACCTTAGGGGGAAGGAAGCCGGTGAGGACGGGGAAACGGGTGACATCCCCGATGTCGTACAGCGCGATCAGTGTGTTGCGGTGCTGGAAGACGTCTTCGTACGGCGAACCGCCGACGGTCTTTGTCAGCGCGCCCCAGTATGGATCGAGACTGCCGATGTTGCGAAAGGCGAGTTCCTCGGAATGCGGGAGGAAGGGGGTCAGGGCATCCGGATCGGCGTAGGGCTGCATGAAAAACAGCGTGGCGGGACGATCGGGATCGTAGGAAATCCAGGTCACATCCCAGCTGTGCTGCTCCCGCGACTGCACGAGTCCGCCGGGAATCGATCCCATCGCGAAGAGCGGATGCATGTAGGTGTAGCGAATGATATCCTCGTCATCGGGCGTGAGTCCGTTATCACGCACGCGTACCTCGGTCCGCTTGCGTTCCCATGAGACGAATGTATCACGCCTACTGGTGGCGAGTTCCACGACGGCGGGATGCGGACGGAAATCGCTGAGCGCAGCGAGGAGCTGCTCGCGCGAATAGAGCCGCGGACCATCGCCAAAGTACAGCCAGGAGATACTTGACATTTCGGAGGATATCGGCTGCATGGCGGAGAGAAGATTCTCGCGTCCATGCGCACCGACGTAGTTGCCGTTGAGATGATCATGCGCGAAATCCGCGAGCAGCCATTGCGCCATCAGTTCCGCGCGCGCGCGCATGTCATCGTCGGGGATGAAATCCCGCAGCAGCAGCATGCTCGTAACGCATACCGCGGCATACGTGGGCGAGTCGAATTCCCGCTGGCCTTTCTCGGTCACCTCACGCATCCAGTGCAGGAGGAAGCCGCGCGCGTCCTGTTCGTTTGCCTCGCGGCTGCGTCCGTTGAAATACGCCGCATCCTCCGGGAAGAGGCGTACGGCAAGGTACAGCACACTGAAGTACGCAACGCGTTCATGCTCGCCGTAAAAGGGACGCACCGGAAACTGTTCCCAGATGTAGTGGATGCGCTCGTTGAGCGTGTCAGGCAGGAAGCGCCGCGCATGAACCCACGCCGCGGTCATGCGGAAGCGTTCCATGATCTCCGGCGACGTGCCCTGGGAAAGACGGTCGAACATCGCGATGCCGTCTGCGCGATGATCCTCGCTGAGGATGCGCGCCGTGGCGGACGCGTAGTTCTCTCCAACGTCCGGGTGCATGAAAAACGCGCGGATGGTGTCGCGGCGCGCGGCGTAATCATCGGACTGCGCGGACGTCGGAACGCTCAGCGAAACGACGCCCGCGGCGCTGATAATTGCTATCGTGATTGCACGGGGGATTGAACGCATGATCATTGAATGACAATATCGCTGACATAGCCGAGCCGGATGGAGAAGGGCTGCCAGCTTTTGCCGCGGTTGGAGGAAATGAATGAGCCGTTTTCAGCGCCGGCATAGCAGCGGTCCGGCTGATCCGGATCGAAGCGCAGCGCGGTGATGTTGAAGTTCGTCAGTCCGCCGGACGACAGCTCCCAGGTTGCGCCGAGATCGCTGGTGCGGATTACGCCCGTGCGCTGTGTGCCGATCAGCAGTGCGGTGCGTTCGCGGGGATCGAACACCACGCATTTCACCTGCGGGAACTGCAGTCCTTCGCTGCGATCAGCCCACGACCGTCCGCCGTCGGTGCTGATCCAGATCCCGCGCGTGTTGCTGTAGGCGGCGAGATGCGAAGGATCGGTCGGGTGTGCCACGATGCCGGCAAGGGCAATACCCTCGAGTCCGCTGCGCATCCAGTTCACCC
The DNA here is from genome assembly GCA_913061095.1 of uncultured Ignavibacteria bacterium. GTDB lineage: Bacteria > Bacteroidota > Ignavibacteria > SZUA-365 > SZUA-365 > BM516. Next base: position 13,504 of record CAJXVM010000010.1, read on the forward strand.
CGCCATCGGAGGAGCGAAACAGGCCGTCCGCCGTGGCAATCATCATGCTGCCGGGCAATAGCAGCACGGCGCTGGTATAGGTGCCGTTCGGTGAAGGGAGGCCGGCGCTGCGGACATGCCAGCTTCCCCCACTGTCGCTGCTTTTATAGAGACCTCTGGCGGTCGCGGCCCAGATCGTTCCGTTTTCGACGGCAATGTCGAGCACCGCGGGCATATCCCAGCCGCTGACAAGAATCCACTGCTCACCGGCATCGCTGCTGACGTGCACGCCATAGTCGCTTGCGAGAAATACGTGTCGGGCATCGTTCTGATCCACGGCGATGGCGCTGACGGCGCTGGTGATCCAGCCGCGGTTTTCCCAGCGTTCCCCCCGGTCACTGCTCATCGCGAATCCCTGGTAAACGGGAGCGGCCTTGGAGACATTCGCAGGCGGAGGAGCGTAATAAAAGCTCACGTAGAAGGTGCGATCCGGCATGTCCGTGTCGGCTGCACGGGGGCGTTCACCGACGGTGTTCGCCTGAAGCTTCCGCTGTGCGGGCTCCGTGCCCGTTGGACGGGGAATGGATGCCTCGCCCGGCGGAAGCCCGGAAAGGAGAAGGGGAAGCAGGATGAAAATCATCAAATGCATGTCAATAATCCTCGCTGTCGACGCGCTGAATGTCCGCCCCGAGGTTGCGGAGTTTGAGTTCGATCGCCTCGTAGCCGCGGTCGATATGATACACGCGAAGCACTTCTGTGCTGCCATCCGCGATGAGTCCGGCGATGATCAGGGAGGCGCTCGCGCGCAGATCGGTGGACATTACGGTGGCGCCGGTGAGGCGCTCAACACCCCGGATGACGGCGGCGTTGCGGTTCACCTCGATACGCGCGCCGAGACGCTGCAGTTCCGGTACGTGGTTGAAACGGTCGAGATACACAGTATCGGTCACGACAGACGTGCCGGGTGCGACGGCCATCAGGGCCATCCACTGCGCCTGCATGTCGGTCGGGAAACCGGGATAAATCGCCGTGGTGACATCCACCGGTGAAAGCCGTTCCGGTGATTCAAGCGTGATGCTGTCTTCACCGGTGAGAACCGTGCAGCCGGCTTCGCGGAATTTCCCGAGCACCGCGGTGAGGTGCTGAGGTTCGACGTGTTCGAGCGTAATGCGTCCGCCCGCAGCCGCGGTGGCGGCAAGAAACGTTCCGGCTTCGATACGGTCGGGAATGTTGGTGTCATTTGCGGACTGCAGTTCATCGACACCCTCCACGGTCAGGAGATTCGTGCCGATGCCGTCGATGCGTGCCCCCATTCGCACGAGAAAGGCGGCGAGCTGCGTGATTTCCGGTTCGGTGGCGGCATTGCGGATCACTGTTGTACCGTCGGCGAGCACGGCGGCCATGAGGGTATTGCCTGTCGCCCCGACGCTGGAGACGTCGAAGGTGATGTCTGCCCCGCGCAGGCGTTTCGCGCTCGCCACGACATAGCCGGCCTCGATCTGGATATCGGCACCGAGCGCCTCCAGCGCTTTCAGGTGAAGGTCTACCGGACGCGGACCCCAGGCGCAGCCGCCGGGATAGGAAACGCGCGCCTGGCCGAAACGTCCGACAAGCGGACCGAGCACATAGAATGAGGCGCGCATTTTTTTGACCATCTCATACGGCGCTTCGTAGCTCGTGATATTCGAAGTGTCGAGTTCGAGCGACGTGCCCGGGTGACGCACGACGACACCCATGCGCTCGAGCAGGGCCGACATGGTGGAAATATCGCGCAGGCGCGGCGTGTTCTCGAGGCGGGTCACGCCGGAGGCCAGCAGCGCGGCGGGCATGAGCGCGAGCGAGGCGTTTTTCGCCCCGGAAATGGTGACGGTGCCGTCGAGACGGTTGCCGCCGCGGATGATGAACTTGTCGAGTGATGGCACGGTGCTGATGCGCAGAAAGTGCTACAACAATCAGGCAAAGTACGTGAAAAGCGGTCTTTGATGCAATGCGATCCGGGCTGAGGCGATGCACACGCCGTATTCGGGTATGCTCTGCGGCGGTCTGTTTGCGGCCACTGCGGCTTTTGCCTATATTTTTGCGTTCATCTCGTTTCGGCATCTCTTCGAAGGTATGTTCATGGGATCCTACGGCACTTATTTCCTCCATGCCCTGCGCAATCCCGTCGCGCTGATCGTTCTCGGGGGACTCGGCATGATCAGTCTCGTTTCCGGCAATCCGCTTCCGCTGTTCATCGGACTTGGTGCGGAAGTCCTGTTCGTCGGTGGAGCGCCACTCGTGCCCGCCTGGCGGAAGCGTGTGGATGCCGGCATGGAGAACCGCGCGCGACTCGAAAGCGAGAACCGCGCGAAGGAACTTTTGCGCAACCTCCCCGCGCCGGACAAGGAGCGGTACCGGGGGATGATGCAGACCGCGGTCAGTATCCGCGAGAACTATGCGCGGTACAACGAAACGAGCAAGCCCTTTCTCGATCAGATTTCCGAACGTCTCGATGACATGCTGCTGCGCTATCTGCGTATGCTGATCGCGAAAAATAATTACGGTGAGCATATTTCCGGTACGACGGAATCGGAGGTCACGCAACGCATCGATACCCTGCAGGCGGAGCTGGCGGATGCAGACGACCGTATCCGTCCTCTCAAGGAAAAGCAGCTGCACATTCTCGAACAGCGAAAGGAGAAGCTCGCCAAGGCGACTCGCGACAGCGCGTTGCTGACGGAGCAGATCACGACGCTCGAGGACCTGATGCAGCTGCTCAGGGAACAGGCCATCACGATGAAAGAGCCCGACGAAATGAATGCCCAGCTCGATACGCTGATGGGCGAGATCGAAACGACCGAACACACGGTCACCGCACTGGAGTCCTCCTTCGACAGCCTGTTCGACCGCGAACTGCGCGCCGCGGAAGAGGAGCAGAAACGACTGGAATCAAACCAATAGCAACGGAGCGATACCGACATGTCAGAAGAAAACAGAAATCGTCTGCGCGAGCTGCGTGAACTTTCGAAGCAGGGCGGAGGAGAGAAACGCGTCAAGGCGCAGCATGACAAGGGAAAACTGACGGCCCGCGAACGCATTGAAATCCTGCTCGACCGCGGAAGCTTCGAGGAAATCGACGCGTTTGTCAAGCATCGCTCCCATGATTTCGGTCTGGACAAACAGCATTATTTCGGTGACGGTGTGGTCACCGGCAGCGGAAGAATCGACGGCCGGCTGGTCTTTGTTTTCAGCCAGGATTTCACGGTCTTCGGCGGTTCACTCTCGGAAGCGCATGCGGAAAAAATCTGCAAGGTCATGGACATGGCGGCGAAAGTCGGCGCTCCGGTGATCGGACTCAATGACAGCGGCGGGGCGCGCATTCAGGAGGGCGTGGTCAGCCTCGGCGGCTACGCTGACATCTTCCTGCGCAACACCATGGTATCGGGCGTTATCCCGCAGATCAGCGCCGTTCTGGGTCCCTGCGCGGGTGGGGCGGTCTATTCGCCGGCCATTACCGATTTCATTTTCATGGTCGAGCAGACCAGCTACATGTTCGTCACCGGTCCCAATGTCGTCAAAACCGTCACGCACGAGGACGTATCATCCGAGGATCTCGGCGGCGCCATGACACATGCCAGCAAGAGCGGTGTCGCGCATTTCGTGCATGAAAATGAAGTGAAAACGCTGACCGAGCTGCGCCGGCTGATTGGTTTCATCCCGCAGAACAACATGGAATGCCCCCCGCGTCGCATCAGCAGTGATGATCCTGCACGGAGCGATGAAGCACTCGACACCATCGTTCCGGACAATCCGAACAAACCCTATGATATCAAGGATATCATAACACACACGGTGGACGACGGCGATTTCATGGAAGTGCAGGAGCATTACGCACCGAATATTGTCGTGGGATTTGCGCGCTATGACGGACGCGCGGTGGGTATCGTGGCAAATCAGCCGGCGGTGCTTGCGGGTGTGCTCGACATCGATGCCTCACTCAAGGCCGCACGCTTCGTGCGCTTCTGCGACGCATTCAACATCCCCCTCGTGGTTTTTGAAGACGTGCCGGGTTTCCTTCCGGGAACGGATCAGGAATGGCGCGGCATCATCAAGCACGGTGCGAAACTCCTCTATGCCTTCGCCGAGGCGACCGTCCCGAAAATCACCATCATCACGCGCAAGGCATACGGCGGAGCCTACGATGTCATGAACTCAAAACACATCCGCGGGGATTTCAACTTCGCATGGCCATCGGCCGAGATCGCCGTGATGGGGCCGAAGGGTGCCGTGGAGATTATATTCCGCAAAGACATCTCGGCCTCGAGGGATCCGGAGAAAGCGCTGGACGAAAAAATCGCCGAGTACCGGGACAAATTCGCCAATCCCTTTATCGCGGCGGAGCGAGGGTACATCGACGATGTGTTCGAACCGCACGACACCCGTCCACGCATCATTCGCGCGCTGGAGATCCTGGAGAACAAGGCGGACACCAATACCCGCAGGAAACACGGCAACATTCCGCTCTGATCCGAATCCGTGTCATCGGCATCCGTGTCATCGGCATCCGTGTCAGCGGATGCGCAGAAGGGCGGAGACGGCTCCGAAACTGCTGATGACGGAAATGAAATACGTCCCTGCAGGAATCCCTGAGAGGTTCAGCCGGACGCGCTGCTCACCGGCATCCATCCGCGAGTGAAGGAGTTGCCGGATCGTGCGTCCGGTCATGTCATGGAGCCTGATGTGCGCAGGGCTGTTGCGGGCGAGGGTGAATGTCAGGATGGTATGCCCGTCGGCGGGATTCGGCGCCATGCCGCGGATATCGATTCCCTCTTCAGGGCGGGGCGGAGGAGAGGTCACATCCACCAGGTCCCCGAAAAAGTACTCCAGCATGTTGTCGATGCGGGCGCGCCAGCTTCCCCAGCTGTGACCCTCATGGACTTCCTTGTACCGATACGTGTATCCGCGGGACTGCAGAATGGGAATGAAGCTGCGGACGAGAGGGATGAGGATGGGAATGTCATACGTCCCGAGATCCAGATAGATGCGTCGAAGCGGCAGTTGCGCGCCGTCGCGGAAGCCCATGAAAATATCCCCGATGATATTACTCGACTGCGCGCCGGCATTTCCGAATACATCGGGGTATGTCATGGCGAGGTACAGCGCGATGTTTCCGCCGTTGGAGGATCCGATCACGGCGCGGGATGCCGGGTTCTGCAGCGTTCGGTAGCTTCTATCAATGGCGGGGATCACTGTCCGGGCAATGAAACGCGCGTAATCATCGATGCTGCTTCCGGCATATTCTGCCGTGCGGTTCACCGGCGGCACGAACACGGCGATCAACGGCGGAATGCGACCGTCATGGATGAGATTGTCCATCACGTCGGTGGCGCGGGCGAGTGTAATGTAGTCGAGCCCGTCATGAAACAGCACCAGCGGACAGCCGGAGCTTGACTGATCATACCCGGGAGGGAGATAGATTCGTACCGGACGGCTGTTCCCGAGAGCGGAGCTGCTGAACGTCGTATCGACGAGCCTGCCGTGCGGGATGGCATTTTGCGGTATGATTTCCGTCGGCGGCTCGTAGGCAGGCATGCGCAGTTCGGAATTCGGTCCGAAACCGCCGGAAACCGTGTACGGGTTGCGGGGATCGAGTATCCACTGTTTGTCGACCACCAGTTTGTAATCCAGCCGCGCATCGGATTCGTAGCGCTCCATACGGTACCACAGATCCGTCGTGGAGAGACGCTTCAGGGGGGAATTTTCTTCGTTCCAGCCATTGGCATCACCGGCGACAGAGACTTCATTCGCGCTTCCGTGATACAGCAGATACACCGTCGTGTCGTTTTCGAAATGCGGGAAGTCGCCGACGAGCGTCAGGAAACTGTCGACCATGAACTGCCGCCGAGACTCGGGGGCGCTGTTGATCCTGGCCTCCAGGGTGGTAAAATCCTGCGCGACGACACTGCCGGATGAGAGAAGCAGTATAAAGCAGAGGAGGATTGATTTCATTGCTGTCGTTGCTTCGGTATCGATCATCCCCAAATATGAACGGTCGCAACAAGATTTCAAAGGCAGTCAGATTTGACTTTGATGAAGAAAATCGATATCGTTTAATTAAAATATTTGAATTTAAAATATAATGGCGAAATCAACACGCGAATACGGTGAAAAGGCCCAGCGGGCGCTGGGAATGTGGGTCAAGCTTGCCAGGGCGTATGCAACCTTCAATAAGACGACGGTAAAGGATATCCGTCGCTATGGATTGACACAGCCGCAGTTCGGAGTTCTCGAATGCATCGGCCATCTCGGTCCGATGTCCATCGGTGAGCTCTCAAGAAAAATGCTGGTCAGTGGCGGAAACATGACCTGCGTCGTCGACAATCTGGAGAAGGAAGGCCTCGTCCTGCGGCGGCACTCAGACGAGGATCGCCGTTCCGTGATCGTGGTGCTGACGAAAAAGGGAAGCGACCTGTTCGAGACGATTTTCCCGCAGCATGCGGAGTTCATCACGCAGACCGCTGCTGTTCTCACCGTTGATGAACAGGAGGAACTGGCGCGCCTTCTGAAGAAACTGGGATCCGCAATCGAACGCTAGGGAGCGTACGCTTCGGCATTTCTCTTTTTTGTGCTACCTTGGCAGGGATGTCCCATACCTTCGTGAGGATCGTGCACGTCTCGCTTTTCATTCCCTGTCTTACCGATCAGTTGTTCCCTGAAACGGGGATGAATATGGTCCGGGTGCTCGAGCGCGTCGGCGTCCGGGTCACCTACGACCGCCGCCAGACCTGCTGCGGTCAGCCGGCATTCAACACGGGATATCACGATGAGAGCCGTCGGTTGGCCATGCACTTCCTCGACATCTTCGACGGGGATGGCGCCGAATACATCGTTGCGCCATCGGGTTCCTGCGCGACGATGGTGACGGTGTTCTACGGAGATCTGCTCTCCCTGCCCCCGGAATACCGGGAGAAAGCCGGGCGCGTGCGTGAGCGCGTGCGCGAATTTACATCCTTTCTCGTCGATGTCATGCACGTGGAAGATGTCGGCGCAGCGTTTTCTTCCCGCGTGACCGTGCACGATTCCTGTCACGCGCTGCGGGAACTGCACATCAAGCAGCAGCCGCGCACACTGCTCCGCGCCGTGCGGGGATTGCAGCTCGTGGAGATGGATGAAGCGGAACGCTGCTGCGGTTTCGGCGGCACCTTTTCGGTCAAGCATGCCGACATATCCACCGCGATGCTCGAGGAGAAAGTCGCCTCGATCGAACGCAGCGGCGCCGCGGTGGTGACGGGTGTGGACTCGAGCTGCCTGATGCAGATCGACGGCATGCTGCGCCGCCGGGGACTGCCTGTTCGTACCATGCATATTGCGGATATTCTCGCCTCGGAGGCCGCATGAGCACGCCCACTCCCATCGTACCGGAACATTTCAAGCAGCTCGTCGGCGAACGCATCCATGACGATGCGCTGCGCGGCAACATCCGCCGTGCCACCCGCACGTCTCTGGAAAAACGCCTCGCGGTGATTTCCGACTATGACGACTGGGAGGAACTGCGATCGCTCGGCTACGACATCAAAAGACACGTCATTGATCATCTTCCGTACTATCTCAAGAAGTTCGAGCATGCAGCGGCGGCCGCAGGTGCCGTTGTGCATTTCGCCACAGATGCCGCGGAGGCGAGGGAAATCGTTCACGGACTGGCGGTGCAGCGCGGCGGTCCGGTCATCGTCAAGAGCAAGTCGATGACTACCGAGGAGATCGGACTGACGCATGCACTCGAGGATGCCGGGATCAGAACGGTGGAAACCGATCTCGGGGAGTACATCGTGCAGCTCGCCAAGGAGCCGCCGTCGCATATCACAGCGCCGGCGCTGCACAAGTCGCGTGGCGAGATCGGCCGCCTCTTTGCCGATACACTCGGCATCGAGTACACCGATGACCCGGAAGAACTGACAGCGATCGCGCGCCGGCTGCTTCGCGAGGATTTCCTCGCCGCCGATGTCGGTATTTCCGGAGTAAACTTCGCAATCGCGGAGAGCGGCACGCTCTGCATCGTCGAAAATGAGGGAAACGTGCGCCTGAGCACGGGACTGCCGAAGACGCATATCGCCGTTATGGGAATGGAGAAGCTGCTGCCGGATATGGAAAGTCTCGGACTGTTTCTCAATCTGCTCGGCCGCAGCGCCACCGGCCAGCGTCTGACCTGTTACACATCGTTGATTACCGGTCCGCGTCGACCGCATGAGCGGGATGGTCCGGACGAGGTGCATATCGTCATTCTCGACAACGGGCGCAGCCGCATGATGCGTGATCCGCATCTGCGTGAGGCGCTGTTCTGCATTCGCTGCGGCGCGTGCATGAACGTCTGTCCGGTGTATCAGAGCATCGGCGGACACGGGTACGGCAGCGTGTACTCGGGCCCGATCGGCAGTATCATCACGCCGGTGTTTTACGGCGAGAAACGCTCCCGCGCGCTGCCCTTCGCATCGTCACTCTGCGGTGCCTGCGCAGAAATTTGTCCGGTGAAAATCGACATCCATCATCATCTGCTCTGGTGGCGGAAAAGCATGGTCGGCAGCGGGGATGCGCCGCGATCAGAACGTCTCATGATGCGGATCTTCCTCGCGGTCTCCCGGCGTCCGGCGCTGTTTGATCTTGCCGGACGCATTGCGCGCCTGTTCACACCACTGTTCCGTGACGGCGACGGCGGAATCAGCGTGCCGGTCTGGCGCGGCAGCCGGAGCTTTCCGGCGCCACCGAAAAAGTCGTTCAAGCAGCTCTGGAGGCACCATGAACAGCGCTCGTGAACGGATCATTGCCGCTCTGGAACAGCAGGCGAAATCAGAAGTGGTCGCCGCGGAGGTGCAGCAGCTGCGCAACAGACTGCAGCGTGCCGACGCGCATGCGCAGGGCGGCAGCAGCGCGGGTGAAGAAATCGTCGCGCGTTTCCGTGCTCGCGCACAGACTGCGGGTGCGGTCGTGATGCAGGCGCATACGCCCGCGGATGTACCCGGGCTGCTCGACGAATACCTGCGTGCCGCCACCAGTGTGATTCTGGGTGAAGACGCCCTCGTTCGCGCATCCGGACTGGGTGAAACGCTGCGCGGCCGCGGTGACGCCTGCCAGGTACGCAGTGTGACGGATGCGGATCTTCAGAGGGAAACGGATGACTGGAAGCACCGGTACGCCTCCGCGGATCTCGGCATCACGGGCGCCGTGGGGGGAATCGCGGAGTCTGGCGCGGTCGTGATCACGTCTTCGGAATATGAAAGCCGCTCCGTATCTTTGCTCCCGCATACGCACGTTGTGCTGCTCCGCGCGAGTGACATCGTTCCGTCGCTTCCGGCCGCGGCGACATTGCTGCGCAGCCTGATCATGGAGCGCGGAGCCAGTGCCGTAACGCTGATTGACGGTCCGAGCAAGACCGCGGATATCGAGAAAGTTCTTGTCACGGGCGTCCATGGTCCGCGCACGTTCGTGATCGTACTCATCACGGATGCGCGGGATGACGCATCCACCGGGACCCGGCCACTGTAATCCAAGCATAAAGAGGATGACATGAGTGAACTCGTCACCAAACTTCTTCCGGAGATCGCGGAAATCAGGGATCATGATCTCCGCGCACGCGTTGCCGCCTGCTGGCAGGAGGCCATCGATTTTCGCGGCTGGACCGAAGATCTCCTCCGGTCGATTCCATTCACGCTCCTGGCGGACAACGTCTCAATTTCGTTCATTGATCACGTCCGTGCGGTCTGCCGCATGTGTATCGCCTGCGACGACGTGCTGATCGAGGTGCACGGTGAACGCCGTACTGTCGTCAACCGCGATTATCTGGTCGCCGGCGCGCTGCTGGCGGACGTCGGCAAGCTGCTGGAGTACGAGATCGTCGACGGCAAACCGGTGAAATCCGATTACGGAAAGCATATTCGTCATCCTTTCAGTGGCGTCGGACTGGCCTTCAAGCACGGACTTCCTTCGGAAGTCATGCACATCATCGCCACGCATTCGAAGGAAGGTGCCGGTGAAAAGCGCCTCCCGGAGAGTATCATTTTCCATCACGCCGATTTCATAGATTTCGAACTCGTCAAGTAATCCTCTGCGAACCGCGCAACAGCACACGAGGAACAGATCATGGAACAGAATCTCATCGAGAAAATCGCGCAGGCGTACGCTGTCGGACTCGAACAGGGACAGGCGGTGCGCAGCGGAGATTACATCTACATCCAGCCCGCGCACGTGATGACGCATGACAACACGGGCGCGGTGATCCCGAAATTCCGCGGGATTGGCGCCACGCGCATTGCGAATCCACGCCAGGTCATCGCGGCGCTGGATCACAACGTGCAGGACACCGGTGAAAAGAACATGGAGAAGTACGCGCGAATCGAAGCCTTTGCACATGAGATGGGCATCGATTTCTATCCCGCCGGGCGCGGCATCGGTCATCAGATCATGTGCGAGGAAGGCTACGCCTGGCCGGGCAGCATGGTCGTCGCATCCGACAGTCACAGCAACATGTACGGGGGACTCGGCTGTCTCGGCACACCGGTCGTGCGCACGGACGCGGCGGCCATCTGGGCCACGGGGCGCACCTGGTGGAAAGTGCCGCCCGTCGCGCGCGTGGAGCTGCGCGGTGAACTGATGAAAGGCGTCACCGGCAAGGATGTCATCATCACGCTCTGTGGCGTGTTCATTAATGACGAAGTGCTCAACCACGCCATCGAGTTTACCGGGGACGGCGTCGCACAGCTCGATGTGGACCAGCGTCTGACCATCGCAAACATGACAACCGAGTGGGGCGCGCTGGCGGGTGTGTTTCCTGTCGATATGGCGACCCTTGAATGGCTGCGTCAGCGCTCCGCGTATGTCGCCCGCCGCGGACTGGAAGGTGTTCCCTCCGATGCCGACGGCGGCGGCACCCATCCACGCATGAATCCGCGCCGCATCGACGCTCTCGAGGCCGATCCTCCCGCCGCGGACGCCGGCGCCTTTTATGCGAAGGAAATCACGCTCGATCTTTCGTCCGTTCGCCCACATGTGTCCGGTCCGAATCATGTGAAAGTCATCACGTCCGTCGCCGAGATGCAGGAGCGGAAGCTTCCCATTCAGAAGGCCTATCTCGTGTCATGTGTCAACAGCCGCGTCGACGATCTCGCCGAAGCGGCAGCGGTGCTGCGCGAAAAACGCGTGGCCGATGGCGTGCAGCTGTACGTTGCGGCGGCATCCAGCGAGGTGCAGGGTGAAAGCGAGAAGCGCGGCGACTGGCAGGCGCTGCTCGATGCCGGAGCAATTCCGCTGCCCCCGGGCTGCGGACCGTGCATCGGACTCGGCGCCGGACTGCTGGAGGACGGGGAAGTAGGGATTTCGGCGACCAACCGGAATTTCAAGGGCCGCATGGGTTCACCGAATGCGGAGGCCTATCTCGCATCTCCCGCGGTTGTCGCGGCGTCTGCGGCTGCGGGATACATCACCATGACGGCCGATTATCCTGCTGCAGCAGCGGACGCCTCAATCAGAGAGCGGAGACGCGAAGTGCAGGAAGAAACGGCCACGGTGGTGATCGATGGTTTCCCGCCTGAAATCGAAGGTGAGCTGCTGTTCTGTCCGCAGGACAACCTCAACACCGACGGTATCTTCCCGGGCAAATACACCTACGTTGATGATTTCACTGCTGAGCAGCAGGCCGCCGTTGCAATGGAGAATTACGATCCGCGATTCCAGGAACTCGCGCATGAGGGCGACATCCTGGCGGGCGGATTCAACTTCGGCACCGGCAGTTCGCGCGAACAGGCGGCCACCGCACTCAAGCATCGCGGTATGCGTCTCGTCGTCGCTGGCTCGTTCAGTGAAACCTACAAACGGAATGCCATCAATAACGGTTTTCTCGTCGTGGAAGCGCCCGATCTGATCGCCGATCTCAAAGAACGCTTTGGTGACGCCGCAGCGACTGTCCGTACCGGACTGCCGGCAAAGATTGATTTCAGGCGCTCCGTTCTCACATGCGATGGGAAACACTATGATATCGATCCCGTCGGTCCCGCCGCACAGGAGCTCATCCTGACCGGCGGACTGGAATCCTGGGTTGCACGGTCGATTTCCTGACCGCCCCGCGTTGTTCGAGTCTATCCATCAACAGAAGGGAAATATTCATGGAACAGAGTATTTCAAGGCAGATCGCGAAATTCGCCATTGATCTGCGGTACGAAGATCTTCCAGAGGATGTCATTTTCGAGGTGAAACGGTATCTGTACGATTCCGTCGGCTGCGCATATGGTGCGACGCACACAAAGGACGTCACCATCATTCACGACATCTGCCGAGAGATGGGCGGTGCGGAGGAATCGACGATCATCGGCTTCGGCGATAAGATGCCCGCCGTCAATGCAACGCTGGTGAACGCGCTGATGATCCGTGCGCTGGACTTCAACGACATCTACTGGAAAGAGGATCCATCACACCCGTCCGATCTGATTCCCGCGGCGCTGGCCGTCGGAGAGAAAGTCAATGCCTCAATGAAAAGCGTTATCACGGCGATCGTGCTGGCCTACGAATTCGAGCAGCGCCTCTGCGAATTCGCCGTCCCGGGTGTTCGTGAACGCAAGTGGCATCACGCCACGCTCACGCAATTCGTTTCCCCCATTGTCGCCGGGAAGCTGCTCGGACTCGACGAGGACCAGATGGTGAACGCCATCGGCATCAACGGCAGCCATAATCACACTATTGGCTGTCCGACGGCCGGAAAGCTGACGATGATGAAAAACACCGTCGATCCCATGGCCGTACAGTCCGGTGTGTTCGCCGCACTGATGGCACAGCAGGGATACTCCGGCACAGAGGCGGTATTCGAGGGCAAGGAAGGATTCATGGATGTGTACGGACCCGACTGGGACCAGGAGAAGCTGCTCGGCGGCCTCGGCGATTCGTATCGCATCATGCAATGCAGCATGAAGGCATTCCCGACCGAAGCGCTGACACACACCCATCTGAGCTGCGTGCTGAAGGTCGTCACCGAGAACGACATCGCATACGATCAGATCGATGAGGTGACAGTCACGACGATTGCGCGCGCCTGTGACATCCTCTTTGATCCCCATAAATACCGTCCTGATTCGCGGGAAACCGCCGATCATTCGCTGCCGTACTGCATCGCCGCCTGTCTCGTGGATCACAGGATCACCACACAGTCGTTTTCCGACGAGAAACTCAAGGACCCCCGCATCTGGGAGGTGATCGACAGGATCAAGGGCGAGGCGTCGGAAGAATTCGAACGCATGTTCCCCGAGAAGCAGCCATCGCGCGTGATCATTCGAACGAAGGACGGAAAGGAGTACGAGGAATACCTTGAATATCCGAAGGGTGATCCGCGTGAGCCCATGACAATGGAAGATCTCGAAAACAAGTTCAATGCGCTCTCGACGAAAATTCTGACCGCGGACGCACAGGCGGCGAAAAAGGATATGATTTTCGCAGCGGATCAGTATTCCGCGCGTGATTTCATGAAAAGTCTCATTATCTGACAGGCTTCACCGCGGGCAGCGGATTTGCATCCGATTCTGCCCGCGGATGCGTTTTCCCATGCCCGCACGCAACCGCACATATCTGATCGCATTTCCGTGCCTGTTGTTCGTGCTGCTGACGCTTCCTCCGATGGCGTCGCTTCGCGCGCAGATGGAGAAGGAAACGCAGTTCGACCATCTTCGGGTCGAGGACGGGCTTTCGCAGGGCATGGTCCTCGCTATGCTGCAGGACAGCCGAGGATTCATGTGGTTCGGCACGTATGACGGACTGAATCGCTATGACGGCTATCGCTTCACGGTCTGGCGCAGTGATCCCGATAACGTGCACTCGCTGAGCAGCAGTATGATAACCGCTCTCGCGGAGGATTCATCCGGTCGCATATGGATCGGAACCGCCGGCGGGGGACTGAACATGTATGATCCCGTACGTGATGAAATGCGACGCTATCCCGGACTGACCACCGAGAACGGCAGATCCGGCGAGGCCACCGTCAACGCTCTGTGTATCGACCATTCCGGGACCATATGGATTGCCTCCGACGGCGACGGTCTGTACGCGTTTCGGCCGGCAGACAGCACCGTCCGGGCTTTTCGTCACCGGTCCGGGGACTCGCTTTCCATCGCGGGCGATTTCGTCTCTGATATCAGGATTGCCGATTCGACGCATCTCTGGCTCGGAATTTCCGGGATAGGCGTTGATCTCATGAATACGCGGTCTGGACAATGCCGCCACTATCGTCCGGTGAATACTGACAAGGGGGCATCGGTTGGCACTGTCAGGCTTGCGGGGGCGCATGCCCACACGGTGTATGCTTCCCTGGCGACGCAGGGAGTCTATCGCGTGACGCGTCACGACATGCAGATGTCACGCCTGTCTCTTCGTGCCGGCGGCACCGGGAAGAACTTTGTGCATTTCCGCGACATCATGACGGACAGACGGGACCGGCTCTGGGTTGCGACCGAGAGCAACGGGCTTTTTCTCCGTGATCCGGAGTCCGGAACGGTTCGGCGCATCATGTACACCCCGTTCTCGGAATCCTCGATACCGAATGCCGGCCTGATTTCACTCTGTCAGGACAGTGCGGGCAACGTCTGGGTCGGAACGAATGGCAGAGGTGTCAGTTTCACGTCGCCGGCACGAAAAAACTTCGGACTTCTCCGGGTCGTTCCCGGCAAAGAGGAGAGCATCTCAATCCGGAGTTTCCGCGGAGTGTATCAGGACCGCGACAGCGTTCTGTGGATCGGAGGATACGGAGGATTCAACCGCGTTGACCGTCGTACCGGCGCGATCACGGTGTACCCGCGGCTGCCGCTCGGCACTCCCCGGGGCGTTCCGGTCCGTGGACTGCTGAACACAAACGTGTATTCCATACATCCCGATCCGGAGGCGCCCGCGCGCAGATTGCTGATCGGGACCGAGGGAGACGGGATCTATCGCTTCGACAAGCGCAGAGCCCTGTTTGTCCGACTCCCCATCGGATCAGAAACAGATCCCCGTCATCCCATGGGACGGGCCGTATATGCGTTTCATCTCGACAGTGAAGGAGATCTGTGGATTGGCTCCAGCGCGGGACTGAGCGTGTACCGGCGGCAGACGAAAAGCTACGAGCATTTTACTCACGACGCCGACGACCCGACGACGATTTGTGACGGCAGTGTGCGCGCTATTTTCCAGGACAGCAACGAACACCTTTGGATCGGCACTGATCGCGGAGGACTCTGTTATTTCGACATGGTCAATGGCGATTTCATGCGTTTCCAGCATGATCCCGACGACGTGATGTCCATCAGCAGCAACCGCATCAACTGTATTTACGAAGACAACCGCGGCATGCTGTGGATCGGCACCGCAACCGGGCTCAACCTGATGGACAGACGGAAGTCCACCTTCCGCCGATACAACCGTGAGGACGGACTTCCCAACAACATGATTTATGCCATCGAAGAAGATCTGCTCGGATATCTCTGGATCAGCACGAACAGGGGAATAGCGCGTTTCCACCCGTATCGTGGGTTCACCGAAGTCTATGACATTTCCGACGGTCTGCAGGGAGACGAGTTCAATATGGGCGCAAGTTTTCGTTCGCCCTCCGGTGAACTGTTTTTCGGCGGGGTGAACGGACTGACGTATTTCTACCCGCGGGACATCGGTAAAAACACGTACATCCCTCCTGTACACGTGACGCGGTGCACGGTGGACGGACACGATGTCGGTCTGAAGACGGACGAGCAGGGACGAAAGCTGCTGGAAATCGAGAGCAGCAGCAATATCGTAAGTTTCGAGTTTGCTGCGCTGAATTTCTATCGACCGGAGCGGAATCGTTACATCTACAAGCTCGACGGTGTGCACGACCACTGGAACGATGCGGGGGATGACCGCTCAATCACATTCCTCACGCTGCCTCCCGGCACGTACACCCTGCATGTCAAGGGTTCGAACAATGACAACCGGTGGAATCAGCACGGTGTGACGGTTCTGATCCGGGTCGCGCCTCCGTTCTGGGGAACCTGGTGGTTTCGTGTCATCGCAGCGCTGATGCTGATCGGTATCGGAACGGCTGTCGTTCGCTGGCGCCTCGCCATCGTGCGTTCACAGGAAATCGCGCTCGGGCAGACAGTGGAGGATCGAACCGCGGAGCTTCGCCACGCCAACGTCGCGCTGCTGCAGGAGATCGAAGAACGGAAACGGGCCGAGCAGGAGGCCTATCGTGCGAATGCGACGAAAACGGAATTCCTCGCGCATCTCAGCCATGAGATTCGAACGCCGATGAACGCGATTCTCGGCTTCACGGAACTGCTCGCTGCGCGCATTAAAGACGAGCAGCTTCGCGGATTTCTTCGTTCCATCGAGATTTCCGGTTCCACGCTGCTGACGCTGATCAACGACATACTCGATCTCTCGAAAATCGAGGCAGGACGCATCGAACTCGAGCTGCAGCCTGTTGATCTGCGTGAAGTGCTCAGGGAACTCGAGCAGGTGTTCGCCTTCCAGATTGAAAAGAAGGGACTGACCTTCAACGCAATCTATCAGGAGGAACTGCCTTCAGCGATGATGCTCGATCGCACGCGCGTTCGGCAGATCCTGTTCAATCTCGTCGGGAATGCCGTCAAATATACCGAGCAGGGAAGTATTTCCGTCGAAGTGCGGCGCTCGGATGTCGATGAGCACCGGTGCACGCTGCATCTTCTCGTAAGCGATACCGGTATCGGCATTCCGCCGTCACAGCAGAAGGTGATATTCGAGCCGTTCCGTCAGGGAACGCGGATGAATTCCTCCGACACGCGCGGTACCGGACTCGGTCTCGCCATTACGCAGCGTCTGGTATCCGTGATGGGCGGCAGCATCCGACTCGAAAGTAAACTCGGTCAGGGGAGCACGTTTCATATAGTCATCCCCGCCGTCGAGGTTGTGGAACAGCTTAATCTCTTCATCAGAGAGCCCGCCGACATCGGTGAGAAAAGGCCGGTCTCGCGCGATGTTCCACCACCGGACAAGGCGCCGGAATCCCTGCGCTCGGCCGACGCGGAAGACCTGTCGCAGAAGCGTCGGGAAGAACTCCAGGACCTGCATGACACCCTCGTGCGCGATCTCCTCCCGCGCTGGAAAAAAGTCTCTCGCAGCTTTCATATTCAGGAGATGGAGGAATTCGCGCGCGATGTCCGGGATCGCGCGGATGCGGTGTCTTATGAGCCGCTGACGGTCTGGAGCGAGGAACTGCTGAAACATGCGCGGAACTTTGATATGGACCTCGTCCCTCGTACATTGCACAGGTTCGGCGAACTTGTCGGCGAACTGAAGGCGAGGATATCCACGCCCCCCACAAGCCCGTGAAACAGTCACACTGACCATGCAACGACCGCGTCCGCTGCTGCTGATTGTCGACGATGTGTCGCAGAATCTGCAGGTTCTTGGCAATGCGCTGCGTGAAGAGGAGTACGATATTTCCGCTGCCATCAGCGGGAAGCAGGCGCTGTCCATCGCCGCGGAAACACATCCCGACCTCATCCTGCTCGACATCATGATGCCGGAGATGGACGGTTTCGAGACCTGCCGCCGGCTGAATGAAGATCCCTCCACACGCGACATCCCCGTCATCTTTCTGACGGCAAAAACCGCCCCCGAAGACATCGTGCGGGGATTCGAGCTCGGTGCCGTGGATTACGTCACCAAGCCGTTCAACCGTCAGGAGCTCCTCGCCCGTGTGGCAATCCATCTCGAGCTGAAGCGGTCGCGTGAGCAGCTGCAGAAAACCATCAGCGACAAGGACAGGTTTTTCTCCATCATCGCCCATGATCTGCGCGGTCCGCTCGGCAGCTTCATGAGCATTTCCGATTACGTGGCCGAGAACATCGAGGAGCTTGCAGTCGAAGACATCAAGCCGCTGTTCCAGGAGATGCAGCATACGGGGAAGGGGGTGTATGCCCTGCTGGAAAACCTGCTCGAGTGGTCACGCATTCAGCTCGGGACGATTCAGTACGATCCGGATATCGTGGATCTTTCCATGCTCGCCGAGCGCACGCATACGCTGCTGCGTGCGCAGGCGGAGCAGAAGGAGATCACGCTGCGCACGGATGTCGAGCCGATGCAGGTGATCTGTGACCGGAACATGATTTCCACGGTTCTGCGGAACCTCGTGTCGAACGCGATCAAGTATACGCCGCGCGGCGGCCGCATCAGCCTGACAGCCATGACGCGCGCAGCCGAGAACAGGGTCTATGTCAGCGTTCAGGACAGCGGTGTGGGCATGGATGAAGACCGGATCGACACGCTGTTCGACATCTCACAGACAAAAAGCACACCGGGAACGGAGAAAGAGAAGGGGTCGGGGCTGGGATTGATTCTCTGCAGGGAGTTGGTGTCACTTCACGGACAGTCTCTCACCGCGGATTCGAAAAAGGGTGAAGGCAGTACGTTTACCTTCACCCTTGAATTGGCCGAGAGCTCACAGCAGTAAGACCTGGCGGCTGTCCGCCTCTGTCAGGAAGCAGCAGGTTTGGCCGTGTCCGCGAGTGTTCCTTCCTCACGATAGCGCGCAAACAGCTGTCCCCACCCGGTCTTTTCCATCCAGTCTTCGAATATCTTTCTGTCCTTGATCGGCCAGCGGTAGTAGTCGTGATACACTTCCGATCCCGCCACGAAGAGGTGGACGAGGGGCGTGTGAAAAAACAGTTTCTGAATCCCTTTGAGCGGACCGAACCAGAGGATGTCACCCACGCGGCTCGCCCCGTTATCGCCGACCTCGAACTGCCAGTTCTCATTACTGACATCATCGCCAACGATCTCGATATCGCGCACGTCGCCGGTGCCGAGGCCGCGGTCATGTGCGAGGCGGACATACTTGAGATCGGCGAGGGGATCGAAGCCCATCATTTTGGCGGCAACGGCATCGATCGCCACCTGGTCCGCGCTCGCGAGAATGACATTCTTGATTTCCGGGAACATCGTGCGCGGTCCCGGACCATTGCCGGCCGTCGTACCGTCCATGACCGCAAATATGCCGGAGTGGATTTCCTTCTGAATTGCGAGAAGGTCGACGAGCGTTTCATGAATCCATGAGTGCGTGTAATGCCGTTTGGTGTTGAGCAGACCGCCAAAGGCATTCTTCATCGCTCCGGTGGTCGTCGTGTAGATATGGCATTTGACGGTGGGGAGATGAATGATGTTTTTCCCGAAGAAGTAATCAGGGATGTAGATGCCTTCCGGATATATACGCGGCAGCACGAGCATCTCCGCGCGCGGCTCGTACTTGATCCATTTCATGTCCTCGTCCTTGAAATTGAACAGGACGGGGATGTCATGCTCCTGGAAAATGGGCACGTATCCGTTGAGATCCTCCCCCTTGAATGCGTCGGTCACCACGGTTTTGTTCTGTACGCAGGTGATGTCGTTCATGCCGTGCTTCTTGAGCGCGAGCACGACGGCCTCGAGCTGCCACGGGGTGGTGTTCGCGCCCGGGAAAGGAAAATGCCATGAAATGTTGTCCTTGAGAATCGTGGTTGCGGAGGCGTCGAGCGCCTCGTCCATGCCGGCCAGCTCGGCCAGGCGCACGTAATCCTCGAGCACGGTTTCCGGTGTCGTTCGAAGAACTGCGACTTTGCTTTTCATGACGTTCCTAGCTCATGTATATGATGAAAACGACGGTGAGGCCCCAGAGAAAGACATTTGCCAGAAGGGGCCTGTCGGAGAGGAATTCCGATGTCGGATCTCCGCCGGTCTGTTTCTGGTGGACAAGATAGTAGTAGCGGAAGAGGCCGTACAGGACAAAAGGAACGGTATAGATGAGTCCCTTCCCGAACTTCGCCACCGTTTCATCCGCCACGGTATACAGGATATAGCATATCAGGGTCGACGCCGTGACCAGAGAGATCATCTGGTCGAGAAAATACGTGCTGTATTCCATCAGCACGGGACGGTGCACATGCGCGTCGTCGACGAGGATGGTAATTTCATGCCGCCGTTTGCTGAACCCGAGAAAGAGGGCCAGCAGGGATGTACAGATCAGCAGCCACTCGGAAATAGGGACGTCGATGACGACAGCGCCGGCAACGATGCGAAGCACGAAGGAGGCGGCGATGGTCATCACGTCGATGATGACCGCCTTCTTCAGACTGTAGGAATACACGACATTCAGCAGGAAATATCCCAGAAGCACGAGGGCGAAATGATGATGCAGCAGCCATGCAAGAATGAGCACGACGGGGACCAGCACGCCGATGAAGGCGCCGGCGGTGGATGCCGGCAGGGCCCCAGAGGCGATCGGCCGCGTGCGCTTGACGGGATGCAGGCGGTCGGTTGCGGCGTCAACGATGTCATTCAGGATATAGACCGCGCTAGCGATCAGAGAAAACAGGAAAAATCCTGCAACCGCATAGAGAACGATCTCACCATCGAGAAGATGCTTCGAAAACAGGAGGGGGGAAAGGACAAAAACATTCTTGACCCATTGCCGAATCCGCATGGTGCGGACAAGCAGGGCGATCCTGGATTGCGCATTCACCGGGTCGGTGGTATCTGTCGGAGTTAACGTTTGCTGCGCCATGTCGAAAGAAAACTGTCGATACCCCGGCGAATGCCTGCGAGCCGGTTCGCAAGTCCGACAACAGAGGGCTCAACCTGTTGCTGCAGGATATTCTCCAGGCGGTAGAGATTTTCCGTCACCTTACGCACGTTTTCAACGGCGTTTGTGACGGCCATACGGTTGTCCGTAACCACGGTCAGCGCTTCTTCGGTGCGTGCGGCGACCTGCTGCGACTTGCGAAGTGCCGGCACCGCCTCGTCGCTGATACGCTTGAGATCATACTGTGCCTGCTGGAGCAGTTTGTGGAAACGCAGCAGTACCGTGATGAGAATAATCGTAAGCACGATGCCGCCGATGGTGAGAATCAGCAGCAGGATGTCCTGGATGGCGTCCATGGAACCCCCGTGTCTCGATGAAACAATCCGTTCCGATGTCGAAAAAGGCAACCGCGGAACGGTTCAATAGAATGACCGAGCAGTTCAAAAAACTGACTTGCGAGTTCAAAAAACGAACTCATCAATTCAATGAGCTGAAAATGCAGTTACGGGCGGATTCAGGAAGCTGGTGCTTCCGTGTCCCCGTCCGTGTCTTTGTCCCGTTCTTCCTTGTAGGCATCCATACCCGCCTTGAAGGCGGTTTTCAGCTTGTCGCCTTCCTCCGAGACGCGTCCGCGGGCACCGCTGAGAATGTCCTCGGCGTCGTGGAGGAGGGCATCGGCGCGTTTTTTCGCGTCGCTGATGATCGCGGAGGATTTTTCCTTGCCCTCGTTGATCAGATGCTTTGCTTTTTCCTGTGCGTCCTGCAGATACTCGTCGACGTCTCCGGCGAATTCTCCGCCCCGCCGTTTGATGTCGCCGCGCAGTTCACTGCCGGGCTTCGGGGCATAGAGGAGGGCGAAGACGCCGCCGACGAGCGCGCCGGAGAGAAATCCGAGCAGCAGGTTGCGTGATGCATTGTCAGACATATGCGCTCCTTCCAGTTTGTCAGAAATCGAGTGAATCAGGCCGAATCGGAATATCGGTCGCTCAGAACCGTAAATCCCTCTCGCAGCTTGTGCATCGTGTCGCTCATGGATTCGGATATCACTTTCGTGTCACCGATAACGGGCATGAAATTGGCGTCACCGCTCCATCGCGGCACGATATGCATATGAACATGCTGATCAATCCCCGCTCCCCCGACGCGCCCGATATTGGATCCGAAATTGAATCCCTGGGGCCGCATGACCTTCTCGAGCACGCGCAGCCAGTCACGGACGACTTCGGTCATTTCCCGATAGGTCTCATTTTCCAGATCATGGAAATTCGAGACATGGCTGTTGGGGATGATGAGGAGATGTCCGCTGTTGTACGGATAGAGATTCAGCATCGTGAAGCAATGGCGGTGGCGCTGAACGAGATACCGCTCATCGTCCTGCCGGGAAGCAAGGGCGTCACAGAAGACGCAGCCCTTGCCTTCCTCGGCAGTACCGAATGTCTGAATATACTGTGATCTCCAGGGAGACCAGAGCCTGTCCATATCAGCTCAACGGCTAGCGGTTTTTCTTCTTGTGCCGATTCTTACGCAGACGCTTCTTGCGCTTGTGCGTGGCCATTTTATGGCGCTTTCTCTTCTTGCCGCAAGGCATAGGCGTTCCTCCAGTGGATTAGGGTGAAAAAAAGTGTACTGTCTCGTGTCAGTTTTCCGTGCCGAAGCGCTCCTGAAGAATCTGATCAGCATCGCGTCCGTAAACCGACGACGGATCGAGATCGCGCGCTTTTTCGAACCACGTGCGTGCGGCTTCGGGATTGCCGGCGTTGAGATTTACAATGCCGAGATTGTAGTGTCCCAGCTGATGATCGGGCGCGTCGCGGACGGCGCGCTCCATCTCTTGTATCGCAGCATCATACTGCTGCAGTTCAAAATAACAAATTCCCAGGTCAACCCGTGCATCGGGATTGGTGGGATCTTTTCCCAGATAGTCCTTGTACTGCGCAATCGCCTGGTCGAGGAGCTTCGCATCATGCAGTTCATTGGCGAAGCGCAGCTGTGCCTCCAGGTCGTCCGGATGATTTTCGATATATGCGCGCATGCTTTCCAGACGCTCGAGATCGATCTGCGGCTGCTGCTGCGGGGCCTGCTGTGACTGTGCCGACGCGGATACGTCTCCTGCAGGCGGACTGCCGGAAGGGAGCAGCGTCGCTGTCAGTACCGCACCGAGCAGGAAGGAACTCGCGGCGATGGCGATCCACTGCGGCGTCGAGAAGAGGACGCTGCCCTGAGCGGTGCCCTGCTTCGTGCGGCCGGCAGAAGAGGCAGCCTTTCGCCGGGCAGGCGGACGCGATGCATTCCCCGCCGGGCGGGACTGTTCTTTCCGCTGGACAGCCGGCGCTTCGGATGTTGCCGCTTCCTGCTCCCACTGCGCAGCTGATCGTGCACGGGCAGCCGCAGCCTGAAGATCCTCTCCACAGATGTCGCAGACGTCGGCTTCTCCGGGGACGGCCGATCCGCAGGATGGACATGTATGTTTCGTTTCTGCCATTATTCGTTTGCTTTCAGATTCTGATCCACGCCCGCGCGCAGTTCCTTCGAGACTTTGAAAATCGGGACGTAATGCTCATCGACAAAGACCTCTTCGCCGGTACGAGGATTGCGTGCCATGCGGGCCTTGCGCTTCTTCACTTTGAAGCTGCCAAAGCCGCGGATTTCTATTGAGTGCCCTTCCTTGAGAGCCTGACTGACGGTGGCGAGAAATCCGTCCACAACCGCTTCGGTTTCAACTTTCGTCAAACCGGTGGCGGCTGCGATGTTGTCCACGATGTCTGCTTTTGTCACGACACTTCCTTCCAGAGCTGTTATTAGTATATCAATCTGTATTCGAGCGGGGACTGATTTCGCAGGCGGGTGCCCATGTCTTCGATCGTCTGTCGTGTCTGCGCTCCGAGGACGATATCCATGAGCGATTCTTCCTCGCGCTCGCGTGTGATGCGCGGTTCGCCCTCTATTTTACCGAGCGTGCCCGCAATGGTGACGGCAGTCTGCAGTGTGCCGAGTGTGTCGACGAGACCGAGTCCGTATGCCTGCTCCCCGGTAAAGATGCGGCCATCGGCAAGTGTGCGCACCGAATCATCGGAGAGCTGACGTCCCCGCACAACAACCTCAACGAACTGATCGTAGATGTTGTCGATGGTGCGCTGCAGATGTTCCCGTTCGCGGTCCCGCATTTCCCGTGCGGGATTCCCGATATCCTTGTATTCACCGGATTTGATGATCGTCGTTTCGATGCCGATTTTGTCGAGCAGTTCACCGAAACTGGCGAATTCCGAAACAACGCCGATGCTGCCGGTGATAGTGCCGGGATTCGAAACGATGCGTGATGCTCCGCAGGCAATATAATATGCACCACTCGCCGCGACGGATCCCATCGATACGACGACGGGCTTTCCGTGCTTCTCGGTGCGAAGCACTTCCTCGTAGATTTCATGGCTCGGGACGACTGCTCCTCCGGGGGAGTCCAGACGCAGCACGATGGCTTTGACCGTGTTCCACTGCCGGTACTTGCGCAGCTGACGCACGACATCCTCCGCATCGAAAATCGGCGTTTCGATCTCGATCAGCGCAACGCGGTCACTGCTCGTGCCGCCCCAGCTTTCCTCATATGTATCCGACTCGGGGGCCGTGACGGCCGTGGCAAGCATGAATACGGCCATCGCAAGAATGATGAATCCCATTCCCGCAAAGGCGGCCACAATCCCGATAATCCATTTTCCAGCAGAACTCATTCGATCTCAATATCCAGTAACTTATTGAGGATCTTTAACTTACAAAAAACATATTCTATTGTCAATGAAAATCATCTCTCTAACTTCGCATTATGAAAGTGTCTAGCGTGAACAATGCGTCCGACAGGAGCTTCGCGCCGATTTTCGGGGCATGAAAGCGAAGATTATCTGCAATCTTTATCGTATATTTTAAAGATGGAAGAAATTATCATTCCCGCTGCAAGCGGGCTGCTGGCATTTCTCACGGGGTCGTTTCCGACCGCCTACATCCTCGTCCGGAAACAGAGCGGGAAGGATGTACGCGCGGAGGGCAGCGGAAATGTTGGAACACTGAACGCATTTGAAGTATCACGATCGCGGCGCATCGGTGCCTCCGTGCTCGTTATTGATCTGCTCAAGGGCGCGTTTCCCGTCCTGATCGTGTATGCAGCACTCGGCGATGCATTTTTTGCCGCGTCCGCCGCGATGATCGGCGTCGTGCTTGGCCACAATTACTCTCCCTGGATCGGCTGGAAGGGAGGGCGCGGACTCGCTCCCGCCGCCGGTGCCGCGCTGGTGTTCAATCCGCTTTTGCCGGCAATCTGGGGCGCCTTCTGGCTTGCCGGATTCCTGAAGACAAAGAATGTCCATTTCGGAAATATCGCCGCGACGCTGCTCTCACCATTCACGGTACTGCTCGCAATGGACCTTGTGTGTGTGGTGAATCTCTTCACTCCGCCTGAAGAATATATGGTAGCCGTAGTCGCCACTGTGCTGTTTGCGCTCATTCTGATCAAGCACATCGAACCGCTGCGGCAGCTCGTCGGCACGTATTCGCATTCACGCAAATCGCAATAGAGGTTTTTCCCGTCATGAAATGCTTTCCTTCCTTTCGAGTCATTCTCCTGACGCTTTCCATTCTCGTTGTCCCTGGTGCGCTGCAGTCCTGCGACTCGGATCCCGGCGCCGCTGATGACGGCTCGGCTGCGCTGCAATCCTCCGGTCAATCGAAGAAAGACGCCCGCGGAAACGCGGCAGGAGGAGATGATATCTCCAATTCGCGCCGTAACGCCATCACCCGTGCCGTGGAGACGGTCAGTCCCGCCGTCGTCGGCGTCAATGTCACCGAGCTTCGCCGGCGCGCGGTTCATCCGTTCTGGCGGATGTTCGGGTACGGCGACCAGATGTATGAAACACAGACTGCCGGGAGCGGTTTTATCATCTCCGATGACGGGTATATCGTATCGAATGATCATGTGGTCGGACGCGCGGAGCGGATTTCGGTCACGATGACCGATGGCACGAAACACGATGCGGAGCTGATCGGTACCGATCCGGTTACGGATGTCGCGCTGATCAAGATAGATGTCGATGATGATCTTCCGTATCTCGTACTCGGCAACTCCGACGACGTCATTGTCGGGGAATGGAGCATCGCGTTCGGAAATCCCTTCGGCCTGTTTTCCGCAAGCGCGAAACCAACGGTCACCGTGGGAGTGATAAGCGCCACGAGTATCTACCTCGAGGGAAGTGAGGGCAGGGTGTACCGCAACATGGTGCAGACCGACGCGGCGATCAACCACGGTAACAGCGGCGGTCCGCTCGTGAACGGCGAAGGAAAGGTGATCGGCATCAACACGGTCATTTATACCCCGAACGAAGGGAATATCGGTCTGGGATTCGCGGTGCCCATCAACCGTGCGAGGATGATCATCGAGCAGCTCCGCGACGAGGGCGAGGTGAACCGGAATTTCAATCCCGGTTTCCGCGTGCAGCCGGTGAACGAGGCCATCGCGCAGGCATATGATCTCGAAAAGATCGAGGGTGTCATCGTCACGCAGATCACCGATCCCGGAGGCGTTGCCGCGGAATCTGGTCTGGAAGTCGCTGATATCATTCTCGAGGCGGACGGTGAGCCGGTATTCTCGGTGACTGTGCTGCAGAGCATGATTCGGTATGCGGTGACCGGTGAGACGATTCCCCTGAAAATCCTCAGGAACAATACCATCCGAAACATCGATCTGACTTTGGAATAAGAGGAGCACCATGATTCATCGCTATACGCGTCCCGAGATGGGGACGCTGTGGACCGACGAGGCGAAATTCCAGACCTGGCTGGAAATCGAGATCTACGCATGCGAGGCGCAGGCCGAGCTCGGTCTCGTTCCACCGGAAGCACTGCCGGATATCCGCGAACGCTCCGACTTCTCGGTCGAGCGCATCAACGAGCTCGAAAAAACGCTCAACCACGATGTCATCGCCTTCCTGACAAATGTCGCTGAAAACGTCGGCGAAGCATCGCGGTATGTTCATCTCGGACTGACTTCATCCGATGTCGTCGATACCGCGCTTGCGGCTGTGACGCGGCGGGCGGGACTGCTGCTTCGCGAGGGAGTGATGGGGTTGATGGACGTGATCGCGGTCCGCGCGAAGGAGCACAAGTTCACGCCCATGATCGGACGCACGCACGGCATTCATGCTGAGCCGATGACTTTCGGTCTCAAGATGGCGCTCTGGCATGAGGAGATGCGCCGCAATCTCGAACGACTCGATCGTGCGATCGAACGGATTTCCTTCGGGAAAATCTCCGGCGCGGTCGGCACTTACGCCAACATCGATCCGTTCGTGGAAAAGTATGTCTGTGAGAAAATGGGACTGAAGCCGTCGCCGATCAGCACGCAGATTCTGCAGCGCGACCGCCATGCGGAATTTCTTTCCACCATTGCCATTATTGGCGGATCGCTGGAGAAGTTCGCCACAGAAATCCGCCATCTGCAGAAAACCGAAGTGCTGGAGGTCGAGGAATTTTTCGCCAAGGGACAGAAGGGCAGCTCGGCGATGCCGCACAAGCGCAATCCGATTACCTGTGAACGGGTCGCCGGCATGTCGCGCCTGCTGCGCGGGTATGCGATCGCAGGATTCGAGGACCAGTCCCTCTGGCACGAGCGCGACATCACGCATTCATCGGTCGAGCGCGTCATTCTGCCCGATGCGACGATCGCGCTGGACTACATGCTGGCGAAGATGAAGAACATCGTCGAGAAATTTTTCGTGTATCCCGAAAACATGCTGAAAAATCTCAACGGAACGCGCGGACTGATATTCTCCCAGCAGCTGCTCCTGGCGCTGACGAAGAGGGGTATGCTGCGCGAGGACGCTTACGCAATCGTGCAGGAGCACGCCATGCGCGTCTGGAAAGAGGATGTGCACCTGCGTGAGCTCGCCGAGTCGGACAGCCGCATTCGCGAGACGCTCTCGGATGAGGACATCGCGGCCTGTTTCGATGTGGATCGAGGCACGCGCCATGTCGACATGATTTTCGAGCGCCTGGGTCTGGCGTGACCTGACATTTTCATATCCCGCCAGCCGGTTCGGTGCGCAGCAGCACAGACGCCGCACCGACCCGACCGTTCTTTTCTGCGCCCCATGATTCCGCAAGTGGAGTCATGGGGCGCGCTTTTTCCCATTAATATTTTTTAATGCGCTGTTCAGCGTGCCGAAAGGATGGGGGGCTATCTTTCATCCCATCAAAGCTGCCGTCCTCGCACGGCATGCCCTCGAAACCGAGCGGATGCCGTATCCGCTTCGCTCGCACACACAGGAAATCCATGAACCAAACCGCACCGAAACTGCTGCTGTACATCTCGGGAGACCGCATGTTCGGCGTTTCCCTTGAGCGTGTCGATGAGGTGCTGCCGGCGTTTGAGATGACCGGCGTTCCCGGACTGCAGCGCGGTGTTGTGGGGCTTGTCAGCCTGCGCGGGGACATTCTGCCTGTCATACGGGTGGATGCGTCCGCGACTGACAACACGGTGTCATTGAAGGCGCAGGATAGATTCATCGTTGTCAGAAGCAGCGACCGAACGTTCGTTCTGCTGGCGGAACAGGTCTGCGAAATAATCGATGGAGATGGCGATGCGGAAGCGCGTCCCGGGTACCTGGCAGTCAATCAGAGTAGCATAGAGCGCGTCATCATGCACGAAGAAACCATGGTATTCGTACTCGATACCGACCGGCTGATCGATGACGCCTCATACCGGTCAGAGTCAGTGAGCACTTCCGTCACGGAGGTCCGCGAGGTACACCCGAACGCCGTTGCATCACCATATTGAAGCAGGAAGAACACTGAAAAAGGAAGAACAACATATCATTCTGGAAGCGGCGCTGAAGCGGGTCGAGCAGCTGCTCGGTCTCCGGTATCAGCAGCATCAGTGGAGTGACCTGCTGCGTTTGCTCAAACCGGCCGCGCGCGAACTCGGTTTCGATGATGTCACCGCATGTGTGGCATGGCTCGGAAGCGGCGACGTCAGTCCGATGCAGGTGCAGATTCTCGGGAAGCACCTGACGATTGGCGAGTCATATTTCTTCAGAGAAATCATCGCTTTTTCCCTTATGCGCCAACATGTACTCCCCGAAATCATCGAGGCGAAGGAAAAACAGGGCCACAGGGAGCTGCGTATATGGAGCGCCGGCTGCAGTTCCGGTGAAGAAGTGTATTCCGTCGCGATACTGGTGGATTCAATGCTCGACAAGCGAGATGGATGGAATATCTCCGTGCTCGGGACCGATGTAAATCCGTCGGCAATTGAGCGCGCCCGGGAAGGCCGTTACCGGGAGTGGTCGTTCCGCGACATTCCCGCGGGGATCATCCAGGAGTACTTCCGCGGTACGGAGGATGGGAAACTCCAGATCAGCGATCGAATCCGCGTAATGACGGAGTTTCGGATGCTCAATCTCGCAGCTCCTCATGCGGAGTATCCATGCGGATTCGACATCATCCTCTGCCGCAACGTGCTCATGTATTTCACACGGCCGAAAATCCAGCACATCGTGCAGGGATTCAGGCGGTCCGTGCTGGAAAACGGATGGCTCATCCCGAGCCTCACGGAAACGACGCTGATCAACAATCCCGGTTTCGAGGGTGTGCGCTTCGGGGACGCGACGCTGTTCAGAAAGCAGGGCAGGGTAAGCCACATCCTTTCGCTGAAAAAGAAGCCGGCAGAGAAGGTCGGGGAATCCGATCCGTATCCCGCGATGGGAGAGGAAACCGCATCCGCAATTCGGCAATGGAATGTTCTGCCGGAGAAGCGCCAGGTGAACATTTCCGACGGTACGGCGGCGGAAATATCGGCGCCGGGATTCCATTCGGCAACAAAACCGGAGACCGGGATCACCAGCACGGCCACCAGGAAACGGAGACACGAGCGTGCGGAGAGCCGTCACGTGGAAGAACTCATCGACACGGCGCGCCGGTATGCGGATCAGGGGGAATTTCCGGAGGCGCTGGCCGCTGCACGGGGAGCAGTGGAAACAGAAAAAATGAACTCTCAGGCGCACATCATCTATGCGACCATCCTCCGTGAAACCGGAGAGACATCTCTTGCAATGCAGGAATTTCACCGCGCACTGTATCTGGATCACGGGAGCATCCCGGCGCATTTCGCCGTCGGCAGCATGTACCGTCATCTGGGTCGCAATGACAGGGCACGGAGGCACTTTCGCAATGCGCTCGAACTGCTTGAGAGCTGTGAAGACAAGAACGCGGTTGTCGACCCCGGCGGCCTGAGCGTCCGGCGCATGATCGAGATCATTACCACCATGCTCAGTGAATTATGAAGCAGGATCACAGACAGATTGCGGATGAAACTGATACGAGCTGGATGGAAATCCATTCAATGCTGCAGGAAGTAACGGAGTCCATGAATGCTGATGCAGCGGAAGGTCAGACTGCTGACAGGGATATCCTCCGCCGGCGGGCAAAGGAGTATGCACAGCGAAACGGGAACGGACATGACCGTAAACGCAATCTCAAGGATGTTCTTCTGTTCTCTCTCGGCGAGAGGAAATATGCCCTTCCGTGCAGTCATATCGAAGAAGTGATTCCGATGCAGAGCCTCGTCGCACTGCCGAACAGCAGTCATGCCGTTCTCGGCATTTCGAATAATCGCGGAGTGCTCTTCGCCGTCATCGATCTCAAACGCCTGCTCAGCATTCCCGCATCCGAGCTGACCACGATGCACCGCGTCGTCATGCTGCGTCACGACCATTTCCGGATCGGCATTCTGGTCGATGCGGTTCACGGGATGGATACCATTGATGCAGCGGAACTCAAAGAATTACCGCATGAGATTGGTGAGCGGACACGTCGATTTCTTCAGGGCCTTTCGCCCGACGGCATTCTCCTTGTCTCGGCGGACGACGTCATCAGCGAAATGGCAGCCACTGCCGAACAGTAACGGAACAGAACGCAATTCACCCATACAGGTGCGATCATGAAATGGTTCGTCAATCTCAAAACCAAATATAAGCTGCTTATCGGCTTCGGCATCGTCATTGCATTTCTGCTGGCGCTGATCGGTGTTGAAAACATACAGTCCTCGCGCTCACTCGTCGAGTATGAAACCATCATGAATACGCAGATCCCGCTGAATCAGGCCGGGAGCGACCTCATGAATGACCTGATGCGGGAGCGCGTGCTGTTTGCCCGGTGTCTTTCATTCGCGGATTCACCGGCTCCGGGTGTCAGCTACGATGAGCTGAAGGAACAATTCCTTGATCAGCAGCGAACAGTGCAGGCGTCGCTGAAACGAACGCAGAATCTGTTTACGCTCAGCACTTCACAGATTGATGCAGAGTCGGTCGCGGCGAGTATGGACAATGCGCAGAAGCAGTTTCTGAAAATCTCCCGCATCCATGATTCATATCAGGATCTGACTACTCCGGCAATGGCGGCGATCGAGTCCGGAGATCTCGTCTCCCTGGACAGGATTCGCAGCGATCTCGAAGAAAACAGCACGGTATTTTATGGTTCAATCGATCTGTTTGCCTACGAACTGAAGAATCTCTTCGAGGCGTCGAAAAAGCAGCTGGAAAACATTGAGAATACTGCAATGGTTGCGCGGCTGATCATTTTCAGCATCGGGATTGCTCTCGTTGTCTTTTTCGCCACGATGATCTCACGTCTCATTTCCCGTCCTCTGAGTGAGGCGACGGAAATCGCAGATCGACTCGGCCAGGGAGATACGACCGTTCCGATTCGCACTGACAGGCATGACGAGGTCGGAGAACTGCTCAAGACACTTGAGAAGCTCCGCGCCAACAGCGACCACGAAGCGCAGGTCGCCGCACGGATCGCGGACGGAGACCTCACCGTCGAAATCACCCCGCTGTCTGAGAAGGATGTGCTCGGAAAGGCGCTCTCGACAATGGTGGAGCGGCTGCGCACGCAGATCCGAGAGATGATCGAGGGCATCAACGTCCTCGCGTCCGCCACGGCCGAGCTCTCCTCGACGATGGTGCAGATCGCTGCCGGGGCGCGGGAGACGGCGTCCGCTGTCAACGAAACCGCTGCCACGCTGCTTGAAGTCAAACAGGCATCCCAGCTGTCGAATCACAAGGCGAAGACCATCTCCGATGATACCCAGCAGACACTGCGCGTCTCACGCGACGGTGTGGACTCCATAGAAAAAAGCATTTCCAGCATGGAGAACATCCGCGAGCAGATGCGCGGGATCGCGGAAAGCATCATCAAGCTGAGCGAACAGAGCCAGGCGATCGGGGATATCGTCACATCCGTAAATGATCTCGCGGAGCAGTCCAATATTCTCGCCGTCAATGCGGCGATCGAGGCGGCAAAGGCGGGTGAGTACGGCAAGGGATTCACCGTCGTCGCGAAGGAAATCCGAAACCACTCGGAGCAGTCAAAGCAGGCAACCTCGAAAGTGCGTTCGATACTCATAGATACGCAGAAGGCGACGGCATCGGCCGTCATGGTCGCCGAACGCGGGACAAAACTGGCGGAGGACGGAGCGCAACTCTCGACCGTTTCCGGAAAAGCGATTCAGACCGTGATGAGCGGGATCAACGAGACGGCGGAATCCATGCTGCAGATCTCGGCATCGGCAAAGGAACAGGTTGCCGGACTCGATCAGGTGAATACGGCGATCCAGCATATCAAGTCGGCCAGTGAACAAAATGTGGAGTCCATCCATCAGGTGGAACTCACAGCGCAGAACCTCAAGGAACTCGGCACGCGCCTGCAGCGCTTTGTCGAACGCTATAATCTTTAATCCCCGGTCTCATTGACAGCCATGATGGAAGAAGAATTTCTTCAGAAACTTCGCGAAGCATTTGCGATCGAGGCGGACGAGCATCTCCGCACGATCAGCAAGGGAATCGCCGATATCGAGCAGGCGGACGGGGGCGGTGCGCAGTCGGTGCTCGATCTGGTGTTCCGCGAGGCGCACAGCCTGAAAGGAGCCGCGCGCGCGGTCAACCGGAGTGATGTCGAGGCGCTCTGCCAGGCCATGGAGGGATTCTTCGCTGTTTGGAAAAAGGATGCCAGGTCAATTCGCGAAACGCATTTCGTCCTGCTCGACGAGGCGATGACGCTGCTTGAAGCGTTGCTTTCCTCCGATGAGGAGCGCCCGATTTCCGATGAGACGCTCACCTCGCTGGTGGATCGCATCAAGAGTGAAAGCAGTGTCGCGGCCGACGGTGCATCTCAGGGGACGCTGACAACGGCTTCAGCTTCGCTTCCCGGCGATCTGATCGACATGCCGCTGCCGGATCTTCACATTGAGAACGACGACGTGCCGTCCTCCGGGGAGGGTGTGGAGCAATCAAAACAGAGTGATCCCGCAGAATCAACGGGATCAGAAGTCCCACCAGTGGATGCGGCGGAGAACTCCGAATCCGTGCAGTTCGATGAGCGTCCCGCGGAAACTGAACCGGCAAAATCGGCGATGGATGTGGAAGCAGAGCACGATGATGATGCGCCGCGGCCGAAAACGGATCGGTCTGAGGAGAAGATCTCCGGAACATCTGCGTCGAAACCCGGTGGCAACGGCACTGCATCTGTCCGCGCCTCAGGCGAGACCGTTCGCGTGCAGCTTTCGGAACTCGATGCCCTATATCGACAGGCCGAGGAACTCAGCTCGGTCAAGTTCATGATTGGCCGCGCGGCGTCTGATATGAAACTCATCGTCGAACAGTGCAGGGAATGGCTGCGCGAATATCAGAAGCACAGGCAGGAATCACTTGAACAATGGGACAGTATCAAGGGAAAAGTAAAGGATGCCGCCTATTACACTGAGCAGTACGAGAATCTGCTGCATTTCATCAAATGGACCGCGCGGCAGATGGAAGGCATTGAGTCGGCCGTCGGCAAGGGCATCGAGGACGGCCGTGGAACGATGTACATCATGGATTCCATGTCCGAAGCCCTGATCGACCGCGCAAAGCAGCTGCTGCTCATGCCCTTCGCCCTCATCACCGATACATTGCATCCCATGGTGCGCAAGCTGGCACGGGATCTTGGAAAAAAGGTGCACTTCACGGTCACCGGTGAGGATATCCGCATCGACAAGCGCATTCTCGAAGAACTGAAGGATCCCCTCATCCATCTGCTGCGCAACAGTATCGATCACGGTATCGAAGAGGAGGATCGACGCGTGCGGGCGGGAAAATCCGGAGCGGGAAGTCTGCGCCTGGCGATCAGCATCGGAACGGACAATCGAATACAGGTCAGTATCAGCGATGACGGCGGCGGTATCGATGTTGGCCGCGTCCGTAAAAAGGCGGTCCAGGAAGGCCTGCTGAAAGCCGAGGAAGCGGATTCCCTCGATACACGGCACATCCTCGATCTGATTTTCAAATCCGGTCTGTCGACCAGTAATATCATCACCGATATCAGCGGCCGGGGAGTCGGTCTGAGTGTCGTCCGAGAGAATATCCATACCCTCGGCGGGGATATCGCAGTTCGTACCGAAACGGGTGCGGGCACGGAATTTCTGCTTTCCCTTCCGGTGTCCCTTTCCAATGCGCGCGGGGTACTTGTGCGCAGTGCCGGAAGAATGTATATCGTACCGCTGCAGCATGTCGAGCGCGGCATGATGGTTCATCGGGAAGACTTTTCCTCGCTGGATGGCCGAACGGTTTTGGACTATGACGACAGAAGCGTGACGGTGCATCGTCTTGAAAATATTCTGCAGATGCCGTCGGGCAGCAAGGCGGAGGAGGGAACCCAGGCGATCCTCTTGATGCTGAAATACGGAAGAGACATGCTCGGGCTGGAAGTCGATGAAATCCTCTGGGAGCAGGATGTGGTGGTGAAGCCGCTCCCCGCTCCGGTTTCACGCGTCCGGACCATTGCCGGGGCGAGTCTTCTCGGAACAGGCGAACTCGTTCCCGTCCTGCACATCCAGGATGTGTTCGAGCGCGCGCGCCAGACGCAGGAAAGGGACACGCCCGATCCGTCGTTCGCCGATGACAGAAAACGCAGAAATCTTCTTGTGGTGGATGACTCCATTACTTCCCGTGTTCTGCTGCATGATATTCTTCTTTCCACCGGGTACAGCGTCCGCACCGCAGTCGACGGGATCGATGCGCTGACCTGTCTTCGCGAGGAAGAGTTCCATCTCGTCGTCTCAGATGTTGAAATGCCCCGTATGAATGGATTCGAATTGACGGAAAGCATTCGGCGCGACGATAAACTCTCCGAACTGCCCGTTGTGCTGGTCACAGGTCTCGAATCGAAGGAGGACCGTGAACGCGGTTTTGATGTTGGTGCAAACGCGTATATCATCAAGAGCAGTTTCGATCAGAGCAACCTCCTCGAGGTCATTTCGAGGTTGCTCTGATGGTACGTGTCTTTGTCATAGCGCAATCTGCCGCCCGTGCCCAGAGAATTCGCAGCGTTCTGTCGCTCGATCATGAAATCGACACGGTGCGACTGAGTTTCGATGATGACGAGTTCATGTCGCAGCTCTCCACTTCCAATGCACAGATCGTTGCGCTCGATGCCGCCTGCGGACCCGCTGACGTGCATCGGATGACACAGGAAATCATGCACAAGCATCCTGTGCCGGTTGTCATCCTCGCGGAGAGAAGTGCTGATCAGGCCGGTACACGTTCGATACAGGCACTGGAAGACGGTGCGCTGACCGTGCTCGAGCTCCCACCCGAGAGTGATAACGTGGGAGCATCGTCCACAGGTGCGGGCGAGCTGTGCAGGAATCTGCGTCTTATGTCGGAAGTAAAAGTGGTGCGAAGATGGGACAGCACGCGCTTCGAATCGTTCCAGCGCATCATGCATCCCGCGCAGGAGAATGCGGAGAGCCGTCCTCCCGTTCATATTGTCGCAATCGGCGCATCTGCAGGCGGCACACAGGCGCTCCAGCAGGTGTTCGGCGGGATCCATGAGACATTTCCCGTTCCCATTCTCGTTGTTCAGCATATTGCCAAGGGATATATTACCGGATTGACACGCTGGCTCGACGAACAGACCCCGCTGCGTGTCCGCATTGCGGAGAACGGCGCGATTCCGGAGGCCGGGACGGTGTATCTCGCACCGGATGACGCACACTTGACTGTCGATTCCGACCGTCGTATTCTGTTATTGCACGATGCTCCCGTAAATGGATTCCGACCATCCATAGCCCGACTTTTTCAAAGCGTTGCAGATGAGTATCAGTCCAACGCCGCTGCTGTTCTGCTCTCCGGCATGGGGAACGACGGTGCGGCGGAAATGCGCACACTGTTCGATCATGGTGCGTGTACGATTGCGCAGGACAAACGAACGTCGCTGATCCACGGCATTCCGGGTGAGGCGATCAAACTGCGGGCGGCGCGTTTCATCCTTCCACTGCCCGAAATCGGATCTGCACTCGAGACCGTCGCTGGTGGAGTACGGAACGCGCATCGGATATCCGGCGACGCATAAGGATCATTCTGAGAAACGATGATGGCAACCGGCATAGAAATACTCGTTGTTGAAGACAGTCCCACGCAGGCGCTGAAGCTGAAGTACATCCTCGAGAAGCAGGAGTACACCGTCCGCCTCGCAGTCAACGGCAGGGAAGGCCTTGAGGCAGTCAGGCAGCGGCGTCCCACACTGGTTATTTCGGATGTCCTCATGCCAGAAATGGACGGCTACGAATTCTGCACGGCGATCAAGACTGACGAGGAGTTGAAGGATCTTCCCGTCATCCTGCTGACGACACTGTCAGACCCGCAGGATATTATTCGCGGCCTTGAAAGCGGAGCCGACAACTTCCTCAACAAGCCCTACAGCGAGGAGGCGCTTCTTTCGCGCATCAAGTACATCCTCATCAATCTCGATGTGCGGTCACGCATGCGCACGGGGATGGGGATAGAGATTTATTTCGCGAACAAGAAGCATTACCTGACCTCGGAGCGGATTCAGATCATCGACCTGCTCCTTTCCACCTACGAGAATGCCGTCGAGAAGAATGCGGAGCTCGAGAAGGTCAACAAGCAGCTTCGCAGCATGCAGGAAGAGCTTGAGAAAAACAATGAACAACTGAAACTGCTCAACGAGCAGAAAAATATGCTGCTCGGGATGGCGGCGCACGATCTCCGAAATCCGCTCTACCTGATCGAGGGATACAGTGAATTCCTGGGCAAGGACAATGCGGACAATCTCACCGAAGAGCAGCACACGATCATTTCAGCCATTCAGTCCAGCAGCAGCTTCATGGTGCAGATGATCAATGATCTCCTCGACGTGCAGAAGATCGAGACAGGGAAGCTGGATCTGAACATGCAGCAGGCGGATTTCAATGCCGTGCTGGATACCGTACTCGAGCGCGTCGCGTTCACCGCGGACAAAAAAGGCATCGATCTTTCCGTGCAGCGCGTTGAGACGCTGCCGGCTTTTATCTTCGATCCCGCCCGTATCGAGCAGGTCATCTCGAATCTCATCGACAATGCCATCAAATTCTCGTTTAAAGGCTCGGTCATCGAGATATCCTATCAGTACACTGAACAGGACCTCGTATTTTCCGTGCGGGACCATGGTCCGGGCATCCCCGAGAAGGAAATCGGTTCGCTGTTTCGTCCGTTCAACACGACGAGTGTCAAGCCGACGGGGAACGAGCGCAGCACCGGACTGGGACTCGCGATTGCGCAGAACATCGTTGTCAGACACCGGGGACGTATATGGGTTGAGAGTGAAGAGGGCAAGGGTTCCACCTTCAGCTTCTCGCTGCCCGTCACGCTGACCGAAACAGCGCCCGTGCGAGCCCGATAAACACTCCTTCTTCGGAATTTGCAAGTTTTCCCGCGTTGCATTAAACTGCCCGCTGGTTCTGCAACACATATTCGGCTGCCATGCGTTTACTCATCGTCGAAGATGAACTCAAAGTTTCCCAGTTCCTTCAGAAAGGCTTCGAGGAGGAACTGTTTTCCGTTGATACCGCCGAAGACGGCGACAAGGGCCTGTTCATGGCCCTGACCGAGAGCTATGATGTCATCATTCTCGATCTCATGCTCCCGAAAAAGAACGGGGTGGAAGTCCTCAAGGAATTGAGGAAGGAAAAGAATACGCCGGTACTCGTGCTGACCGCGAAGGGACAGCTCGAGAACAAGGTCGAGGTGCTCAACATCGGCGCCGACGATTATCTTACCAAGCCTTTCGCCCTCGCTGAGTGCATCGCGCGCGTCCGTTCGCTGCTGCGCCGCGCGCAGATGGACAAACCGACAAACGTGCTCACCGCCGATACGCTTGAACTCGATCAGATTCAGCACGTCGTCAGGCGTGATGATCAGGTCATCGATCTCACCGTCAAGGAGTTCAAGCTGCTCGAGTATCTGTTGCGCAACAAGAACACCGTGCTGACCCGTTCCGCCATCATCGAGCATATCTGGGAAATCACCTTTGATACGGGCACGAATGTGCTTGATGTATACATGACGCGGCTGCGGAAGAAGGTGGATGACGATTATGAAGTGAAACTCATCCACACCATTCGCGGCGTCGGCTACATCCTCAAGGACGATGAGGAATGAAACTGGGTCCGCGCCAAAAAGCGGTGCTGCTGTACGGCTCCACCATCTTTGGTGCGTTCGCGTTCATTCTGCTGCTGGTCATCACCGTCTTCACCCGCCAGTTCCCGACCTTCAATTTCACCGGTATCGGTATTCTGTTCATTCCCGCCGGCCTGTTCTTCGCCTTCACCATCGGATGGATTATCTCGCAGGAACTGCATCCGCGCAAGAACCAGGATTCGCTCGATATCGACCTGGAGGAAGCCGGGGTCGATGACCTTGATTTCCAGCAGAAAATGCACAGCGTGCACAGCACGATTGAAAACATGCAGACGGCGTACGAGCAGATCCAGAACTTCTCCGCCAATGCATCGCACGAGCTCCGCACGCCGCTGACCATCATGCGGGGAGAAATCGAACTGGCGCTTCGCAATCCGAAGAAACCGGAGCAATACCAGCAGCTGCTTGGAAGCCTGCTCGAAGAGATCATGCGCCTCTCACGCATTCTTGACGATCTGCTGCTGATCGCCAAGACGGAGATCGGGGAGCGTCCGATTGAGATGCAAACGCTTGATCTCGGGGAAATCGTGGAGGAGATCGCCGACGAGGCGGAAATGTTCGCCGCGCAGGCGGATATAACGTTCGAACTCGGGGAGACCTGCGAAGCATTCATCGAAGGGGAACCGCTGCGCATCCGGCGTGTTCTGCTCAATCTTATTGACAACGCCGTCAAGTACAACAGCCGCAACGGTAGCGTGCGTCTCTCGATGGAAAAGGACGATGAAATGGTCTCCGTCTCCGTGACCGACACGGGTATCGGCATTCCGGAAGAATCCATTCCGCGCCTGTTCGAACGCTTTTACCGCGTCGACGACAGCGCATCGACAGGCCGGAAAGGCACCGGTTTGGGACTGTACCTCGTGCAATGGATCGTCAAGAATCACGGGGGAACGATCGCGGTGCAGAGCGAAAAGGGGAAGGGAAGCACGTTCACCGTGCGCCTGCCAATGAAGGTATAAAGGGATTAATACCTACTTATACGTAATACTGTATTCTGTTTTTCCAGCCTGAACCCATCCTTTCACTCTTGTAATGGTGGATTAAGCCGTTTGTAAGAATGACCCTGTAGATTTGTCTTCAGACATTCTGAGAAAAGAAACCAACACGGTTTGCTGTATTAACTCAATCTTCTTTCTCTCTCTTCACCAACTTTCAGGAGTAATGTTATGGGTACGCAACAGCTTCTTCTCATCGTTCTCGGTGTGATCATTGTCGGTATCGCGGTCGTGGTCGGTATCAATATCTTCGGTACAAACGCGGAGCAGGCGAACAAGGACGCCATCACGCAGGATTGTCTCCGCATCGCAGCGGCAGCCCAGGGCTTCTACCGCAAGCCGACGATGCTCGGTGGTGGAAACAACTCTTTCGCGACCATCACCATCGAGGATTGCGGCATGGCCGCCGATGACGGAACCCCGCTGACCGGTTCGAACGTGAACGCAGCGTATACTGTCGAAGGAACGGCCACGGCCTTTACCGTTACCGGGGCTTCGGCTACGGAGACAGGGAAATCCATTGCCGTCACTGTCGACATGACTCAGCCTGAAGCCGACCGCATCACCGTCGATGATACTGGCTGGTAAGATTTGCCCCATGCAGTGCACTTGGCGCTGCCTCAAAATTTCGGACGCCGCTGATGAAATCAGCGGCGTTTTTTTCTTTCAGTAATTTCATGTGGAATTCAGAGAAATGAAAGCTCCATCGATTAGATTACCCAGCGCATGAGAATACGGAAGCAGGTCCATTGTTGGTTAATCCCTGTGTGACATCACAGGTGGCAGAGGAGTATCCCCGTGGGCAACCAGCAGATTTTACTCATCATTCTCGGTGTCATCGTTGTCGGCATTGCTGTGACGATCGCTCTATTTGTATTTGGAACGAACTCCGACCAAGCCAGCAAGGATGCCTTGACGCATGGCTGCCTGAACATCGTCTCATCGGCACAGGCATATTTCCGTAAGCCCCGCATGCTCGGAGGCGGTGGAAACGCATTCGACGGCATCGAGATCGTCGATTGTGGTATGACTGACACCGGTGACGGAACAGGAAGCGACCTCAATGGCACCTATCGCATCATAACCGCCGCCGGCAATGATCTGGTTGTCGAAGGCATCTCCGCGACAAACAGCAGCCAGATGGTCACAGTTGCGGTGGATATGAATGCCATCAGTAGCACACAACCATACATGATTACCTACAGTGGCTGGTAATCGACATCCTCCAAAACGCCTGCTCCCCGTCCCCGCCTGCCGCTTCTTCCTCCCTGAGCTTCACATCCCGCCTGATACAACCACAAAGAACCTTTCTCCTTTGTAATACGCAGTTAAGTCTCCGTTAAGAATCGGCATCTATCTTAGACATGAGCCAAGGAGAAGGGTGGCTGTATTTCTCCCCCGCGCTCGCACAGGAAGTAGGACTATTCGGAAGGTGTATCATGGCGGATTTTCGATTTCAGGGTGTTGTCCCCTCCGGGAAGATCATCACCGGGACCGTCAGTGCGAATAACGCGGCGGAAGCGAAGAAGAAAATCCAGGAACTCGCGAAGGGACGCTCGTTCCGGCTCGACAAACTGGAAAAGCGCACGCTGTTCATCTACAAGGCGCAGAAGGGGGAGAAGGTCATCGAGGGCGAGCAGAAGGCCTATTCCAAGGCCGAAGTGGAGAACGCCCTTTCATCGATGGGATACAAGGTCGTCTTTGTCCGCAAGAAGCTTGCCGTGCCCGTGGGGAAGCCGCCGATCGCGGACGTCATCACCTTCGTCCGTCTCAGTGCTGATCTCCTACGCGAGAAACTTCCGTTCAATGAAGTGTTGAACCTGCTCTCAAACGATATTGACAACAAAGTGCTGCGTGAAACGCTCAAGGATATCAATACCGATCTGCGCAAGGGAGCCGAAAGTGAGCGTGTGTTCCTGAAGTACGAGCACGTTCTCGGCAAGTTCAC
This sequence comes from uncultured Ignavibacteria bacterium, assembly GCA_913061095.1. GTDB lineage: Bacteria > Bacteroidota > Ignavibacteria > SZUA-365 > SZUA-365 > BM516. The sequence goes on from CAJXVM010000010.1 coordinate 54,529, forward strand.
TGCAAAGATGCTGGGACTTGCCTCGAAGAGCGGTGCCATGGCAGAGATGTACGACTCGACTGCCAAGTTTCTCGAACGCCGGCTCGAGTTCAAAAAGAGTATGAAAAGCGCCATGCTCATGCCCATGATCACGCTGGTGCTGCTTATCCTTGCGACAATTTTTTATGTCGCGTACATCTTCCCCGAAACTGCCCGCATGTTTATCAAGTACGGCATTGAACTTCCGCCAATGACGGAAGCGACGCTTGAGTTTTCAGACTGGATCGTCGCGAATATTCTGTTCTTCATCATCGGGGGTGTCGGATTGGCTGCCGGTGTTTTCATCCTCTTTACGAATCAGCAGAGCCGGATTTGGGTGGATAAAGTATCCTTTCGCATCCCCGTCATGGGAGCGCTCATTCACAAAACCGCCATCGAGGTTTTCTGCCGCGTGTTCTACTCGCTGTACAGCGGTTCCGGCGAGAACATCGACGTGATCAAGACCGCGGCCGAGGCCACGGGCAACAAGTATTTCGAATCTCAGATCAAGGACATTACGATTCCGATGATGCTCAAGCACGGAAAAGGATTGCACGAGTCTTTCGAGGCCTCTGAGGTATTCACGAAAACCGCGTTGTCGCGCTTCCATGCCGGTGCGGAAACCGGTATGGTGCGCGAGACGTCGCTGCAGCTCGCAAACTATTATGAGCGCGAAACGACGTACAAACTGAAATCCGTCGTCGATTTCATGCAGCTCTGGGTCGCACTGATCATCATGATCGTCATGACGGCCATCACCATCGTGTCGTCGGAAACGGCAGTCATCAAGCCGAAATCGGCACCGGGACTGGGCGAAATCATCCCGCAGCTTCTGTTTGTCTCATCACCATTCATTCATCAGATCAAAAACGTTATTCATGGATGCCGCAGCTTCCTTGCTCGAAAGAAAGATCGATAAGGTCGGCGTAGCCCTTCTGCACAAGGGGATTGTCGACCGGGAAACGATCTCGAAGGCGATCTCCACGAAGGAGAAGGAAGCCGGCCGGCGTCACCGCAGTCTCGCGGAAATCCTCGTAGACGAATACAGTCTCGACCACCACACGGTGTTCTCCGAGGTCGCACGGATCTACGCCTTCAAGACGATGAAAATCGACGAGGCGATGACCGAGCGGCGCGTCAACCTCATCCGGCAGATGGTCGAGTCGCTTACGGCGGAACAGCGCAGCGTGCTATTCAAGGCGCGCACGCTTCCCCTGCAGTTCGATGCGCGGACGCCGGACAAGCTCATACTCGTTTCGGCCATCCCGATACACCGGGAGATCCCCCGGATCGCCAACTTCTTCCGTGCGCTCAAGTACGAAGTCTACTACGCGGAACAGAAGCAACTCAATCCGCATATCGACAACCTTCTCCAGGCCGACAACGAATTCCTCGAGAGTATCAAGGAGATGGAAGGCGAGCTCGAGGAAGGAAGTCTCGATTCGGGGATCGACGAAGCGGAACTCGACCAGGAAATCAACAAGTCGATGCTCGTCAACCTCTTTGAGGGCTGCCTCGTGGAGGCGGTGCGTCAGGGTGTCAGTGACGTGCATATTTTTCCGACGACACGGACCGTAACGGAATTCCATTTCCGAGTCGACGGAAAGCTGTCGATGTGGAACAAGGTGGAAGGCACGCGTCCCGAAGCCGTGCTCGCCGTGGTGAAAGACCGCAGCATGAACATTGACCGCTTCGAGCGCGACGCGGCACAGGACGGGTTCATCCAGCGTACGATCGACAATACCGTGATCCGCTTTCGTGTGTCAGTGCTTCCGATCGCCGGCAGTGAATATCAGCAGAAATTCGAAAGCATCGTCATCCGCATCCTTGACAGCCGCAAGGTGATCAAGGATATCGCGAAAATCGGTTTTCAGAAAAAAGCCTACGAGTGGTTCCAGGACTCCATCACAAAACCGCAGGGCATGGTCATTCTCACCGGTCCGACGGGAAGCGGAAAAAGCACGACACTCGTCGCGGCACTCTATTCGGTGATTACACCGCAGGTGAACGTCCTCACCGTGGAGGATCCGGTCGAGTATGTCATCGACGGCGCGCGGCAGATCAAGATTTCACACAAGGTGAATTTTGAACAGGCCATCAGAGCGATTCTGCGTCATGATCCCGACATCGTCATGGTCGGTGAGATGCGCGACAAGACCACGGCCGACATCGCCATCAAGCTTGCGAACACCGGTCACCTGACGTTTTCCACGCTCCATACGAACGATGCACCGAGCGCGGTGACGCGCCTGTTCAAAATGGGAATCGAACCCTTCCTCATCGCATACGCGATCAATCTGGTCGTTGCCCAGCGTCTGCTCCGCAGGCTGTGCAATGCGTGCAAGCGGCCGGTGAAGGATTTGAATATGGACCAGCTGCATGCCGTGGGTTTCACCGATGAAGAAATCGAAGAAACGACCTTTTACGAGCCGGTCGGCTGCTCGAAGTGCGTGAAAGGATTCAAAGGGCGTGCGGCGATCCACGAGGCGCTGTACTTCTCGAAAGCCGTGCGCAAGGCCATTTTTGAATCCGGGGACGACATCGACGAGGATGAGATCCGTCAGATCGCAATCAGTGAGGGGATGCTGACGCTGCGCGCCTCGGCACGGGAGCGTGTCAAGGAAGGTGTGAGCTGCGTTTCGGAAGTCATTGCAGCGACGATGTCGGATTGACAGCGGACGTGACTGGGCGTGATCATATCGAAATGAACTCCATTATCTGCAGAGGCAGGACATGAATACAGGACAGATGGCACTGACAATCGGGGCGTTCATGCTGCTGGGAATGGTGATGCTGAATTTTCGCGGACTCAATTTCCAGAATGAAGATGTTCTGGATAACAACGAGTATACGCAGAAAGCCGTCGCCATCGGCCGGTCCCTCATGGATGAGATACAGGGCAAGCCGTTTGATGCCGTCTACAACTGGAAAGGCATCGTCAAGCTGGAAGATCTGACAGCCTGCGGACCGGGTTCGGCGGAGTCCTATCATGGAAGCACGCCATTCAACGACATCGATGATTTCCATCGTCAGGTATTCACCAGTCCGGCACCGGGGAGCACACCGGGCGATGAAACCCCTCAGTGCCTTCATGACACATGGGGCTACACCGTGCGTTGTGCCGTCACATACGTCCGTGATGATGACCCCACGCAGGCCGTATGGTACCGCACATGGTCAAAGCTCGTGATCCTGGAAATCACAAATCAATTTTCCGAAGACACTTTACGCATGCAATATCTCGCAACACATTAAAGAGAGAGCGCCATGAGCAGCTATCTTGACATCGTCGGTTCCGTCATCATCGCCGGGATGATCATCCTGAATTTCGCCGTGTTCATGGGCGAACGACAGGAGTCGCAGATCGAATCCACGAACAAGGTGACGGCACAGACAGAAATGAGCGACATCACGCAGACACTGCGGCATGACCTCCGCAAGCTCGGCTACGGCTGTGATTCGCTTCCGATCATCAATGCATCGCCCCGTCAGCTTGTATTCCGTGCAGATCTGGATAACGACGGAAAGATCGACACTGTCGGATACGCCTTTGACGATGTTGTTGACGGAGCCACACTCGCATCAGTGACGACAAAAACCACAACACTGCAGTCCGAAGTGACAACGAGTGAATATTCCACCGAAACACTGAAAGTTTCGACTCTCGGCTATTCGCTGCACCGTGTCGTCAACGGTCAGGTATTCGAAGGTGGTGATTCAGACATGACAGGATTTCATTTCAGGTATTACACAACGAATTCCTACGGCACGCTGATCGAAACGACAACGGTCGGAGACATCCGGGCAATCGGTGTCGTGCTGCGTCTGCGCAGCAAAATGAAGCAGGATGGCGAATACAAGTATTCGCTGAACGAATTCACCGTTTCGCCGAAGAATCTCATTTAATCCCGGAGGACGATCATGGGCCAACAGTCACTGATCATTGTATTGATGTCATCGCTTTTGCTCTCGATTTCCGTCCTCGGGATGATGGGCATGTGGAACTGGTCGACGGAAACCACTGCCACACTGTTTGAGCGCGAGCAGGCACTGAATATTTCCCGCAGCGGCGTCAACAAGGCGGTGTCCATCCTCAGAAAGAAGAAGGTCTGGCGCACCGGATTCACCGGTCTGCGCGTGGCCGGCGGTTCGGTCGATGTCGCCGTCCGTGATCTCGGACCGGACACCGTCCGCATCACCTCTGTGGGCACCATCAACGGCGTGAGTCACCAGTCGATCGTAGAGGCAAAGCTCAGCTCCATTTTCCCGACGGTTGAAAGTGCGCTGACCGTGTTCGGCGACTCCGTCGAGATCGCAAACATCGGCAAGTCATTCGATGTGGACGGACGCGACTGGCTTCCCGGTGGGAAGGTGCTGGGATCGTACCCTCCGGTAAACGGCATTGGCGTGCAGTCCGCAAAGATTGTCGAGGATATCAAAAAGAACATGGATCCGAAGGTCTACGAGAATGTTAAAGGTGCGGGAGGCGAGCCGTCCGTCGGATCATTCGGGAACGTGGATCTTGCGACACTGCACAAATTCTATAAGGACAGGGCGACACAGACACTTCCTGCCGGCACGTACAGCTATAACGGCGTCTTCGGCTCCATGGCGGATCCTGAAATCGTCTACGTTCCCGGCGATCTCATCTGGAAAGGAACGATCGCGGGTGCCGGTATTCTCGTTGTGGACGGTTCCCTCAAACTGCAGGGGAATATCGAATGGGAAGGCATCGTGCTCTCCCTCAGCGGAGATGTCGATATTGAAATCGGAGGGACTGGAAATCCGCATATCCATGGAACGGTCTGGGTCGGAAATACCTCGTCAACCGGTATCACCAATGTGAACATCACCGGCAACCCGTCCATCAAATACAGCTATCTCACGTTAATGACCGTGCTGGGCAATCTCGGTCTGCTGGATGTTGAGATCTACAAGTATTACGAATAAGAACTGGGGCGACGGCTTAGGATACGGCTGGCGTCAGTTGAGAAATATGAAAAACGTGCCGAAAATATTTTTACGATTTTTCCGAACTGTGCTTCCCCTCGTGGAATTAAATGATTATATTTCAACGAGTCCTGATCAAAACATCAAGCACAGGTTGAGAAAACGGCACGGAACTGCAAATGAATCTGTGAATATTGGAAGAACAGCATCATGAGTCAGGATCCCGTTACCACCGCGCCGAAAACCTCCGCAGCAAGGGGGGCGTCTCCTCGTGCCGCTGAGGCGCCTGTGATACCGGAACGGCTTGTCGCCAACGCCATGAAAGTGCTTGATTTCGTGGTCAAGGACATGCCTCCGCATTACTTCGGTACGGAGAAGCAGGAGTTCATCGCAAAGCGTCTTGGTACACTCGACGACAAAGCCATCCAGGTGCTCCGCATGTTTTACGAACGCATTCTCCATCGGATGCGCGAACTCGACGCTTCCGATATTGACGTCGGAAGTTTTGGGACGCGCGGAGAGATCTGGTTCCGGGTGCACGGGAACAAACTTCCCCAGAAAAACCTGCCAAAGCTCGAGTCTCCGTTCTGTGATGTGCTCATTCAGTCGCTTGTCATGCCGCGACAGCGCCAGGTTCTCATCGATAAACGCAGTCTCGATTTTTCCTATCATGTGGAGGAGGATGGGGAGCGGTATCGGTATCGCGGAACCGCGTATTTCGACCTTGATGCAGTCGGCATGAACATGCGCGCCATCACGGCAAAGATTCGTCCCTACAGCAGTTATCAGTTCCATCCCAACATCACGAACATCGTGAACCTGAAGCACACGAAGGAAGGACTGATTCTTGTGACGGGAATTACAGGCTCCGGAAAGAGCACCACGCTCGACGCAATCATCGATGCAAACAACAATTCCGTCGATGCGCATATCATCCTGATCGGGGCGCCGATCGAGTACGTACATTCACCCGAACGCTCTGTCATCCGGCATCGCGAGGTGGGGCGTGACGTGCTGTCGTTCAAGGATGGCACCGTTCAGGCGCTGCGCCAGGATCCCGATGTCGTCGTGATCGGTGAGATGCGCGATCCGGAGACCATTATGGCGGCGCTTGAGATTACCGATTCCGGTCACAAGGTCTTTTCCACGCTGCATACATCATCTGCTGTCGAGAGTCTCGATCGCATCATCGGCGAAGTGCCGCCTGTCGAGGCCGACCGCGTGCGCAACCGGCTCGCGGACGTGCTGAAGCTCGTCATCTCCCAGAAGCTCGTCCCGACCCTCGATAAGAAGCGGGTGCTTGCGAAAGAAGTCCTTATTGTCACCCCCTCTGTGCGCGCGGCGATCAAGAACGGCAACACCGGCGAGATCTATCAGATGATTACTGAAGGCGGACAGCTGGGTATGATCACGATGGAGCAGGATCTGTACCGCCTGTTCCGCAACAATGTCATCAGTATCGATGAAGCAATAAACTATGCGAACAACAAAAAACGGATCAGGCAGCTGATCAACAAGCAGCTCAATTGATCTGCGCCTGCCGAGTCTGCCTATGAGTACTCCGGTACGACCACAACAAATCTGTATTGGCCTCTCCATCGAAGGAGCCATGCTGCGCCTGGCCGCTCTCGGAAGGACAGGGAACCGGCTCAGCGTGCTCGACCTGGCTTCCATGCCCCTCCCGGTAAAACAGTTCGCGGGCGGTTCGTTGGATGAAGAGGAACAGAAATCCGATAATCCCTTCGATGATTCAGCCGCTGCGGCACCCGAGACGGAAGGTGATGCGGATTCCAACCTCGATCTGGGATCCATTCGGGAATTCGTTGCGACACATTACCTGCCGGGCGCATCCATTTCGCTTGGTTTTGAAGTCCCGTATGTGCGGACGTTCCTCCTTCCCGTCGACAAAAAGGACACTCCGTCGAAAATTCGCACGAAGGTTGTCGAAGAAGTCGGAAAATCCCTCAATCTTGAACTTGCCAAACACGCTGTCTCCCTGACGAAGGCGAGCGACAAGCAGGTACTTGCCATCGCGCGTGTCGAGGAGCCGCCGCTCATCGACATCTGCGCCTCTCCGCAGGGCGGAGACCGACGTGCGCCGCGAATCAATTTTGTGACGAGCAACGAGATTGCCCTGATCAATCTCGTTCGTGTGCATTTCCGCGCGGAACCGGAAGACCTCGTGCATGTTATTCACGTCGATGACGATGTGACGCACTTCTTCGTCATGCGCGGACACGACATCGAGTACATTGCGCCGTCGATTCAGCAGGGCGCGCATGACGCGCATCTTGTGTCGACGCTCTACAACCGCATCGAACTGACCGCCGAAAGTGCCGGATATCTCAACCCCGACCGCGTGGTGCTCAGTGGAAAGGCCGAGGAGATCGGGCTGAAAGAGGAGATCCTCGAAAACAATCCCGAAGTGGTGTTTCACTCGCTGAAGAAACTCCGTGTCGGACATTCCGACGACAAGGATATCCTTCGCGACATGAACAACTATCTCGTGCCCATTTCGCTTGCCTGGCAGGAATTGCAGCCGCGTAATGAACATTTTTACCGCGTCGACGTTCTCCCGGCGAAGGTGCGCGAGGAGCAGAAGCGCTTCAAACTCGCATGGCATGGCTATCTGCTCCTGCTGCTCCTTTTTGTGATCGTGACCGTGCTGACTGTCATGGGGCTGCAGCGTCAAGCCGAGATCGGCACGCTTTCATCAGCACTGGCATTCGATCGCAAGCAGATCGAGGAGCAGCGAATCATTGTCGATCAGATCAATGAGCTTGAAACGCGCTCCACCGCGATCCGAAATGCCACAACGACTCTTGATACGCTGTTGCTGAATTCGGAACTGTGGACGGAGACGCTCGATACGCTCGCGGTCAGTGCGGGCGCTCTTCGAGATACCTGGGTCAGCGAGATGAAAATGGATCAGGATGGTGCGATCACTGTTACCGGATATTCAATGAAACGATCCAGCATCCCGACCTTTTCCGATGCGATCGGTACTACGATGCTTCGGGAAATCACTGTGCAGGAAATCGGGGAGGCAAAAGTGTTTCGGTATGATGTCCGCCTGCAGCCCGACAGCCTTTATCCGTACAGCAACTCACGTGCGGCACGCTGGCATGATTCCGTCTCAACGGCCCTCGGCAGTATGGCGGAAGAAACGGCTCCGCAAAGCGGTGTTCGACAGTCCGCTCAAACCGCCTCTCCGCAGTCGGAGGGAACGCCGCCCGTGAATTCACCCGCCGAGGAAATCCCGCCCACGGAAGTCCCGCCGGACCGCGAAGCGCCGCCGCCGGAACCAGAGATCAGGTAGAGGAGAGATATTATGCCCTATGCCATACGAAACAGCATTCTGCTTGTTGTCCTTCTTGTCCTCGTCGGTGGGGGTGGTGCGGCGTACATTTTTTTCTATCAGGATCCCCGTATCGAAGAACTCGAAGCCGAGCGCAGAAAAATCCAGGAACAGCTTGGCGATGCGGACGACATGTTTGACCGGCTCGTTTCTGTACAGGAGCGTGTCGAAGTACTGAACGCATCGTGGAGACAGCGACCGAAGACGATGCCGAACGAGGAGATTGCCAGCACCACCAATGCGTATCTGAATGATATCCTTGTATTGAGCTCTGCACTGGATCTCAACGTCTTCACTCAGGAGCAGGTTCCGCAGAATGGCTGCGGGTACGTCCGCTATCATCTCGCCGGGCAGGGTGCATTCGAGAGCTTTGCGCGCCTCGTGCAGTACCTGGAACACGGTCCGCGTCTCATGAAGCTGACGAATTTCGATGTGCGCGAGGTTCATATGGTGGATGATGAACTGGGACGAATTCAGCATACCGTTCAGTTCGATATCGATCTCCTCGCATACTATTCTGAGCAGGTGCCCTTCGCGGATACACTGACAACGCTCTCGCTCGCATCGACGCGGTTCGCACCGATATCATATGATCCATTCACATCACTGATCACGCCGGAGATCCCGCCCAACACCTTCGATCTGCCCAATGTTGAGAAATCGACACTGCTTGCGATCATGAAAGGGCGCGCATTCATCAGCGATCAGAACAGCCAGCTTATCATGCTTTCGGAAGGTGATGAGGTCTATCTCGGCTATGTTTCCAAAATCATGCCGGAACGTCGCCAGGTGCTGTTCCTTCTCAACAAGGGCGGCATCATCGAGCGTTACATGCTGACACTTCGGCTTGAAAACCTGTTCCTCGGAAAGCAAAGGAATTGAGGATACTCCCATGAATATCAGACTCACTCACATCATCACTCTGTTTCTGCTGCTCCTGTTCAGCTCCAACGCATTTGCGCAGGACAGGCTTCCCGTGCGCCAGTATACTGCGCCCGAGGAATTGATCTCCATGGATGCCGCGACTACGCTCACGCAGGCAGTCGACATCTTCAATAATGCCAGCAAACGCTTTCGCGGGAAACCGATCATTTTCGAAGAAGAAAGCAAGGATCCCATCGGGATCAATGTCACACACATGCACTGGCGGGACGCCTTCGAACTGGTTCTGCGCGCCAACGGATACTGGTTCGAAGAAACTGAAGACTACCTGCGTCTTTTTGCCATGAAGCAACAGGGAGCGGGAGCGGACACATCGAAGGCACAGGCAGATGTTGCGATTCAGACACGTGAGGTGCAGATTTCCGCTGTCTTTTTCGAAGCGAACCGCACCGAGCTGGAGCGACTTGGGCTCGACTGGCTGCTGACGCATCAGACATCAACAAACACGATCCAGCAGTTGACATCCACAACCGGGACAACATCTTTTGAAACGCAGGAAGGTGAGGATTCCGAAGGAGAGACTGAGATCGAGATTGGAAGCATCACGACACTCGCATACGGGCAGGGTGCACTCGAAGTACTTGCCGCGTTGAAGGCTCTGCAGTCTGAGAATCTCGGAGAACTGATATCCAGTCCGAACATTACTGTTCGCTCCGGCGAAAAAGGGCGGATTCAGGTCGGACAGGATTTCTCAGTGAAAATGAGAGATTTCGCCGGAAATACTACCGAGCAGTTTTTCAGTACCGGTACAATTATCGAAGTGACGCCGACGGTTCTTGAAAAAGATTCGATCGAGTTTGTCAATCTTGTCATCACTGCAGAACGAAGTTCGGCACAGCCTGATCCCGTCAGCACCATTATCAATAAAACTCTGGCGAATACATCCGTTGTTCTTATCGATGGTGAAGAAACCGTTGTCGGCGGGCTGGTCACCAATGAACTTCGTCACGTTCGTCGCGGCATCCCGTTCCTGAAAGATCTCCCCTGGTGGGTGTTCGGACTGAAGTATATTTTTGGGTACGAAGAAAAACAGGTCGATAAAAAGGAACTTATCATTCTCTTGAAGGCCAACATCGTTCCCTCGGTCGAAGAACGCGTCGCGCAGAAAATGGAGGAGATCGCGCGAGGTCAGAATGCACTGCAGAAGGAGTCGACCAGACTGGAAACACTCCGTCTCGACCTCGTTCGTCAGATTGAGGAAGCGAAAAACCGCAGCGGCCTCGAATAAGTGCGGTGTGTGTTCCGGTCCGGGAGGACTGATATTGCTTTGAATAGACGCAACGCGAAGGTCACATAGATGAAACTGTTTTCCAATCTCTCCATTCGCGCCAAGCTGACAGCGGTGATTTCACTGCTGTTCTGGACGGTTTCAATTTTCATTTTCATATTCTTTCCTGCGCGTCAGCGCGATCAGGCCTATGATGCGCTGACAGAACGCGCGAACATGACCGCGAGACACGCGGCGAGCTTCCTCGAGCTGGAAGGGGTGTCCGTCGCAGACGATGCCATGCGACAGCGGGCGCTGTCCGCGGCACGGGCCAGCGCCGATACGCTGCTGCTGTATGCTGTCATCGTCGATAACAAGGGGAATACCGTCGAGTCGATAAATCTTCCGACCGCAGAACAGGCGGACTACAGGGAGGTCGAGGATCCGTACGGCTCGGATATTGGTGTCTGCAAAGCAAAGGAGACCATCAAAGCCGACGGGAAGATTCTGGGGACCATCTTTCTCGGGCTGTCGACCAGCCAGGTGCACGCGCGCATGGAAGACATGCAGACGACGATCGCTTTGATCAGTCTCATCATTTTTCTGATCGGTGTTGCTACAGTGATCGGTGTCTCGACAGTGATCACGAATCCACTGCGGAACATGGTACAGACCGTCGAGCAGATTGCGGGCGGCGATTTCGTGAAACGCGCACGGGTTTCAACGCAGGACGAAGTGGGGCATCTGGCCTTCTCATTCAATCAGATGGTAGGCAATCTCAAGAAAGCGTATGACGAACTGGAAAATGCCAACCTGACACTTGAGCAGCGCGTGGGTGAACGCACCAAGGAACTGAATGAGGAAATTGTTGAGCGCAAGCGGGTCGAGGAAGCGCTGCGCGAAAGTGAATCCCGTCAGCGGGCCGTCCTCAGTGCGTTGCCCGATCTCATGCTGCTGCGCGACGGTAGCGGCATTTATTCTCCCGATCCCGTCCTGCTGATTCCTCCCGGTGAAGTAAAATCGGATATGACACGCGAACAGTACGCCTGGAGCCTGATGGCGCGTTTCGAACCGTACTTTGAGGCAGCGCTTACGACGGGGGAAGTGCAGGTGCAGGAGTATTCGATTCCGTTCGATGAAATGCCGCGCTATTTCGAGGCGCGCATCGCTCCCTGCGGTATTGATCAGACGGTTACCATCGTGCGGGAAATCACCGACAGGAAAGAAGCGGAATCGCAGCTCACGCTTCAGAGTGCCGCGCTCGAGGCCGCAGCGAATTCCATCGCCATTCTTGATCTGGATGGCAGCATCATCTGGGTCAACCCCGCCTATACGGATCTGACCGGCTATTCATTCACCGAGGTATTTGGCAAGAATGTGCGCGATATCGATATCGCCGTCGAGCAGCAGGATATCCTCGATTCCATGTGGAATACCATTGAATCCGGGAATGTGTGGCAGGGCGAACTGCTGATGCGGAAGAAAGACGGCAGCTCATATTACGAAGAGCAGACGGTCACGCCGGTTCGGGACAGTGCCGGCGAGGTGACGCATTTCATCGCAATCAAGAGCGATATTTCAGAGCGCAAGAAAATTGAACAGTCTCTGATCGCTGCGAAGGAAAGTGTTGAGGCTGCTGACAAGCTCAAGGATGCCTTTATCGCGAATATTTCGCATGGTATCCGCACACCGCTGTATATCATGATCGGCTATCTGAATCATATTTCCTCTGAACTGAAATCATCGTTGACGCCGGAGCAGGACAAATATTTCGGATTTGTCTTCGAGTCGGCCGACCGCCTCACGAAATCTATCGATCTCATCCTCGATATCTCTCGTCTGCAGACAGGAAATATCGAATTCCAGGATATCGAGATATCGCTCCGGCGCATCATCGAGGACCAGATTCTCGAAGTCAAGTCGATTGCGGCGAAGAAGAATCTTGCCCTCACCTTCGACAATCAGCTGGGAGATGTCCGCGTACGCGCCGATGAAGGCTTTCTGGCGAAATCCATCCACAGCCTTCTGGAAAACGCGGTGAAATTCACTCGAAAGGGATACGTGGAAGTGCGTCTGTACCCACGGGATACGGGTGAGATCTCAATTGATGTCGAGGATACCGGCGTTGGAATATCCGAGGACTATCAGAGCAAGATGTTCCAGATTTCCACACCGGCAAACGACGCCGCGGGGCATGCCTTCGAAGGCGTCGGACTCGGACTCGCGCTCGTGCGCCGTTACCTCGAGCAGCTTGGTGGGCGCATCACCATCAAAAGCGCGCGCGGCGTCGGATCCATATTCACGATTACGCTCCCGGAGGAGCTGATCGTCTCGCATGAAGATATTCCGAAGCTCTCGAAATTTGTCAAGCGTGAAAAAATCACTGACGATGTTCAGAAAGAACATGGCGGGAGAGCGCTTCCGAATCTGCTCGTGATCGAGGATGATGCCGACACCAGGCAGTTCATGAAAATCACTCTGAAGAAGCACTATAACGTCTTTACGGCTGAAAATGTCGCAGAGGCGCATGAAATCGTGAACAACAAGAAGGTGCAGATCGTCATCGCCGACGTTTCGCTTGGCGGCGAAGAATCCGGGCTCGATTTCGTCTCGGAAATTCGCAAGATTCCCCGTTACAGCAAGATCCCCGTCATCGCGGTGACGGCGCATGCATTCGCATCGGACAGAGACCGCTGCATCGCCGCCGGCTGCAACCGATACTTCTCAAAGCCTGTCGACCACGCACAGCTGCTCCGCACGATGGAAGAATTGCTGGCCGGTGTCATCTGATGCCTTTTCCAATTTCCTCCTGTGGCGCCTGATCAACCACGCTGAAAATCCCTCCTCCACAATTGTGTTGCCTTCACGGGCATTGCGTATCTTGCATCTGTCCCGCAGGTCCGATGTCTGGAAGCCGCGCGGGCCGTGGTTCTGATGCATACTGTGCATGACATACATCGTTTGAGCAAGCGAAAACCAACTATCATCAGAATGAGGGAACACAATGGAATTCCTGAAACAGCTCGGCATCAAGGATGTGAACTGCGGTGCATCCAGCGGCAGCGACTGGTTCGAATCGCAGGATGGCGGCGCGCTGACCATCACTTCACCCGCAGACGGGAAGACGATCGCAACCGTCTATCAGGCAACCGAAAAGGACTATGAGACCGTCATCACGCGGGCGGAGGATGCCTTTCGGTACTGGAGGACCATCCCTGCTCCGAAGCGTGGAGAGATCGTCCGCCAGATCGGACTGCGTCTGCGCGAGTACAAGGATCCGCTCGGCCGCCTGGTATCGTACGAGATGGGGAAATCACTGCAGGAGGGATGGGGAGAGGTGCAGGAAATGATCGATATCTGCGACTTTGCCGTTGGTCTTTCCCGGCAGCTCTACGGATTCACCATGCATTCGGAACGGCCCCAGCACCGCATGTATGATCAGTACCATCCGCTTGGTATCGTACTGACGATTTCCGCGTTCAATTTCCCGGTCGCCGTGTGGTCGTGGAACGCGATGATTGCAGCAGTCTGCGGCGACGTCAATCTCTGGAAACCATCCTCGAAGGTTCCGCTGACCGCCATCGCCTGTCAGAATATCATCGCGGAAGTGCTTCGGGAGAACGATCTGCCCGAAGGTGTTTTCTCTCTTGTCGTCGGAAAGGGATCCACCATCGGCGAGCGCATGCTCAATGACAAACGCATTCCGCTGGTATCCGTCACCGGATCAATCAGTGTCGGACGTCATGCCAATGAAGTCGTCGCGCGCCGCTTCGGGAAGACCATTCTCGAACTCGGCGGTAATAACGCGATCATTCTCACGCCGGACGCCAATCTCAGGATGGCAATCCCGGCGGTGGTGTTCGGTGCGGTGGGAACAGCGGGGCAGCGATGTACCACCACACGCCGTCTGATCGTGCATGAATCCATATACGATCAGGTGAAGGAATCGCTTCTGCGCGCCTACGGATCGCTGCGCATCGGAGATCCGCTCGATCAGAATAATCATGTCGGTCCACTGATTGACACCGCAGCCGTCGCCATGTTCACGAAGGCGCTCGAACTCGCCGAGAAGGAAGGCGGTACACTGCTTTATGGTGGGGAGGTACTGAAGGGCGAGGAGTACGAGTCGGGCTGCTATGTGCGTCCCGCGATCGTGGAAGCGCAGAATCACTTCGAGATCGTGCAGGAGGAAACATTCGCTCCGATCCTGTACCTGATCAAGTACAGCGGCGGCGTGAACGAGGCGATTGCGCTGCATAACGGCGTCGTCCAGGGGCTTTCATCCGCCATTTTCACCGACCGGCTGCAGGAAGCCGAAGCGTTCCTTTCACATGCGGGATCCGACTGCGGCATCGCGAATGTCAATATCGGCACCTCGGGTGCGGAAATCGGCGGCGCATTCGGAGGAGAAAAGGAGACCGGTGGCGGGCGTGAATCCGGATCCGATGCGTGGAAAGCCTACATGCGCAGGCAGACGAACACCATCAATTTCGGCAGCGAACTGCCGCTCGCACAGGGCATCAAGTTCGATATCTGACCATTCCGTTGATTCGGCTGTGGCAGCGACAGTACGTCCTCTGCAGACCTGATTTTCAGCCGCTCCGAGAACCGTCATTCCCGGACGAGTATCCTCCGGTCGGGGATGACGGTTTTTGCGCCGTGGTTGAACCAACTGCGGCGTTTTTTTGTAGTCATAGGGAGATCGTCGCCCATGGCAGGCGAAACGACAACAAGAACAGATCAATGATCGAAACATGACTGAACGCAATATGCTGTTCCGGCAGGTCCTCGGTTCGTTTGCAACCGGTGTGGCCATTGTCACTACACGGCATGACGATGAATATTTCGGACTGACAATCAACTCCTTCACATCGGTTTCCCTTGAGCCGATGCTGATACAGATCAATATCGCGAAGCACACGACCTCGCATGAATATATCCTCGAATCCGGTCACTTTGTGGTCAACATCCTCGCGGAAGATCAGCAGCTGCTGTCGACGATATTCTCAGGAGCTCCGCCCGCGGAGCGATTCAAGCATGTTGAAACGTGGGAGACGAAGTCAGGTGGTCCGGTGATCGAAGGATCACTGGCATTTATCGATGTCAAACTGGTGAGGACATATGACGGCGGTGACCACACCATTTTTCTGGGAGAAGTGACAGATATGCGGAATCTGCGGGAGGATGCACCGCCCCTGATATACTACCGTGGAAAGTATGCGAGGCTCGAAGGCGGAGCGGATCAATCGAGCGGTTCGGCGTGAATGAAGACACTACATATGCGCTCTTCACCGGCGAGAAGTGCATGTTCTATCTGATCCACAATCGCATGCATTTCCTGCAGCGTCAGCGACGCCGGGAGAGTGATCGTGATCGAAAGCTTCAAACCTTCTTCAATCTCGAAGACATCAATACCGCGTAGACCGCATCCGGCATGCGCTGCGATAACATCGGATGCGCGCTGTATTACATGATCCCGTTCAGCGGAGGCCGCCGGGCGGGCAGGGAGCACGGCTGTGGTATCCTCCTCGAGATGAATCCGTACGTCGGAAACATTCGGAATCTCACGGAGAATACGGTTTTCCACGATCGACGCGATTTCATGTGCTTCGCTGAACGGAGTACCCTGGGGATACTCAATGTCGAATTCAATGTAATACTGGTCATTGACCCAGAGCAGCAGCACATTGTGTGCCGTCAGTCCTGACTGCCGCACAAGGTATTCGATTTTATCGGCAAGTTTTTCCCGCACTCCAATCACCGGTTCCGGGTGGACAATGAGATCGGCCCGCGGAAGCACCTCACGCACGGCAGCCTCCACCGCATCGACGATGCCGTGGGCGCGGTCGAAAAACGTCGTGCGCTGAATCCCGATGACAAGATTTATAAAGAGTGTTCCTCCGGATGGACGAATGCGCATCCTGCGAATGCTCTCGACGCCGTCGATCTCTTCGACGATGGTGGTCACCGTCTGTTGAATGCCGGGAGGGACGCGATCGAGCAGTCCATCGACCGTGCGTTTGCCGAGGCGCAGGCTGATCCAGATGACGATAAGCGCGACGATGGCGGCAGCGATGGAATCCGCTTCCGGAAAACCCACCATCACGGAGATAAGCCCGATAAGGACGACCAGTGAACTGAAAATGTCCGTGCTGAAATGAAGTGCATCCGCTTCGAGCGCCTGGCTGTCATATTTCTTTGCAATCCGCATCAGTGCCCGGGAACGGGAGATGTCCACACCGATGGATATGATGATCACGGCAAACGCCCAGAAATTCACCTGGATGTGGACGGCCTCGCCGGTGAGCCGCTCCCACGCTTCATAGAGAATCCATACCGATGTGAGCAGGAGGAGAAAGGTCTCGAACAGTGCGCTGAGATTCTCAATCTTTCCATGGCCGAATTGGTGATCCTCATCCGGAGGACGATCGGCGACGCGCACGGCGAAAAACGTGATCGTGGCAGCGAGAAGGTCGAGTCCGGAATGCAGCGCTTCGGAGAGGATGCCAAGAGATCCCGTCCACAACCCGACGCCAAGTTTCATGCCGGTGAGAAATACCGCAGCAATGACGGAGGTCATTGCCACCCTGCGCTTCTCCGCGATCATTTCCCTGTGTGCGATCGTATGATGCTGATCGGTCATTGCTGAAATCTAGCACTTTTCGCCGTCGAGGAAAAGGTGTGAATTTCCGTCCTGTATTGTCATCCCGCTGTTGATCTCGTATGTTTCCTCCATCAGAAACAGTCGCACTGACTCATGCTACATATCTCCGATCATCCACTTATCAAGAAAGATATTACCGCGCTGCGCAACCGGGAAACCGGTTCCGACGAATTTCGAAGGCTGGTTCGCAGGATAGCGCAGCTCATTGCCTACGAAGCCAGCAGGGACCTGGACCTCGAACAGTACAGAGTGCAGACGCCGCTCGAGGAAACAGCGGGATGGAGGCTGACGCGCCCGATAATTCTCGTCCCCGTTCTGCGTGCCGGGCTCGGCATGGTCGACGCTTTTCTGGACATGCTCCCCGGTGCACGTGTCGGTCATATTGGACTCTACCGTGATGAGGAAACCCTCGAACCGGTTGAATATTATACGAGCTATCCGGAGACACTCGGGCAGGCCAATGTCTTTCTCCTCGATCCGATGCTTGCCACAGGTGGCAGCGCAGTCGCTGCCATGCGTATCCTGCGCAACCAGGGTGCGAACGACATTCGTCTCATATCGCTCGTCAGTGCGCCAGAAGGAGTCGCCGCTCTCGAAGCTGCATTCCCGGAGGCGCATATCTATACGGCCGTGCTCGATCACGGACTGAACGATCAGGGATACATCGTGCCGGGACTGGGTGACGCGGGGGATCGCATTTTCGGAACGGGAGCGGAGACAGGGTGAATGGCGGGAAGAAGAAACGCGCGGGACTGCGAAACAGTGCTGCGCTCATCCTCAGTCTGCTGTTGCATACGGCAGGAATGCTGACAGCCCTGCTGATACACCTGCACGATCCGCCGTCAGCGGATCGACGGATCGAGCTCGGGATACTGCCATCGCCGGAGCCGAGGACTGCTCCACAGCAGACGGACTCAGGGCCTGAAGCCACTGCGAGGAAGACGCATCTGCAGCAGCGTCGCATTTCGGTTCCGGCCCCACAGACACCGCAGCTCCCGGATATCCCGGAGCGGGAGCCGGAGGAAGAACGGCGCGACCCAACCGTGATCGAAATTCCATCGAGTCCGCTTGAGAAGGAAATGACCCCGGAGGAAGCATGGTCGGAGCTGGGACAGCTGCTCGAGAAGCATCCGGAATTTCGGGAGATGGTAGTGCGTGAGATGCTTGCGGGAAGCGGGTTTGCGCCAGACACACTTCCGAAAATCAGTCTCTATCTCGAGCAGATGATCGGCGGTCGATTTGATCGGTCATGGCTCCAAAACAGGAGTGCCATCGAACACGCCTTTCGCAGCTACGACGGTGTCCACGGTTGGAGGCAGAATTCCAATTACGGAAACCAGGTCAATGTGCTGGGGCTTCTTCGCTTTCTCATCGATCTCATCGAAGGTGATGACGAATAAATTCGTCGCGTGTATCGGGAAGCATGACTGGAGAAAGAAAAAGAGGCTGTCCAATCGGACAGCCTCTTTTTCAGATTTGGACACTGAAGATCAGCGGGCCAGTGTCATCCGAATACTCGCGGTTCTTCCGCCGGAGCGGAGTACGCCGAGATAGGTACCGCTGGCAAGGCCTGATGCGTCGAAGCCGACACGATGGGTTCCGGCGGAACGGTAGCCATCGACGACAGTCGCTACAGGGCGTCCAAGCGCATCGTACACGATCAGTGACACCTCGCCGGAAGCCGGGAGGGTGAAGCTGAGCGTGGTGGACGGGTTGAACGGATTCGGGTAGTTCTGTTCGAGATTGAACACCGAGGGCGTCGGGACACGCTCGCTGGAAGTCAGGATGGAGAATGCGACTTCCACAGTGTCGGAGATGTTGACACCGTCGTTGGCGACGACGCGCAGACGGTATCCGCTTTTGTTCGCTTCACCGAAGATCGAATCCTGCTGTGCCTGAGATTCGAACTGCAGTGTTTCCCAGTTCATGCCGTTGTCGCTGCTGAACCATACGGTATACCAGAACTCGGTATCTCCGTCCGCATCAGTGGCGCTCCACCGGGCGACGAGACTGTCATCCTTGACGTCCTGGTTGTTCTCCGGGAAATTGATGGTGACAACAGGTTTGTTCTGCGAGAGAATGCGCTCGGCGACGATGTTGCCCTCGTGTTCGACGACAACGCGGCGTGCGTCATCAGGACAGGGAACGACAAATGCAAAGTGCTCGGTCTCCATTTTCGGATCCGGCGCCGTCATGGCATCGACCTCATCGAGGCCCTGCGCACGGAACGTCGGGTGGTACAGGTAGCTCGCAAGCTCCTGATTCGATGCGTCGAGCACCTTGAAGGTGTGAGTCGCGTACATCGGGTCCATCATCGAGGAGGGCGTCGCATTATCGAGCCGCAGCCACGGACCGAAGGAGAACATCATGTTGGTACTGTCGACACTGCCCTCGATGAACAGTGCCTTCTCCACGGTGCCAGTCTTGCTGAGCGCTTTTTTGCGTGCAGTGAAATTCTCGACAGCGGTAAAGAGATTCTCGAATTCCATCTTGCTGATCCAGATGAAATAATTGAATCCGCCGGTCTGATCGGCAGGCAGCTGGCTGCCGCCCATGAAGCAGCGTGTGTTCATCATTCGGGACACCTTGTTGCGGACACGGTCGCGAATGATGCGCTCCTCGGCAATGTCCAGACCGTCCATGATCGGCAGTCCGATAAAGTAATTCCGGTACTGCTCCTGCTGATCGGGATTGTCGGGATCCAGGTCACCACGGCGCAGGCCGAAGGAGTGTCCGAGAAGATGCACGCCGTGCTTCCAGTGGTCTGCGCTGGCGACTGCGAAGTCCCAGATTCCCGACCAGTTCAGCGTCTGAGAAGCGCGATGATTGAACTCCTCTTTATCGAGGCGATTGCCGAACCAGCCCGGCTGGACGGCCATGAGGTAGCGGTCCTGGGCGGGATCCGCAATACGCATCTGCTTGTAGGCCTTGACAAGATACGGCTGCCAGGTTTCCTGCAGCAGCGTATCGGCGAAGCCCATATAGCTGTAATCGGCCACCTGCGGTGCGGTCGTGAACTGCGCCTGTCCGGACTTCATCGGCCAGGCCTTCTCCATGAAAGTTTTTGCGCTGTCAGACCAGCTCTGAAGGCGTCCGAGTGCGCCCTGCGGGTATCCATCGGCACCCTGCACGAAGATGTTCACTTCGGGATCGCCCTCGTTGCCGAATGCCGTGCTTTTCGCTTCGTGGTAGACCACGGTAGAATTATTGAATTCATTGGCTTCGACCACGCGGCCCTTGCTGTCGCCGGCCTCGGGCGGATCAACGGTGACGGTCACTTCGACAGTTCCCGCATCGAAGCCGAGTTCGTCGACGAAGAACAACAGCAGCACCGGCTGTCCGCCCGGAAGTGCGATTTCCGTCAGCGGATCTTCGAACGTGTAATCAACACCGATGTAATCTTCATCGTAGATGTAAAACCTGTCGTAGGTGTTTCCGTTGGCTTCGACCACAACCTTGAACGGAGTGGAAATCCCTTCGGTAGTTGTGATGGTCGTGCGGACGGCGAACGCCTTGTTCGGGACAATGGCGCTCGTCTCCGCGTTCCCCTGAAGGATTTCCGGTTCGTACACCTGCAGGTCGGGACCGGTCTGTTTTTCGAGACTCAGAAGGAAGGCCTTTTCGATGCACTGCAGGTCTGTCTCGAAGAACATCGAGAAGCCGGTCACGTTGGAATACTCGGGGGGAATGGTGATGACGAGTGAAAACCTTCCCTGCGCATCGGAAACAAGCGTTCCCTGCATCAGCGTCTCGCCGAGGATCTCAAGGCGGTAACGCACTTCGACACCCGCACTGTCGACGCCGGTCAGCACATTGAACACATGTCCGTTGAACACGATGGAGTCTTCGGAATTTGCAATGAGCTTCGTCTTGCTCGGTTCGAGCGACATCCAGTAACTGGCCTCGGGATACTGAACACGGAGGAAAGGATCGAGTTTGACCTTGCCCATCGTGGCGCGTTCACCGGGCTTCGGGCCCGTGCAGATGCCCCAGTAATTCATCGTTCCATCAATCGAATCGGTCTCGAAACCGAAATTCGAGATATTGCCGATGTCGTCGTTCTGATCGCGCATGAAGAAATTGTAGTTGACGTGCACGCCACCGACATCCTTCGGATCGAAACCTCCCTGAAGAGGTGAAATATTGATGCTCGCCCGGCTCTCGAGGGTGTTGAAGCGGACGATCGTTTCGTTGCTGATCGTGACGTTCCCATCCTCGATGGTGCAGTATTCCATGGCAGTCGGTACGTCCTTCGGTTCGATGGTGATCTGCCCCATGTTCACCGTCGTATTGGTGACTTTGCTCGCACGCAACGTGGAGTTTTCGTCGATGAGCATGTTGTCGGCCTCTTTCGCGCCCACGAGCTGCGCCTCATGCGTCAGGTGACAGTTTTTCGCATAGAGGTTGTTGTGGAAATGCTTCATGTACGCGTAGTCGTTCCGCTGCTGGTCGGTCACCCAGTCGAAGGTGACATTGTCCAGACGCGATTCGATGTCTTCGCGGATGTTCACATCGGAGCCAACGAAGGTAAAGTCCTTGAGCGGACCCATCTGACCGGAGCAGTCAATGTTGATGTCGTAAATCCGTCCGCCGGATGCGGAAAACTGTCCATGCCAGGTCTGGGAGGGATTGCTGCTGCCGAACACCTTGATGCCGGAGATGGTCCCCGCGCTTCCCAGAATCCACGAGATATCAGCGCCCTTGCCAAAATGCAGGTTCCCGCCGGGCCATACTTCAACGGTATCGACGAGATCGGTCTGCATGCTGAGCGTGTCGGGACGTGTCAGAATCCCCTGAATATCCCCACCGAGAAAAACACCGCCCGGCAAATCTCCATCAAGGAAACCACCGGCAGTGCGATACGCACGGAACTGGTACTGATACTGATTCCCCTTGGTTAGTCCGTAGTCCGTGATGATTTTTCCATCATCCTGATTGAGCCTGACCGTTCCGAGAAGCTTGGCTCCCCGGTAGAACTCAACTTTTGAAAAATCAGTATTCGTCAGATTGAACATGACAAGATCGGCGGAATTGTCACCGACGTAAATGATGCCACCGGGTACAAACTGTGCCTCGGCGGGCGGAGCGCCCAGCAGCAGGAGAAACAGCACTGCCGGCAGGAAAGCGGTAACAGCTCTTCTCATACAAAATACCTCGAAGTTATGGTGTTAGCTGTATGCTACAGGAGAATAAACCGTGTAAGGGAAATTTGTTTCAATGGGACGGGGAATCACCCGGCGAGAAGCAGGAGAGTCGAAGTCCGTATCACATGGAAACTACTTCATTCCATGCCTAAAAAGCAAGGTGATTTGCCGTGCGGGTGCTCCCGGATTGCTGCCTTTGATAAGACGGTGTGAATCTGGATGGGAGGGTAAGGATTAGTATCTGCCTGTCCCAGAGGGTCCTCGGGATGTACTTGTCCCGCATATCCCCGCTGTCGTAGTTTTCCCCAAGCACACAGGATTTTTCCGATGATCGGTTCACACCATATTTCGCTCGATACCGTCGACTCCACGAACCTGCATGCCCGGGAGCTCCTCCGTGAGGGCGCAGCGGAAGGCACCGTTGTTTCAGCGCTGCATCAGACTGCAGGACGCGGCCGCAAGGACCGCAGCTGGACCGACCGTCCGGGACAGAATCTGCTCGCGAGCTATATGCTCAAACCGAAACGCGAACCTGCCGAGTGGGGTGGCGTCCCGCTCATGACCGGGCTTGCCGCGTTGCGCGCGCTTCGCGGTTTCGTTCCCCTCGACATCCATCTGAAATGGCCTAATGACGTATTCGTCGGTGACCGAAAGATCGCCGGCATTCTCACTGAATCGGTCTCCGTCGCGGGAACATCCTGGATTATTGCCGGCATCGGTATTAACCTCAATCAGACGGAATTCGATGGCACGTACCGGCATCCGCCGACCTCATTGCTGCTGGAAAGCGGCAGACCGTGTGACCCGAACGATATGCTCACCGCGCTGTCGAAGGAACTCGATGTGCTGTACGGACTCTGGCAGAAACAGGGAAATCCGCCCGTGCTGGATCTCTGGAAACAGCAGACGCGCATGCTCGGTGCACGCGTGCATATCGAAGAGGAAGGACAGATACGTACCGCCACCGCGATCGGAATCAGCGGGGAGGGAGCACTGGTCGTCCGTGCTGATGACGGGAAAACCGAGCAGATCTTCGCGGGGGATGTCAGTATCGCGGTGAAGTGACACGCCAGCGGCATTTCCGATAAGACAGCAGTATTTCCGACACGGCGAAGGAACACCATCCCGATGGATACACACTCCATGTATCTCGACAATGCGGCCACGACACCCATCGACAAGCGTGTGTTCGAGGCAATGCTCCCCTGGCTGCGGGATGAATTCGGGAATCCCTCGAGCATTCATTCACACGGTCGGCGTGCCAGAATCGCCATCGAACGTGCGCGCGCGAACGTGGCCGCTCTCATCGGCGCCGATCCCTCCGAAATCATCTTTACGAGCGGCGGCACGGAGAGCGACAACACCGCCATAGCAATGGCTGCGGGCGAGGTTCACGGCGACCGAACGAATTCCGGGAGCGGAGGTGCACGGTTCATTTCATCGCAGGCAGAGCATCAGGCAGTGCTCAAGCCCCTGGAGCACCATGCGCACGTCGGAGACAGCGTCGCATGGCTCCCTGTCGATCATGCCGCGGTGCCGCGGACCGAGACCGTCGTCCGGCATATCGGACCGGAGACGCGCCTGCTTACACTGATGCATGTCAACAACGAAACCGGGGGGATTCTCCCGCTCGCAGATGTGGCAAAACTCGCGGAGGCACATGAGATCCCGTTTCATAGCGACATGGTACAGAGCGCCGGAAAACTCGCGACGGACATTCACGCAATGGCTGTCGATTTCGCTTCACTGTCGGCACACAAGCTGCACGGCCCAAAGGGAAGCGGTGCTCTTTACGTACGGGGAGGTATCGACGTCGAATCCATCCTGCGCGGCGGCGCTCAGGAACGTGGCCGGCGCGGCGGAACGGAGAACGTAGCCGGCATCGTGGGTTTCGGGGAGGCGGCGCGCCTCGCGCTTCTCGAGCGCGAGGAACGCATGGAACGCTGGATGCAATTCCGGGCGGAAGCCGTCACCCTGCTGCAGGACGCATTCGAGCACCTCATCGTCAACGGTGACGGGGAGGAAGTGCTTCCGTCGATCCTCAGCGTCTCATTTCCCTCAACCCACTATGACATCGACGGCGAAATGCTTCCGATGCGCTGTGATCTTGCCGGACTCGCCATCTCGAGCGGCTCCGCCTGTACGGCCGGCAGTGTGGCTCCCTCGCATGTCATGCGCGCGATCGGGCATGATGAGCGAACAGCAGGGGCGAGCGTGCGGATATCGTTCGGGGGGATGACCACGCGGGAAGAGGTGCGGCGCGGCACCGGGATGCTGATCAGGGTTGTTCAGGAAATGGCGGGGCCTTCCAGTCTCCGCTCCCACTCGCGCATGACGATTCCGTAACGCAGACCGCGCTCGGACACGGTCATGGACGGGATGTTGCGAATTTCCGTGAGCCGTTTCAGGATGGCGATGCCGACAAGAATGATATCGGCGCGGCCGGGATCCACGCGCATTGCGTTCACGATGTCATCGTGGCTGAGCTGCTTGAACTGATCAAAGCGCTCCTGGATCATGTTCCGTGTCAGCTCGAATCCGGCGACTTTTTCCCTGTCATATTCCGCGAGTTCCTGTTCGACGGCCGCAAGTGTCGTGACCGTGCCGGCAACACCGACGAAGGTCGTTTCCACGGGATTGAACACCGGATATGCATCCAGCGCACCGTCGATGTGTCTGACCAGCCGATCGAGCTCGTCGTTGCGGGGAGGGGTGTGATGCAGGTACTTTTCCGTCAGACGCACACAGCCGATATCCACGCTCTTCCGTTCGAGAATATGAAAGCCTTTCCCGAGCGTCAGTTCCGTGCTGCCGCCGCCGATATCCAGCACGGCATACTGGCCGGAGCGGTCCGAGAATCCCGATATCGCTCCACCATAAGTCCACAGCGCCTCCTCATCTCCACTCAGGATCTCAATCTCGAGACCGAACTGCCTGTACATGTAGTCGAGGTATTCGTCGCCATTTTTCGCATCGCGCAGCGCACTCGTGCCCGTAGCCAGAACGACATCCGCATGCTCCCGCTCGATGACATCGAGATACTCGCGGAGGAAGCGCTCACTGCGTGTGAATGCGTCCCATTCGATCGCTCCCGTTTTATCCACGCCTCGTCCGACGCGGGCCACGACCTGCCGGTCAGTTACAACGCGCAGTGAACCGTCATCATCGATATCCGCGATGAGCATGAGCATGGTGTTCGTGCCGATATCGATGCTGGCGGCTCTCATATATCCTCCTTGCGGGCCGCGATGGCGGACCATTCATCCTCGGTGATTTCTTCATCGACGTGCAGGCGAAGCTGCTCCAGCGCGAGGTGAATGTCACGCGCATCCCATTCGTAAAAGCCGGAGAGAATGATCCGTCCTCCGGGATTCAGATGGACATCGAAACGCGGCAGCATCTGCAGGTTGTCGATTTTCGTGATGTTTGAGAGAATGACATCGAACGTGCCTTCCACATTTTCGATGGATCCCTGCCCGAGCAGCACGCGGTCGGCCACACCGTTGCGCTGCGCGTTTTCCAGTGCGTTGTCGTAGGACCATTCGTCGGTGTCGAGCCCTTCAGCCAGCATGGCGCCGAGGCGCACCGCGGCAATGGCGAGCACACCCGTTCCCGTCCCCATGTCGAGAACGCGGTCGCCGGCACGCACATGTCTCTCGAGCAGACGAAGCATGAGGCGCGTCGTGGCGTGATACCCTGTCCCGAACGACATCTTGGGATCGATGGTGATGATCATGCTGCCGGACGGTGCGTCGACCGTTTTCCAGGAAGGAGCGATGAACAGGTGGTCACTCACCTGAATGGGCTCGATACTCTGCTCCCACAGCTCGTTCCAGTTTTCCTTCGCGATTTCCTCGCGTTCGAACGTCGGGGAGATGCCGTCGCGTTCACAGGCACTGCGGAAGGCGCTCTCGCTGCGTTCCCAGGCGTCACAGTCAAAATAGACTTCCCACCAGTGCTCCTCCTCGAGGAAACCGAGCGGGTCATACGCGATCATGCGTGCCTGGAGATCCGAGGCATCTGCTGTCTGGGGGAAGCGGAGGCGGACGAACATTTCACTGGATCTCATGATGCTCCGTGGTATGCATGCCGAAAATGACGGAGAGAAGGAGCTGCCCCACGTCGGAGAGCGGAGCGGGGGAACACTGCGACGGAAGATCATCGAGCGTGTGCCAGTACTGACGGCGGGGATCACTCGTATTCTGCCCGACAAGCTCCGCATCGACGATATTGATCGTCTTTATTCCCGCCACGGTATTGAGCGGAACGTGGTCATCGTATATCCCCGAGTGCGACCGCCGCACGAATCGCGTCAGGCCCTGCTGCTCGGCTGCATCCCATACCATGGTCAGCACATCGCTCGCATACCGGCGCGAGAATTCCTCCATGGGAAACACGGCCTCGCGATCACCGACGAGGTCAAGCAGGATGCCAAACATCGGGAGGGGATGAGAAGGATCCAGACTCGCAGCGTAGTACTTCGAACCGAGACAGAACATGGATTCATCGCCTTCGCGGCCGTAATCCTCACCATCGAACAGGATGATGTCGACACCGACGGGAGGGGAATGTTCCACAAGCACCTCCGCGAGATGCAGCAGCACCGCGACGGCGCTCGCACCGTCGTTCGCGCCCGGGACAGGCCGTAACGCGCGGTCAGGATCGGGTTCGCGGTCCGCGGTCGGACGTGAATCCCAGTGCGCCGCCAGAAGAATCCGCTGCTTCGCGCCGGGATTGATTTGAGCGATGACATTTGTCAGGGGGAGTGTCTCTCCCTCGTAGCCGGGGAATTCGAAGGACTGCAGTTCGGTGTCGATGCCGAGGGAGTCGAAGAAGGAACGGAAGAACTGGAGACAGTCCGCGTGCGCCTCAGTCCCGGGGACGCGCGGTCCGAAGGCGACCTGACGCTCGAGCAGGGCGAAGGCGCGGTCGCCGGAATACGAAGGGATTGAAGCGGGAACGGAATACGACGGTATCATGGGGGTACGGTTTTCCGGAGTGTTGTCTCGGCATGAGCACAGCAGCATCGATGAAAGAACCGCGGTGATGATCGATGTTGCAACCAGGTGTTGTGTGCTCATGCGCCTCATTGCGGAAAACTACGGAAGTTTCTTTCGGCGACAAAAAAGCGACCGCCGCAGCGTATCACGGAGGATTGACTGCGGCGGTCGGAAATCAGCTGAATGCGGGCTGCTGTTATTCGAGCAGCATCATCTTGCGTGTCAGGCGCTGATCGCCGTGGCGCAACTCGTAGAGGTAGAGTCCGCTCGGAAGATCCGACGCGTCGAAGACAATCGTGTGGGCGCCGGCATCCATGCGGGCATCGACCAGCCTTCGCACGACGTCACCGAGGCTGTTGTAGACGGTGAGCGTGACGTCGCCGCTTTCCGGGAGCGTATAGCTGATGCGCGTGCTCGGATTGAAGGGATTCGGATAGTTCTGATCGAGCGCAAGTGCAGTCGGTACTGCGCTGCGATCTTCAACACTTACCAGCGACTGATTGATGTCGAGGATCTCGAAATCATCCAGCGCGGCTTCTACCAGTGAGCCCGGTTCGTCATCGGATGCGCGGAAGAACACCTTGAACTTGTCGGTTGGCTCGACGTAGCTGCGAAGGATGAATATTTTGGCCTTCCAGGACGCATCCGTCTGACGGGTTCGTTCGAGATTGGTCCATGTGAGACCTCCGTCGGATGAAGCGCGCACCAGCCAGTAATCCTGGCCGGGTTCCGCACCGGCATCGTTACTGTACCAGCGGTAGTAGCGCAGCACCGGCTGCGTCATGGCACTGATATCGTAATTCGCAGTATTCAGCTGCGTCATGCCGTCATCGACATCATTCTCGCCGAGCCCGGCACCCCGGCGGGCGTTTCCGGTCACCCAGCATTTATCGAGACCCTCACCCGGAGTGTGGTCCTCGTTCGGCTGCACGTACGGCACTTCGCCTTCACTTCCGAGCTGGGTATTCCAGGTGCCGACGGGAACGTCACGTTCCCATTCGCCGCTGGTCCCGTCACTGGCCACCTGCCAGCCGTCACTGTTCTCCGCGTCGTGGAAGTACTTGCGCTCGAACCCGACCAGGAAGAGGTAGTCACTTTCCGGAGCGTTCAGCGGTTCCTGGAGGCTTGAACCGTAATTGTCGAAGGCTTCCATGTAATAGCGAACGATCGAACCGGCCGGCTGCGGCGGCAGGGACGCGGTAAACGTCTCAGTCGCAATGTCGTACTCCCCGATCACGCGCTCCGAGGTCGTCCAGTTATCAGTGGAGTAGATGACGTCCACCTGACTGATGAAAAGGTTTTCCTCATCGATATTGCCGGAGATGCGCGCCGTGCCCGTCACCTCGTACGGTTCGGTGACCGAATTCTGGTCGCTGACGCCGTTGTGGATGACGAGAATCGCCGAACCCGGGATCCCGTGTGCCTGGAAGGCTTCAATAATAGCTTCGCTGTTGGGCGTTCCGTTTGAGAGATCGCCGTCGTCGTCGTCCGCGACGAGAAACTCGATGAAATAGTCCGCAAGCGCCTCGCCAAGGGCGACGGCATCAGGCACGCCGTACATGGCGTCGTGGTAGAGGCGAGCGGTGCGCTCAAGCCCGATGGCCTCGCGCACATCCCACACCGCGCCGGTGAGAATCATGCCATCGGTATGGATCTGGCCGCTGACATTTTCCGGGTAGCGCAGTTCGTTGTCGGAGTTGCGGATCGTGCCGCCGTTCGGGTTCAGCAGCGCTTCGGCCTTCATGAAACCAACGCCGATGCGCGGATCGTCACGCAGCAGATTTGTGGTCATGTCGGCGATGGCTTCCTTCAATGCGCCGTTGACCGGACCGCGTCCGATAAGTTTCTGCGTCAGCCAGATGTGAATGCCGTGTCCCATCTCATGGTGAATCACCGATGAAATTTCACCCGTGTTGCCGCACTGACTGCTCTCGCGGAAAAAATTCACACCGCGACCGTCGAAAAATGCATTGCACTGATCGTTGATCTCAACGAGTCCGGGGATCTGAGCGTCCAGGCGGCTGTTGTTCGCAGACGGATCGAGTGCGCGCGAGAAATCCCGCACGAGGTTCATGTGGTAGAAGGTATTCCGTTCGGATGCGATACTGTTCGAATCGTCCCAGACGATTTCGATGTTTTGATCAGCAGCGACGGTCTGCGTCAGATAGGCGTTCGACGGGTCTCCGCCGCGGGAGGTGTCATCACGGAAAACGCGCGCATACGGACCGGTTAGCTGTGCTACCAGCTGTCCTGTACTGTTCGATCCGAGATCTGCGGTAAAACGTCCGTCAGCGTCAGTGGTGTACATCTTGCCGTCCACCCACACGTACGCATTCATCAGAGGCAGTGTCTGCTCGTCGAGTGTCCATGATTCAGGGTAGACCTTGATCATGACGCGGCCGTCGACGACGTTTGCGCTCGCGTTCGGCCCGCCGCCGCCGTGGAAATGCGTGATCAGGTCATGACGCCAGACGATGTTTCCTTCGTGTGCGTCGACGTAGGTGTCCCAGAGCTCATCATGTCCGTTCCGAACCTGGAAATTGTAGACGAGACGGTACGTGATGTGGTCGGTGTACTTGACCGGAAGAATATAAAGCTCACCGCCTTCGATATTGTCGTTGGCAGGAGTATAGGGAAGACCGGCTTTGGCGAACTCCCGCGCGGCCATGCGCGAAACCGTCGGAGTGGTCTCAACGTCGATGCGGGGATGGAAATCACTGCCGAACATGAATACGCGGCCGTCTTCGCTGATGCGCAGATCGACATAGGAATTCAGCACATCGATGCCGTCATACACCTGAATATATTTCTGGTAGGCCTTGCCCCTGATGATTTCGGAGTAGAGCAGACGCAGGTTTTTCTCGCTGATGTTCAGCGTGCCGGCATGTTCCGCGAGGAACTGCTTTCCGGCCTGCGGGGCATTGAGCAGATTGATGCTCCGGTAGCCGCTGATCGGAATACCTGACCCCCATGCACGGTGCGGCGTTCCGCGCAGGGCGTCGTACCGAAACGTCCAGTCGGGATTGCCGTTGATGAAATTCCTGAATCCGCGATGGGCTTTGGAAAGCGACATGCTTTCCTGCAGCTTCTGCTGCGTGAGGATGACCTGTTCCTCCGGCAGGGGAACGGCAATTCCTTCGTCACTGTGATGATTGTGCTGTCCTGCAGCGCCCGTCGCAAACAGGGCGGTGAACAGGACTGTCATTAGCAGATTTCGCATACATATCCTCGTGAACGTGTGGTTTTTGGCGGGCCGCAGGGGCTTGCAGGGAATGACACCGAAATCATGTGTCTGGTTACCGTCTTCAGCAAATCCTCGGCTTTCGTCTACACATATATGATGAATTTCTTCGCAATATGATTCAAAAACAAGTCAGGAGTCCGTCCCGGTTCCGCGAAAAGGAGTCATTCAGTCATCCCCATTCAGGCGCGTGGATGAAAAGTGTCCATTCGCCTGATGCAGCGACGAGAGCGAAAACTCCACATCCTCCCAGTGCCAGCAGGCGGAAGCGTGCTGCTCGAGGACTTGCTTCAGCGGCGGTTGGTGCAGCACGCAGGTTTCCGTCGCATACGCACAGCGGGAATGGAAATTGCAGCCGGCCGGGTAATGTGTCGGACGTGGAACCTGCCCCGGGATGATCGACAATCGTTCTTTCGGCGCATGGAACGCGGGGATTGACGCAAGGAGTCCCGCCGTGTAGGGATGACGGGGGTGGTGAAAAATGTTATGCACGGTACCGCATTCCACGATATGCGACGCGTACATGATGGCGACGCGGTCGCATACTTCCGCGACTACACCGAGATCGTGCGTGATGAGAAGGACAGTCATCCCCATGTCTTTGCGGAGATTGTTTATCAGACGCAGCACCTGTGCCTGAACGGTCACGTCGATGGCCGTCGTGGGTTCATCGAGAATCAGGATACTCGGATTGGCCACCAGTCCCATCGCGATCAATGCGCGCTGGCGCATACCGCCGGAGAGCTGATGCGGGTAGGATGTCATCGTCACATGCGGATCGGAAATCCCGACACGGGCGAGCATGTCGACGGACTGTGCATAGGCATCCGACCAGCTCTTGTCCTGGTGGTAGAGCAGGGTTTCCGTCAGCTGGTCACCGATCGTGAATACAGGGTTCAGCGAGGTCATGGCCTCCTGGAAGACCATACCGATCTCATTGCCGCGCACATCGCGCATTTCGCGCTCGCTGAGCCGGAGAAGGTCGCGCCCGTCAAAGATGATTTCTCCGCCGGTGATGCTTCCGGGGGGACGAATCAGACGCATGATGGAAAGCGCACTTACCGTTTTCCCGCAGCCGGATTCACCGACGAGTCCGAGTGTTTCACCTTTCCGGAGATGGAAGGAGATTCCGTCGACGGCATTGGCGCTGCCTTCGTCGGTGTCGAATGTAGTGGTGAGGTTTCGGACGTCGAGAACCGGGCTGTTTTCCTGCTTCATGCATGCATCCGGTGGGCAGGATTGAATTATCATGAAAGATACTGCGATCGCCTGCAACAGACAACTGCAGCTCTGCCTCCGGATTTGTGTCCCCGCCGGGGGTGATGTATTTTCCTCCTGTGTTCCACAGCCGCAGCGATTCCATGAGCGCAGATCAGATCTCCACCCGCAGCGAAGCATTTCTCGTCAACGAGGATTTCATGAAAAACATGCTTCGCGTGCTGCATGCCCGCGAACAGCAGGTGCAAATGGGTGGGGGAGAGAAAGCCATCGCCCGTCATCACGACCGTGGGAAGATGACCGCGCGTGAGCGCATCGATGCCCTGCTGGATGAGGACAGCACGTT
Organism: uncultured Ignavibacteria bacterium; assembly: GCA_913061095.1. Taxonomy (GTDB): domain Bacteria; phylum Bacteroidota; class Ignavibacteria; order SZUA-365; family SZUA-365; genus BM516. The sequence continues at coordinate 86,617 of CAJXVM010000010.1, forward strand.
TCTGGAAATCGGCCTTTTCACCGCCTGGGAAATGTACGAGGAGTATGGCGGGGCGCCGTCGGCCGGCACCGTATTCGGTATCGGGAAGATCCACGGCCGTGACTGCGTCATTGTCGCCAACGACGCCACGGTCAAGGCGGGAGCATGGTTTCCCATCACCTGCAAGAAGAATCTCCGAGCGCAGGAAATCGCCATTGAGAACCGTCTGCCGATCATCTACCTCGTGGATTCGGCGGGGGTCTTTCTTCCCATGCAGGATGAAATTTTTCCGGACAAGGAGCATTTCGGCCGAATTTTCCGCAACAACGCGGTGATGTCTTCGATGGGCATCCCCCAGATCGCTGCCATCATGGGGTACTGTGTCGCCGGCGGAGCGTATCTGCCCATCATGAGCGATGAAGCGCTGATCGTCGAGAACACCGGCACGGTGTTTCTCGCCGGGGCGCACCTGGTGAAGGCTGCCATCGGTGAAAACATCGACAACGAGGCACTCGGCGGAGCACGCGTGCACAGCGAAATCAGCGGCGTCACCGATTACCGCATGCCCGACGATCCGACGGCACTGCAGACCATACGTGACCTCGTCTCGAAACTCGGCGCCCGGGATCATGCCGGCTTTGACCGCATCGCATCTGTCGCGCCACGTCGTCCCGCGTCAGACCTCTACGGTCTCATGCCGAAGGATCGCTCGAAGCCCTACGACACCCATGAACTGCTTTCCTGCATTGTCGACGACAACGAGTTTGTCGAGTACAAGGCGGATTACGGTCGATCTGTGGTCTGCGCATACGCCCGTATCGACGGCTGGGCCGTGGGCGTCGTCGCGAATCAGCGGAATATTGTCAGGGACGGAAAGGGGGAAATGCAGATCGGAGGCGTGATCTACAGCGACAGCGCAGACAAGGCGACCCGCTTTATCCTGAACTGCAACCAGAAGCGCATCCCGCTGGTGTTCCTGCAGGATGTCACGGGCTTTATGATCGGCAGCCGCGCCGAACATGGCGGGATCATCAAGGACGGTGCAAAAATGGTCAACGCCGTGGCGAACTCCGTCGTTCCGAAAATCACCATCATCACTGGCAACAGCTACGGGGCCGGCAACTACGCCATGTGCGGCAAGGCCTACGATCCGCGCTTCATCTTCGCCTGGCCGACGGCGCAGATCGCTGTGATGGGAGGCGCGCAGTCGAGCCGCACGCTGCTCGAGATCCGCATCGGACAGATGAAAAAGGCCGGGAAGGAAATCAGCAAGGAAGATCAGGAGGCGATGCTGCGCGAGATTCATGACCGCTATGACAGTCAGATGAGTCCGTATTACGCCGCCGCGCGCCTGTGGGTGGACGGTATCATCGATCCCGCGCATACGAGGGAGGTCATCTCCGGCTGCATTGAGATCGCGGACAACAATCCCGATGTTCCTCAGTTCAATCCCGGCGTCATCCAGACATGAGCCATGCGCCGATTCCTCGTTGTGCTGATGTTCGGGATCCTCACTGCCTGCGTCGCGGAGTCCGCAGCCGGATGCCAGCCGCTGCATGTTTCCGATACCGCGTCATCCAGACCGGATCCCGGATTGCACCATCCCACTTCACTCATTCACTCCTATGCCTGTTCACCATCTGAAACGTCCTGTCCCGGTCGAGACAGCCTCGTTTCCGTGGATCCGGACGATCCTCCCACGGACGATCAGGCCGGGGAGGAGAATTTCGTCACGAAAATCTGGCTCTTCCTTCGCGGCTTCATTCTTCCCGATGAACTGACCCTGATCTACGAGCTCCGGTCGTGGCTCAGTCGCCAGGATCCCCTGCATCCCCGGACGCGTGCGGGAGACCTGCGCCGCACGGATGAGATTTACCATCGCGCTGTGTATCTTGCCGAAGGCGATGCGGTGCTGGCGATGCTGGGCTGCGCCTGGGCGACGCTGCCGTATCACACGTTCCCGGCGCGCGTGCCGCTCATCGATGTCGGCATCACCGTGCCCGTCTCGACCGAGCGCAGGGACGCGTTCGAGCGACGCATGGCGAACATCCCCGGGATGCTGTTTTCAGATTCCCCGCGCGCACTCGACCGTGACAAGCTGCCGCATTTTTTCGGATCCGCCTGGCTGCAGCTGCTGACAGGAAGACCGGGTGTGGCGACATTCGCCGGAGAGGCGCTGGAATGGGCGGAATCGATATTCAAGCTGGAAGGATCACGCGATGCCCGTGACATCGCCGTCAATCATCTCGGTGTGCAATTCGCCCGCGCGCTGCAGCAGCATCGCGACGTACTGCCGTCTGACATTCTGAAACTCGAACTGGATTCGCATGAGCTCAGGAACAACGCACAAGATCCTGCTCGTTGACGACGAGCAAAGCATCCGCGACACGCTCCGCATGACGCTGGAGTACGAGGGATTCGAGGTCGCCGATGTCGACAGCGGCATCAGGGCGCTCGAGAAAATCGACGAGATTCGCCCCGACGCGATCATTCTCGATGTGAAGATGTCGGGACTTGACGGCATCGAAACGCTCGAGCGTCTGCGGGAATCGCATCCGCACATCCCCGTCGTACTGCTGACCGGACACGGAAGCATCGAAACGGCGGTGGAGGCCACGAAGAAAGGCGCGTTTGATTTCCTCTCCAAGCCGCCCGACCGGGAGAAAATTCTCATCACGCTTCGGAACGCCATCCGCCAGACGGCACTGCTGCGTGAAAACATCCGCATGCGCGAGGAGATCGAGGGACGCGACGTCATGGTCGGCTCGTCGGCGGTCATGAAGGATCTGCGCGCCACCATCGCGCGCGTGGCTCCCACCGAGGCCTTTGTGCTGATTACCGGTGAAAATGGAACGGGGAAGGAGCTTGTCGCGCGCGCGCTGCATCGCCAGAGCTCCCGTGCATCGCGCGAACTCATCGAAGTCAACTGCGCGGCGATACCGCATGAACTGATCGAGTCGGAACTCTTCGGCCATGAGAAGGGCGCGTTCACCGGCGCGACGGGGCAGCGCATTGGAAAATTCGAGCAGGCGGACGGCAGCACGCTCCTTCTCGATGAAATAGGGGATATGAGCCTGTCGGCACAGGCGAAGGTGCTGCGCGTTCTCGAGGAAGGAGCGATCGAACGCGTCGGCGGAAACAAGCGCATCAGCGTGGACGTGCGCGTCATCGCCGCAACGAACAAGGATCTCTCCTCGGAAATCAGTGAGGGGAATTTCCGCGAGGATCTCTACCACCGTTTGAATGTCATCCCGATTCACGTGCCGCCGCTGCGCGACCGCCGCGAAGACATCCCGGACCTCATCCGCTTTTTCCTCGCCGAGAGCAGCAGCAAGAACAAGCTGCCGCCCCGGGAAATCGACGATGACGCGGTCGATCGTCTGAGAGGCATGCCGTGGTCGGGAAATGTCCGTGAACTGCGAAACGCCGTCGAGCGCCTGGCCATCATGGTCTCCGACCACATCACCAGCACCGATGTCGAACGCTACGTCCTTGGCGGACCCAATGCGCTCGACAACTCGCTGTCGATGGATCTTTCATTTCAGGAATTCAAGGACAGAGCGGAAGAACTTTTCCTGCGCCGGCAGCTGGAACGCTTTGACTGGAATGTCAGCAGGACGGCAGATGAACTTGGCATTCAGCGCAGTCATCTGTACAAGAAAATCAACAAGTACGGGCTGGAGCGGGATTCCTGATCATCTGCCGGATTGAGACGCACGGGTCGTATCCGATTCCACGCGCATGGAATCGGCGGTGGTCAGACGCTCGAAACGCTCAATGGTTTCACGATAGAGGGCTTCGGTAAGTTCCCTGTCCTGCGCCGTGCGCCGCGCAGCGGCGAAGAGAGCCGCCGTGTCGGCGTCATGCTCCTCCAGAAGGGAATCAACCGCCGCGCGCAGACGCAGCGTATCTCCACGGTACAGCTCACCGAGGTAGATGATTTCCGAGTATACATGACGGAACTCCCCGTCAGAAAGAGCATCGGAACCGCCGTCCCGCGAACAGGAAACGAAAACGAACGTGATGGCGGCACACAGCACGCACAGAAACAGCGATGGGAATTTCATGACCATTTTTCCCCGGGCGGACCGGTATCTTCTCGCGATTACACTCATCTGGGGATCCACGTTCTCGGTGACAAAAGTTGCGCTGACCGACCTGCCGCCCCTCATGCTGCAGGGAATGCGGTTCTCGCTTGCGGCGCTCATGGTTGGAATCTATACCTGGCGTGACATCAAAGCAACTACGCCCGGCTCATTGAAGAGCGGTCTCATCCTGGGACTGCTTCTCGGACTCGGCTTCACTTTTCAGACTGTCGGACTCGTGCACACCACCGCTTCGAAGGCAGGATTCCTCACCGGGACCATGGTCGTGTTCACGCCTCTCCTGCAGCTGTTGATTGAACGGCGCATGCCGAGTTTCGGGAATACCGCAGGGGTTCTGATCGTGGGCATCGGACTCTACATCTTCACCTCACCTGCGGGCGGAGATTTCAACCTCGGTGATTTCCTCGTTCTCCTCTGCGCCGTTGCATTCGCATTTTACATTGTCTATCTCGATGTATTTACCAAGGCGGAATTCCGCCGGGAGATCGTCTTTTACCAGTTTGTCGTCACTGCCGCCGTTGCCTTCGCCATCGGACCCTTCCTCGAATACGGCGCTCCGGAGTTCACCATCGATGCCATGGGAGCAGTGCTCTATCTGGCGTTTTTCGCCTCCACCGTTGCGATTTTTGTTCAGTCGAAGTACCAGCGGGAAACAACGCCAACGCGGGCGGCTATCATATTCACGATGGAACCGGTGTTCGCAGCACTGATCGCCTTTTTCGCACTGCGGGAAACAATGGGTGTGGTCGAAGCCACCGGTGCCGCGGTGATGGTGGCAGGACTGCTGTTCTCGGAACTGTACGGGCTCCGCGGGAAGCGCGCATCAGATAAGTCCGCTTGACGCTCCGTAGAGTGCATCCTTGACACGGAGAGGCGGGAGAAGCATGGGTACATACGTTCCTGTCGTGGAGGTATGTTCGGGGATGCCGGCATCCTCGAGTTCCTTGAGCATGTATACCGGTGTCTCGCGTATCATCAGGTTGCGTACCGCGCCGGTGATCGTTCCGTCCTCAATCATGAAGAGTCCATCCCGCGTGGAACCGCTGAGCAGGCAGTTCTTCGGGTCGATCATGCGCAGGTCGGCGAAACCGCTCACAAGAAGTCCCCGCGAAGTGCCGGCGATCAGCTCATCAAGCGTCTGCTCGCCGCCGTCCATCATCAGGTTCGTCGGCGGAGCGACGGGTTCGATGCCGCGTTCGTCGGCGGTATAGCGATCGACCGCCACCTGCTCGATCACACCGTTCCGAATCCAGGTTTCCGGTTTGACGGGAATGCCGTCAAGAGTGAATGGAAGGGAAAGCAGTCCCTGTGCAGCGGGATCGGAACGAAGCGTGACAGTTTCCTTGAACATTTTGCTGCCGACAAAACTGCTTCCGTCGAGTTTCCGCAGGAAGCTGCCGTCCTCTTCAATCGCACGCTGCGAAAACTGCTGGATGAAGGGAGCGAACAGGTCGGCAAGCGCGCGCGGCTCAAAGACGGTTGTGATGCGGGTGGGGTCGATCTCGACAGGGTTCCGCCACGCGGCGCACTTGTCGATGGCGGTTTGTACCGTACGTTCGATGCGGGACGTATCCAGGGAGGAAGAGAAGTGTTCTCCGAATCCGGTGCTCTGCCCGTTGCTCGCATAGACGCGAAACCGTGTGTGGATTCTGTCCGAGGGATGATGAAGCAGCAGTCCATTCGAGGTCGCGACAGAGATCGATGAGCGTGTCGCGGCGATGCTGCCGGAGATCCGCATGTCGGCGCCGGTGGATTGACCGATCACGCCGCGGATGACTTCGGCGGAGGGGATGCGCATCTGTGCGCTGTCATCGGCGGCTGGCTGTGCGCTTGCATCCGCACCGGGAAACGGAAACACACGCGGCGATTCCGGCATGACCGACGCGTGGCGTGCCGCACGTTCGACGAGTGCGTTCAGTCCTTCCTCACTCAGGTCGTTTGTGCGCGCGCTGCCGTAGCGTCTTCCGACGCGGACAGTGATCTGCAGGGAACTGTCGGACGTCCGATGCGGGGCGTCGGGCAGGTTCTCCGCGATACGAAACACGGTGCCGTCCGTACTGCGAAGCACGGCATGTATTTCATCGACGCGGTCGTTCTGCATCAACCCGGCAAGCAGCCGTTCCGCCTGCCTTCGAGAGAGAAAACTCATCCTGCCTCCTGTGCGGTATAGACGGGGATGCGACGGAACACGGCGGCGGGAACGGACACGGAAAACGGCACCTCCCACAACGCGCTGCTGCGCCCGGGAAAAAGGTCACCCGCCGTGATGCGTTCGTTGTCAGAGCTGAGCATATCGAGCGCCTTCCAGAACTGCTCAACCGAGGTCTCGATTTCCACACCCCTGACAGGCTCAGCGACCTCTCCGCCGCGTATCATCCAGGCCATCTGCGGACGGACACGGAACAACGTTTTCGCCGGATTCATCATCACCCGAGATCGGCCTTTGACGAGCAGGCCGTTGTCCACGTTCGCTGCGAGTTCTGTTACGGTTCCTCCGGTCCCGGCATTCATGACAATATTCGGCATCGCGGCGGCGACGGGGATGTTCCACATGCCGGTTCGCGTGAATCCGAGTGTCTCGAAACCGGCGAGACGCGGCAGTGTCTCGTCGAAAGGGAGACGGACGACGCGCCCCGCATCGACGATTGTCCCGGAGGGGGAGGGACGTCCTGTGTCGTCCCAGCCGCAGCTTGCGAGACCGCGCGGGAGCGATGAATCCGCTCGCAGCGTCAGCAGCTCGGATCCCACGGTGATGTTTGCGAGGTTGTTGATGTCGATCCACTGATCACCGGGACGGTTGCCGTCGAGCGCGAGCACAGTGCGGGGATCGAGATGGGGAAGGAGGGTATCGAAGAGCAGGTCCCAAAGAAGTGTTGGATGCACGACGAGGTCATAGCTGTCGCGCGCAACGGGATCGGCGGTCTGCAGCTTCAGCGCTTCCTGCATCGATGTCTCAAGATCGCTTTCGAGTGACGCGTTGACGATTTCCCATCCCGCAGCCTGTGCTTCGAGGCTGCTGCTACGGGTGTCCATGCGGCGCAGTCTCTGATGGAAGGCCGTCACGGCGAAATTCGGATAGGTGAACGTGCTTCGCTGCCGGAGGACTGCGTCGCGGGAAGTCACCAGTTCCGATTCCATGCGGCGGAAGAACAGGTTGGCGACGGCGAAGGGGATTTGCGATATGCTCAGAGCTTTTTCCGTCAGACCACGGAGGACGTCGATTTTCTCCTCGATGGAAACGGCAAAGGGATCCGTTTCCATCGGGGATTCCCAGGCCTGCCGGCCGGCTTGCTCCCGTGATGACAGATCGATATCCTGTGTGCGAAGTTTCGCGAGCTGGGATGCGGAAGCGATTGCGGCGGATGCGAGTGCGTCGGGACGACCCGGCTCCCATGACGAGACCGCGGCGCTTCCCCAAGCGCCTCCGCTGAACACCCGCAACGCGATTCCTGCCTCATCACTGCTCTCAAGAGCGGAAATGTCCGTTTTCCGCAGCTGAAGCATTTCGGAACGATCACGGCGGAAGAGCGCTTCGGCATAGGTCGCACCGGCATCGAGAGCGCTCTGGACGGCATCCTGCAGCCAGTCGGTTTTCACGACAGGCGCAGCGGGTGCAATGCGATGTGATCGAAGGTCCAGCGGAGTGAGCGCCGCGGCGGCGGTGAATGCAGAGGCCTGAAGGAATGTTCGTCGTTTCATGTCGCGTCTGCGCCAGTGAAGCAAATCGTTCTGGAAGATAGAGACTGCATGCGAGTTGTAAAAACATTTGGTATTTTGCCCGGCGACGATGCGTACGATGTACTGCACCATATCCGGACTTGTTCAGGGCGTTGGTTTTCGCTACTTCGCTTCAGTGCGCGCACGTGCACTTGGACTGCGCGGCTGGGTGCGAAACCGTTACAACGGTGACGTGGAAATCGCCGCACAGGGTGATGACGACGCGCTGCAGGACTTTCTCGACGAACTGCGTTCGGGGCCGCGCTCGGCACAGGTACGCAAGGTGCGCGTCGACTGGCAGGAGGAAGAAGAGATGTACGACAGTTTTGAGATACGCGCATGACAGGACTTCCGTTCCGCATCGGCCTCGGCTATGATGTGCACCGCCTTGCCCGCGGGGAATCCCTTGTGCTCGGCGGAGTGTCGATTCCCTCGGACGTCGGTACGGTCGCGCACAGCGACGGCGACGTGCTTCTGCATGCCATCTGTGACGCCTTGCTGGGTGCCGCGGCACTCGGTGACATCGGTGAGCATTTTCCGGATACCGACGAACAGTATCGCGACGTGTCGAGCATCGAACTCCTGCGCCGCTGCATCGCCCTGCTCGACGAGCATGGCTGGCGCGCCGGAAACCTGGATGCCATGCTCATGCTTGAGCGTCCAAAAATCCTGCCGCACAAACACGAGATGCGCAGCCGGATCGCCGAGGCCATGCAGCTGCCGCTGGATCACATATCCCTCAAGGCCACGACAGGGGAGGGCATCGGGTTCGTGGGGCGCGGTGCCGGTATCGAGGCGCAGGCTGTTGTTCTCCTGCTGCCGAAGGACTGACCGCCCATGCTGGAGGAAATCGTCGCCACACTCTCGAACGTCGACTTCGTCTGGATTTATCTCGCGGTATTCGGCATCGCCTACATCGAAAACATTTTTCCTCCGTTCCCGAGCGATGTGATTGTTGTGTTCGCCGGCTCACTGATCGCCATCGGGAAGGGCAGTGCGCTGATCACTGTCCTTATCGCGACCGGGGGCAGCACGCTCGGTTTCATGTCGATGTACTGGATCGGGGATCAGTTCGGCACACGGATTCTCGAAACCGGGCGCATCCCGTTTATATCCATAGAAACCGTGCGGAAGGTGCAGGCCTGGTTCGGCCGCTACGGCTACTGGGTGGTCATCGGCAACCGCTTCCTCGCGGGCACGCGCGCCGTGATCAGTTTCTGCACCGGTATCGCGGAAATGAACATCACGGTGACGGCGCTGCTCTCCGCGGTCAGCGCTCTGCTGTGGAATTCCATCCTCGTGTATCTCGGATATGTGGTGGGCGATAACTGGCGCATCATTGGCGCGTATCTTTCCACCTACAGTAAAATCGTGACCGCCGTGATCACGCTTCTGATTCTGCTCTGGGCGGGATACCGCTGGTGGCAGATGCGGCGGGAACAGCGCATGAAGAACAAGGTCAATTGATTACTCCGCATGATCGACTGGCTCTACAGCATCGACGTCGCACTGTTTCGCTTCGGCAACGAGACGATCGCCAATCCGGCGGGAGACTGGTTTTTCCCCTTCATCACCAATCTCCGGAACATGATCGTGCCCTACGCGCTGCTCGTGCTCGGACTGCTTTTCTTCGGGAAGAAACGCGGTGCGGTTACCGTTCTGCTGCTGATCGTGACGATCACGCTCGCGGACCAGATCAGCAGCTTCGTCGTCAAACCGTGGGTGGGCAGACTGCGTCCGTGTCATGTGCTCGACGATGTGAGGCTTCTTGTCGGCTGCGGTTCGGGGAAATCATTCACATCGTCCCATGCCACGAATAATTTTGCACTCGCGGTGCTCGTTTCACACTTTTACCCCGTGGCGCGTCCATGGCTGCTGCTTTTCGCGTCACTGGTGGCTTTCTCCCGCGTGTACGTCGGCGTGCATTATCCGTCAGACATCCTCGGCGGAGCGGTGCTCGGTACGCTCATTGCACTTGCAGTTGCGTACCTGTGGGAACAGGGCAGCCGGCGCGTGACATCGTGGTACCAGACTCGCCGTTCAGCGAAAGAACAGAACACATGAACGATATCCCGCATATTCAGACGACATCACTACTGCCGGATGATCGCCGGCGAGAGCGCCGTGTACGTATCGCGCTTGCGGTAACGACCGGTGTGCTTTTCGCCCTGGCGTTTCCGCCTGTTCCGACCGGTCTGACCGCATTTGTTGCACTTGTGCCGCTGCTGTTTCTCATCGAACGGATCGGCAGCGCTGCCGGCGTGTTTCGCTGGTCGTATCTCGCGTTCCTGGTCGGCAACGCCGGAACGATCTGGTGGATCAGCGGCTGGTGGGGAGAGGATCCCTGGCTGAAAGCAGCGGGTGTTGTGGTCAATCTCATTCACCCTCTGCTCTTTACGCCGCCGTTGATCGTGTACCATGTCATCAGGCGGCGTACGGGATTCGCAGCCGCCGCTGCGGCCTTTCCCTTTCTTTGGACGGCCTGGGAATGGCTGCTCCACCTTCCGGAACTCTCTTTTCCATGGCTGCTGCTCGCCAATACACAGACATACGATGTGATGAATATCCAGTTCATCAGCTGGACAGGGGCGTTTGGTCTGACGTTCTGGATCACCGGTATCACCATCCTGATTTTCGTTCCGACTCGGCAGCTCCTGCGCGGTCACTGGCAGCTTCACTCCAGGCGGATGTATGTCATTGCCGCCGTGCTGGTGCTCGCCCTGGTGCTGCCAAAGATTCATTCCGCCCTGGTTATGGATGATCCGGTACGGGCGTCGGCGACGCTCCGCGTTGGTATCATTCAGCCCGATATCGATCCCTACGACAAGTGGGGCGCCGGCGAAACGCCGATGCAGAAGCTGCGGAGTCTTGTCGAAATCTACGATTCTCTCGCCGCGTATAATCCCGATCTCATGCTGCTGCCGGAAACGGCGATTCCGTTTCGCATCCTGCAGCCACGCTACGACGAGGAGTGGCGCTGGCTGCGCGCGCATGTCGACAGCGTCGGCGTCCCGCTGCTGACCGGATTCCCGCATACGGTCCTGTATGAGGATCCGGCGACCGCTCCTGCGAGTGCGCGACGCATTCGCGACAGTCAGCTGCGCTGGCTGGATTTCAATTCCGCGATGCTGATGGAGCCTGGCGAGGTCGCACCGCAGATATACCATAAATCCCGTCTCACCCCGCTCAGTGAGCGTATTCCGTATCTCGATGCCCTGCCGTTTCTGCAGGACGCGCTGAGCTGGGGCGTGGGGATCAGCAACTGGGGCCTGGGAAACGACACCACAGTTTTCCACCTGCGGAACAATGAAAAGACGATCGGTTTCTGGGCAATGATCTGTTATGAAACCCTGTATCCTTCTTTCGCTGCGGGCTTTGCGAAGCGGGGAGCGCAGGCCTTTGGTGTCATCACCAACGACGGGTGGTTCGGAAACTCATCCGGACCCTATCAGCTCAAGCAGTACACGGTGCTGCGCGCGGTGGAAAACAGGCGCGCGGTGGCACGCTGTGCCAACAACGGCATCAGCTGTTTCATCGATCCCTATGGACGCGTCCGGCAGGAAACCGCACTGTATACGCGAACCGGCATCATCGGTATCGTGCCGCTGATCGAGGAGCAGACCTTCTATACGCGTTACGGCGACTGGCTGCCACTCGGTACCGTCGTTGTCGCGGGATTTTTCATTCTTTTTTCCATCATCGCACCCTATTACAAGACATGAAGACAATCGACCTGCGCAGTGACACGGTAACACTGCCGACCGGGGAAATGAAGGAGGCCATGGTCAGCGCGCCACTCGGCGACGACGTCTATGGCGAGGACCCAACAACCAATGCATTTCAGGAGGAGATGGCGGCGCTCTTCGGCATGGAGGCGGGGCTGTTCGTTCCCACCGGCGTTCTGGGAAATCAGCTCGCGCTGAAAGCCTGGACGCAGCCCGGCGACGAGGTTATCGTCGAACGTGAATCCCACATTTTCAACTATGAAACCGCCGCCCCTGCACTGATGTCCGCACTGCAGCTGAACACCGTTCCGACGAGAAGAGGAGTCTACGCTCTCGACGACCTGGCTGCCGCCATTCGTCCGTCTAAGTATTACTATCCCCGCACATCGCTTGTCTGTATCGAGAATACGCATAACCGCTATGGTGGCACTCTCTACGGCATCGAACGCATCCGAGAGCTCCAGCGATTCTGTGCGGAGCGGAAGCTGCGGCTGCATCTTGACGGGGCTCGCATCTGGAACGCACATGTCGCCTCAGGGACGAAGCTGCGTGCCTACGGAGAGGCGGTGGATTCGATTTCCATCTGTTTCTCGAAGGGACTTGGTGCACCGATGGGATCGATGCTGCTTGGTCCCCGGGACTTCATTGCGCGTGCACACAAATTCCGGAAGATCTTCGGCGGCGGAATGCGCCAGACCGGCATCATGGCCGCTGCGGCGCAGCATGCGGTCAGGCATCACCTCCCGCTCATGGAAAAGGACCACGAGCGCGCTCGCGTCCTTGCCGAAGCCCTGCAGCACTGCGACGGATTTTTCGTGGACGAATCGCGGGTGCAGACAAACATGGTGTTGCTTGATTTCTCGACGTCGGCGCTGTCGCCACAAAACGCCATGCAGATGCTTGCCGACAGCGGTATCCGTATCGGCATGGGCATGGGCCGCGCACTCCGAGCCGTCACCCATCTTGATTTGAGTGACGATGATCTGCAGCAGGCCGTTGACGTGTTTCACAGACTTTTTCCCGCATCATGACCATTCCCATCGAAAAATTCCGCCACCGGTATTCACGCCGCGTTCTATCCTATCACGTCGACCGGCAGAACGTCGTGCACAATCTCTGGTATTTCTTTTATTTCGAGGAGGCCAGGGTGGAGTACATCCGCCAGGTCGGACTCCCCATCGACCAGGGGACGTTCATCACGCATGACAAGTACTTCGTGGTTCGCAACAGCTGTGACTACTATGCGCCGGCGCTGTTCGACGAGGATCTGACGATTCTCACGCGCATCTCATTCGTACGGAATTCCAGCATCGGTTTCGAACACTGGGCGATGAAACAGGACGGCACACCCGCGGCGAAAGCCGAGCATGTGTTCGTGCATGTCGATGAAAAGACCGATCGTCCGAGCCGCGTGCCCGACGATTTGCGCGATATGATCCGGTCATATGAGGGGGAGCATGTGGCGTTCATCACGGAGAGCGATTCCGCCACTGATTGAACTGTCGCGGCCGAAACCGTCTGCCAGCGCGGGCGTTCTTTTTATCCAGGTTACCGGCGGTAACGCCCACGCGCAGGACACCTGAGTCGTCATGTGACTCACAGCGGATTGTTTCAGGCAGTCGCCGCCTGTTTGTGGGAGCAGCATGCCGGAGATGAGAAAGGGCTCTGTTTGGAGCCCTTTACACGCGAGTTAAACTGTTTTCCCTATTCAGGGAGGAGGACCGCACAGGAGATCACCGTGGTCCACATTCCGAGTTTGCCCTCGGCAGACTGCGTCAGGTTGAAGGACTTGAAAATTTTTCCGCTCGCCTTGTAAACCTGTTCGCGCTCATCCCAGGCGGAATCGGGATCGAAATCCACGCCGAGTGTTGTCGCCAGCATGGTGGCGGCCAGATCCTCTGCATATTCTCCAGCCACTTTTTGAGTTTCGCCGAACGGATGATGCTCGGACAGGTAGCCGTAGGTCGCTCCGTCGGCGGGAATGGCCACCCCGATGGAGGAGGCGATGAGACGGTTTGCTTCGTTCGTGGCGTTGCGTGCCATCACGACGAAGGTGATTTCGCCGGGCTGGAGCTTGTTGAGCCCGACTTTCTTACTGATGCGCTTGCAATTCGGGGGATAGATACTTGAGACGGTCACAAGGTTCTGCTGTTCGAGATCCGCGTCGCGCAGTGCAAGCTCGAAAGACTGCAGGTAGTCCTTGTGCCTGCCGACGCCCTTTGTGAAAAAGATTTTCTTGGGAACGAACAATGGTGGTACCTCCGGAAATAAGGATGCGACACGAAGGAAATCAGTTACGGACAATTTTGACGAAGCGGCGCTTGCCGACTTTCACAACGATTTCATCACCCGCGGGAACGGGTGCAGTAGGGTCGGTGATTTTCACGTCGCCCGCACTGACGGCGTTCTGCTGCATGAGTCGGCGTCCCTCGCTTTTGGATGCAACGAGTCCGGCCTGATGCAGCACGTCCAGCAGTAAAGTATCACTGTCCCCGGGAAGCGCAAACACATCGATGTCGTCCGGGATCTGCTTATTCTTGATCACGTGATCGAAATGTGCCTCCGCCCGGGATGCAGCTTCCGTGTCGTAGAACTGCGCAACGATATCGCGCGCGAGTTCCCGCTTGAAGTCCCGCGGATTTTCACCACGTTCCATCGCCGCGTTGATGTCCGCAAGACGATCTCCCGGAACGTCGGTGACCAGACGGAACCACGGCATGATGAGATGATCGGGAATGGAGAGCGTCTTCCCGTACATATCTTCCGCCGTGTCATTGAAGGCGATGTAATTATCGAGCGACTTGCTCATTTTTTCCTCGCCGTCTGTGCCGACCAGCAGCGGCATGGTGAGGATGATCTGTGGTTGCTGCCCGAATTCCCGCTGGATTTCCCGTCCGACGAGCAGGTTGAATTTCTGATCGGTGCCGCCGAGTTCAACGTCGGATTCGATGGCCACGGAATCGTAGGCCTGGGCGAGTGGATAGAGGAATTCATGAATGCTGATCGGCTCCTGGCTCCGGTAGCGCTTTTCGAATTCATCCCGCTCGAGCATGCGCGCAACGGTGTAGCGGGCCGAAAGCTTGATAACATCCTCGAAGGTCATGGGACTCAGCCAGTCCGAGTTGTAGCGAATTTCAACGCGGTCGATGTCGAGAATGTGGGAGGCCTGATCGAAGTAGGATTGACCGTTCTTACGCGTTTCCTCCAGCGAAAGCGAAGGACGGGTTTTACTTTTACCGGTGGGATCGCCGATCATGCCGGTGAAATCTCCCACGATCAGCACGGCACGGTGCCCGAGATCCTGGAACTGCCGCATTTTCCGCAGCACGACCGCGTGGCCGAGATGCAGGTCGGGGCGGCTCGGATCGCAGCCAAGCTTGACGCGCAGCGCCGTTGAGGTTTTCAGCGATTCTTCAAGACGCCGGGCCATCTCTTCCTCGGGAAGAATTTCAGAGATGCCGCGACGGATGATGTCCATCTGTTCATTGACAGGGGGGAAGGATGTCTTGCTCACAGGTGCCGTTCCATTTCTCGTTTGATGTCGCGCTGCTTGAGCGCATGTCGTTTATCGTAGGTCTTTTTCCCCTTGCAGACGCCGAGCTCGATTTTCAGATGCCGACCGGCGAAGTAGAACTGCAGGGGAATGAGCGTGAAGCCCTTTTCATGAACTTTCTGCGCGAGCTTGCGAATCTCTTTTTTGTGCGCGAGAAGTTTTCGAACGCGGATGGGATCGTGGTTATGGATGTTGCCCTTTTCGAAAGGACTGATATGAAGGTTGTGCAGCAGCAGCTCGCCTTCCTGGACCGTGGCATACGCATCCTGTACGTTCAGTTTACCTTCACGAACGGATTTTACCTCAGTGCCGCGCAGCACGATGCCGACCTCGACGGTTTCAAGCACATGATATTCGTGCCGCGCCCGCCGGTTGGTGAGGATGATTTTGCGATTTTCAGGGTCCGTTTGCATTCGAGTGATTCACGAAATGATGCAGGGCAGAAATAAGAGAATTAATGAAAAAAGACCTGCGGACAATTGCAAGTGAGAGACGCAACCTCTATATTTATGTGTTCTGGATGTGGGGCTTCCCCGCATTTTTTATTAATAGCGCAAAAACATGCACGAGACGCTGAAACATACCATTGAACACCTGCTCGAAGGCTCTGAAATCCGCCTGGTTGACCTGTCGGTTGCACCGCGCGGCAGGAAGCAGATGCTCGAGGTGTTTGTCGATACCGAGACGGGAATCACCGCCGATGAGCTCGCGGCATTCAGTCGCAGTCTCGAAGAGGAAATCGAGAAGCGCAGTGTCTTCAGCGTTCCATATACGCTGGAGGTGTCATCACCGGGTCTCGAACGTCCTCTCCGATTCCCGTGGCAGTATCGGCGGCATACGGGCAGGCAGGTCAACGTCGCCTACAGAAAGGTTGACGAACAGATGGTGCATACCGGCGAGATTGTCGATGTCGACGAAGATCAATTGATCGTACGCGATGGCGAAGGTCTCCGTGCGATCCCGCATGAAAACATCGAACGCGCAGTTATTCAGGCAACCCTGTAAACGAATGTATATGTACAGCAAGAATCCTTCTGGAGGCAGAAGATAATCATGAGCCGCAGCATGAATTCCTCCGAAATCGTTGATTCCTTTGGTCAGATGGTCCGTGAAAAGGGCATCGACCGCGATCGCCTTATTTCCGTGATCGAGGACATCTTCGGCATGATGGTCAAAAAGCGCTACGGTCTCGAGGCCAATTACGAGATCGTGGTCAATATGGATAAAGGCGATATCGAAATCTTCCTGATCCGGGAGGTCGTCGAAGAGGTTGAAGATGAAACCCTCGAAATCGACGTCGAAACAGCACGGGCGAAATCCGGCGAGGAACTGGAGGTCGGTGAGGAGTATGTTGAGATCATCAATCTCGCGGAGTTCGGCCGGCGCCTCGTCTCGACTGCCAAGCAGAATCTCAATCAGCGGATCAAGGAGATCGAAAAGGATCTCATCTACGATGAGTACTCCGACAAGGTCGGCGATATCGTCGTCGGCGACGTGTATCAGGTGCGCCGCAACGATGTCCTTATCAATCATAACCGGACGGAGCTGATTCTGCCGAAACAGGAGCAGATCGGAAAGGAACGCTACCGCAAAGGGGACGTCATCCGCTGTGTGATCAAGGATGTCGTGCGCAAGGGCAGCGGCATGCCGATGGTCATTGTCTCCCGCGCCGACGCGCTCTTCCTGCAGAAACTCTTCGAGCAGGAGATCCCGGAGATCTATGACGGCGTGATTTCCATCCGGAAAATCGCCCGTGAGCCCGGTGAGCGCGCCAAGGTGGCCGTCGAATCGCATGACGACCGCATCGACGCCGTCGGTGCATGTGTCGGAATGAAAGGCGTACGCATTCATGCCATCGTGCGTGAGCTGAACAATGAGAATATCGATGTCATCAACTGGACCGACGATTCGCACCTGTTCATCCAGCGCGCGCTTGCGCCGGCTAAGCTGCTCGACGTGAAGCTCGATCGAACGACACAAACTGCGCAGGTGCATGTCGATGCCGATCAGGCTTCCCTCGCGATCGGGCGGAACGGACAGAATATCCGTCTCGCATCCGAGCTGACCGGTTTCCGCATCGAAATTGTCAAGGAAGGTGAGGAGATCACCAAGACTATGGCAGAGTACGAAATCGATATCAACGAGTTCGTCCCGGAGTTTGGCGAGGAATTGATCAACAGTCTGATCGCGGCAGGATACAAAACTGCGAACGACGTCATTCTCGCCCCGGTCTCCGATCTGCTGGCGAAAGTACCCGGCCTCTCCATCGAGCAAATCAACGATATCGTTGTCGAAATGAAGAAGGCCTTTGCTGAGGAAGAATAAGGCTCAGCAATGTTTCATAATTTCTCACTATGACTGGCGAAATGGCTGTAACGCAAAAGAAAAAGAAAACACGTCTGTACAAAGTCGCGAAGGAGTTCAACCTCTCGCATGACACGCTGACGGATTTCCTGACCAAGAAGGGATACGAGGTCAAGAACCACATGTCCATCATCGATGAGGAAATGCTCGACCTCATCGAAAAGCATTACAAGAAGGAAAAGACCGACGCGGAGCGGCATGCACGCAAGCGCCGGGAATTCGATGAGATGGACCGACGTCGCCGGGGCGAAGACAAGAAGGAGGATGAAACTGAAGAGGCACCGGAGCCTTCCGAACCGGCAAAGGCCGAAGAGGAGACTCCTGCTGAGGTGTCGGCCGGGGAGGATGCATCCGAAAAGGAAGCCGAAGCCGAAACGGTCGTAGCGGAAACAGAGGAGGCCGAAGCGCCTGTCGCTGAATCGGCGGAAGAGGAAGCGCCTGTCGCTGAAGAGGAACAGCCTGAAGCACCCTCTGAAACGGAAGTAGAGGAAAAGGCGCCCGCGGCAGCGGAAGAACCCGCCGAATCCGAAACGGTCGAAGCTGAGGCTGAAGAAACGGTTGAAACCGAGAAGGAGGCCGAAGCAGCCGCCGTAGAACCGGCGGAGAAAGCTCCCGAAGCAAAGACGAAAGAGAAAGCAGAACCGGTCGAGTCCGCCGACGAGGACGTCGCTGGGGAAAAACCCGTGGAGGAAGCGGAAGAGAAAGCTCCGCGGAAGAAGGCGAAAAAAGACGAAGTCGATGTCTCCATCGAGGCAAGCCTTCCAAAGATGCGCGGGCTGACCGTCAAGGGCAAAATCGACCTCGAGTCAACTCCTGATCGTCAGAAGGGCGAGCAGGGAGAAGAAGCTGAAGGCGACCGTCCCCGGCGAAAAAAGAAGAAAAAGAAGAAAGTCGCGAAAAGCGATGTCGCTCCGGACACGCTCGATGCAGAAGTGCTCAAGAAAAAGCTGTTCAAACGCGGCAAGAAGAGCAAGGCGCGCGAAGTGGACCAGGCGGAAGTCGACAGCGCGATCAAAAAGACGATCGCCTCCATGTCCGATTACGGCCCTGTCACCGGTCGCGCCGCTTCCCGGAAGAAAAAGCGTGCCCGCCGCGAAGAAGAACAGGCGCGGGAGATTGAACAGCAGGAGCGCGCGAAGCAGACGCTTGAAATCTACGAGTACGCGACGGTCAGTGAGCTGGCGCAGCTCATGGATGTCAATGTCAACGAGGTGATTCAGTCCCTGATCGGACTCGGCATCATGGCCTCGATCAATCAGCGCCTGGACATGGAAACCATCGAACTGGTCGCATCCGAATTCGGCTTCGACGTGCGTCAGCACGAGGAATACACGGAGGACGTCCTCGAGGATGAAGAAGATCCGGAGGATACTCTTGAGTCGCGGCCGCCGATCGTTACGATCATGGGCCATGTCGACCACGGAAAGACAAAGCTCCTCGATTTCATCCGCAAGACAAACGTCGTCGCGGGTGAGAGTGGTGGCATCACGCAGCATATCGGTGCCTACACGGTGACTCTGGAAAACGAGCGCAAGCTCACGTTCCTCGATACTCCCGGCCATGAGGCCTTTACCGCCATGCGCGCGCGTGGCGCCCAGGTCACCGACATCGTGGTTCTCGTCGTTGCCGCCGACGACAGCGTCATGCCGCAGACAGTCGAGGCCATCAGTCACGCGCAGGCAGCGAATGTCCCCATCGTCATTGCCATCAATAAAATCGACAAGCCCGAAGCGAATCCCGATCGTATCAAGCAGCAGCTTGCCGACAGGAACATCCTTGTGGAAGACTGGGGTGGGAAGTACGGCTGTGTGCACCTGTCCGCGAAGCAGGGAACGAACGTTGATGAACTGCTCGAGCGTCTCGTGCTCGAAGCCGATATTCTCGAACTGAAAGCGAATCCCGATCGTGAAGCGCGCGGAACAGTCATCGAGTCCGAGCTCGATCGCGGGAAAGGGATTATCGCAACGATCCTTGTGCAGAAGGGTACCCTTCTTGTCGGCGACTCGTTCGTTGCCGGCAATGAATTCGGAAAGGTGCGGGCGCTTCTCGATGAACGCGGCAATCGCGTCGATGAGGCGGAGCCGGCCACACCTGTTCAGGTGCTCGGGTTCAACGGTTCACCGCAGGCAGGCGACAGCTTCGTCGTCGTCGAGAGCGAACGTAAGGCCCGCGAGGTAGCGTCGAACCGCCAGCAGATCAAACGCGAATCTGATTTCCGCCGCGTTCGCAGGAAGACGCTTGATGACATCTCCGAGCAGATCAAGCTCGGCGGTGTGCAGGATCTGCCGATCGTTGTCAAGGGTGACGTGGACGGTTCGGTCGAAGCGCTCTCTGATTCGCTGCAGAAGCTTTCGAACGAGGAAGTGCGCATCGATGTGATCCATAAAAGCGTCGGTGCCATTTCGGAGTCTGACGTTCTTCTCGCGAGTGCATCGAATGCGATTATCATCGGATTCCGTGTCCGTCCGAATCTCAACGCACGCAAGCTTGCCGAGACCGAGGACGTCGATATCCGCATGTACGAAATTATCTATGACGCGATCGAAGATGTGAAAAATGCCCTGGAGGGATTGCTGCGTCCCGACATCTCCGAGCGCGTAACGGCGACGGTGCTTGTCCGCGAGACCTTCAAGATCTCGAAGGTCGGTGTCATCGCCGGCTGCTACGTGCAGGACGGCAAGATCACACGCAACAGTCGCGTGCGTCTGCTCCGTGACGGCATCGTCATGTTCACGGGCGGTATCGATTCGCTGAAGCGCTTCAAGGACGACGTCCGTGAAGTGGACAGCGGGTTTGAATGCGGGCTCAGTCTGCAGGGATTCAATGACATCAAGGTTGGCGATGTGATCGAATCGTTCGAGCAGGTTGAGGTCAAACGTTCTCTGGATCAGACGCAGAAATAGGAATGTCCATTCGCACCGAACGCGTCGCGCAGCTCATAAAGGAAGAGATCAGCCAGACCCTCACGCGCGATATCGAAACAGAGGGGTATGGCCTTCTCACCGTGACCGATGTCATCATGACCCCGGATCTGCGGATCGCGAAGGTCTATATCAGCCATTTTCAATCCGGGAAAACCGACGATGAAATTCTGTCCTTTCTCGATGAAAATGAAAAACACATCCGCATGGCGGTGGGGAAGAATGTCCGCCTCAAGTTTACTCCCGAGCTCCGGTTCTTTATCGACCAGACGCTCGACCGGGTGGAACGCCTCGAAGAACTGATCCGTAAGATTCACGAGGATGAGAACAGTCGTTGACGAACGCACCTGGGTTCAATACCATTGAACAGTTCAGCACACCGGAAGGGGGCGTTCTCCTGGTGGATAAACCGTCGTCATGGACATCCTTCGATGTGGTCAACAAGATCCGGAGAACGCTTCGCGTTCGCAAGGTCGGCCACGCCGGCACACTGGATCCGATGGCGACCGGACTTCTCATTCTCTGCTCGGGACGTTCGACGAAAAGCATTGACCGGTATCAGGCCCTCGTGAAAATGTATGAGGGAACAATGCGACTTGGTGCAGTGACGGCAAGCTATGATGCGGAAACACCAGCGGAAAACGAACAGCCGCTCGGTGACATTGCGGCGCATGACATCCGCGATGCGGCACAGCGCTTCACCGGTGACATCGAACAGCTGCCGCCGATGTACTCCGCGGTGAAGGTGAAGGGGCAGCGTCTGTACAAGCTCGCACGAAAGGGGGAGGAGGTGGAGCGGGCACCGCGACGCGTACACATCGCACGGTTCGACATAGAGGATGTGACACTTCCTGACGTGCGCTTCACCGTGGTGTGTTCGAAGGGTACCTATGTGCGCACACTCGCGCACGATCTCGGTCAGACACTCGGATGCGGCGCCTACCTCTCATCCCTGCGGAGAACGGCGATCGGCACGATTCATGTCGCGGATGCGTGGAGCATTGATGAGCTCGTCACCGCTGCGCGGAAGCGCGATTCCGAACAAGTGCAACAGGAGAATTCCCATGCGCGTCCTTCGGAGTCTTGAAGAATTTTCGCGTGGTGCCCCTGTCACGCTCACGCTCGGAACGTTCGACGGTGTGCATCGCGGCCACCGGAAAATCATCGACCGGACGGTTGCCATCGCGCGCGAGACCGATACGCGGAGTGTTCTGCTGACCTTTGATCCGCATCCACGCGAGGTCATCGGTCGCCATGGCGCACCGACGTACCTGCTTACGACCATCGACGAACGGATCCGGCTGTTGGAACATACGGGCCTGGATATCTGCCTGGTGCTTCCGTTTACACGGGACCTCTCCGTACTGGACGCCGGAGTGTTTTTCGAGGAGTATGTCGTTCGGAACCTCCACAGCTCCCACGTTGTCGTTGGCATCGACCATGCATTCGGACGAGGACGTTCAGGAACGGTAGTGAAACTCGAAGAGTATGGAAATGCGTTCGGGATCGGTGTCACGGTGGTCGGCGAACTGCTGATCGATGGTGTCAAGGTCAGCAGTACATCGATTCGAAATGCATTGCTGGAGGGGAAACCCAAGCGCGCGGCATCGTTTCTCGGACGACCGTATATTCTCTCCGGGATCGTCACGCGCGGAGAAGGTGTCGGAACCGTGATCGGTTTCCCGACCGCGAACATCGAAATCGAGACGAACAATAAACTTCTGCCGAAAAACGGCGTGTACCTCGTTTTTGTACGGTACGATGGAGAAATCCGCCGTGGCATCATGAATGTCGGAGTACGGCCGACCGTATCAAAACAGATGCATATTTCCGTAGAAGTTCATATTTTTAATACTTCGGGCGATTTGTACGGACGTCATATGCGTATCGCCCTTCTGGACCGTCTTAGGGACGAGATCCATTTCGAAAATCGCGATCAGCTGATCGCACAGATTCGAACGGATATCGCGTTTGCGAAGGAAGAGTTCGAATCAAAAGACAGAGAATACAACATAGAACAATGTACATTTCTGTAAGGAGAAACATCCCATGCCTCTGACAAAGGATCGCAAACAGGAACTGGTGAAGAAATTCGGCGGCAGTGAAAAGAACAGCGGAAAACCCGAAGTGCAGATCGCCATTCTGACCGAAACCATCAATGGCCTTTCCGAGCACTTCTCGACGAACAAGAAAGATCATCACAGCCGCCGCGGCCTTCTGAAAATGGTTGGCAAGCGTCGCCGCCTTCTCGCGTATCTGCAGAAAGTGGACATCGCGCGCTACCGCACCATCGTGAAGGAACTTGAACTCCGTAAATAAGGCGTGCGCCTCACTCACTCTAAGGGTAACTGAACACACAATATGATTACTACAAAAACGATAGACTTAGACGGCAAGACTCTCACGCTCGAGACCGGTCGCTTCGCCCGCCAGGCGAGCGGCGCGGTCATGATCACGCTGGGTGAAACCATGGTGCTTGCCACCGTTGTCCTCGCGGATCCGCGTGAGGGAATCGATTTCTTCCCGCTCAGCTGCGAGTACCGGGAGAAAACGTCCGCAGCGGGGAAAATCCCCGGCGGCTTCTTCAAACGCGAGGGAAAACCTTCGGAAAAGGAAGTCCTTTCCGCGCGTCTGATCGACCGTCCCATCAGACCCATGTTCGCGGACAACTACCGCAATGAAGTACAGGTCGTCGCGTCTGTCTATTCCTCCGACCAGGAGAATGACGGCGACGTGCTGGCCGCTACCGCGGCATCCGCTGCGCTGATGGTGGCCGGGGCTCCCTTCGACGGTCCGATCGCCGAAGTCCGCGTCGCGCGCGTCAATGGCAGCTTCGTGATCAATCCCACCTTTACCGATCTCAGGGATGCCGACCTCGAAGTGGTCGTCGCCGGGACTTTGGATTCTATCCTCATGGTCGAGGGCGAAGCGCGCGAGATCTCAGAACGCGACATGCTCGATGCGCTGGAATTCGGCCAGAAGCATATCGCAACCATCTGCAGGGCAATCGAGGAATTTGCCGCGGAAGCAGGCAAGCCCCGCATGGAGGTCGAAACGGAAGAGCTTCCCGAAGGAATCGAGGATCGCATCCGTGAGATGTCCTACGACCGCCTGCTGCAGCTCGCCGAGACCGTCATGGCGAAGGAGGAACGATCCGAAGCCACGAAAGCCGTATATGATGAAATCCAGGAAGCCCTCGCCGAGGATTATCCCGAGCAGGAGGGTCTTATCAAGCGTATCATCCATGACTTCGAAAAGGATGCCATGCGCAAGACCATCCTCGAGAAGAGCAAGCGGCTCGACGGTCGCGGTTTGACGGATGTCCGGCCAATTACCGTTGAGGCAGGACTCCTCCCACGTGCACACGGTTCCGCACTGTTCACGCGCGGCGAAACCCAGGCCCTGATGTCATGCACGCTCGGAACCAAGTCGGATGAGCAGATCATTGACGGACTGCTTGAAGAGTCGCGCAAGCGCTTCATGCTTCATTACAATTTCCCGCCGTTCTCCGTCGGAGAGGCTGGACGCTTCGGCTTCACCAGCCGCCGGGAGATCGGACACGGGAACCTCGCCGAGCGTGCGCTGAAAAACATGATGCCCTCCGAGGAGGATTTCCCGTACACGATACGTCTGCTCTGTGACATCCTGGAGTCGAATGGCTCGTCGTCGATGGCGACTGTCTGCTCCGGATCCATGGCCCTTATGGACGCCGGTGTGCCGCTGAAGCAGGGCGTCGCGGGTGTCGCAATGGGACTGATCAAGGAGGGTGACCAGGTCGCTGTCCTGACCGATATCCTCGGCAACGAGGATCATCTCGGAGACATGGATTTCAAGGTCGCTGGCACACGCGACGGCATCAATTCCTATCAGATGGATATCAAGATCAAGGGCATCAGCTTCGAAATCATGGAGCGCGCCCTGGAGCAGGCCCGCCAGGCACGTCTGCATATTCTCGACAAAATGGACGAAGCCATTACGGAATCCCGCACCGATCTGTCGAAGTACGCGCCTCGTCTGACGACACTTTATATTCCTGTCGATCAGATCGGTGCCGTTATCGGTCCGGGCGGAAAGACGATCAAGAGCATCGTCGCGGAAAGCGGCGCGGAAGTCAATATCGAAGATGACGGCCGTGTGATTGTCGCCGCGGTGAACCGTGAAGACAGTGACCGTGCCGTTGAGATGATCAAGCGAATTACGGCGGTGCCCGAGGCGGGTGAGACCTATACTGGCCCGGTCAAAAGGATCGCGGAATTCGGCGCCTTTGTGGAGATTCTTCCCGGCAAGGAAGGTCTGTTGCATATCTCGCAGATCGACTTCCGTCGTATCAATTCTGTCGACGAGGTATTGAAAGTCGGCGACATGGTGACGGTGAAGCTGCTCCGTGTCGAGGATAACGGAAAGCTCGTCCTCAGCCGCAAGGCGCTCATGGAACCGCCCGAGGGATATGAAGAGCGTGAATCCTCCGGTGGAGGCGGCCGCTCACGTGGTGACCGTAGCAGCGGAGATCGACGCAGCGGAGATCGACGTGGCGGTGACCGACGTGGCGGTGACCGTCGCAGCGGTGATCGTCGCGGAGGCGGCGGACGCGGCTAAAGCAGTATTCATCCACTATTGACATCACGGAGTCGTTCATGTCCAAGGTGATATTTTCCATTTCCTACCCGATCAAGGACGAAAGACGGGAGGAGTACCTGGAAACCGTTCGGGAGCTTAAAAACTACCTGACGAACGAGCGGGGAAAAAAGTATTCCGTTTATGAAAGCAAGACGCGTCCCAACACTTTCAACGAAGTATACTTCTGTGATTCGATGGACGAGTACGACGCGATCGAGGATGATTCGGATGAAATCACGGAGATGCTGATCAACCGCATCGTCGATGAATTCATCAAGGATGGAAAAACGGAATATAAAACCCTTATCGAGGCGGTGTAGCTTCTTTCAATCGCCCGCTGTAGCGCAGGCAGTGCTGCACGATCCGGTCCTGGATCTCCCTGTACGGCCTGTGCTTTCCATGAAAATTCTGCATGAGGATAACCACACTGAGCAGGCGCCCCCCGGGCGCCTGTGCGTATCCTGAGAGGGCCGAAACGCCGCTCACAGTGCCCGTCT
Source organism: uncultured Ignavibacteria bacterium (assembly GCA_913061095.1). Taxonomy (GTDB): domain Bacteria; phylum Bacteroidota; class Ignavibacteria; order SZUA-365; family SZUA-365; genus BM516. The sequence continues at coordinate 112,096 of CAJXVM010000010.1, forward strand.
TGCCCCGGAACGTTCCCGGGAATCGGAGGTTTCGCATCCTGCGCTGCAGCGTTCCATCCTTTCCGGCCACGGCAAGCGAGGCGGCATACCGTTCGAAATGTGACGTCTGCGCCATCCCGGCAAGAAGAGCGCCGATGAACGATGCCGGGACGAGATTGTAGAAGGAGATCCCGGATCCATCGCGAAGGTGCAGATCGTCGACCGGGAAACCATGTTTTTTCAGAACATGCTTCATCGCCGCTATGCCATCCTCGGCGGAAATACCGTGACGCCCGGGAGAAACCTCTGACGCCAGGAGCCGAAGCAGAGATTCAGCGCTGAGGTTGTCGCTTTCCTTGTTCAGTTCCTCGAGTACACGGTCAATCCCATGCGTTGCCTTCCCGAGTTCGCCACCCACGGTCCAGGGTGCATCGTGAACGATCACGACGGAGTCCGCGGTGATCCCGTTCTCACGAAAGGAAGCCAGGAGAAGTTCCGCAACGACCGTCTCCGGCTGCCAGAGACTCAGACGTTTGTGGGCTTTTCTCCCTGCTCGTAGTGTTCCCTCAATGACGATGCGGTTGCTGCGAGGAAATTTGTCGATGTCGAGGTCGGTCCTGGATCCGCTGACTGCACGGTTCTCTACGGTAATGGATCTGGTTGAAGGGAACACGCTAACCTCAAGCGGAAGACCCTTTTGCGTGGAAGCAGCGCAAGTGATGCGTACGGTATTTCCACCGAAGGGAAAAGCGGACAGATAGGGCATGAACGGATCGGATTCATCGTCCCACATCCAGCCGGGGCCGTAAAAAGCATCGTCGAGCAGCGTCCCGTCGAGGAAGAGTGTATCGATCTCTCTGACGCCCCCCTCATGCGCGATATCAGCCAGTTTTTGAATATCTTTCTCTCCGAGCTGCGGATCGGCTCCGCCGGTGAGAACGATTGATTTCAAGGTGCTGTCGACTGCGGAAAGCGTTGTTCGAAAGTGCACATTCTCCGGAAGGCCCAGAAGCGCAGCAGCGGATGTGAACAACTTCGCATTTGAGGCAGGACGCAGCAGCAGATCCGCATTCCTGCTGAAGAGAATCTGCCCGTTCTCGCAGTCGCGTACCTCGACAGCTGCGACAGTACGTTCGAACAGCGCCCCGGAGATTTCACTATCCAGTTGCTGCGCCAGCTCCTGCTTCGCATCTTTCTGGGCATACGCCGATGTTGAAAGCGCAAGCAGGGCGATACATGCATACATTTCTAAGCGACCATTCATGAGAATCTTCTCACTGCTCATTGTTCTTGTTTTCCTCCGCCCGGGGGCACAGCTGTCCGCAACGCAGATCCTGCAATCGGACAGTCTGAAGTTCGCCGAATTTTCATCGGCACTCGGTAAGATCTTCTCCGATGAAAAAATTCAGAGCATACTATCAAAACTGCCGCCGAACTGCAACATTTTCGGATACGACGTCGGGGATTTCTCCGGCGATGACGGCATGGACGTCGTGCTGTCCACCAGGCTTGACGATGCCCGTGATCGGACTATCGATGTCCATTTTTTCGTAAATGCCGGGAGTGCCTTTCATCATGCGCAGACCCTGCAGCGCAGATTCGTGCTCGAACCGATCGAGGTTGGTTTTACCATCGAACGGGGCGCGGCATTCGTCACGGAAAAGACGGCCGAGTTCGGATGGCGCATCACGGGATACGCTGTCAGGGATGGAATTTTTCGTCGTGTCTCTCAATGGACAACTGACCGGATGCGTTACCGTGGCCGGCAGACAGCCGTGGGCTTCGAGCGTTCGTACGATCTGCAGAACAACATGGCGGAAGAACATTATTTCGGAACGAACAGCAACCGTAGTTTTCTGCGGCAGACATTCTACGATCTTCCGCTGTTCCGGGAGAATGATGACATCCCCGCAGCGATTACGCGGCAGATTGGCGATAGCACCGCCCTGATGGTCGTTCGAGGCGGGAGCAGCTGGCATGGTCCGGAAGACTGCAGCATCCTCTGCAGCGGCGTCTATGACTCCTCTTCGGTGGAGCTGCATCTTACAATCCGTGATGATCGGCTGCTCTACGAGGGAGTGCTCGATTCAAGTGACTATGCCGCTCTTTCATTTGATTTCAGCAGGAAAACGCGCCTCCGGCCCGGGGGTGCCGCCCAGCAATGGTCACCGAACACGAGGCTCGATATCCTTCTTGTGATGGGAGACGGAGAGAGGCGAACTCCGGTGGTGGAACTGCGCGGCAGCAAGCTTTCATCCGCCCACGGTCATGAAGTCCGGGTGTCAATGCGTGAGGATTCCACGCAGTTCCACCTCTATCATTTCACCGTGCGCCTCCCGCGCAGTCTATTTGAATCCGACGGCAAACCCGTCCCTGCGGGATTTGTCTGCTGGTATCACGATGTCGACTATCCGGCGAACCTGTCGTGGGTATCGATGGCTGCCACATCGCGCGCATTTGAACCGGACGCACCGGAAACCTGGGGACGTCTTCATTTCGTCCGTGACGCGCGCGAGCGTTATGAGTGGGAAAACCTGCATCTGCGGGCAATGACACGGCACCTCCGGCGGGCGGGCGTTCTGCCCTGAGGCAGGTTTGTTTCAACCTCGCAAAACAAGTAAGTTGAAATTTTGCGAATGTTCATGGAAGAGGTACCATGCTGAATTTTATATCTCGAGTCTTCGGCGGAAGCAAGCATGAGCGTGATCTCAAGGATCTGTATCCGATCGTCGAGGAGATCAACGAATACTATGAATCATTCCAGTCGTTGACGGATGACGAACTGCGCGCGAAAACCGACGGTTTCCGTGCGCAGATTGCGGAAGCGACAGGGGAGATCGAAAAGGAAATAGAATCAATTTCGGCGAAGCTGCGGGAGGATCAAGAGGATATCGACCGTGAAGCTCTCCATGAGAAGCAGAAGGAACTCAGGGAGGATCTCAAGGATACCATCGAAGATGTGCTTGATGAGATCCTTCCGGAAGCGTTCGCCGTTGTCAAGGATACCTGCCGGCGCCTGATGGGACACGAGTACGTCGTCGTCGACAACAAGATGACGTGGAACATGATCCCATTCGACGTGCAGCTAATCGGCGGCATCACTCTGCATCAGGGGAAAATCGCCGAGATGGCGACCGGTGAGGGAAAGACGCTCGTCGCGACTCTGCCGATGTTCCTGAACGCACTGCCCGGCAAGGGAGTGCATCTCGTTACGGTCAACGACTACCTTGCCCGCCGCGACAGTGAGTGGATGGCTCCCGTGTTCGAATTCCACGGGATCAGGGTCGGCTGCATTCAGAATGACATGGGACCGCAGCAGCGCCGTGAAATTTATAACATGGACATTACCTACGGCACGAACAACGAATTCGGCTTCGATTATCTGCGCGATAATATGGTGATCGACTCCAATGAAATGGTGCAGCGTCCGCACAATTACGCGATCGTCGACGAGGTGGATTCCGTCCTCATCGATGAAGCTCGCACACCGCTGATCATCAGCGGTCCCGTCGGTGACACTGATCACAAGTTCGACGAAATGAAACCGCGCGTGGAGCGGCTGGTCAATGCCCAGACCGCCTATGTCGCCAAGATTCTCGCTGAAGCGGAACGTCTCCTCAAAGAGGATAAACGGGAAGAGGCGGGCGTCCTGATCTACCGCGCCCAGCGGGGACTGCCGAAAAACAAGCGGCTGCTGAAAATCCTCAGCGATCCGGAAAACGAAACGCTGATGCAACGCACGGAAAACACCTATCGCGCGGACAATGCCCGTCGCATGCCGGAAATCATCGATGAATTGTACTTCGCCATCGATGAGAAAACCTACATCGTCGACCTGACCGACAAGGGCCGCGAATTCCTCGCCCCTTCAAAAGACGAGTCGGATTTCTTCGTCCTGCCCGATATCGCCGCGGAACTGAGTGCCCTCGAGAATCAGGGACTCGATAGCAAAGATCTTCAGCGGGAGAAAGACAGGATCCAGCAGATCTATGCCGAGCGCAGTGACCGTATCCACACCGTGCATCAGCTCCTGAAGGCATACTGCCTCTACGAAAAGGACGTCGAGTACGTGGTGCAGGAAGGCAAGGTCATGATCGTTGATACGTTCACCGGGCGCATCCTGCCGGGACGCCGATACTCGGAAGGGCTGCACCAGGCGATCGAAAGCAAGGAAAATGTCAAGGTGGAGGGCGACACGCAGACGCTCGCCACGATCACCCTGCAGAACTACTTCCGTCTCTACAACAAGCTTGCCGGCATGACCGGCACCGCGGAAACGGAAGCAGGCGAGTTTTATGAAATCTACAAACTCGATGTCGTTGTCATCCCGACGAACAAACCGATCGTTCGAGACGACCAGGAAGATCACATCTATAAGACCAAACGCGAGAAGTACAACGCGGTCATCGATTATATCGAGGAGGCACGGGAGAACCGGCAGCCGACCCTGGTCGGCACAACCAGTGTTGAGGTCTCGGAGACGCTTTCGCGCATGCTCAAACGCCGGGGTGTTCCGCACAATGTTCTGAATGCGAAACACCATCGCCGTGAGGCGGAAATCGTCGCCAATGCCGGACTTCCGGGAGCTGTGACCATCGCAACAAATATGGCGGGACGCGGCACGGACATCAAGCTTGGACCGGGGGTAAAGGATGCCGGGGGACTTGTCATCATCGGCACGGAGCGTCACGAAGCACGGCGCATCGACAGACAGCTGCGCGGCCGAGCGGGGCGTCAGGGCGATCCGGGTGTTTCACGATTCTACCTGTCGCTCGAAGATGACCTGATGCGGCTGTTCAAGTCCGACCGCATTGCCAGCATCATGACACGGCTTGGCGTCGAGGAAGGTGAGGTGATCAAGCATCAGATGATCACTAAGTCCGTGGAACGTGCGCAGAAGAAAGTCGAGGAGAATAATTTCGGCATTCGCAAGCGTCTCCTCGAATATGACGACGTCATGAACCAGCAGCGAACCGTCATTTACTCGCGTCGCCGTCAGGCACTCATCGGCGAGAATCTCCGCGACGAAGTGTATGACATGCTCGACCAGTACGTCGAAGAGCTCGCCGAGCAGTACTGGGACGAAGGCAATATGGAAGGTCTTCGTGAGGAAGTGCGCCGCAACCTTGTCATCGATCTTGATCTGGACAAGGAACGTCTCAGCGTCTCCGGCGCCCCGGAGCTGAAAGAGCAGATCGTGAAAGCGGCCGTCGATTTCCTCAGGCGAAAGGAGGAGGATCTCGGGGCGGATCTCATGCAGCAGCTGATGCGCATGGCCATGCTCCAGGTCATCGACATGCGCTGGAAGGAACATCTGCGCGAGATGGACGACCTGAAGGAAGGCATCCATATGCGTGCCTACGGACAGAAGGATCCGCTCATCGAGTACAAGCGCGAAGCGTTCGAACTCTTCGTGCAGATGCTCGGCATGATCAACCGCGAAGTCCTCGGCATGATATTCCGCCTGTATCCCATGCGAGAGGAAATGCCCGATCAGCCGAAGGGACCAAGCGTAAGTGATCTCGTCACGACACATCAGTCCTCGGCGGGGATGGGATATCAGGCCGATCGCCAGGCCGCGCCTGGCCATGAAGCGCCGCAGGAAGCCACGGGCGGCAAGCGCCAGCCGATCCGCGTCGAGAAAAAACCTGGAAGAAATGATCCCTGTCCCTGTGGAAGCGGGAAGAAGTACAAGCATTGTCATGGACGAGAGTAGGCGGACAACAGCGATCACGTGAACGACCACCCGCAACATGAAGGCTCTCGCAGGAAGGCCGGTCTGACCTGTCCTTCCTGCGGCGCGGAGAACAGTGTGCTCGATCTCCGCTGCCATGCATGCGGTGCGTTCATTCGTGATCGTGTCCCCACGCTGAACCTGTTCTCCGCGCTCTGGGGCATATTCGAATCGCCGTCCAGGGCGTTTCTTCGCATCGCGCGCAGTGAGCAGAAGAACTATGTCCACCTGCTCTTTGCACTCCAGGGACCGCTGCTGCTGGCAATCGTGCTGTCGGCGGCGCGTGCCGGTGATCTCGGCTACCCCTTCGGCATATTGCTGCTTCTCATCGGAGCTGCCGGACCACTGCTGGGACTGATGCTGCTTCCGCTCGGCGTACTGCTGACACGCTTCATATTGCGCCGAACAGTGCAGGCAGGACTGCGTTACCGCGACGTTGCCGCTTTTATCGCGTACGGCCTGTCGCCGTTGATGTGGGCATCCGTGATTGTGCTTCCGCTGCAGCTCGGATTGTTTGGACTGACGCTGTTCTCCACGAATCCGCCCGGCTGGCAGGTGCAGCCGCTCCCGTTCTGGATGCTCACTTCCCTCGATGGCATCGCCATCGCGTGGAGCGGCCTGCTGCTGCCGCGCTCCCTCGCCGTCTACAACGTGCCGTTCGGGCGAAGCATGCTGCTTTACCTGCCGTTCTGGGGGTACCTGATCGGTTGTACATCAGGGTTCGCCCTGTTGCTGCCGGCCATACGGTTTTGATTTGAACACTGTGACTACTCTATCAGAGAGACCATGACATTCGAAGAGACGCTCGCATCCCTGCATGGCGGCCTTATCGTATCCTGCCACGCCGATGAGTTTGAGGACGAACCGCAGTTCAGCGCGTTCAAGTACTTTGTGCGCTCGGCAATCGCGGGAGGAGCAGTCGGACTTCGGATCGAGGGACCGGAACGCATTCAACGCATCCGTTCGATTACAAAGCTACCAATCATCGGCTTCGTCCACGGCACATACGAGAACGGTTCGCCGCTTATCACACCCGCGCTGGACGACATATCCAGACTGATTGATGCGGGGGCAGACATCATCGCCATTGACAGCACAAAGCGAAAGCGTCCCGGAGATATCGACGGATTCATCTTTTTCGAGCAAGCGCGCAAGCGGTATGACGTTCCGCTCTGGGCTGATGTCGCTGGTTTTCGAGAAGGCGTGCGCGCCGCTGAAATGGGTGCGGACGTCATAGCGACAACGCTTGCGGGCTACACCCCCACGACGAGCACCGGGGACTATCGCACCCCGGACTACCCACTCATACGCGAGCTGGCATCATCGCTGACGCATCCGGTAATCGCAGAAGGTCGCATCTGGTCACCGGCTGACGCTGTCCGCTGTCTCTCGCTCGGAGCCCATGCGGTTGTCGTGGGATCGGCGATCACGCGTCCGCAGATCATCACGCAGATGTTCGTCAGTGAGATCCGGCAGCACCGGGATTGATGAGGAGGGGGAAAGGGGAATTCTCACAAAATCCCCTTGAATATTGCTTGAGTTTCGCGCATGTGAGGCGTATTTTAGTGATGATGTGAGTGCTGTGCGCAACGACCATATCTTTTTCACATCTCGGGCATCGCTGCCATCAGAACATGCAGCGGGAGTTCAGCTCGACACAACGATTGACACTTTGAACCCTTAATACTCTATCATGGAGGCATATTAACATGCAGCATGTTCTTGGAACCTTCCTACTGCTCCTTCAAGAAGCCGGGGACACTGGCATCGTCAATTTTCTCGTAGAAAAGTTCAACCAGGGTGGCGGTTTCATGTGGCCGATCCTCGCGAGCCTCGTGCTCGGGTTGGCTTTTGTTATTTTCAAATTCATCTCCCTTGCACGCGCCTCCGTCAATACCAAGAAGTTCATCGTTGAGGTCAAGAAAGCCCTCGATGATGGTGGCGTCGAAAAAGCCATCGAAGTGTGCTCAAAGAACAGCGGCTCCGTCGCCAGTGTTTTCCAGGCCGGCCTGATGCGCGCGGATGAGGGCATCGAGGCCGCGGAGAAAGCCGTGATCAGCTATGGCTCGATCGAGATGTCCTTCCTCGAGCGCGGAATGATCTGGATTTCGACATTCATTTCCATCGCCCCGCTGCTCGGTTTCTCCGGTACGGTTGCCGGTATGATCCAGGCCTTTGACTCCATCGCCGCGGCCAAGAACATTTCGCCGGAAATCGTCGCAAGCGGTATTTCCGTGGCACTGCTCACGACACTCTTCGGCCTTATCGTGGCCATGATTCTGCAGGTGTTTTACAACTATTTCATCTCCCGCATCGACAAGCTTGTTGTTGAAATGGAAGAGAGCTCTATCGAGCTGATCGATTCGCTCGTGCTGCTGGAACGCAACAAGAAGGCCTCCAGCTAATCATCGCTTCTGTCTCAATTTCAACACCAGGAGTTATCCATGTTTCGAAAGAAAAAGCGACCAGGCGCAGAGATCAGCTCGAGCGGGTTGGCGGATATCGCCTTCCTCATGCTGCTCTTCTTCCTGGTGACCACGACGATCGATGTTGACACCGGCATCGATCTGGTGCTGCCGCCCTGGGTCGAAAATGCCGAGCAGGTTGCGATCAAGTCCGAGAATATCGCCAACCTGCTTGTCAATGAGGTAGGAGATGTGCTGCTCGATGAGAAGATCATCGGCGTTCCGCAGATCAAGGATGAGATGGTCTCGCGCATCAAGGCGAACCCAAAGCTGATCATCTCTTACAAGACCGTGCGTGACACACCGTATAAAATTTACATCGACGTTATGGATCAGCTGAAGATGGCCTACGACGATCTCCGCAGCGAATATGCGCGTGAGAAATTCGGCATCCCCCTTGACAAGGCCAGTGAAGAGCAGGTCCAGGAAATTCGCAGGGCGATCCCTCAGCGCATCTCCCTTGCCGAACCGACTCAGGCAGAAGGGTAGGAGGTATCGAATATGAAATTTCAGAAAAAAATATCGACAACCAAGCAGGACATTCCGACGTCGTCCCTGCCCGACATCATCTTCATGCTACTGATTTTCTTCATGGTCTCGACCGTGCTGCGTGAAGTCGACGTGCAGGTGCAGTATACGCTGCCGGAAGCCGTCATGGTGGAAAAAATCGACAACAAGCGTCTGCTCTCGTACATCTGGATCGGCCAGGACGAGCGCATTCAGATCGATGACAGCATCATTCCTGTCGGCGCAATCAGCAACATCGCCTATCAGAAGCGCATGAACAATCCCAACGTCATCATGTCTCTCCGCATCGACAAGGGATCGCGCATGGGTATCGTCAGCGATGTGCAACAGGAACTGCGCCGTGCTGATGCGCTGCGTATCAACTATTCGGCGCTTGTGAAACTCTGAACCGATCGACTTATTCGGGAAAAGGCAAGCGTCCCTGCGATGTTTGCCTTTTTTCGTTTCACAGAGAGGTACCTCATGAATTTCAGTGAACGCATCACGCAGGATTTGAAAACGGCGATGAAGCAGGGCGACCGACAGCGCCTCGAAACGCTTCGCACGCTTCGGGCCGCGATACTCGAATTCGAAAAGGAAAAGGCCGGAAACGTGGTTTCCGATGAGGATGCCCTGCGCATTCTCACCGCAGCCGCTAAAAAACGCCGGGAGGCCATCGAGCAGTATCGCAACGCAGGGCGCGAAGACCTCGCCGCAGCGGAAGAAGGTGAACTCGCCGTCATTTCAGAATATCTTCCGACACAGCTGACGGAAGAAGAGGTCGAGACTGCGGTTCGTCAGGCAATCAAAGCGGCGGATGCAACGGATATGTCGGATATGGGCCGGGTGATGGGACCGCTCATGAAGCAGCTCAAGGGACGCGCGGACGGAGCGCTGGTGCAGTCAATCGTCCGCCGCCTTCTGGGAGGCAGCTGAGTGCCGGCACCTCTCGCTCCCTACGCAGATGCGCTCTCGAAACTGAACTTCGAACGCATCATCACGCATATCACCGGCTACTGTGCCTCCGGATACGGTGTCGAGGTTACCACGCGTCTCGAGCCGTCGAACGTGTTCGCCATCGTACGTGACGAGCTTGTCCGCGTCGACGAGGTCCGTGCTCTCCTTGATGCAGACGAACGCCTGCCGCTCGAAGAACTCGATGATGCGCGTCCCGCACTGCACCGGGCGTCGAAAACGGGAAGCATGCTCCCGGCCGAGGATTTTCGACACATTCTTCGCACACTCATCGTTTCCCGAAAACTGAAAACCTTTCTCGGCAAGCGCTCAGACCGCTGTCCGTTGCTGCATCAGACCTGTGCAGAACTGTTCGATGATAAAATGCTCGAATTCCATATCGACCGCGTCGTCGATGAGGAGGGAGGTGTCAGGGATTCCGCAAGCAAAGAGCTGCGCGCGATCCGGCGGGAGATCATCGAGAAGTCCGGTCAGCTGCGGCGACGTATGGAAAATATCCTCAAGCGCACGTCGGATGAAGACATGGTGATGGAGGAACTCGTCACCATGCGTGACGGACGCATGGTCCTGCCCGTCAAGGCGGAATACAAACGGCAGGTTCAGGGATTCATTCATTCCACCTCCGCCACGGGACAGACGGTCTATATTGAACCGACCGAAACACTCGAACTCAACAACGAAATCCGTGATCTGCAATTCGCTGAAATCCGCGAGGTGAACGCGATACTCACAGAGCTGACCGACCGCCTGCGCAGCGCCGTACAGCATCTGCTGCGAAGCATCGAGCTCATCGCCGAACTCGACAGTCTCAACGCCCGTGCCCGGTATGGAAAGGAGAGCCTCGGTGCCTGTCCACACGTGAGACTCGACGGTCCGCTCGTGCTCAAACACGCGCGACATCCGCTGTTGCTTCTCCATAAAAAGCGAAAAGACGTGGTGCCGCTCGATCTCGAACTGGGCGACGAATACAGCACGATTATCATCACCGGACCAAACGCCGGCGGCAAAAGTGTGACAATGAAGACGGCCGGACTATGCGCACTTATGGTGCAGAGCGGTATCCCGGTACCCTGTGACGCCGAAAGTGAATTTCCGGTGTACCGCGGTATCTATGTCGACATCGGCGACGAGCAGTCTGTTGAAAACGACCTCAGTACATTCAGCTCGCATATCAGCCGGCTCGCGCGGATTGTCGATCAGGCTGACGCATCATCTCTCGTGCTCATCGATGAAATCGGGACCGGCACGGATCCTGCTGAAGGCAGCGCTCTCGGTGCCTCGATTCTCGAACGTATCACCGCCGCGCAAGCCCATGTCATCGCCACGACGCATCACGGCATGCTCAAGGCGTTCGCTCACGAAAAGGACGGCATGGCGAATGCTGCGATGGAGTTCGATCTGCATACCCTGCAGCCAACGTATATCTTCCGCCCGGGACTTCCCGGCAGCAGCTATGCGTTTGAAATCACACGGCGTCACGGTATGCATCCCTCCATCATCGAACGTGCACGTGAAATTCTTGGAACGCAGTCCGATGCGCTCGAGCATCTTCTCGCCGAGGTGGAACGGCAGTCACAGGAACTCGGCATCCGGTTGCGGAAAAGCGAACAGGAGGAAGAGGAGTATGCGCGTCTCGTTGAGGAATACTCGCGCAAATTAAAGGGGATGAAGCAGGAGGCGAAAAGCATTCGGCAGGAGGCGCTCGACGAAGCTGCGCGGATTCTCGAGGAAGCCAATGCATCGGTCGAGGACGCCATTCGTACGATACGGGAAGAGCAGGCCTCCAGAGAGGCAATCCGCAGGGCGCGTGAAGATGTGGTCCGGCAGAAAAAGCAGGTGAAGGATGCGCTCGATGAAATTCGTCCGGAGGCTGCCATCGAGCAGGAAGGCGAAAGCGAGATCATCCGTGCTGGTGATGAGGTGGCAATGAAAGAACATCCGGCGACGAAAGGTATCGCCCTCGAAGATGCACGGAAAGGCAAGGTGACCGTCGCGTTCGGCTCAATGCGCATGAACGTGGATGCCGCCGGTCTGACGCGGCTTCGTGCCGCGGAAAAACCCGAACGCGTTTCCACCGCGCATCTTCCGGAAACCGTCGAAAGCAATGAAATAGATGTACGTGGGATGTACGGGGACGAGGCCATACGCGAAATCGACCGCTTCCTCTACCAGGCCTGGTCGATGGGGATGAAACGCATCGATATTATTCACGGTAAGGGAACCGGCGCGCTGCGCAAACGCGTGCACTCCTACCTTCGAGACCTGTCGTTCGTCGAGAATTATGCACTGGGTGAATGGAACGAAGGTGGGTCCGGCATGACGAAGGTCTGGTTCAGAGATGAGTGATTCGCTTCGCATAGGGCGATCACGTCCGATCGCAATATTTGCGAGGGTACGTAATGTCCTTATCACAACAACACACTGATTTCAAGGCCTGAAGGCCACCCGGTTGGATTTCCATGCCCGATTGCGTATTATGGGCGCGGACAAAAGCATCTGGACCTTTCGCAATCCACCGTGACTCATATTCAGTCTATTCTCGTCGCGAATAGAGGGGAAATTGCCGTCCGCATTATCCGGGCCTGCCGCGAACTCGGCATCCGGAGCGTTGCGGTCTATTCTGAACCGGATATCGCATCACCGCATGTGCGGCTTGCCGACGAAGCCTACTGCATCGGACCTGCGGAGTCGAGCAGGAGCTACCTTCAACAGGATGTCATTATCGAAGCGGCGAAATCCAACGGCTGCGATGCCATCCATCCCGGTTACGGTTTTCTCTCGGAAAATGCCTCATTTGCACGCGCCGTGACTGAGGCGGGACTTGTGTTTATCGGTCCTCCGGCAGATGCGATTGAGACAATGGGTGATAAGACCTCGGCGCGCACCCTGATGATCAAGCGCGGCGTCCCCGTTGTCCCCGGCACGGAAAGTGCCGTCCAGTCTCCTGAAGAGGCGGAGCGCATCGCCGCCGGAGTCGGCTATCCCGTTCTCCTCAAAGCGGCAGCGGGCGGAGGAGGAAAGGGGATGCGTGTTGTCGAGAAGCCTGAAGACCTCCGCCGCTCGCTTGAGAGCGCGCAGAACGAGGCACGTGCCGCATTCAGCGATGACCGGGTATATATCGAGAAATTCGTCATAGAACCCCGCCATATTGAAATCCAGGTGCTTGCTGACAGCCACGGAAATGCCGTGCATCTCGGTGAACGGGAATGCTCGATTCAACGCCGTCATCAAAAAGTGGTCGAGGAATCACCATCGGTCATCGTCGACAATGATCTCCGTGCACGCATGGGCGAGGCCGCCCTGCTGGCCGCTCGCGCCTGCGGATATGTCAATGCCGGCACCATCGAATTCCTCGTCGATCGTGATCGCAATTTCTATTTCCTCGAAATGAACACGCGTCTTCAGGTCGAGCATCCCGTGACCGAGCTCGTCACCGGCATCGATCTGGTGAAAATGCAGATACGCGTCGCGGAAGGGAAAAAACTGCCGTTTACCCAGGATGATGTCGTGTTTCGCGGACATGCCATCGAGTGCCGGCTCTGCGCGGAGGATGTCCGTAACAACTTCCTTCCCGACACGGGCGTGATCAGCATGCTGCGTCCATCGCAGGGTTTCGGCGTGCGCGACGATTCCGGTGTCATGGAAGGAAGCGAGATTTCAATCCATTACGATCCGATGTTCGCCAAACTCGTCGTCTGGGGGATGAACCGCACTGATGCGATCGGCAAAATGCGACGCGCACTCGACGACTATCTGATATCGGGTGTGGAAACGACGATCCCTTTCTGTCGCTTCGTGATGGATCACCCTCGATTCATCGACGGTGATTTTCAGATCGACTTTGTGCAGAAACACTTCAGGCCGGAAGAACTGGTGCAGCCGGACGCCGACCATGAAATCGCCGCCGCACTTGCAGCGATCGCGGCGTTCGAGTCGAAATCACCCGGGCCGTCTGATGAACGCAACGGTCAGCCGGGGGCGGTGGGGCGATGCTCGCCCTGGGCGCTTCAGTTCCGTGCAGGAGGGGGCGGCTTATGAGTACCGTGTATACTGTACGCATTCATGATAGAGAATACCTCATTCGACGGGATAGAGACAACAACCTCTTCGTGAACGACATCCCCCTTTCTGTCGAACACGTTCCCGTCGCCGAAGGCATGTTGCTTCGGTTCAACAATCGCAGTTTCACCGTCCACGTCGAACGCAGTCCGAAAGACGGAACGACGTATCTCGTGAACGTCAACGGAACATCCATCCCGCTTGATCTGGAAGACGAAAAGACGGCGCTTATGCGCTCGCTCGAATCAGAAAAGGCGACGAAACTGCATTCCGCACTGCTCCGCTCGCCGATGCCGGGCAAGATCACGAACGTTCTCGTCTCCGAGGGCGAACTGATTGAAGCCGGGCAGGGCGTGCTCATCCTCGAAGCCATGAAAATGGAAAATGAAATAAAGTCCCCCGCCGCAGGCATTGTGAAGACAATTCATGTCAAGGATTCCGATGCCGTTGAGAAAAACGCGATTCTCATAGAGATTTCCTGACAATATTCACAAATCCGGAGGTCGGTGTGAACAAACGTGTTACACTCTCGGCTCTGCTTTGCCTCTTCATGGTGCTCCCGCCGTCCGAGGCTATTGCGGGTGGATTCCAGCTCAATGAACATGGTGCCCGCGCGATGGCACAGGCGGGCGCGTTCGCCGCTCGCGCGAACGACCCTTCCGCCATTTTCTTCAATCCTGCGGGACTCTCTTTCCAGCGGGGAGCACAGATCATGGCCGGTGCAACGCTTATTGCACCCAGCTACACCTACTATGGTCCAAGCAACCTGAACAGTAACGAAAAATGGGAGATGAACAACAATATGTTCTATCCTCCCAACCTCTATATCACCAACACATGGACCGACGGCATGCTGAAAGGCCTGGCCATCGGTATCGGTGTCACAACACCGTACGGACTCGGAACCGAATGGGACGACGACTGGGTCGGACGCGCGGTGACGCGTGAAATCGAGCTGCAGACGTTTTACGTCATGCCGACGATATCCTATGCCTTCAACGACTGGCTCGCCGTCGGTGTCGGTGCCAACGTCGTCATTTCGAATGTCATGCTTCGACGGGCCGTGACGAATTTCGATCCCGTCATGAATCTCGAGCTCGAGGGCGACGGGGATCTCGCTTTCAGCTGGAACGCCGGCCTGATGCTCAAGCCGACGGAAACGATATCACTCGGCTTCACATACCGCGCAGAAACGCAGTTGGATTTCGAGGGCGAAGCGGATTTTCATCCTCCCGCATCGCTGCGGTCGATGTTCCCGGGTGGCGACGTGACAACCGGCATCGCGCTTCCCGAGACATGGTTCGCCGGTATCGCATGGACACCGACCGAGAACCTGGATCTCGAGTTTGATTTCCAGGGCATTGGATGGTCGTCGTATGACAAGCTTGCCATCGACTTCGCTGTGGACGCGGAAAACAGTCCCGGGGTGAACCAGATGGATGTCAGTTCTCCGAAGGATTATGAGAACACCTATATCGCTCGCCTGGGTGCGGAATACCGTATCCCGATGTCGGGTATCGCCCTTCGCGGCGGCTATTATTACGACAATAATCCCGTGCCCGACAAGAGCCTCGAGCCGCTGCTCCCGGATTCCGACCGGCACGGACTCAACATCGGCATCGGGCTCGACGTCATTCCGAACATCCGTCTCGACGCGGCCTGGCTGCATATCTTTTTCATGGACAGGGTGACCGAGGCGACGACCTATCCTGAAGGCGTGCACATGAATGGCAAGTATGAAGGCAGCGCCGATCTTTTTGCGTTCAACATCACCTATTTATTCTGAGAGGAGGATACGCATGAAACTCTTCAGACTTCTTGCACTGTCCGTTCTCGCGACCCTGACGTTTGTGTCCTGCTCCGAGGACGCACCGGTCGGTGATCCTTCGCTCGGAAGCATCAATCCCGACGTCTATGTCGCGATAGGAAACAGCCTCACGGCCGGCTATCAATCCGGTGCCCTGTTCGAGGAAGCGCAGCTCTTCAGTTACCCGAATATCATTGCGCAGCAGATCGGGACACCCGATTTCGTGCAACCTCTCATTCCATATCCCGGTACGGGGGAGCTGTTGGTGCTGCGTCAGCTCACGCCGACACCTGTTATCACGGTCGGTGAGGCGAATGTCGCGGCAGCGAAAAATGCCACTCATCCCGCACCGTACCACAACCTCGGCATTCCGGGAGCGGTCATGGCGGATGCCATTGACGAATCCGACATTCAGCAGCGGGCGGAAGAACGCGGCAATCCGTTTTATCCCATCATCATGCGCGATCAGGAGGCCTTCGGAAAGAGTCTTGTCGCGCAGGCGATAAAACTGCAGCCGACGCTCCTGACGTTCTGGCTGGGGAATAATGACGTGTTCGTGTATGCCGGCTCCGGTGGAGTACGGGGAACGGATCAGACCGGCAGGCTCCCCACGGATCCGCAGAATTTCGAGTTCTATCTCGCCACGGCGCTGGATCTGATCAAGGCGAATCTCCCGGAGACCGAGGTGCTGATCGGCAACATTCCCGATGTTACGGCAAATCCGCTGTTCAACACCGTACCGAGGAAGGTGCCGAATCCGTTTGACCAGACGCAGCTGCTGAGCATCCATTTCGTGACGAGCGACAATCAGGTCCGCACCGTGCAGGAAGGGGACTACGTGCTCCTGTCAGCGCAGAGCGCGCTGGCGACAGGGGCCGGACTGGTTGACAGCGTGCCCCTGCCGTCGCAGTATGTGCTCGATGCGAACGAGGTGCAGATCGCGCAGGATGCCGTGGATGCTTTCAACGCCGCGATCAATCGCCAGGCGGCCGATCACGGCTACACGGTCGTGGATATGCACGCGCTGATGAATCAGCTCAACAACGGCGGTATTAGCATCGCCGGGGAAACCTACACGAGCGACTACATTTCCGGCGGGGTGTTCAGTCTCGACGGTGTGCATATCATGCAGCGCGGGAACGTGATAGTCGCCAATACGTTCATCGAGGCGATGAACCGCGCGTACGGAGCAAATATTCGACTGGCTGCGACAAACGACGTTCCCGGCTTCCCCGCGCCGACCGGTGTCGGAAAGCGTCCTGCCGGTCCGGTCTGGGACATCGGCATGCGCTTCCCGGCAGTCGATATCGGACGTCTCGTCACATTCTGACAGGCAGCCCGGTATACACATTCGTACCGCGGCTCTGCTGCTGTAATTTGCAAAGCACCGCCATCCTGACATGTCCCATGAGGACGATAGGGTGGCGGTGCTTGTGTGTCTGACACTCCGGTTCAACACCGGTCCGGTTCAACACCGGTAAGGGATTGTCACCGCCGCTTCGTATTTTTCGGTGCTACAGGGCATCCGCCCAGCGATCCGTATCACGCCATCCTTACCCGGAGCAGACATGCAGCACGAACCTGTCGTCACAGAGGAAATTGCCCGCGAACTCGGTCTTACAGACGAAGAGTATCAGATGGTACTCGACTATCTCGGCCGCACGCCGACCTACACCGAGCTCGGGATGTACAGTGTGATGTGGAGTGAGCACTGCTCGTACAAGAATTCCATCGCTGTACTCAAGACACTTCCTCGCAGCGGAGGAAAGCTGCTGGTCGGGGCCGGGGAGGAGAATGCCGGCCTGGTTGATATCGGTGACGGACTCGCCGTAGCGTTCAAAATCGAAAGTCACAACCACCCATCCGCCATCGAACCCTTTCAGGGCGCAGCGACCGGGGTCGGCGGCATCCTGCGCGATATATTCACGATGGGCGCACGTCCTGTTGCAGCATGTGATTCCCTTCGCTTCGGAGATCCTGCGAATCCACGTGTCCAGTATCTCGTAAAGGGTGTGGTCAGTGGCATCGGTCATTACGGGAACTGCTTCGGCGTTCCGACCGTAGCGGGGGAGATGTATTTTGACAGCTCATACCAAGGCAATCCGCTGGTCAATGCCATGGCGGTCGGCATCGTGCGTCACGAGCAGACGGCTTCGGCCACCGCGCATGGCAAGGGGAATCCCGTCATGATCGTGGGTTCCAGCACCGGACGCGATGGCATCCACGGGGCCACCTTTGCATCAGTCGACCTGAGCGAGGATTCCGAATCCAAACGTCCCTCCGTGCAGGTGGGCGATCCGTTTACGGAAAAACTGCTGCTCGAGGCGACACTGGAAATCATTCGTGAAGACCTCATCGTCGGTATCCAGGATATGGGTGCCGCGGGCATTACCTGCTCCTCCTGCGAGATGTCGGCGAAGGGCAAGAGCGGCATGGATATTGACCTCGATCTGGTTCCCATTCGTGAAGAAGGGATGTCCGCGTACGAAATTCTGCTCTCCGAATCACAGGAGCGCATGCTCGTTGTTGCGAAACAGGGAAATGAGCAGCGTGTGAAGGAGATTTTTGAAAAGTGGGATCTGCACGCGGTGACCATCGGACATGTGACCGACGACAGCATGGTAACCGTGCGCAGGGACGGCGAAGTCAAGGGCGTGGTTCCGGCGGACAGCCTTGTGCTTGGCGGTGGAGCGCCGGTCTATCACCGCGAAACACGTCGGCCTGAATATCTCGACACGACGATGGCGTTTCGTCCCTCCTCCGTCCCCGTGCCCGGGGACGTATCCCGTGTGCTGATCGACCTCTTGTCATCACCGAATATCGCCAGCAAGCGGTGGGCCTATGAGCAGTACGACACGTCCGTTCGCACAAACACCGCCTATGGTCCGGGGGGCGACGCGGCTGTCATCCGCGTGAAAGACACGCGCAAAGCGCTTTCGGTGAAAACCGATTGCAACGGCCGGTACGTCTATCTGAATCCTCGCAAGGGCGCTTCCATTGCCGTTGCGGAAGCCGCGCGCAACGTGGCTTGTACGGGAGCCGAGCCGATGGCCATCACGAACTGTCTGAACTTCGGCAATCCGTACAAACCCGAGGTCTATTACCAGTTCAAGGAGGCCTGTGCGGGCATGGGTGAGGCGTGCCGCATGTTTGGTACGCCAGTCACGGGCGGGAACGTGAGTTTCTACAACGAAAATCCGAACGGCGCAGTCTATCCGACGCCCGTGATCGGCATGCTCGGTCTTATTGCAGACATCGATCATATCACGCCTTCCGCATTCCAGCAGGAGGGAGACGATATCGTGCTTCTCGGACAGAACCACGATGACATCAATGGCAGCGAGTATCTTTCACGCTGGCACGGGATCACCGGTGGAGACGCGCCGCATCTCGATCTCGACGAAGAACATCGTCTGCACGGCATGCTCGTCGATCAGATCAGACAGGGTCGCATCCGCTGTGCGCATGATGTTTCGGACGGAGGTCTGGCCGTGACCCTCGCCGAATGCTGTTTCATCGGTGAAAAGCGCATCGGGGCTGAAGTGACACTCCCGGTCGGCACCATACGGAAAGACGCACTGTATTTTGGGGAGTCGCAGTCGCGGGTGGTGATCAGCTGCGCTTCGGATCAGACCGAGGCCGTTCTTGCCGCTGCCATGGATGCGGGTATCGCCGCCCAGCGTATCGGCCGCACCGGCGGTGACCATCTGGTGATCAATGATGACATCAATCTCCCCGTGTCGGATATCGCAAAGGCACATGGAGATGTGCTCGAACACATGCTCGAATCACGGTGACACAGACACCGCTTCAGCGAATCCTTGACAGAACCGTCACCGCAGTGCGTGACTTCGTGTCTCTGCGCTGGGTGCGCGAAACGTGGATGTATCTCGTCCGCATCCTCGAGAGGATGGAGGACAACCATATATTCCTTTCCGCAGCGGGACTGAGCTACAACGCGTTCCTCTGCTTCATCCCGCTTCTCCTCCTTGTATTTTACGTTCTCGGCTTCTACCTCGACACGCAGACTGCGCTCGCAACGGTCGAAAGCTGGCTGCAGAAGATCGAGCTGTTCCCGTATCAACGCGAGCAGATTCGCAGCCTCGTCATTAACCTTGTGCAGGATTTCGTCAGTGGTTCGCAGCTTGCCGGTATCGTCGGCGCTGTCGGCCTGATCTGGCTCTCGAGCGCACTGTTCGCGGCTCTGCGCACCGTGCTTAATCAGATATTCAGCATCCAGGACACAAAGAATATCGTCGTCTCGAAGCTCAAGGATTTCGCGATGCTCTCGGTCGTCGGAGCGGCGCTGCTGGTCGTAACCGTATTTCTTTACAGTATTTCCCTGATCAAGGGAATTGGTCACGACGTGCTCGGCCTGGAACTGGATTCCTGGATTTTCAACGACGTAATCAATGTGCTTTCTCCCTTCGTGCTGAACTTTCTGCTGTTCTGCATCGTGTTTTATCTGGTACCGGACAGACGGCTGCCGCTTCGTCTCATCGTCACCAGCAGCGCAATCGCGGCGGTACTCTGGGGAATCGCGAAATTCATCTTCGCCTATTACATCGAAAATCTCTGGCGATTCGGTTCGATCTACGGTCCGTACGCCATCGTCGTCGCGACCGCGCTATGGGTGTATTACTCCAGCATGACCATCCTCTTTGCCGCGGAAGTAGCCGAGATGAATGCCGAGCGTCGTGAAATGAAAAAGCTGTTCTCGGGAGATAGTCTCAAAGACGTCATTGATCAGAGTCAGACCCCTTCACTGGAATTCCCGCGTGTTCCTCCTGCCCGCAGCCGCAGAGGCCGGCGTCCCGATCGTGAGATCACTGAAGAGGATCGAGACTGACATCCGCCGCTTTCTCCGGAGTCACGACAATGTTTTTTCCTCCGCCCGACACGACGCCGCGCACATACACATACTGCTGTTCACGGTCGAGGAGCCACTCCTCCGATACGTCGAAGGAAAGAGGGATTGTCACGTTCATGCCGCGCTTGTGGGAGATACGCAGCTTTTCAGCGGGACGGGATCTGGGCAGCCAGCCGATGGCGCCGAACACAACGACGCGTTGACCCTGCGCGAGTGCGAGACGTTCGAATTCGCCGTCCCGTCCAATGAAATAATATGTTTCATCTCCACGGAAACGACTGATGAATGTCTGGATCGCGTCACCGCGTTCATTCCACCATTCAAGTCGCTCATCGTAATCGGGATAGTGCTGCAGGGCGGGATTCCAGATTCCGTGCTGCGCCTGTTCAGCTTCCTGCTGTGCTGCGACGAATTCGTCATGGAAGCGTTCGGAGTAGCCGTACTTCCCGTAGTATGGAGACCAGCCCATGCGCACGCATTCGACATTGTAATTGATCCAGCGTCCATTTTTCCTTGCGAATACGAATCCAAGCCAGCGATCGAAAAACCCGTAGACGTTGTCATCGCTGTCACGCTCGATTCGTATCGTATCCACATCCTCGAACCAGCGCTTCGCCGCCTCGGATGTTTCCCATCCGTAGGGAGAAGCCATCTTGACGGGGAAGCGGCTGCTGCCGCGTTCCTCGACGTATGCTTCCGGCCAGTTCTCTCTCAGCCGGGCGAGCTTTTCGCGGGCGTCGCTGCCGCGCGGCACTTCCTCGGTGTCGATGTTGAGGAAACGCACACCGCGGTCCATGCCCTTGATGCGGAACGTGTCCCCGTCGACGACGCGAAAATCTGTGTATATGCCGATCAGCAGATCATCGTCGAGCATCTGCGTGCCGTCGGTGTTCTGCGGAAACACCGACGAAACCGGGATGAAAAGAAACAGCAGGCACGCGAAGGTGCCTGCTCTCAGGGTGTGAAACAATCGGGGGCGCGGGGAAGAATGGGATGTCATAAAGTCACTTGCTCATTCTTTCAAGAAACGGTTTCATCAGGTCGATCGGAATGGGGAAGAGCGTCGTCGAGTTGTTTTCAGCCGCGACGATGGTCAGCGTCTGCAGGTAGCGGAGCTGCAGGGCGGCCGGATCGGTGGAAAGCACCTTCGCGGCGTCTGCAAGTTTCTGCGAGGCCTGGAACTCGCCTTCGGCGGCGATGACCTTGGCGCGGCGCTCACGCTCCGCCTCGGCCTGCTTGGCCATGGCGCGCTGCATTTCCTGTGGAAGATCGATGTGCTTTACCTCCACGAGACTGACCTTGATGCCCCATGGTTCGGTCTGCATGTCGATGATTTCCTGCAGCTGCTTATTGATCTTGTCACGTTCGGCCAGCAGCTCGTCGAGCTCCGACTGACCGAGAATACTGCGGAGCGTCGTCTGTGAAAGCTGACTCGTGGCGAACAGGAAATTCTCCACTTCGACGATCGCCTTCGAGGAATCCAGTACACGGAAATACACCACCGCGCTTACTTTCACCGACACGTTGTCGCGCGTGATGACATCCTGCGCGGGCACGTCGAGGACGATGGTGCGAAGGCTGACCTTGACCATCCGATCGACGATGGGAATGAGGAGGATCAGTCCGGGACCTTTCGAGCCGACGAGGCGTCCGAGACGGAAAATCACGCCGCGCTCATATTCGCGCAGCACCCGGATTGCGCTCGCGAGAATGAGGATCAGGAACAGGACGATGATACCTATGATGCTGCTTGCGGGATCCATACGGCCTCCATCGCTTTATGGGATTGAACAGATGCTGTCTCCAGTTTATTCATCACTCTCTTCGACGAGAAGAGTCAGCTGTTTGACGCCGGTGACGCGGATGCTGCGCTTCTCCGGAATCGGCGCTCCACTGGCGGAACGCGCCTTCCAAATCTCACCATGCACGGCAACGCTGCCCGAGGGATCCAGCGTGTCCCTGACCACACCGGTTTCGCCGACCAGACCTTCGAGACCCGTCGTCGGTTGTTTCCGCATGATGGCGATGCCCTTGCCTACAACAAACAGGAAGAATGCCGCGGTACACGCGGTGACGGTGATGATGACGGAAAGAGAAACTTCCATGAATTCAACTCCCGGTGGTGACTCGATGAGCATCAGTGAACCAAAGAACAGCGATACGATGCCTCCAATCGACAGCAGTCCATGACTGACGACTTTTATTTCGAGCACAAAGAGTATGATGCCGAATATGATTAGCGCCAGACCCGCATAGTTCACGGGCAGGGTATTCATCGAATAAAACGCGAGAATCAGGCAAATACCTCCCACCACGCCGGGAAAAATTGCCCCCGGATTGTACAATTCGAAAAAGAGTCCGTAAATGCCAAGCATCAGCAGAATATAGGCGATATTCGGGTCGCTGAGGATGTCGAGAATTTCCTGCTGAAAGGTCATTTCACGGTCAAACACCTGCGCATCCACCGTACGCAATGTCACAGTGTCTCCCGGAACCGCCACACGACGTCCGTCAATCTGACGCAGGAGATCCGCAGTGCTCTCCGCGACCACGTCGATGACGCTGTCACGCAAAGCTTCGCGTTCCGTAACCGAGATACTGCCACGCACGGCTCGTTCCGCCCACTGCACGTTGCGGCCGCGCCGCTCGGCGATACTCCGTGCGAACGCCGCGGCGTCATTTGTCGCCTTTGCAAGTGGAATATTCGTTGAATCGGCGATGTTTTCTCCCTCACCGAGTGTGACAGGATGTGCGGCACCGATATTCGTCCCGGGAGCCATTGCCGCGATATGTCCTGCAATGGTGATGAACGCGCCGGCGGAAGCCGCCTGCGCTCCGCCTGGAGCCACATAGACGATCACGGGAACCTCGGCGGAGAGAAAATCCGCCACGATTTCGCGGGTGGACTGCAGAAGACCGCCGGGCGTATTCAGCCGCAGAATGACTGCGTGAACATCCTCATCCGCAGCCTCGCGCAGGGCGTCATGGATGTATTTCGCGGATGCCGGATTGATGCTTCCGCTGACAGTGATGCGCATCACACGAGGCTGCGCCTGTGCTCCCGCGGTGCACAGCATTAATATCGCGATCGCAACAAGAAAAGGACCCCGCATGCCTGCCTCAGAATTGTTTTACGGGTACTGCGATACTAGCGATCCCGTCCCTGAGACGCAAGTCCTTGATCCCTTCTGCATATCCACTGTTTGTGATAAAGTGAAAAACCATACATTATGGAATGGAAATATCGGGATAGTGGACCGGGGCACCGACGTTCGAGACATGACAGGATGCTTTGGAAATGCAGAGAAAAGCGTATTTTTGAGGATTGAAACAGGATGTCCTCCTCGTGCACTGTCCGTTGAGTCCATTCATCAACAGTTTGCTGCACTGAACGAAAGCTGATATCGCATGCACGACACGGTACGGAATGCCGGCACGCATCAGGAAGGTGACGGGATCGATCCCCGGGTGCTCGCCGCACTGCGCGATGGATCGATGTCCATCGAGGAAGCATTGCGCCATGAGCGCGGCCGTCTCGAGCGTGAATTCGGACTCACGCCGCGTAAAGGACACTGGACGCGGCCGGAAGAACGCCCCTTCCTCCGCAGTGAGCGTGCGCACACGACCGTGCTCTTCGGCGGACTCACATGGAAACACGAACGCCTTATCCAGGCGAATCTTCACCGCCTCGGCTACGCAACAGATTATCTCCCCGCACCGGACACGACCGGTTTCGAGACGGGGAAGGAGTTCTGCAACAACGGGCTCTGCAATCCCACCTATTTTACCGTCGGCACGCTGATCAAATACCTGCAGAATCTCGAGAAGGAGGGACTCAGCCGCGACGAGATTATCGAGCGATACGTATTCTTCACCGCCGGGGCCTGCGGCCCCTGCCGCTTCGGCATGTACGAATCGGAATATCGTCTGGCACTGCGCAACGCCGGCTTCGAAGGATTCCGCATCCTCATCCTGCAGCAGCAAGGCGGACTCGATCAGAGTGCTGAAAACGCCGGTCTAGAGATGAATCTCGACTTCACACTGGGTATCATCAACGCGTTCATCATCGCCGATCTTCTCAACGACATGGCATACCGTCTCCGTCCCTACGAGCTCGAGGCGGGAAGCACGAATCGTGCCCTGAAGCGCGCCATGGAGCATGCGGCATCGCGTATCGAGCGCGCACCCGTACTCGCGCTGCCCCCGCGCTGGAGACGCCTGCCGCTTCTTCGCCATCAGTACCGGCGCATCGAAAACATCGCCAAGTTCATGCAGCAGCTCCGCGCCCGCGATCTGAAGGCGCTGATGCATGAGTGCCGCGACATCTTCTCGCAGGTGCGGGTCGATCGGCTTCGTGTTCGCCCGATGGTGAAGATCACCGGGGAATTCTGGGCGCAGACGACGGAGGGAGATGGCAACTTCCGCATGTTCGATTTCCTCGAACAGGAGGGGGCCGAAGTCATGATCGAACCCATCGCTCCGTGGCTGATGTACCTCCTTCATCAGGAAAAACAGGCCATGCGCGACCGCCGCTTCCTCGATGTCACGGATGAACACACCGGACTGCGCCGCGCAAGCGGCATGCTGCGGAGCTTCCTGCGCTACGCTCGCAAGTGGAGTATCCTCACGCTGGCGGAAAAACTGTACGCACGTTCCTACAACAAGCTGCGGCGCGTATTCCGTAACATCCCGCAGGCGATGCCCGATCAGTACCACTTCCAGAAAATCGCGCATCCTTACTACAACAGCCGCATCGAGGGCGGGGAGGGGCATCTCGAAGTCGCCAAGAACATTTACTACGCACGCGAACGCCTCAGCCACATGGTGCTCTCGCTCAAACCGTTCGGCTGCCTGCCCAGTACGCAGTCCGACGGAGTGCAGACCGCCGTCGTCGCGCATTACGAAGACATCATTTACCTTCCGATCGAAACCTCGGGCGAAGGAGAAATAAACGCCCAGAGCCGTGTGCAGATGACGCTCAACGACGCACGCGAACGCGCTCATGACGAATTCAGAACAGCTCTTCATCGCTGTCGCGTGACGGAAGAGGATATTCGGAAGGAAATGGAATATCACGGTGAACTGCTCGATCCGTTTCTGCGTCTCCCGGAAGGAAATGCCGGGACGGCCGCCCGTTTCGTTCGCCATGTCGCACAGCTCCGCAGGCAGGGGAGGAACTAGGCCATGCCGGGGAAGCGGTATATCATCGGACTCGATGTCGGCAGCACAACCGTCAAGGCGGTCGTGAAGGATCTCAGGGATGACACGCATGTCTGGAAAGACTACGCGCGCCACGAAACCCGCCAGGCGGAGACGGTGCTTGACTTCATGCACCGTATCATGGATACCTTCAGTGATGATCCCGGCATATACAGCGTTCTCATCACCGGATCCGGTGGCAAGACGCTTGCCCCGCTTCTCGGTGCGCGTTATGTGCAGGAAGTCAACGCCGTGTCACTCGCTGTGGAAACCCTGCACCCTGAAGCCGGTTCCGCCGTCGAACTCGGCGGCCAGGATGCGAAAATAATCATCTTCCAACGGGATCCCGTGACGGGAAGAACAAAAAAATTCTCATCGATGAACGACAAGTGCGCCGGGGGTACAGGAGCGATCATCGATAAGATCAACGCCAAGCTTCGCATCCCTGCCGACCGCCTCGCACATCTCGCCTATGACGACGTCCGTCTCCATCCCGTGGCAGGGAAATGTGGTGTATTCGCGGAAACCGACATCAACAGTCTGCAGAAGCAGGGCGTCCCGCCCGAAGAACTCATGGCATCGCTTTTCGAATCCATCGTCCAGCAGAATCTCTCGGTGCTTACGCGGGGGAACACGCTGCAGCCCGATGTACTCCTGCTCGGCGGTCCCAACACCTACATCCGCGGGATGGTGGAATGCTGGAAGCACGGCATCCCGAAAATCTGGGAAGAGCGAGGGTTCGATGTTGGCCATGACGTTCATCCCTCTGACCGTGTGTACGTTCCCGATAACGCCCAGTATTTCGCCGCGATCGGCTGTCTCGTCTATGCCGCACGCACCCAAGCCGAAGAGCGTTTCCGCGGACTCGATGCCCTTCAGGATTTCATTGCTTACGGACGCAGCGCCCTGCGCCGCAGCAAAGTTGGGGCGGGGCTCGTCGGGTCACGGGAAGAACTCGAGCAGTTCCGTCGCCGGTATTCCATCCCGGAATTCCGGTCGAGTCGCCTGGAACCCGGGCAGCGCTTCAGTGCCTACATCGGCATTGACGGCGGCTCGACATCGACAAAAGGCGTCCTGCTCGATCGCGATCTGCACGTCGCTTTCAAATCCTACCGCCTCTCCGACGGCAATCCCATCGATGACACGCGACGAATCATCGACGACCTCCGCCGCCAGGTCGAGGAGCAGGGAGCATCCCTGCACGTACTCGGTGTCGGCACGACGGGATATGCGAAAGACATTCTCCGCGATACACTGCGCGCCGATGTATCCCTCGTCGAAACCGTCGCCCATACACAGGCTGCACAGCGTTTCTACAACAACGTGGATGTCATATGCGATGTGGGAGGGCAGGACATCAAACTCATTCTCCTGCATCAGGATAGAGTAGTCGACTTCAAGCTCAATACGCAGTGTTCGGCAGGGAACGGGTATTTCCTCCAGAGCACAGCGGAAGGCTTCGGATACAATGTCGAGCAGTTCGCGGATATCGCGTTCCAGGCGGAGCAGATCCCGGAATTCGGCTACGGCTGCGCCGTCTTTCTGCAGTCTGACATCGTCGATTTTCAGAGACAGGGGTGGAATGCCGCGGAGATCATGGCCGGACTCGCACGCGTCCTCCCCAAGAATATCTGGCTGTATGTCTCCCAGATCACGAATCTCGAGATGCTCGGCACAACGTTCGTGCTGCAGGGTGGCACACAGCGGAATCTCGCCGCCGTCAAGGCACAGGTGGATTTCATCGAACGAAAATTCCGCGACGTGCGTCCCCGGATCATCGTCCACGAACACACCGGTGAGGCCGGCGCCATTGGTGCGGCAGTCGAAGCCGCGCGACTGCATGAGAACGGAAGAGAAACAACTTTTTTCGGACTTGATGCGGTATCGCATATCCGTTTTGTCTCGAAACGGGATGAAAGCACACGCTGCAACTTCTGCAAGAACAGGTGTCTGCGGACGTTCATTGATGTTGAAACCGGCACATCCGGCAGTCATCGAAATGACGACCGGCGCCGCCTGATCATCGCGACCTGTGAGAAAGGCTGCGTCGAAGAAGCGGATGAGATGCGGGATATCGCGCGCAATCTGGCGCAAATACGGAAGAACTACCCGAACTACGCTGAGATTGCCGCGCGAGAAGCGTTTCAGCCACATGCGGAAACCGTGAGCGGGGCGGGAGAAAAGCACCTGCGCGTGAACCAGCGGCAAATGCGCCGTGGCGACCTGCGGATCGGCATTCCGCGAGCGCTGAACATGTATGCGCATGCGCCTTTTTTCACTGCATACCTGCAGGCGCTGGGCATCCCGTTCGAGCAGATCGTGTTTTCCGATCACACCACAGACGACCTCTTCCGTGAAGGATCAAAGCGCGGCAGTATCGATCCCTGTTTCCCGAGCAAACTGGCACTCTCGCACGTGCACAATCTGCTATACCGGAAGCACGACCGTCAAGCGCTCGACATGATTTTCTTCCCGATGGTCGACGACATGCCGAGCGACCTGGTCGGTACGCAGGCATCAAAGGCCTGTCCGACCATTGTCGGAAGCGTCGAAACCATCGAGGCGGCATACACAAAGGAACAGAACACCTTCGAGCAGCGCGGTATCGCATACGTCCATCCCTTTGTCAACCTTGCAGATGCGGCTCTGGCTTCACGACAGATCTACGACTCACTCCGTACGAGACTGAATCTCGGACGACGCGAACATGCCGCAGCAATGGATGCGGGATGGAGCGCATTGCGACGGTTTACCGAGTCCCTGCAGGAGCGGGCGCGGGAAACACTGCGCTCACTTGAAGCGGAAAAACGCCTCGGCATCGTCCTCCTCGCGCGCCCGTACCACAACGATGCGGGAATCAATCACGGCATCCTGGCTGAATTCCAGAAGCTGGGATATCCCGTGTTCACGCAGGACAGTCTGCCAACAGATCAGGAAAGCCTCCACCGGGTGTTCGGTCCGGATCTCGAAGCCGGACGCATTTCCCATCCCATGGAAATCTCGGACGTGTGGAAAAATTCCTACAGTGAAAACACGAACCGCAAGGTGTGGGCAGCGAAGTACGTCGCACGCCACCCGAATCTCGTCGCTCTCGAACTCTCCAGTTTCAAGTGCGGACATGACGGACCGATCTATGCCACGGTACAGGAAGTCGTCGAATGCTCCGGCACGCCGTATTTCAGCTTCAAGGATATCGATGAAAACCGTCCCACGGGAAGCATCAAGATTCGTGTGGAAACCATCGCATATTTCCTGAAGCGATACCGCGAAACCCTTTCCGTTCGGGAAATGAAGGCCGATGCAGTTGAAGCGAAACTGCGCGAGTACGAAGCACGACTGCTCCGCGCTCTGCACGAACAGGCGCAACCGCATCCGCATTTTTCCGAAGAGCCCGATCACCGCATCGTCCAGCTCGACACACCGGAAAACATTTCACTCAAATAGCCTATGCCTTTGCCGCGGATAGCACTGCTGTGCTGCGTTCTCTGCGTGGTACCGATCCGGCTTCCGTCCCAGCCGCTGATCGTGTATTTCGGGGATTCCATTACGGAGGGATGGATCGAGGGAGAACGGCGTCCCGGGGATGCGTACCCAGCGCGAACCGATTCAATTCTCCGTGAGGACGGCACACCGTTCCGTTCACTGCACCGCGGCGCGGGAGGTGAGACGACGGATGACGCGCTCGACCGGGTCGACGCAGATGTGCTTGCAGCCGCTCCGTCGGTCGTGGTCATCGCATTCGGTTCGAATGACATGTACGTGTGGGACGATCCGCCGGCGCCACGCGTCCCGCTCACGCGTTTCCGCGACAATATCCGTCTGCTTGTCGAGAAAGTGCGCGGCATCGGCGCGCAGCCGCTGCTGCTCGGCTTGCCCCCGCTCATTGCCGGGCGGTTTTATGCTGCGGGTGCGGACAGTGCGCAATACATTCCGTACGGCGGCGCCCGCGACATGCGCGACCGATACGATCGCTGCATACGCGATGTGGGCAGGGAGGAGGGCTGCGCCGTGCTCTCTCTGCGTGATGCGTTCCAGAATGATTCGAGCCTGCTGGGATTCGACGGTGTGCATCCGCTTCCTGAAGGACACGCGCGCATCGCTTCCGTCCTCGCACCGCTGCTGGCGGAGCAGCTCGAGCGGCCGAGCGAGCACCCCACCGCTCTGCAGCACGGCGTCTGGCCGAATCCCTTCCGCGCCGGACATACGTCCCACTGCACCATCGCATTCCATGTCGCAGGTCCCCGGCCTGTTCAAATCACGATATTCGACGGACGCGGACGGGCGCTGCGAAAAATCGTATATTATGCTTTCGCGAAAGGCAATCATTTCGTGCCCTGGGACGGCCGCGGCGATACGGGAACACCGCTCCCTGCCGGCGCATATACGTTGTATGTCCACGGCGCGGATTTCGCGTTTCAGCACAGCATACTGCTCATGTAAGGAATCATGGCATGAAATCCACACTGGTCCTGCTCATTCTTCTTCTTCCCGCGACGGCCGCTTCCCAGACCGTGCCGCATACGCTCGAGCCCGGGATGTTCCGTCCGGGGTACGACATCCCCGCAGGCGTCGAGCACGGTACATGGGATTTCGATGAATGGCCGGGCGTGGATCACCCCGTTGTGTATGTCGATGACTTCATGTACGGCGAGCCGGGAGAGAAGATCAAGATCGACTACCGGCTGAGCGTATTCGATGCCGATGACCATACCGGCTATCTGCGCACGCCTGAAGCACTCTCGGAGCGCTTCAGCGACATGCACGCGGTGCTCTCGCGCGCCGGGAAAATCCTTGCCGTCTTCGCACATCCCGACGATGAAGTGCTGCTTGCGGGCGGACTGCTCGCCATGGCCGCGGAGATGGGGAAGGATGTTCGTGTCGTCCTGGTATCCAACGGCGCCGACGGCAGCAGCGGTTTTGAGGATGATCCCGTCGAGCAGCTCGGCGGATTCAACTGCGCCGGCATCATGCCTGACGGATCGGTGCGCGTGGCGACGGACCTGAAGGGAATTGATAAACCCCGCATCGCGAAACGCTACGGCGCGTCGCTCGGCGTGGACATCAGCATCCTGCCCGTTGTCTTCGAACTCGGTGGCCGCCGTGTGGTGCAGATCGGTGAGTACCGCGGACTGGATTTCAAAAAGAGTTTCGGTCCCGGCAGCGTCATGCGCGAGGCGATCGAGCGCAGCATCCGCGAGCTGATCCGGCGTGAGCAGCCCGATGTCGTGCTGACGCACGGCGCGCAGGGTGAATACGGCAACTATCTGCACAAAACCGTCAATGAACTCGTGCGCGGGATCGTGCCGCCCGGCGGACGCATGCAGCTCTTCACCGGCTTCCCGGAATACAACATAGGCGACGGCATCACGCACTTTCTCGATCTCGACCGCGATGGTGGATCAGCGCGGCGAAAAAAACACGAAGCGTTCAAACGCATCACCTATGTCTTCCGTGAAGGAAACGATTACGACAAGCCATGGAATCCATCGGATGACCTGATGGACGGTACCTTTGTGAAGGATTACGGATACACGCCCACGGAAGGCCGTCCGCCGCGCTATGAATTCTTCCAGCGCGTGGAGCGATCCTTCCGCTGATTCCGGTCATGCGTATCATCCACATCGCCAATCATTTTCTGCCGGATGCCGGAGGCGTGCAGTGGAGCGTGCTGCGCACAGCGGAAGCACTTGCAGCACGCGGACATGACGTCACCGTGCTGACTGAAACAGCGGCGGGGGAGGATTGGCGGGATGACAGTCTGCCGTTTCACGTGATACGCTTTCGCGTGCCTCTTCGTCGTCCGCTGACCAGGCTCTTCTACTGGCGGTGGATGTGGCGGCATCGACGCCTATTCAGCTCAGCCGACATCCTGCATTTTCACGATTACACACCGCTGATCCACTGGTTCCTGCCGCTGCGGGCGATCGTCCGTGGACCGCATTACGCCATCACCTTCCACGGCTACGAGCACTGGCCGATCCGCTGGCGACACCGGCTGCTGCGCGCGCTTGCGGCGCGTATGTGCACATCGCGCTTCGCCGTGGGGACATACGTGCGGGAACTGTACCGGCACCCGGTCGATGCCGTATACCTCGGTGCGCCCGTGCACAGGAGACCGGAGCTGCCGCTTCCGGAGATACGACGCTTCGGCTACGCGGGACGACTTGAGACGGATACGGAAATCCTTCCATTTGCGGCGGCGCTTGCGGAGGTCTCCCGCGCACAGGATATCGACGTGCAGCTGGATATCGCCGGGGACGGATCCCTGCGCGGGCGGATTGAAGACCTCGCGCATGCGCGCTTCCATGTGCACGTCCGCGGAATCCTTGTTGATCCTCTTCCTGTACTCCGGGATGCGCGCTGGCTGATCGCCACGGGATTTCTCGGCATTCTCGAGGCATTCACGACCGGCAAATCGGTCATCGTTCCCGCACTCAGCGATATCCGCGGACAATATGTACGGTCGATTCCGGATCATGAGACGCTCATGACCGTCGCGGAGACGCAGGATGAGCTGCGTGTGCTGTCGGAGGGGATTGTCACGGGAAGGCTGGAAGCACAGCTCGAGCAGCGCGCGCAGGCCGCCCTGCGGTTTGTTTCTGAGCAGACCTGGGACAATATTGCCGTGATGCTCGAATCGCATTACCGGCGCGGGACGGCTTGATGCGCCTGGTCGTTCCGCCGGGCGGCGACGTGAACCGTCCGGGCACGAGATACGAACAATGCAATACGAGATGATTGACACATCGACATATCACTTCCTGTTTTTCGGACTGACATCGTTCGACAGCCTGCCGCAGCGCGACCAGGCGCTGGCAACGGAATGCGCCCGGATGGGGCATCATGTCGACTTCATTGAAATCCCACCCTCCACAGCCGGCAAAACGCACGCATTTCTGCAGCGCATGTTTTCTCCGCTGTCGCGGGAAACCGGTTTCACGCGTGATCCCGATCAGCCCCGGCTCCATGTTCATACGCCTCCGACGCTGCCGACGGGTTTTCGCAGCAGCCTCGCACCTGCACTCGACCGATCGATTTTTCAGCAATGGTTTCGCCGCCGTTTTTCCGGGATGGATTTCTCACAGTCCATTGCGTTGATCATGCTGCCCCTCTGGTGGAACAACCTGATCGACCGCACACTGCTGAACCCGCGTCTTCTGGTGTACGATGTCTGTGACGCCCTGGAAGTGCAGGGACGCACCGATCGGGCACTGCGCCGTCTTCGCCGGTACGAAGCGCAGCTCGCCGCCGAGGCGGACCTCGTCACCTTCAGCGCGCACGAAGAGGGCTCCTCCATTCGGCGGCGTTTCCCGGAGACACGCACACTGCTGCTTCCGAATGCCGTGTCTGCCGAATTCGTTAAACAATGCGGCAGGGCGACTTCCACAGTGCCGCTGGTTCAATTCGAACACCACAGTGGATCCAATGGAGACGAGCCATCCCGGCGACCCGTCATTGGCTACGTGGGCGCGACCTGCGGAAAATGGTTCGACAGCGAACTGCTCTTCGAGTCCATCAACCGCTTCCCGGAATACGACTTCGCCGTCGTTGGCCCGGTCACCAGCGATTTCGCCGCCCGCTGTGAATCATATCCCAACGTGATGCTGCACGGATTCGTCCCGCACCGGCAGCTGCCCGCGCTCCTGCGCAGCTTCGACGCCGCGGTCATCCCGTTTCTCTCGAACGCGATCTCCGACGTGGTGAATCCGCTCAAACTCTACGAATACGCCGCGGCGGGATTGCCCATCATCGCCACTGGCGTCACCGAGCTGATGCATTACAGTGACATCGTCACACTCGCCGATACGCGCGAAGGCTTTTTCGCCGGCATCCGGCATGCCGTCGAGCAGACGGATGAAAAACGGCGTGTGCGCCTGCGCGCCTTTGCGCGGCAGAACACCTGGGACAGGCGTGTACGGCGGCTCCTCGATACGATCACCGAACACGTTGCCGCTGCGTGACCATGCGACGAATGATTATCGGTATCCGTGAACTCCTGCCGCTCGGTGCGCGGGAGGCCGGTGTCGTATTTACCGGCGATGTCATCGCGAAATTCCTGACCTTCCTGATTACCGTCATCCTCCTTGCGCTGATCACGCCGGAGGAGTACAAGCTCTACGGCCTGTTTATCACCGTGTTCGCCGCCGTGACGCAGTTCACCGATTCGGGACTGCATCAGAGCTTCATCCGCTTCTACGCACTGTACAAAAATGATGACCCCCGCCGCGCGCAGGCGCATTTCCATTTCGCACTGCGGGCAAAGACCGTCATCATTCTCTTCACGGCTGCCGCGCTGTTTCTGTCCGCGGAATTCCTCGCCGTGCGTGCGCTGCGCACACCGGAACTCGTCATGCCGCTGCGGCTCATGGCCATCGCAATCCTCGGAGAGGCGCTCATCGAATTCTCGCTCACCGTGCTCCAGGCCCGCCAGCAGTTCGTGCGATTTACCGCACTGCGCATTGCCGAAGCGGCGATCAAGACCGGCATCATCTACGCCGGCATCCTCATCGGTATCTTCACACTCGACCTCGTGTACCTCTCGTACACCATCGCGCCATTCGCCGTCATTCCGCTTGCACTGTGGTTCCTTTCGTCCCTGCGTGGACGCATGCGGTACGACTGGCGCGATATCGGTACGGAAATCTGGCATTTCGCGAAGTGGATGATGCTGACATCTTTCGCCACGATGTTCCTCATGCGCCTCGATGTGTTCATGATCTCACCGATGCTGTCCGATCGTCCCGACGAGGCAGGGCTCTACATCGCGGCGGCGCGCCTCTGCACACCGCTCATCGTGCTCGCCGGTTCGGTGGTCACCGTGTTTTTCCCGAAGGCCATGGAACTGCGTTCCCTCGATGAAATGCGCCGCTACGTGCGCCGCACGTTTACTGTCACACTGCCCGTGACGGCCATCGGACTGGCCTACGTCATCGTCATCTTCCTCGCGACACCGGAATTCTTTCCGAAATACACACCGTCACTGCCGCTGTTCGCGGTGCTCTTCATCGGGTATGCGTGGACCATCATCGGCAATCCGCTTACCATTCTGATGCTGAGTATCGACCGGGCGCGCATTGCGACCTGGGTGGCACTCGGACAGCTTTGCGTCACCGTCGTGTCGCATTATTTGTTCATCACGTATATGGGATCGATGGGTGCCGCCGTGAGCAGTGTCATCGTCTGGTTCGCGGCAGGCATCGTCTCGATGACGTATATTTATCTTCATCGGCATGAAGTCACGCGGGTGCGGAAGTCGAATCACGGCGACGCTCCGCCGGACACACCGACCGGTCCGCACGCATCCGGTTCGCATGCATCCGATCGCTCATGAAAACACTTGTCGCTCATATCGCCGCCTGGCTGTTCCGGAAAATGGAGGGTGCAGAACTGCATCTTGTCCTGCGCCGCCTGCGCGCATCGGGACAGCACAGTATCGACGGTTCCGCCGCATTTGGCCGCCGTGTTGAATTGCGCATCGCCGACGGCGCGCGGTTCGAAATCGGTGCCGGCGCACAGGTGCTGCACGACAGCTGGCTGATTGCGCATCCCGGCGACACGCTGCGGCTCGAAGAGCAGGTGTTCATCTCCCAGCACTGCACTGTCTCGGGATCGGTGCGCATCGGTCGCGGCACGCTGATCGGCGGTTTCGTCACGATCATCGATTCAAACCACCGCTTTGACGACAACGAGCGTCCCGTGCGCGAACAGGGTGGAGAAAGCGCGCCGATCGATATCGGAGCGGACGTCTGGATCGGCAGCAACGTGGTTATTCTTCCCGGTGTCAGTATCGGCGATCATGCCGTCATCGCGGCAAACGCCACTGTCACGCACGACATCCCCGCCTGGGCGGTGGCGGCGGGCACACCGGCGCGTCCCCTGCGCGACAGGAGGGAGGGGTCGTGAGTGAGTGCGTGGAAGTGACCCGAACGACATTCGAGGATCCGGCGCTGCGCGCATGGTGGACATGCGCCTACGAGGAGAACCGTCTGAAGCGCAATACCTTTTTCCAGTCCTGGCAGTGGAACCGGCTGTGGAGTACGTATTTCGTGGAGCCGGATCCACGCCGCGAACCGGTACTGCTCATGATGAAAAAGGAGGGATCTATCGTCGCGGCGGCCCCGCTGTTTCTGCAGATGCGGCGTGCAGGACCGCTGACGGCATGGCGGTATCTGCTCTTTCTCGGCGACCGGCTCGCGCAGTACACCGATCTTGTCACCACCGACACGGATACCACAGCTGTCTGGGGCGCGCTGCTTGCATGGATCGAAACAACGTATCCGGGCTCCTGGCTGCTGCTGCACGATGTGCTTCCGGAATCCACCGTTGCCGGCACGGGCTTGCATGCGCGGCATGACAGGGGGGAACTGTACCTGCGTGTTTCCCTCGCAAATGAGGATGCCGACTCACTGATCGAGCGCGCGGATGCACACATGCGCAGGGAAGTGCGCCGCGCGCGGCGGATGTTCGATCGCGAGGAAGCGCTGACATGGAGCGCCGTGCCTTGCCCGGATGCACGGCTCGTTGACACGCTTATCCGCCTGAATCGTGAGCGCTTCGGTGCCGCGTCGTGGTTCGAACAGGAATCCCACCGCGCCTTCTTTCATGACGCCATCGCCGCTGCCGGACACGAGGCGGTATTCACCGTGCTTCGGCACGACGGGGATATCGTGCATGTCATGGCCTCGTGGATACACGCTGGCAGCATGCTCTACGTGCTTTCAGGGATGGATGAACAGTACAAGCGCTACAGTCCCGGCACGATGAATCTCGACCGCAGCATCTGTTTCGCGCTGGAGCAGGGATGCACATTTTTCGATTTTCTGCGCGGGGATGAACGGTACAAACGGGAATTCAATCCCCAGCAGCGCCGCAGCGAACACTGTACACTGCACACGGCCCGCAGTCTGCTGCGGTATCGCGCGGCGCGCACGGTACAGCGGCTCATGCAGTCCCGCCAGCAGAGGAGGGAGCTGCAATGAGAATATGTGAACGGCATCATCTCCGTTTCTATCGACGCACCTGCGTCCCCGTCACGCTGCTGACGGGCGACATCGATTTCCGTCTGGTCAATGTGCACGATTTTCCCTGGGGCGCGCATCCCATGCAGGAATTCCTCGACCAGTACCGGCAGCGTTTCGCCTCCGGCACGCGCGCATGGATTGGCATGGACGATGACCGCGTCGCATTTTCCTCCTGGGTGGAGGAGCACCGTCTGTACATTGACGAACTGCATTCCACCTGGAAACTCGCACCGCCAGATGCCGTCGTCTACGATGTCGTCACAATGCCGGAGTACCGCGGCCGCGGCATCTATCCGGATGCGCTGCGCCGCCTCTGCGGCCGGCTTGCCGAAGAAGGACTCCGCCATCTCTGGATCTACGCGGAAGAAAAAAATGAATCCTCTCTGCGCGGCATCGCGAAAGCCGACTTCGAGTATCACGGGAGCATCCGGTCTTCGGCCATGTTTGGCGTGAAGCGCAGACGCGGGAATATTTCGGGAGTGAACCTGTGAGCGAGTATGCACACCGGAGCGTCAGTCACATGATTCGATGGTCGGATGTTTTCGGACGATCGGGAGCCGCGACATGACCGGCGTGCGCCAGCTGATGAAGTATCTCTCCCTGCGCCGCCTTCGCATGCGGGCGCGTCAGATCGGCGAGCTGGCATTCGATCCGGAGGCGACTGTATATCCGCGTCCCGTCGAATTCAACGGTCCGTCGCAGCGCGTCCTCGTGCTGACGCCGCACGCGGATGACGAGACCTTCGGAGCGGGCGGAGCGCTTCTGCGTCACCGTGACCGGGGCGATGTGATCACCGTAGCGCTGTTTTCCGACAACGTCGCATCCATCGACGGAGAGGGGATGACAGCAGAGGAAAAGCGGGACGTGCGCGAGCGGGAGTTCCATGCGGCGATGGACGTACTGGGAATCGATGACCGTCTGCTGCTGCGCCTGGGGAACAGCGCTTTTGATTCAGACGTATATTCCGGGTCGGAACTTCGGCAATTGATTGAGAAAGAACCCGATGTTTTGTATCTTCCCTCGTTATTCGATAATCATCATGATCATCGGATACTGAATATCTGGTTGCTGCGGACACTTCGGGAGATACCCGGCGTCCGTCCCATCATCAGAGGATTCGAGGTCTGGAGTCCGCTCCCGGCCACTTCTGCCGCCGACATCACGCATCACATCGAACACAAGCGCGAGGCAATGCGCTGCTACGCAAGCCAGCAGGACGCCATCGATTACATGCATCACATTGAAGGACTCAATGCCTATCGGGCCATGACCTTCGGTGGACGCGGCGCACGTTACGCGGAAGCATTTCACGAATTGCCCGCCGATGCGTATCTTGAACTCGGAATATCAGTTTTGCTCAAGTAGATCCCTGAATACGTTCCCAGGAGGAATTTCAATGCGGAAATCGTCGAAAGCGTTTACGAGCATCCTGGTCGCAGCTGCGGCACTGCTTCTGTGCACCGTGCAGCTGGACGCCCAGGTCGGACAGAACCTGGTCATCAACCGGTTCGTTTCCGATCCCGACAACATCGAAACGCACGTGGTGATCAGCGACGTCGACGGCGTCGGACCCAATCTGAAGATCACCATTTACAACGAGGAAGGCCGTCTCGTGTACGAGCGTTACGAAACGCTGAACGCTTTCGGCAAGATCAACTATGATCCGCTGACCTACCTGAATGCGTATCAGCACGGCTACAACCAGGATCCCAAGTTCTCCGGCACCGTGCGCATCGAAAGCGACGGCGGCAACATCGCCGGCCAGTACTGGGAGAAATACCGCAATGAGGAGCAGTCGTATCTCAACATCGCCGTGCCCGCAGCGGACGGCAAGGGTTATGACAAGCTCGTCTGCCAGCACTTTGTCAGCGACAAGTCGGTGAAGTCGCAGATCATCGTTGCGAATGCGGAGATGGCGCGACCGACGACCATCGACGTGAAATTTTACAGCGACAACGGCGGACTCGTCGGTGTCGAGAAGCGCGTCATTCCTGCCAACGGCGTGGTGAGCATCAATCCGTACAAATCTCTCAAGGGCGTGCAGATGACCGGCACCGCGTACATCGTCGTCGTCGGCGCCGGCAAGATCACCGGCGAGTACTGGCAGGCCTCCGAGCCCGAGAAGTATCAGGTCGCGCTTCCGCTGGAGGGCGTCACCAAGATTCGTTAGGAGGCGCCGTGCAGCAGATGCATCGCCGCATCATCGCGATCATGTTTGCAATTGCGTGCGTGTCCCACGGGGCACGCGCGCAATTTGCGTTTGAGGGAGAACACGCACCGCAGCTGCGCGTGGGCGATCAGCTCGTCGTCAATTATTTCGAAGCCGATCCTGAGATGTTCGAGACCCATCTCGTCATTACCGATCATGAGGGCACGGGCTCAGTTGTCAACGTCCTCCTCTACGACATGGACGGCACGCTTGTCGACGACCAGTCGTATTTCCTCCCGATCTTCGGCAAGGTCAACTACAATCCCGCCGATCACATCGGCGGACGCCGTTTCAAGGGCACCATCCGCATTTACTCCGACGGCGGAAACGTTTCGGCGCAGTACTGGCAGTTTTACCGGGATCCGCTGCGTTCCGCCTTCAACACCGCCATCCCCGCCTCGGACGCGCACGGCGCGGCCGCGCTGCTCTGCCAGCATTTCGTCGCCGCTCCCGACATCGATGCGCGGCTCGTCCTCGTCAATCCCGCCGCCGACAGCGCCGTGACCGTCGCCGTGACATTCTACCTCGACCACGGCAAGCAGCTGACACGCGACAAGCATGTCATCCCGCCCAACGGCATGATCGAGCTGAATCCCTACACCGAGAACGAAGGACTGATCAAGACCGGCCTCGCCTATTGTGAAGTGGTGGGGGAGGGCGCCATCGTTGGCGAGTACTGGCAGGCGAGTCCCGCCGAGGATTATCAGGTCTCACTCCCGCTTGATATCATCCCCGTACGACAGAAGCACTGGTGATTGGCCGTAGGCTGTGCACCGTGGGCTGGCCACACGCTTACGCGTGTGGTTACCGCTCCTGAGTATCGATGCCGGTAACCACACCCGTCAGGGTGTGGACGCTCCCGGCAGAATCCATTCCGGTAACCACACCCGTCAGCGTGTGGTCGCTCCCGGCAGAATCCATTCCGGTAACCACACCCGTCAGCGTGTGGTCGCTCCCGGCAGTGTCCATTCCGGTAACCACACCCGTCAGGGTGTGGTCGCATCTGCGAACGAAGCATAATCCCGCCATTCCGAACTCCATGGTATGTTGTTCCCCGAATCCGTACATTCCTCCTGAACCGATTCATGTTCATCTGGCGGGGAAACCATGTCCTTCACAGCAATCAACCGTACGCACGCGCATGGCGCGGCAGCTGCGCTTTTATCCATCCTATTCCTGGCGACAGTTCCGTCCGTGCTGCACGCCCAGCACGGCTGGCAGCTCATGCATCCGCGTCCGGGGGAGCAGCCCCTGACGGAAACGTCACTGCTCAACGTGCATTTCGTCGACCGGCTCACCGGCTTCATCGTCGGCTATCACGGCACCGTGCTGCGCACGACCGATGGCGAACACTGGGAAAAACTCGACATCCCCATCATGCCCGATCCCGCCCCGCAGCTCTGGGCCGTGACATCCGATGAAACCGGGAACGTATACGTCGGCGGCGGGGGAGTGCCGGACGGTTCGGGCGGTGTGCTTCTGCGAAGCACGGACCTGGGAGAAAGCTGGGAGGATATCTCCATGGAACCGGAGTTCGATATCGTCGAACTGCTCTTCATCGATCCGACAACCGTCTATGCCATCGGGGATTCAGGAAACGTCGGATGGGTGCACCAGGACCGTCAGGCCGTCATCCGGAAAAGCACAGACGCCGGTGTGACCTGGCGTACGGTCGCGAACGAGGTGTCCCGCACCGCGCCCGGACTCGGGGTGTGCATGCGTGACATCCAGTTCCCGTCGCGTGACACGGGCTGGGCCGTGGGTGAACACGCCATGCTCCTGCGCTCGGTGGACGGGGGAGAGAGCTGGGAGTATTTCGACACCTGGTCGCGTATCGATTTGTACGGACTGCACTTTTTCTCCGGCGCGGAAGGTTTTGTATATGGCGAGGGCCGCGGGATGCCGAATACCGTGAGCGGCGGGATGACCTGGGACACTCTGTGGCACAACTGGGGATACATATTCGACAGCGATTTTGTCCGTCCCGACCTGGGCTTCGCATGCAACAGGGGCATCGAGCGCACGACGGATCGTGGTCGCACATGGACATGGGATGTGCTCGAAACGCTCGATCCCGCTCATCCGAACGTGACACCGCAGTTCCGCGCGATGACCTTCAGCGATCCGCTTCACGGCTGGGCCGTTGGCGACGGAGGCGTAATCTACCGGACGACATCCGGAGGAGTCGTCTCAGCCGCCTCGCCGCCGTCGCCTCGCGAAATAGCCATGAGTGTGTATCCGCAGCCACTCGATCCGCCCATGCAGAGCGGAGTCGTGACGGTCACGCTCCCGGCCTCGCAGCACATCCGGCTGGTACTGCATGACTTGCTCGGCCGTCCCGTTCGTCAACTGTATCAGGGCATGCTCACAGCCGGTCGCCACAGCCTGCGTCTCCAAACCGATGCGAACTTGTCTCCCGGAGTGTATTTCCTCGTTCTCCGGACGGCTGAACGCCGTATTTCCGAGAAAATGCTCGTGCAGAAATAGTTTTAGGTTATCCTAAAATTCCATGAATCATTTTTAACTCGGGTTAAATATTCTTTTAACCCATCCTAAAACGCATCAATCAGCCGGTACACACGAATCCGCGATCGGTCTTGCATCCATGAAGCGGAATTCCCGCCGCTGGAAATAAGTTAATATTCCAATCGGTTAGCCATGACA
Source organism: uncultured Ignavibacteria bacterium (assembly GCA_913061095.1). Lineage (GTDB taxonomy): Bacteria > Bacteroidota > Ignavibacteria > SZUA-365 > SZUA-365 > BM516. Next base: position 153,585 of record CAJXVM010000010.1, read on the forward strand.
TGTATCGTAAGGCAGGGAATCCGTCATCAACAAACAGGACATGCAGTTCCACACATGGATCCAGACGCGAACAGCCAAAACACCTTTGCGGCGCCTCAAAGCAACGGTAGCGAACAGCGAATTGCCAACGGCTATCGGCTAACGGTCAACAGCTCTTTGACCCAACGCAAAAACGCCGTAATTTGCATGAATGGAACAGACGTACATCATATTCGTCCAAACATCGTGTCTCTACGAGCCTCTCTGAAAGCAGGGCATGGAAGCACACAGACCGACTTTACATAATATTTATTATCGGAAGTAAGGGGCTGTTAATACAGCTATGAAAGAATCGACGAAAAAGAACTGGGATGATTTCTGGGATCAGAAATCCGATACCAAGGAAGTCTATGCGAATACCGATCGCATACGCCGCAACCTCTCGAAGCATCTCGAGCTCGATGGCGCGAGAATTCTCGAGGTCGGCGCCGGAACGGGACGCGACAGCTTCTATATGGCGCAGGACGGCGCGGAGCTCGTGCTCCTCGATTATTCAATGAACTCCCTGAAGATCATCCGGAATAATCTTCCGTCCGTCGAGCATATTTCCGCCGTTGGCGGAGACGCCTTCGCGCTGCCGTTTCCGGACGGAACGTTCGATGCGGTGTTTCATCAGGGACTGCTCGAGCATTTCCGCAAGGATGCGGCAGAAAATCTGCTGCGAGAAAACATCCGCGTGCTCAAGCCCGGCGGACTCCTCATCGTCGATGTGCCGCAGCGATGGCATATCTACACGGTAATCAAGCACGTGCTGATAGCCCTGAATTCGTGGTTCGCGGGCTGGGAGCGCGAATTTTCGGTGCGTGAACTCCGTGCACTTCTGAAAGAACTCGGTATGAACCCCGTCGACGCCTATGGCGAATGGATGTATCCAAGCCTGTTCTACCGGACTTTCCGCGAAGCGTTCTATAAAATCGGGGTAAAACTGCCGCTGTATCCCCGTCTCGTTCCGCCGGTATCCAGAATTCGTGAGAAAATCCGGCATGGTATGGACGGATCCGCTGTGAAGCTCAATACTGCGCTTTCCATCGGTGTTATAGCGAAAAAATGATACGTCTCGCGCAGTAGGACGCAGTGTCGCGGTGATTTACTGCAGAATAGTCGTCATGTTTATGAACACTGCATTATTTCCGATATACCACTTCCGGTTTATGTAAAGTTCTTCCGTCGCGACGCGGTTTCACACCTCGCACAGGTCCTTTCCCCGGCAGATTCCAGTAAAGTGCCGACAATCGTTATATTACTAGATTATACTTTATATGATGAGCGCTAACAAGCTTAAGATACTGGTATTTAACTGGCAGGACCTTGCAAATCCCCTGGCAGGTGGCGCAGAGGTTCATTTGCATGAGGTATTCGAAAGGCTGGCTGCACGCGGACATGAGGTGACACTATACTGTCACTATTTCAAAGGTGCGAAACGCGAGGAAATGCGCAACGGCATGAGGATTATACGCCAGGGCGGCAGGTTTTTCTTCAATTTCTGGGTCCCATGGGCCTATTTTACGCGTTTCAGGAAGGATAATTACGATGTCATCGTCGACGACGTCAACAAAATCCCCTTCTATACCCCCCTTTTCTGCCGTGAACCTGTGCAGGGCGTAACGCATCATCTCTTCGGAAAGAGCATCTTCCTCGAAACCATCTTCCCTCTCGCCGCCTACGTCTACCTTATGGAACGACTCATCAAGCCTGTATACAGGAAGGTACACTTCATCATCGGTTCTCCCAGCACTTCAAACGAGTACCTTGAATGGGGCTTTCCAAAGGATCAAGTATCTGTGGTTAATTACTGTGTTAACAAGCAGATATACTATTCTGATGAAACTAATACATACCATTATGATCGCATTGGATATTTCGGTCGTCTCAAGAAGTACAAATCCGTCGATCATCTGATTCATGCGATGGATCGCCTGCGTGACAGCCACCCTTCGCTTAAGCTGGACATCATCGGAGACGGTGACGACAAGGAGCGTCTCGAGGCGCTCACATCAGAACTGAAGCTGCAGGATCGAATAACCTTCCACGGTTTCATCGACGAGGAAGAGAAAGCGCCTCTGCTGCAGAAAATGAATTTTGTCGTGAACACATCTTCCAAGGAGGGCTGGGGACTTACCGTCGTCGAGGCAAACGCCTGTGGTGCTCCCGTCGTGGCTGCGAACGTCCCGGGACTGCGGGATTCTGTGGTCGACCGTGAGACCGGATTACTCTACGAATTCGGAAACATTGATGATCTGATCGAGAAAATGAAGGTGTTTCTTGCTTCCCCAGAGACACGCGACGCGTTCAGGACGCGTGCGCTGGCCTGGGCGGCAAAATTTGACTGGGAGAACGCCGCCGATGAAACCGAGGCGCTTATGCGCCGCAGTATCGCGAACTGGAAGAAATGATCAGTACCCCAGCCCCTTCAGGAACCCCTCGGTAATACCCTTTCCTTCACCCTGCTGCGTCTGAAGGTAGTTCAGCACGTACTTCCCGATCATGTCGAGTTCAATATTTACCCGGCTGCCGCGTGCATATTCCCGGAACAGCGTCGCATCGAAGGTATGCGGAATGACCGACACCCTGAAGCTCCCTTTGCGTTTTTCTGCCACAGTGAGACTGACACCATCGATAGCGATGCTTCCGACAGGGATGATGTTCACGGAAGCGCTGTCTGGAAAAGACACTTCCACCATCCAGCTCTCCTCACGCTGCTCGATATTCACGATTTCCGCCGTGAAATCCACATGCCCCTGCACAAAATGTCCTCCAAGCTTCCCGTTCGCCCGAAGAGCACGCTCGAGATTAAGTGTCGCACCTGACTTCAGCTGTCCGAGCGTGGTTTTTTCCATGGTTTCCTGTACGGCTTCCACGGTAAAGCTCTGTGCTGTGAAGGCGACGACGGTCAGGCAAACGCCGTTGACGGCGATGCTGTCGCCGTCTGCGCAATCACGCACTGTGGTGGAGGCGGAAATTTCGAGCCGCTTGCCCTTTCCGAACGGTCGCACGGACTGGAGACGCCCTTTCTCTTCGATAATTCCGGTAAACATGCGTCAGGACTCCCGCTCTGGTCTGAGAATTGTGTAGACGTCGCTTCCCATGCGAAGCACTTCCTCGACGCGGAAACGCCAGGCGTCCGAGAGATGCAGGGGCCGCAGTGCGGAAAACGCCGCTCGACCCTGTCCGATGATTTTCGGCGCGGTAAAAACGTCCAGCCTGTCCACGAGTCTTGCCCGGAGGAAGGCGGAAAAAATCTCCGCACCACCCTCGACGAGAATGGATCGGACATCGTACTTCCTGTACAGCGAACTGAGCGCCGCCTTGAGAGAGGCGAATTCCAATATGTCAGTTGTAACATCCATCACCTCGATTCCCTTCTTCCGAAATCGCGTGACCGTCTCGGCGTTCGCTCGAGCGCTTTTTTTCGACGTGATCAGTACGGTTTGGTCACGAAGTTCGTCGCTGAACACCGCGGCCGACGTGGGGAGATTCCATGAGCGCGTCATAACGATTCTTTTCGGATGGCGCCCCGCAACATGTCTGACGTTGAGCGAGGGATTGTCCTTCCGGACTGTCTCCGCGCCCACGAGCACTGCGTCGTACAGCGAGCGCAGGCGATGGACTTCCATCCGCGACTCCTCGGAGGTTATCCAGTGCGAGGTTCCTTTCAATGCGGCGATGTAGCCGTCCATGGTCTGTGCGACCTTGAGGATGACAAACGGGCGCTTCTGCACGGCATTGACAATGAACACCTCGTTGAGAGCTTCGCATCGGTCCCGTTCCACATCCTCGGTCACGGTGATGCCAGCCTCTCGCAGTCGCTGCGCGCCCGCACCTGCGACATCCGGATTGGGGTCGGGCATGCCGATGACAACTTTTCGTACCCCTGCTTCGATCAGCGCTTCGCTGCATGGAGGTGTCTTCCCGAAGTGATTGCACGGTTCGAGGGACACATACACCGTCGCTCCAC
>CAJXVM010000011.1 GCA_913061095.1 uncultured Ignavibacteria bacterium
AATCCGTCCGTAGCCCAGAATCTCGAGACCAATTATTTACCATTTTACGATAGCTATTCGCATCCAAACGAGGATCCAGCTTCATCCATGACTCACGGGTGAATCTTGGCTCCCAAGCATCCTTCCACAGTTCAGCATATGCATTTGTAATGCACACAAGCTTAAGGACCCGTGAAATTATCGGATCCGCATGCAGTTCCGAAATAGGAAGCATATCGGAGATTTCATTTCTGAAATTTGATTTCCCAGTTGACTTCACAAAGAAATCATACGGTATGGAAGAGGTAAGCCCCGAATAGAGCAGTAACGTTGATGTATCTTTGAAAGTTGTCGAGAAAGCACCATCATAATGAGCTGAGTATCTTACCATCACCGCGCCAATGAGAGTTCGCTCCGCGGAGGGACCAATCATCTTCCGGTGTACCGTCCGATAGTACTCCGTCACCCTCTTCTTCTCTCCCCACGGAACGCGAGGGGTACGTCGGCGGTATTCCTCGGAACTACAGTCGGGGACGTAGTTCGTGCGGGGCAGATAATCCTCTGGTAGGTCGGTGAGATCAAGCACGTCGTAAGCACGATTCGTATTACAGATGCTCCGTGGTGTCTTGAATGCAGGATTTGCGACATAGAAATGTGGGCCTGAAAGGATCAGCTCATTCGCGCTTTTCGGGAAACGTGTTTCACGACGCATGGTGCCGTCCTGCTGCGCATTGACTTCGTTCCAATGTTGCGTGGAATAATACTCTCCCTCAAGATCGCCGAGCCTTTGTGGCTGCTCGGCGAATTTCCTGAGTACATTGAGCAACTCCTGTGCATGTAATATGGGAAGCCGTGCCTCACTTGCCTGCGTTCCTTCTTCATCGTACAGTCGAGCGAAGAGTGCAAGTTCGTCAATACCTATTTGAATGATTCTGTCTTTGTGACCGGCAGTATCCCATTTGTTCTCTTTGGTTTTGATACCAGGAATTTTCCCTGCTCCATTGTCGGCGTAACACTCATCGACCGTTCTCGGTAAGAAGAGGTTTGAGATGTGATCGAAAGAGACAGTGTCCCCGAGCATCCTACTGTAAACATTCACGCTGTATTTCGTGTGATTATCGACATCCTCAAACAACTTGAATTCATTTTCGAATTGGAAGTGTTTTCGGATTCGCCTGTACAGAGATTGCCTGAACTCCCCGCCCATCGGGTCGTCATACACGCCCTCCGGATGCAGAAATGCGGATACTCCCTCTGCATTCCCCGTCATCCAGGCCTGCGGGAGGAAGCATTTATACAAATTCGCCTTCATCCCCACCAGCAGTGGATAGTTCTGATAGGCGTTGAGAAAATTCTGCGTCCCCTCGGAGGTGGTGAATGCGTCGAGGTACTCCTCCAGCAATCCCGCGATACGTTCGAAGGTTTCGTCGCGGAGCTGGGCCACTTTGTTCGCCCTGTGCTTCCGCACAACGTAGAGCGGCTCGTAATCGCCTATGACAGCTGCCTCGTTCCATTCGATTCTTATCCAGGGCGGATTGCCGAGGACGAGGTCGAAGCCGCCGCGCTGGGCGAAGACTTCGGCGAATTCCAGCTCCCAGTGCAGGAAGTTCTGGTCATCGGCGATGCGCCGCGCGAGGCCGAGGCGCGGGTTCTCGCGGCAGAGTTCGTTGACATCCACGATGCCGTGGCGCTGCAGCAGCTCGAGGCGCAGCTGTTCGGGCATGCTCTCCGCGAAGAGGTCGGACTGCGGGGGAGCGGATGAATCCACTTCCTTTCCCTCGAGGATGAGCGCGAGGTCGGCCAGGTACTGTGCCCGCGTGGGCAGCGTCGCGGCTTCGTCGATGGGCCAGAACCACAGGGCGCACCAGTAGTCCATGGCGAGCTTCAGACGGCGGTAGGGACTGCTGTTGCGCAATCCCTCCGCGTACAGCTCGCCCTCGAGGATGGCATCCTTCTCTTTCAGTGTCAGCCGCTGCCGGTGACCGCCGTCGCGCTCGTGCCCGAAGATGTCCATGTCATCCCGTGTGCGCTCGTCAATGCTCGCGCGCATGCGGAGGTGCTCCTCGTACAGTTCATCCGCCGCCGCACATAGCCGCTGCAGCGTGGTGATCTCCTCCTTGCCGAACGGCGCGATGAAGGACTTCTTCCATTCCTTGATCGCATCGAGGTCGTCCTTCACGAGGGATTTCACCACCCTGTCGTTGTACTCCGCCATCCCGCGGTCGGGCAGCATCCAGTGATAAACGGTGTCGACGGGACGCTCGTCCCCCGGCTCCACGCGTTCGGGCACTTGCTCCAGCCATGCATCCTGCCCCCTGCTCTTCTTCAGCGAGGCGGCGGGGAACACCTGCCGGCGCGCGCCGATGAGGGAATTGCCGGTGACGAGCTGATTGCCGAACCAGGGCACGATGCTCTCGCGGTGGATGGTGTTGAGCCAGAGCGAGACCTCGGCGAGCTCCACGGCGACGGCATTGAGATCCACCCCGTAACAGCAGTTGTCGGCCAGCCAGGCCTTGACCTTCTGCTTCTCCTGCACGTAGTCGCCGTGCGGGATGACGCGGCCGGACTCCTTCTGCTTCAATCGCAGGTAGGCCTCGGCCGCCTGGTTGACGTATTCGTTGAGGAAGGCCGCGCTGCCCATCGCGGGCTCGCACACCGCGAGTTCCAGGATGTCGTCGGCGCGTTTGTCCTTCAGCAGCTCTTTCAGCGCGTACTTCACGAGGCATTCGGTGAGCACTTCGGGCGTGTAGTAGGATGCGCTCTGCTCGCGTCCCCGTCCGGTCAGGCGGTAGATGAAGCTTCCCCTCTCGTAGCGCTTCACCCTGCCATCCTCGCCCAGCACCTGCTCGTCCTTCCTGTACTTGTCCAGTTCATCGAGTGTGACGAAGTACGCCTCCTCGAGCGGCGTGGGATTCGTGCCCTTGCGTTTTACCTCGTACACGTCCTCCTCCGCGAAAAAGCCGGTGTAGGAAAGCAGTCCCTCGTACACCGCGCCGAGCTGGTTGATGCCCAGTTGCGCGTAACTGATCCGGCCTGGCCTCTTCCCCTTCTTCGGCCTCGAGAGGGACATGAGCCGGATGATGCGCTGCAGGACTTCGTTGCGGAATTTCACGCGTCCGAGCACGGGCGTGCGGGCGGGATCGAACAGGTGCGAGCGCAGCGGCGGCATGACAAAGGTGTCGTGCTGCGCCTCGGTGGGCATCTGCACGTAGCCGTGGTTGTAGCCCTCGTATACCAGTGTGAAGAGATGCTGCAGTGAATTGTGGATGTACACGCCGTCGCGTGCTTCCTCGGTGGTGAGCGGCAGCATTTCGAGGTCGCGCAGGGACTCCAGCGAGTAGCCCCGGAGGTATTCCTCGCTGTTCATGGGCGCGTAGCCGAGTTCGGGACGCGCCTCGATGTAGAACAGGAAGAGCAGGCGGTACACGTAGCGCAGGCATTCACGGCTCAGCTCCGCCGCGTCGAGCACGCCGTAGACTTTCTCCCTGCGCACGTCCAGCAGGTAGCGCACGGCCTCGTTGCCCAGCAGTTCCACGGCCTCGCGCATGGAGAATTTCAGGTCCTCCGACACCGCGTACGCGTGCCGGTGGGATCGTTCGTCGAGCGTATCGAGCAGCGCTCCTCCCTCGGCGGGAGCGACGGAGTCCCGGTGCAGGAGGGCGGCCATGGCGCGGAGCGTCGAGGACTCCCGCCGGTCGAGAATCTCACGCAGGTCGAATCCCAAAAGGCGCTTTTCCTGCCACTTGCCGCGGTCCACCAGCACCGCCATGCCGTGCGAGAGCAGCAGCACCCAGCGGGGCGGCTCGTCCATGCGGAAGATCTCGTCGTCGAGCAGTTCCTCGAGCGTTGCGTCCAGCGCCCGCGCATCGTCAGGGATGTTCTCCGGGTACTGCTCGGGCAGCAGATTGAGATCGAGGGGATTCGCCTCGCCGTTTTCCCCCGCCCTGCCGTTCACCGGTGCCACCTCGACCGCCCAGAGCAGCGGTGAACCGTTTGTTCGCCGCAGGTTGCAGAGCACCGGGATGCTGCGTTCGGCGGCGGCCACGACCTCGCGTTTCACCGGATAGCCCAGCGCGTGCAGCAGGGAGGCGTTGAAGGGCTGCTGGAGATCCAGTACTTCCGTGGCGCCCCGGGCCTGCTCGAGTTCACGCCGGCTTTCGAAGAACATCTGCCGGAGTCCGCCCAGCGCATCCCACGGCGCGCGGAAGTCCTTTTCCTCCTTCGCACGGCGGGACCATTGCGAGAGCACTTCCTTCACATCACCCTCGAGGATGTCGCTCAGGTAATGCGCCGAGTAGAACTCGTTCTGGTTGATGATGCCGGTGAGGTTGAGGGACATGGAACGTAAAGGCGTAAAGGGTGAAGACGTAAAGGCGTAAAGGGTGAAGACGTAAAGGCGTAAAGGGTGAAGGGTAAAGTCGTTGTTTGTGTCTATGATGAACCGGTGATGACGGCGGCGACGCGGATGTAGGGGGTGGACTCGGTGGTCATGACGTCTTTCACCCACTGTTCGTGTTCGTTGAAGATGCGGTCGAGGCGGCGGAGTTCATTTTCGCGGCGCTGTGCCCACATGGCCTGCACTTTTTCGCCCGCGGCGTCGTAGCGCTGCTCGAGCTGCCGCTGCTTCTTCTCGCGCAGCTTGCCGAGGCGCACGAGCTGTTCGGCCAGGCGTGCTTTCATGCGCTCGTCGAAGTCGTCATGCCGGTCCTGCATCCACGACCGCGCGCGCTCCACCGCCTCGGGCAGCAGTGTTTCCAGCTCCGCGATGTCGATCGCCAGACCGGCATTCGGCAGTTTGCCGTCCGCCAGTCCGGTACGCCGGAGCAGATCGTCGAAGTCCATGATGTCTGCGAACTTTCCGTCGCGGAAGCGCACACCGCACCAGTGCTGCAGGACGGTCTGTCCGCGACGGTTCGGGATGAGGCAGGAGATGACCACGATACTCTCACCGGGATCCAGCTTCCCTTCGAGCGGCAGCACGGGCGCCTCGCCGCGGCGGTAAGCGGAGAGGATGCCGTCGCCCAGCCAGTCCATCACCGGATGCAGTTCCCAGAGATACTGCAGCTTGGGCCAGGCCTGTTCGTCCTGCCGGCAGCGCGCGACCTCGTCCTGGATCGCCGCGGTGTTCGTCGTCAGCACGAGCTCCCGCGTCTCGGGGAGAATTTCCTTCGGCTGGAAGCGATAGCGCTGCAGGAGGTCCTCGGGCATCTGCAGGCGCGCGACGTCTTCCCCGGTATCGTAGCCGAATGCGAACTCCTGTCCGCGCCGTTTGCGCACGGACTGCACGGCCTCGCGGAGGAAGCTCATGTCATCGGGGAACAGCGTCGCGGGACGCCGACATCGCTTGGACGGCGAGGGCGCGTCATCCGCCGGCTTCCCGCCGAGCAGGATTTCGAGCAGGCTCACGTCGGCCTCCCCCTCGATCATGCTGTTGAACTCTTCCTCCCCTGCCTGCTCCTCCACGGCCGCGGCCACGACACGCTCTTCGTCATCCACGTCGGCCAGTCCCGTGAATTCCACCGGATCGCCGATGTTCTCGTGCACATGCTGATCCTTCTCGATGAGCAATTCGAGAATGCGCCTGTCCCCTTTGATGCGTTCGCTCGTGCTGTCGGTAAGCAGATACAGGATCTGGGGATCGCGCTGCTGTCCGTAGCGATCCACGCGTCCGTTGCGCTGCTGGAAGCGGATGAGCGACCAGGGAATGTCGAAGTGAATCATCCGGTGGGACAGGTAGTGCAGGTTGATGCCTTCCGATGCCACGTCCGATGCCAGCAGCAGTCGTACCGGCGCATTGTCACGCCCGAAATCCTCCACCACGCGGTTCTGATCCACGTCCGGGAGTCCGCCGTGCAGGATTTCCACCTGCTCCCCGGTGAGACCGAGGTCCTTCGGCAGGTGCTCCTCGAGGAAGCGCAGCGTGGCGATGCGTTCGGTGAAGATCACCAGGCGGTCGCGCGCGTCGCTGCCGTCCCACCCGTGCTTGCCGTCCCCGCGCAGCAATTCGAGCAGGCGCGCGTACTTGCTGAAATCCTCCCTGCCGATGGCGTCAACCAGGTATTGCAGTTCCGCCAGCTGGCGCGCATCATCGGCGAAATCGTCCGCATCCTCCCGCTTTTCGATCGTGCGGATGCGGTTCGCGAGCGTCTCGGAGCAGGCGGCCGGACTCGACAGCAATGACTTTTCCAGCGTCGTGCGGAACAGTTGTCCCGCCCCCTTGCCGCGATCGACTCGCCCGAGCTTCAGCTCCGCCAGGCGCTCGAACGCGGCCTCCTCGGCGGGAGTCGCCTCGGCGTGGGCGGTGTGTACCGTGCGGGGACGGAAAGACTGCAGCACCTGCGAGCGTACGTCTTTTTTGTGCCGGCGGATGAACAGTCCGCGGATATCCTCGCGCGTGTAGTTGTCCGGATCCGCGATGGCCGTCGGATCGAGCATGTTCATCAGCGAGGCGAACGACCGCGGCTTCCCGTCATGCGGCGTGGCGGTGAGCATGATGAGCGCATCGGAGCGTTCGGCGAGCAGCCGCGCCAGGCGGTGGCGCAGGTTGCGCGTGCCGCGATGCGCGACGGAGTGCGCTTCGTCGATCACGATGACATCCCACCTGCTCTGCTCCAGCCAGGACCGGTACTCGTGGTCCTGCTTCAGCGTATCGATGGAGATGATACTGCGGTCATAGTAGTAGAAGGGATTGTGGTTCGCCGGGATGCGACCGCGGATGCGCTGGATGCCCACGGAGTCGAGGCGCACGAGCGGTATGGTAAAACGGCTCCACATTTCCTTCTGGAACTGCGTGAGCATGCTTTTCATCGTGATGACGAGAATGCGCTTGCCGCGTCCACGGCGGATCAGTTCGCTCAGAAGGATACCCGCCTCGAGCGTTTTGCCGAGTCCCACCGCATCCGCCAGCAGGATGCGCTGCCGCGGCTGTTCCAGCGCCTGCAGGGCGGGCTGCAGCTGATATTCCACCAGGTCCATCGCCGCCCGGTGACCGATGCACAGATCGCCATCCGTCGGCGGCGTGCGGCGCAGCAGCGCCTCGATATACAGGCGCGTATCGCGGAATCCCGGCGAGTTGTCCGGCACCAGCGCCGTGCGTGCCGGATCCATCACCTCGATCGCATCCTCGATCTGCGTCAGGAAAATCGCCTCCCGGTCACGCACGATATCCGACACCCCCGTCACATGGATCGCATGTCCCCCATCACTCGCGGCATCCACGCGCTTGATAATCCACTCCGCATCCCGGACGAGTATTCGGAGTCCGGGCGCGAGGTTGTGTTTGGATGTCGTATCAGATCGGGGCATGAATAAGAGCTTCACTCAAAAACATCATAATACTCCCGCAGTGCCTTGCGCCACCCCGCCAGGCGGGTGCGGTATTCGCTGAATTCCTCCTCCGTGGCGACGCGGGCGTCTTCGACCTTGTAGCCGCCGGTGCCGGTGGCTTCGAGGGCGATGAGGATTTTGGCGCGCTCCTTGAGCGGACCAATGAGGTATTCTCCTCCCAGCAGCACTTTGCGCCAGAGGTATGTGTCCGTCACATCGGTATAGTCGTCCTCTCCGTATCGGAAACTCACGGGGACGCTGATCTCGGCGTTTTCGAGCAGGTCGAGATAGGCCGCGTAGGCGAATTCGTCCCTGATGGGATTCGACCAGCTGGATGTCTGCAGTCGGATGCGGTACGGAACCGCCGGGGAGCTGAACCATTTGTTCTCGCAGTATTGCTCAAAGAAGGTATCGGCCTTGTCCTCCCTGACCCGGGGCACGCGGGGTGCGACGCCGAGGTCCGGGAATTCACTGAACAGGAGCTGCAGGGGCAGATACATCTCGGTCAGGATATCCTTCCCTTCCGATCGCCATCCGGCATCCCCCTTCCAGAGACTCTCGCCCGCACGGTTCTGCAGGGTAAGTGCGAGGGAGTATTCAACCTGCATTTCGGGACGGTTGGACTGTACAACCTTGCTCGCGCTGCCGCTCGAGGATGCCGCAATGCCGATCAATGCGGCGATTGCGACACCAACACTGCCACTTTTCGAGTTCGACGAATTCGCGGCCGCCAGTCCGGCCAGGTACGAGGACGCAACCGCGCGGTTCTCCATGACCGTCGTGGAGCTCATCGTCATCTGCGATCCCGCGCGGTACGAGAGTGTCAGGATCAGATCCGCGTCTCCCTGCGCGCGTTCGAATCCCCTCCTGCCGAGAAGGTCCTCGACAATTATTCCCATCTGCTTCTCGATGATTGCGGGCGAACCCACAGTCGTGTGATCCTCGCCCTCGACACGCAGGACGTATGGTCCGGGGTCAACGGACTCCAGCGTACCCACGGTCCGCGTCCACGGCCGCCAGACCGGGATCAGCGTCGTTGAGGAGCAGGCGCCCAGCGCCATGCCCGAAACAATGATCAATGGAAGTACTGCGTTCTGGAACGCCGGATTTAATCTCATACCTCAACCCCGGAAGGCCACACTATCAGGTCATGAATCAATGACCTGACGTTACGAATTCCGGACAATAAAGTCAACATCTTACCACAGCAAAATTCCTGTTTTCGGCCCATCGCGGATATCTCAACCCGGAAAGACCTATATAATAGATAGCCAACTGGAATTTTACCCGGGTAAAATAGGGTTTTTACCCGGGTAAAATTGCGAGTTTTAGGATATGTTAAAACATGGAATCCCTCAGCGAACCCGCTGAAACACGGGGCCGCCGGGGATTCGAGGGATTATTTCGCGAGCAGCATCCGGATCGTGCGCACGATGCCGCGGTATTCGATTCGGCAGAGATAGATCCCTGAGGGATGCTCTCCGGCGGAGAAGATCACACGATGCAGACCTGCAGTAAAACGGGCGTCGGCGAGGGTGGAAAGCTCCCGGCCGAATGCGTCGTACACGGCGATGCGCACGTGTCCCGCCGCCGGAATGACAAACGGGATGGTGGTTTCCGGATTGAACGGATTCGGGTAGTTCTGGTGCATCGCGAACGTCCGATCCGGAATGCCGCCGCCGATATCCGTGGGTGTGGTGATCTCGAAGCTGCCCTGGCTGACGTCGAAAATGAGTTCGTCGTCCACATCGGTGATGCGGATCCGGCCCTGCAGCGTGAGCTCCGAGGGAACCGCCCAGGCGTAGATGCCGGTGCTGGAGACGTTGTCGGCGATCTCGGTCCAGGTCGATCCGTTGTCGCTGCTGTATTCGAGAAGCACGCGCGCCACGTTGACGCTGGTCCACTGAATACTGAAGGTGGATCCGGCCTCGATCTTTTCGCCGCCGTCGGGCGTGGTGAGCGTGACGGATTTGTTCGGCACGATGCCGAACTGCGCGTCGCTGATGTCGAATACCGAAGCGTCATCGTAATCACTGATGCGCACATAACAGACGTCGGATGGATGGTTCGGGATCAGCCAGTCCCAGCTGCGTTTCTCGGCGGGAACCGGACCGGCGATTTCCTCCCACGACTGCATGTCGTCATACGAGTACTCGATGCGCACTTCATCGACGTTGAAGGAGTTCCACGTGATCAGGCGCGATGTGCCGATGCGCCAGACTTCGGGACCGTTCGGCGTGAGCACTTCGATGTTCGGCGGTCGGCGGATTTCAAATACGCCGTTGCTCATGTCCGAGACGCCGGTATTGTCTTCGTCCCGCAGCAGCACGTAGCAGGTGTCGGACGGCGTGTCCGGGATATCCCACGCGTATTTCCCGTCACCTGCCGGCACACTGCGCGCAACATTCACCCAGCTACGCCCGCGGTCGTGCGAGTAATCGATGCGGATGCGCTGCACGCCCCTGCTCGTCCACGTGATGTAGCGCGACGCGCCTACATCCCACATTTCACCGCCGTTTGGCGTGACCACGCGGAGCGGTGCGTCGTAGATCTCGAAGACCGCGTCACTGACGTCCTCCGCATGACCGTCGACATCCGTCAGCCGCACGAGGCACTGCGTGGATACCACTTCGGGCACGTCCCATATCAGCGTCTGCCGAAATGCCGGGAAGCGCTCGGCGATACGCGTCCAGGAGAGACCCGCATCCGAACTGAAATCCAGGTTGACATACGAAACGCTCGATGCAGTCCACCGGATATTTTCGCGGGATCCCACCATCCAGCGCTCCCCGCCGTCCGGCGCGATAAGTACGAGCTCAGGGCGGCGGGAGATTTCAAACATGGCATTTGAGATGTCCGTCAGCGAACCGTCATCGGTCGCCGTCACGCGCACCCGGCACTGTTTCGATGGCGTGTCGGGGATAACCCAGTCGTGTCTTCCCGCCGAGGCCGGCACCGCCTGCCGCACCACGGCCCAGCTCGCGCCATCGTCGGTGGAATATTCGAGCGACACTTCCGCGATGCCGCTGGACTGCCAGGAAATGCGGTTCGTATCGCTCACGTACCAGACCTCGCCGCCGTTCGGGCGGATGACGCGCAGGTCGCGCAGAATGCGGATTTCGAAGTAGCCGTCGCTCACATCCTCGAGCGCGGGGTCCGTAACGTCGCGGATGCGCAGGAGGCAGTCGGTCGACGGTGTCGACGGCACAGTCCACGCCATCTGTCCGGTCGTCGCGTCAACGGAATCGGCGATGCGCTCCCAGGAGCCGCCGCCGTTGAAGGAATAGTCGATGGTCAGGAGTGTCGTCGCCGGTGCGTACCACTGGAGCGTGAACGAATTGCCGGCCGTGAGCACTTCTCCGCCATTCGGTTCCACGACGGTGATCTCCGGCGCCGGCGCTTCGATGGTAAACGCCGCGTCGCTGACGTCCAGCACGGACGGATCATCCTCTGAACGCACGCGCATGAAGCATTCGGTCGACGGCGCGTTCGGCACCGTCCACGCATAGCTGCCGGACGCCGCATCCACTCCCGTAGCGGCCTGGTTCCACGTCGCCCCGTTGTCGGTGGAGAAGAAGAGGTCCACCTTCCCCGTAACCGTTCCGCTCCACTGTATCGCCTCGGTGTCACCCACGGTGAACACTTCGCCTCCGTTCGGACGAAGGAGTGTGAGACCCCCGGGCTGCTCGATGGTGAATACCGCATCGCTCATGTCACTGACGGTCGGATCCACGGCTGAGGAAATCCGGATGCGACACTGCGTCGAAGGTGTCGCAGGGACCGACCACTGGTAGCTGCCGCCTGATGCGGGGACCGAGGAAACAACAGGGAGCCATGACGTTCCGTCATCCGTGGAGTAGTCGATTGCGACCGTACTGATGTTGTCCGATGTCCACGTTACCGTCTGCGTCGTACCGACAACCCACGTTTCACCGCCGTTCGGTTCCGTTACCTCTATACCTGGCGTTGCGACGTGATCCTCGAATTCGAGGAACCATATTTCTTTTGATGAAGGATATGTGTGATCGAGATTATAATGCAGGCCAAATGCGATAAGCCTCTTGCGTGCGGTGTCACTGAACACCCTTGCTGCGAGGAACGGCTGCGGTTTGGGCTGCTCAACCGGCAGAAGATTGTAGTTCTGCGGCGCGGTTGATGAAAACGTATATGCCTCATTGGTATACGACGCCGAAGGATTACCTCGTGAATCTACCAGCCGCCCCCCCACTGTATAGAAATCACCTCTATATCGTACGAGGTAATTGTTCGCCCAGTAGCGCGTATGGGATGTGTCGAGGAGCTTTGTCCACTTGCCGTTAGATACTGTGTAGGAGTAGATACCGTTGTTATTGAAATTACCTGCTCCGTTCCCTCCTATCATGAAAAAGGCGTCCATAGAAGGCTCATAGGCGAGGGATGCTCCTGCTGTCGGCGGTGGGATATCTCCTGAAGCGGGTAAGGACACCCATTTGCTTGTACTGTAATCAAAGTATCGAAGAACATTTTTAAAGGAACCACCACCATACCCACCAAAGGTAACAATTCTGTCTCGTTTGGTATCATGGGCAATGCCACCAGCATACGCATCGGTGATCCGCGCCGACGTAAGTTCGTTCCACTGCAGTGAAGCCAAATCCAACTCCGCAGTCATATAATAACCGCTGTGCCACATGATCAGACGATTGTTTGCATTATCAAAATGCAGACCGTAACTGTCTCGTGGATGCTCATCAATCCACGCGGGCTGATTGGTTGTCGATGTGCTGCTCCAGACACCTGTCGATAAATCCAATGACCATAACGTGCCATTTGATCTCTGGATCAGATGGATTGTATTGGCAGCTTCATCGAACACCGGGACGGTCACTCCCGAGGGATATCCCAGGCCGGTCATCGGCGGATCATTTGATGTAGAGAGCTGTCTCCATTTGGGATACTTTCCTGTTGATCCACCGCTGACATCGCATCTCCAGAGATCACTGCGAACGTAGTTCGCACCATTTTCATATCCCCACGCACCGAATGTGATGATCTCATCCGGCCCGGTTTCCCAAGCCCATTTGATACGCCGTGGGGTCGGACAATTTGACGGACTTGGAATGCCAACCGTTCCATAGCTCCCGGGTTGATTTATCCCCTGCTGTCCGTGCATCCAGACCCACTGGTTTGTCGAACGGTCAAATTTCCAGGTATCATTGAATGTTCCATTGAATACACCTGGAATATTCAGACAGCCTCCGAACATCCAGAAATCGCCCCTGCTGTCGACCCATGCAGGTGACCAGTATCGCCCGCCGGGCGTATTCCCGGCGGCAGCAACCCCCTTGTTCCCATAGGAAGCGCTTTCGTCGACATCTTTTGATCCGGCAATCCAGGTCCATTCTTCAGTCACCGGATTGAAACGCCACATATCGCTGACATTTCCCTGCTGACCGCTTGCATTGATCCCGCGTCCTCCGTACAGCCAGAGATTGCCACTCTCATCAACCCACGTCGCCGGATTTCTCCGCGAACTGGGAAGGTAGGATGATGAAGACTGGCCTTTTGTGCCATAAGTACCCGTATGATTTTTCGTGTTCGTTCCGCCCACCCAGCGCCACTGCATCAGCGTCGTGTTGAATTGCCACATTGTGTTGTAGTGCTCCCCTTCGAAACCTCCTGCGAAGAGCCAGATATTATCATTTTGGTCAATCCATATTGCCGGATACGGCAGTGCTGGCGGCTTATTCGCAGCGTCATAAACTCCTTTTGTCCCCAGCACGGCAGGCTGCTTTACCTTTTTATGACCCTTCACATAATGCCAGAACCCAGAATTCAGATCCAGGTACCAGAGATCACCGAGAGTGCCAAATCGTCCATCTTCATCATACCCGGCGCCACCATAGAACCAAAGCCTCCCCTGTGAATCTGTTACTGTCATGCAGCTTTCTCGGGATCCGGGGTGAATATCCGCAGGATTCGACGCCGAATAGACACTACGAACGCCTGTTGCATTCGGTCCGGACAACCAGCGCCACTGCATCGTCGCGGGATCCAATTCCCAAACATCAGCATACCGCTTCACACGATGATCGAGTCCACCATAAAGAATCAGCCTCCCATCCCTTGCCGTCCACATCGCCGGTGCGGTTCGTGCACCAGGTGTGTTCGCCGGTGCATACACCCCTTTTGTGCCATGAACAGCAGTCTCACTGTGCTGGTTGGATCCTCCAACCCACGTCCACTCCTGTGCAGACAGACGAGAGGACAGCAGAATAAACGGAAGAATAAGCAAGAATCGCGCGTACCTGAGCAGCATCGTTTACCTCATTGCTTTGTGGAGGAGGCAGCCGGCCTGTTGTGACGGTTTCACCGTCATCTACCGGACGGAAGAGTTGTTTCCCTCTATTATTGCGGACAAAAAGAGCTTCTGGTGAAAAATGATCTCCGCAACTTTCACCAAAAGCGTGATCTGTCTGCAATAGAGCACTGTCCATCGAATCAATCTTGAGAGGAGGATCATATCCATGCGCACTTTCTACCGTTTCAGTCTCGCAGTGGCATTCTTCGTGCTCACTGTTTTCACAGCTCATGCACAGAACCACGTGCTTGTGCTCGACGGCAACGACAACATCGATCTCCCGGAAACGGCAACCATGGCGTCGCCTTCATCGGCGATCACAATGGAGGCACTGCTGTACCTGGAGTCCTACCAGGACGGAAACATCATCGCGTCGGGGAATCAGAACGACTACAGTTTTGCCGTCCGGACGGACAAAAAGCTCTATGTGCACCTGTATGGCGTATCGACGGGAACGACCGAGTTCGTCGGGCAGCATCCGCTGGCGCTGCATGTGTGGCATCACGTTGCGTTCACGTTTGACGGCACACACGGACGCTTCTACATCAATGGCGTGCTCGATGCCGAAATCGCACGTTCAGGCAGCATACAGACATCGCCGCAGTCCGAGCACTACTCCATCGGCAGCACGTTCTACAACGGCTCGTACAATTTCTTCACGCACGGGAAACTCGACGAGGTGCGGCTGTGGGATGTTGCGCGCTCGCAGGCGCAGATCCAGGCGAACATGTGCGCCGCCCTTGGCGCGAACGACAGGAACGGACTGCTCGGCTACTGGCAGTTCGAATCCGCCTATGCGGATGCATCGGGAAACGCCAACCACGGCATCCCCGTCGGCAATGCCTCAATCGCCGCCGAGGATGTGGATGTCTGCTCCTCTCCTGTCTGGCGGCAGCTTGCCACGACGAACGATCCTCCGGGAAGCGGGTTCGGTTATCCGACCGGCTATTCCGTCCCGGTTTTTGATGCTGCATCGAATGTCATCATGATTGTGAATCAGGCAAACGGCTATCTGTATACGCTCGACCTGCAGACTGGGGACTGGACGGAGACTGTAACGACCAACCGACCGGGCTGGCTGAACTGGGTGAATGGCGATCCCAATGGTCTGCATTTCGATACGCAGCGGAATAAGCTGTACTGCTGGCATTCGGGATTCTTTTACACTGCAAGTCTTGATCTTGCCACCCACCAATGGTCGACGCTGACGACAGTGAAAGCAGATGATGCGTTTGCTAGCGGACTGACCTACGACAGCAAACGAGATCGCATGGTGAGCTTCGGCGGTTACGGAATGTGGAGCTACAAGAACAGGCTGCGCTACTACGACAAAAGCCTGAATACGTGGTCGAACTACCCGGCATCAGGCAGTGTGCCTGGACCCAGCACCGCGAATTCCATCGTGTACGAACCCGGTATGGACAAGGTGTTCATGGTCGGGGGCCATTCAAACAACGACTGTGATATCCCCGGTATCTATTCCTACGATCTGACCACGCAGACATGGACCAAGCACCTCGATCCCGATCCCACACATCATCACGGTTGGAATAACCTTTCCTTCATGGACGGCAGCATGTATGCGGCAGGGGGCAGAATTCTGGGCTGCGGATTCCCGACACGACCGAATGCCGCATCATACACGAATGACGTCTTTACATTCAGCAGCAGCGGACCATATCAATTCGATGTCCTGCAGGTTTCCGGTATGCGCCCCGAACCCTTCGATCCGGTGCGCGTTTTTGCCGATCCGCAGCGAAGCCGACTGATTGTTTTTGGTCCCCGCTACAACCTCCACATCGGCAGCCCGACCACGAAGGAAGTCTGGTTCCTCGAATGGGATGTCGATCCCATCGCGGATGCCGGTCCCGATCAGACAGTCGAATGTACCGCGGAGACGAAGACGAATGTGCTGCTCGACGGAAGCGGCTCCTCGGACCCGAACAACATCACGCTCACATACGAATGGTCACTCAACGGCAGTACGATTGCCGGTCCGACCTCGAATGCCTCATCGGTTGTGAGTCTTCCGGTCGGTGTACATACAGTTACGCTCACGGTAACAAATGGATCGAATCATTCAGCAACGGACGACGTCGTCATCACAATCGAAGACAATACCCCGCCGAGCATCGGTCCGCTCGCCGACGTGACCGTGCCCACCGATCCCGGTGTCTGCACGCGCAGTACTGCCACGCTGTCGCTTACCCCTCCGGCGGTTACGGACCTCTGTTCGTCTGCGATCACGCTGACAAACGACGCACCGGCTGTGTTTCCGCTCGGAAGCACGACGGTGACGTGGACCGCCACCGACGGGTATGGCAACATATCATCTGTACAGCAGCTGGTGACCATCATCGATGACACTCCGCCGCAGATTGCGGTTACACTTTCGCCCGGCATGCTCTGGCCCCCGAATCACAAGATGAAGACGATCAGCGCCGTTGTAACGGTCTCGGACAACTGCACCGCGACATATACCCTGCATTCCATTACCAGCAACGAGCCGGACAACGGCCTCGGCGACGGCGATACTGAGAACGACATCCAGGGGGCTGTGTACGACACGGACGACCTTTCGTTCTCGCTGCGCGCGGAGCGCTCCGGCCTCGGCAGCGGGCGCGTATACACGATCGTCTACCGGGCGGTGGACGGCAGCAGCAACGAGAGCTTCGCACAGGTGACGGTGACAGTGCCGCATGCCATGAACAAGGATGATGCCCCGATTGCCGGAGAGGCAGCACTGCGGCTCGAACAGAATTATCCGAATCCATTCAATCCCTCCACCCTCATCAGCTACACTGTACCTGAACGCGGCCACGTGCACCTGAGCGTGCATGATCTCCTTGGACGAAGCGTACTGACTCTGGTCGATCAGGTGCAGAAGTCAGGTACATATCATGAGCCTCTGTCCCTGCACGATCAGCCGAGCGGAACCTACATATACCGACTCGACTGGAACGGCCAGACCCTGATGCGGCAGATGGTATTGAAGAAGTAATTCCTTTCTGTAAACAATCGGCCAAACGCTTTGAATGCACAGAACCCCGCTTCGGCGGGGTTCTGTGCATTCCTTCATGATTCCTCTGCTGACGTCGTTGCATGTGGCAACATTACGGAATATTAATGCTCCTTATCTTGATATTCACACCTCCTTCTACTATAATATGACAAACTTGAGCGCTGTTCCACCGGACATTGGGAGCTCTCAATGGACTCTACTGCAAGCTTCACTGGCCGATCGTGTTTCTATCGCCTGCTTCTCCTTTCCTCGCTATTGCTTTTCCCTCCCCGGCTCGCGGGACAAGATGTCGCTGATATCTACTTTTACAATCATCAACCGGTCAATCCCGGGATTGCATCTGACATCTACAGGGAGGGAGGCGATTTTGTGATTCTGTATCGATTTATCGATCACTACGGCAACCCGCAGATCTTTCAGTTGAACTACCCAGCTGAGCATACCGTAAGCGCGATCAATCATTACGGCATTCCGCAATCCATGTTCGCGACATATGACAGGCGCGAAGCGGCTCTGCGGCAGGAGATTATCCGTCGAGGATTCTTCAAAACACAGGGAAACGTCATCACCATCGATCGCGATGCCCTGATCGAATACTACTCGTATGATTTCTGCCGACCCATAGCACGAAATATCGTTTCCGCACTCAAAAAATACGGCAGGGATACACGACGGGACAGAATCGAAATGACGATGAAATTCGTACAGAACATCCCGTACGCTGTTCCGAATTTCGATGACAATCAGTGGTACTATGGCGGTTACATCCCTCCCCCAATGGTGATGCTTTGCATGCGCGGCGATTGTGATTCCAAAGCAGTCCTTTTCGCTTCAATACTCGTTCATCTCATCGATGCGAATGACATCATTTTCCTGAGGACGAACAATCACCTGCTCAGTGCGGTGGCTGCCCATGAAACACATGGAATTTACATGAGTCATGCGGGTCGCCGGTATTACCTCGCGGAGACGGCAGGCCCCGCGCTGTTCTCACTCGGCCAGAGAGGACGTTATTACCGCCGCGGCTACTACATTGAAGAACTCAATGTCAGCAGCAGCAATCTGAGGAATCCGATTCCACTGTCGACTTCGGGAAGCATAGCGTCCAATTCTCGGAGCGGCTATTCTCCTTCCTCGTATTCAGGAAATGGATATTCATCATCTTCACATACGACAAACCCTCGATACGGAGCTGGGAACAGGTCATCACGTTCCTCTTCAGGCGGGGTAACGGGCAGTTCCGGCAGCGGCGTTCGCAACCATGATGACTTCGAGTGGGAGCGACGCGGTTCCGAAAGCATGTTTGCTGTCAACGTCTCTACGTTCTTCAAACTCGGAGGCGGAGTAAGCTATTACCAGGGTGATGTTTCCGGAGGAATTGAGGAATTCATCGATTCGTATCCGGCATATGTGGCCACCGCATCCTTCGGCATCCCCCTTTCAAACCATCACTACCTCACGTTCAACGGGATGGCGGGACTACCCGATGCGGGTTCCGTCGCTGCTCAGCAGTATTTTCATACTGGCGTGCTGATACAGGCATCAGATCTCGACAAGAGCGTCTTCTGGGAAGCCGAGGCCGGACTGCTGCTCTGGCGCTTCCTGCGCGCTTCAGTCGGTTACGGTCAGCAGGAAATCGTTACTCATGCAACCGCCCGCTCACCTGAGCAGAGAGCTCAGCTCGAATACTATTGCGCTACCGCAGGCATCGTACTCAATCTTGGCGGTTTCAGCATCGATCTCGGCATCACCGCATTCGACGGTCGAGATTATTCCCGCATGGGAGCGCGTGTCCACGGCGGATTGAGCTTCTATCTCTGGTAAGATGGCCCAGTGCATTTCTCCGCCCCGACATATGTCCGCCTGCCGAGCAAGCCGAGATGATCCACAAGCGTCCTGTCACGCCTGCTTCATGAAAGTCTGGCGTATTGCATCGATCTTCAAGACAATGTACATTTCCTCTACAAATAGCCGCCGGAATGCGTGCCGAAAGCTGTATACTGATGAGGAGGATCATTGATGAAACGTTGCAATCATGGACATTTCTATGATGAGAGCAAGCACACGATGTGCCCGTATTGTGGAGTACTGGATGAGGAAGTGAATGCCACGATCCGGAAACGGCCCACCGACCCTGACAGCAGCGAATCTGTTCATGCAACGAAAAGGATCGAAGACCCACGGAAGGATTCCCTCCAAGGAGAAACGATCCGCGTCGTCAAAAAACAAACCGGTGTTGATCCTGTAGTGGGCTGGCTCGTTTGTACGTCCGGTCCTGAAACTGGTCGAGACTACAGGATCCGCAGCGAGCGCAACTTCGTTGGGCGGTCTCCCGCCATGGATATCTGTATTCAAGGGGATGAGGCTATCTCGCGTGAAAATCATGCAATAATCAGCTACAACCCGCGAAGCATGAGCTTTTCACTTGTTCCTGGTGACAGCCGAGGCCTGGTTTATATTAATGGAGTGGAAATACTACAAGCGACGGCGCTTTCAGGATTCGACGAAATTGAATTCGGTCAAAGCAGATTCCTTTTCGTTCCACTTTGTGGAGATCGATTCCAATGGCCGTCCGAGTAATCACGCTTTTTCTAACTGTCTTCTTCATTCTGCTCACAACGACTCACGCACAGTCACCCGTGAAAGAGCGGATCAGACATGCTGTTCAAATCCGTGATACATTGCATCTTTCACTGGCCCCGAAACTGCACAGCAACAGTACTCCGACCTCGTTTATTGACGGCAGAGAATTGCCGGTTCAATGGGAACCAAATGGGACCACCCGAACGCATGCGGTTCTGGTCGTGGTCGATATTTCGAAATCCATGACCCTTCGAAACATGAATTTCGTGAAACACTTACTGCTGAAGGTCTCCCATGCTCTCGACTCTTCAGCCATGCTGGGTATGGCAACGCTTGGAGATGACGTAGAAATTCACGTATTCCCCACAATAAACCGTACCCCCATTCGTTCATGGACTGATTCACTTGAAGCCGTTGCATCCAACACGGGTCTGCGTGAGGGGTTGATTCGGATCATAACCTGGTTCCGCAACCAGATCTCTTTACCCCCCGAACGCTCCATTGTCTTTTTTACCGATGGCGTTGAGGATTCTCAATACGGCATGACACGTGAAGAAATGAAAGAGATCTTGGTACTTTCCGGCATTCCAGTTCATGTGATACCCGTTCGCAAGCCGGAAAGTGATGCGGGGATGGAAATAGCACTGGTTACGCGATCATCAGGCGGGAATATACTTCCAGCTAGTACTTCCGCGATTGACAGTTCCGTCAGTGAGTTGGTACACTCGTTGATAGATCACACCAGCATGAGGATTCCACTTCCTTCAGAGATTTGTGATGGCGGCTCACACACTCTTGAAGTGGTATTTGAGCATCACGAAGATTACCGCCGAGTGCGCCGTGCTATCACAATTGGCGCACTTGGTGACGAAGACTCCATGACAAACTGGTTGTTCGCAGCTCTCGTCACCATTGCCACAATCGCTGCGCTCCTGCTCATATTCAGAAAGAATCGCAACCGGGTGCAATGGAGACAGGGTCATACAGCACTCTCGAATATTTCTGATGCTGACACGACCGTCCACCTTCCTGTCACTGATTCAAAGTTTTTAAACCATATATATCTTTACAAACTGGGCCGTGGAGAAGACAACGTAATATCCTGGAAGGGGAGCAAGAACGAAGCAATTGCCGGCAGGCTGGATTCATGTGACCTTGTACTCGATGATGACGACCGCATCTCTTCCCGACACTGCCGTTTCAGATTTGCAGGGGATGGTGTTTTCCTGAATGATCTCAATTCCACGAATGGTACCTACGTCAACGGTGTACGTATTGAGAACGAATACCTGCTTTCCGACGATGATGTCATTCTGGTGGGAAACTCGGAATATCGCTTACGAATAAGGCGTTGATTTCATGTTTCGAATATCTGTCAGTAATGCACAAGCAAAAGGTGCACGCAGTTTGCAGGAGGATGCCTTCGGCAGCTCACCTCTTCCAAAAGACGGTCTCCTTGCAGATGGTTGTTTCTCGGCGATTGTTGCCGATGGAATAGGCGGCCTTCCGCATGGAGAATACGCAAGCAGGATAGCGGTTCAGTCTTTTCTGGAATCCTGTGTCACCACACCAGCAGAAATCGATGCAGGGGAGCGTTTATTTATTGCACTGGAGAAAGCAAACACAGCCGTATATACCTTCCAACGTGAGTCATGTTCAGAGGATGGCCTCGGAACGACAATGATCGCAGTGTCAATACATAGTGATGGTCTTGATTGGATATCCGTCGGTGATTCACACCTGTATCTCTTTCGTGATGGTACATTGACACAACTGAATACTGATCATGTCTATCTGGCTGATCTCTTCGGTCTGGTGAACAGCGGTCTGCTCTCACGAGAAGAAGCGATGCTCGATCCACGCAGAGAAGCACTTACAAGCTATATCGGTGACCAGGCAATCCCTCAAATTGACCGAAATCAGGAGCCAATGCCACTCAGGGTTGGAGACACCCTTCTTCTTTGTTCGGATGGTGTCTACGATTTTCTCAGTCGGGAAGAACTCTCGTTAGTACTGGCTGATTCCAAGACAGATCCAGCCGGCGATCTTATCCATTTAATTGAAAAAAGACGTTTGAAGCATCAGGATAATGCAACCGCGATCGTCATTGGTATTTCCTCAAACGGAGAAAATGCATGATCTCGAAGTACTCAGAAACATTCAGGCACAGTGCGTTCATGGCTGCCGCAATAATACTACTGGTATTGATCACGACCATTCCCCTGAATGCGCAAACGGCCATTGAGCGTGTCACAAGTATGACCGTCCGCCTTGAAACAGAGGAAGGGAATGGTTCCGGAGTCATTATCGGTGACGGCCACCATATTCTTACGGCTGCGCATGTGGCAAACCAGCAGCATGTCACTGTCCGTACACCGGATGACAAGACTGTCGATGCACATCTGTTATGGAGCTCGAAAGATCTGGATCTTGCCCTACTGAAAACAGATTCTCCTCTTGCGGACACCGTCCCCTCATTCGTCAACAAGAAGTCTGTCCAACGTGGATCGCGTGTGTACGTAGTTGGTTTCCCTTGGGGAGACCGCGACGAAGACCGCTCAACTGATGCGACTGTGACACAGGGAATCATCAGCCGTTTAACGACTGATGAAATAAAGCGTACACTCATTCAAATCGATGCCGCAGTGAATCCAGGTAATTCCGGTGGTCCCCTCGTGGACGAGCAGGGACGCATCGTGGGTGTTGTTGTTGAGAAATTCATTGGAATTGGTGATGGAAACGTTTTTATCCCTAGTGAAGGAATTGCCTATGCCGTGCCGGCATACGAGACGTGGCCGCAATTGCAGTCACTTGGGATTCCGTTTACTGTGTATGAACCGCCCGAGTCACAATGGTACGATTCATTATTCGATTTGTGGAAAGAGCAACCAGTTGTTGCAATCCTCATACTGATCCTTATCATTCTTATCATGGCGGTCTTTATTATGCTTCTTACCAAGCGTGGAAGATCTTTCGCCCGAGTGTCTATCTCGCATCGACTCACGAGACAGGGTGAACCCATCGAATATGAACTGCTTGGTATCACTGGCCACTGGCGGGATCAACGCTTTCCAATCAATTCTGAGAAGCTTGTGATCGGCCGTGATCCGATGGAGGCCAGTATCGTCCTGGCCAGCGAAGTTGTATCAAAGCGCCATTGCAGCGTAATGCGTGATAATGCCTCTGACCGTGTCATCCTGACTGACGAAGGTTCTTCAAATGGTACTCTGGCCAACGATACGATTCATCTTCAGTCCGGTTCCACGTACTCTTTGAGTTCTGGCGACCGGTTTTCCGTCGGCAGCAAGCAAAACGTATTCCAGGTAGTGAAAAAAGACTAGTTTAACTGTGTTTTCAAGTTGATGACACACCGTCCTATTGATATTGATCCCTCTGCTCTCTGCCCTGGCTGCTTCCAGGCAGACTATCCGCGTATCCGGTGTGCTGGATGCGGCTTCCGGCCGTCTGACCAGACTCATCTCCTCGCTTTGCCACACGGCAGCCTCCTCGGCAAGGTCTACTTCGTAGGCAAGATCCTTGGAAGACCGGGCGGATTTGGAATCACCTATCTGGCATGGGACCGCACCTTGCAGATGCGCGTCGCAATAAAGGAGTATCTCCCGCGAGAGCTGGCGCATCGAGACACAGCCAGTAATACGGTTACGGCCTACTCTCATGCCGATGCAGAACTCTATCACAAAGGGCTTGAACAGTTCCTGCAAGAAGCACGCTTGCTGGCGCAATTCAATCACCCCAATATTGTACGTGTACGCACATATCTCGAAGAAAACGCCACGGCTTACCTTGTAATGGACTTCGTCGAGGGCAGAACGCTCGAAGAGTATGTTCATAGCCAGGGTGGGCAACTGAAGGAAGATCTTGCCATTCGTATGCTGCTGCCAGTCTTGGATGGTTTGCGAGCCTTACATTCAAAGGATATTGTCCATCGTGACATAAAGCCGCAGAATATCTATCTCGCAGAGGATAAGATCCCTGTCCTTCTCGATTTCGGTGCGGCACGCTCAATCCTCGGTTCACATGGCCGATCACTCTCGGTCATTGGTACTCCTGGCTTCATGCCCCCAGAGCAGTTTCATGGAACCACGCAACAAGGTCCATGGACTGACGTTTACGGGCTTGCTGCGACTCTGTTCTACCTCGTGGAGGGTAAAACATTCTCAAGGGTGGGAATGGACTCGTCTATGCATTCCGCTGAAAAGGAAAGGACTTTTACAAGAACTTCTGACCGTCTTCGCAGAATTCTTCAGAAAGCACTTGCAGCCGATCCATCTGAGCGCGTTCAGAACGCAGAACAATTATTGACTGAGCTGCTTGCGATTGCAGAACCCAGAAAGACTGTTTATTCTGAATCAAGTACTGCATCCGAGATTTCGAAAGATCGTCACATTTCGCCTCTGCGGCACCTACTTGCTTTCGGATGGATATCAACCTCAACTTCAGCGTTACGGCAAATAACAGACGATATATCATATGCGTTACAGAAGACGTATTCGCGACATCGAGTCTTTTTTATTGGCCTTCCAATGCTGCTCCTGCTTCTCTGGATATCCTATACACTTCTCGACCCTTCAGAGGAAGAGACAGAGAACCATACGCTCATATTACCGTCGTCTGAACCAACGGAAGTAGCCGAAGAAATGACTGCTGACGAGGTTGGGGAAACCATTCCACGGCCAATCGGCAAACGGGAATCAGTTGAGAGGTCGACTCCGTCGAGAGCACGTGAGACAATATGGGCTCCATCAGCCGAGGCTATTATCAAAGACGTCTTGCGACATGATTACAGGTTCCAGACTGGGTACACATCAAGCGAGGTGCGAGAAAAACTAAAAGAGATACGTCGGCGACCCGGTGTCCTTGATGAGACAATTCGCAGGTGGCGAGAGATTCCTCTTCCTTTGTTCAATGACCGCACCGAGGAGGAGATACGCAAAGCAATGAAGAAACGCTTCTGATAATTCAAAAGAATCAATATGATCAGGCTGTTCATTGTCGGATTACTATCCATCTCTATTGCAGGCTGTGCAACCAAAGAGGTCATTGCACCGTTCTACGTGAGTACGGGGGGAAACTGGGATTCACGGACGGAATTTCGATTGCATGACTGCGGTCCTCTGAATACCTCTGACAATCATGGCAGCACGGGCTATCTCGTTGGCATGATTGCAAGTGGCGTTCTTGGTCTGAAAGTCCTCACAGACAGCAAAAACTCTGGTTCCCAGTTCCTTGGATTGACTCTCCTTGGCGCTGGTGGCTATCTATATTACCTCTGGTCTTCAAACAATAAGACCTACAGCGCTGTCGCGACCGGCAATAACTACAAAAGCGATGTGACACTCAATGGCTGCGTAGTGGAATTCCCGTATCCACCGGGATCAAATTGCCGATTTATCACACTCGAATTTAAAAATGGAAGCACGATCCGGGTTGACCTGAAGGATCCCATCATCGAATGAATTCTCATACTTTTACTTCTTTATGCCAATACATCATTGATTGCGACCAGTTCGCCCGAAGAATTATAATCACACGATTCGAGAGTTTTTTATCACTCCCATTTCGTAATAATACTTGATTTATATTCTCCATCTACTTCCACTCGTAAAACATATTTTCCTTTCTTTAAGTGACTGATATCCAGAAGCTGATGAAGAACTTCTGTAAATTCAATCGGCGTGCGTTGGAATACTATCCTTCCCATCATGTCATAAATGGAAAGAGACACAACGTGTGAGCCGTCCTCCCGAATACGCACGGTGAGACTACCATCATTTGGCTCCGGGAATACCCAGAGATCGAAACTCTTTGTTGTAACAGGCAGATCCACATCGAGAACCGTAACGATCAATGGGCTTGACATGTTCTTGCATCCATTCAAGTCTGTTATTTCCACAGCATATGTTCCGGTTTCCTTCAGGACGTATATCTGTGTTCTCGCTTCTGGAATTGGCGTACCATTCCGAAACCATTGCCAGGCATTTGCCGGACTGGCAAACAGGACATTACCGTTTCGTGCGATAACAGGTTTCTCTGGAACAGGGTATAGTGTGATCCTGCGTGCAGGAGAGGTCCCTTCGCAGCCTGGTGTATTGCTCACAGTCACATAAAACTCGCCCTCTCTACGGACAGTGATCTTCCTGGTCGTCTCTCCGGTGTTCCATTGGTATGCGCTCCAATCACCAGCATCGAGAATGAGTGAATCACCGGGACAGAGGGGATTCGAACCGGTGACCGTTATAACTGGGGATGGATTCGGATGCACCATTACCTGAAGCTTGTTGGATAATCCTTTCTGTCCTTGCGCATCTTGAACTAGCACCCAGTATTGGCCAGATTCTTTCACTGTAATCTGTCGAGTGTCCGCACCATTTGACCACTCATAGGAGGTGTATCCCGTTCCTGCATCAAGGATGACGCTATCACCCTCGCAAAACTCGACTGGTCCCTGCGCTGTCAGCGTCGTGCGAAAGGAAAATTCAACCTCCGGAATATATAGGGGCCGTTCGCATATCGTCTCAGTTGTGTCCTCCGTGAACGCCCGCACTCTCACCAGATATTCCTTATTGGTCATCGACAATGGGTGCTGCAAGTGCCACTGCACTGTACCCTGCTCTTTTGGTTTGAGAATCACAGGCTGCACATGTTTCACATAGTTATCCGGCGCATCCGCACCTGTCAGAGACAGGTCTCCGTCAATTATTATCTCTGCGAACACCGAGTCGGTCTCATGTGGACTCCTGTTCACCACCGTCACATTAACCGGGAATGGAACGTATTGCATGTTCGCAGTGTCCAGTCTGATAGGCGGTATATCGATGGTACATCCCAGTGTCACTTCGCGAGGGATAATACACACTTCCCCTGGATCGATGATGGGAATGTGGCATCCCTGTTTGAACACTGCATCGATCGCTTTGATTTCGAAGCACGTTGTATCCACCAGGTCCGAAGCATGGAACGTGAACTCCATCAAGAACCCTTTTTTGTATAGTAGTTTTCTGTCCATCATCTGAACGTATACGCCTCCCGGCACTGCCGTCACGTTTATCGGTATGCCTTCCAGCATGGATCCCGCAGGCGCTTCAACGCTCTTGTACTGCATGGCCCCCTGGTCATAATTCAATGTGAATTCCAGAGGATAGAACATTGCCTCCGGGACCATCGGAGTGACTAGGTTCAGCGGAATCTTGATATCCGAATCCCCCTTTCCTTCGCTGCTACCCAGCTCCATGACAAGATCAGTGTAAGTAGACGGATCCAGCGGCGCGCGGTACGTCTTTGTCTTCACGTCCGTGCCGCCGCAGAAATTCACCATCTGCAACTCTACTGTGCGCATCCCGCCGTCTGCGCAGTCACGTTGATAAGTGATCACGCACTCCTGGAAGCTCTCGAAAATAATCGTTGATATCTCCCTATAGATTGATGCCAGCTGGCTTGTATCCAGGGTCTGATAGTGCCGCCCGCCTGTCTGCAGCGCGATCTGCTGCAATTCTGTCTCGTTTGTAGAAGTCCCGAGAGAGATAGTGAAAATGTGTATGCGGTTCCGGTTGGCAAGCGAGATGACATTATTAGGGGTATACGTGGATGAATTGTCCCCGCCATGTGCCAGCACGATCACTGCTCGGCACTGATTGACGCCCCTATTGATCACCTCCTCGACGCCTGCGTAGGTACCATCCCACACAGAGGTGGGCCCGCTGGCTGGCAGCCTATCGATGGCCGAGTAGAGCATTGGCTTGTCTGAGGTCATTTCTTGTCCGGTTGTCACCCTGTAGGCATACCAGATTACTGCGGCTTGATCAACGATACCGTCCATTTGATCGACGAAAGCCCGGGCAGCAGCTTTTGCGCCCGCGTTACCTGTCCCGCTCATTGACCCTGACGCGTCGAATACCAAAGCGACTGAACTCGCACAGCGAACGGTGTGATCCGGGCATTTAAGCGCAAAACCCTGGACCGGAACACCGTTCTCGTACACTTTGAAATCCTGTTTGGAAACGTTGGAGCCATATCCGCCGTTACATCCCGGGTAGAAGTACAGCTCTATCGTTGGGTAGTTGACCGTGATGCGCTTGAAGTTCAGGTTCGGCTGGGCTGTTGCGGTATATCTGAATCCCAGCAGCAAGAATAGGGTTACCAGTATGAACGTTGAGTTTCGACCCATTTCACTCTTCCAATTCTTCTGTGTTTATAATAGTTAATAAGACAGATTACTCTAAAAGTCGTGTACGCCTAGCAATCTGCCAATTCCTGAGTCCAACATGCCCTGCATATTCGGGAGATTTCTTTAGTATTGCTCTACACCGGGGTCTATCCTCCTGAACAGAAACGGGAATACATACTTTATATTGCATACAACAATTGCGCTGTTACTTAATGCCTCAGCGATGCCACTCGAGACCCGATCGTTGAATAAGACAAGACTGTCATCGAGATCTCTTCGCGGTTATATTGATCATAATCACGCTGCTGCATCGGCATCACTCCATGGTTGTGAAGTCAG
The DNA here is from genome assembly GCA_913061095.1 of uncultured Ignavibacteria bacterium. Taxonomy (GTDB): domain Bacteria; phylum Bacteroidota; class Ignavibacteria; order SZUA-365; family SZUA-365; genus BM516. The sequence continues at coordinate 27,775 of CAJXVM010000011.1, forward strand.
TGGGATTACGTCCGTTTCATTTCGGTCAGGACATCGGACTACAGGTACACGGCCTACTGACATTTCAATCCGAAGAGCAGTCCATGGTTGCCGTTTCGACTCACCTCAACTACGTGAAACAGCTTTCAGTTTATTGGAAAATCCAGATGGAAACCTCTGACACTATGAATTCTGGCCAACATCATCAAGCTCCTGATGTAAATGCATTTATATAGATAGCCAATTCGATTTTTACCCGGGTAAAAACCCTATTTTACCCGGGTAAAATTGTATATTTTCTGCTACTGCCGCGTCATGGCGCCCTGGCCTTTGAGGATGGCGGTGTGTTCGCCGGTGCGCTCCATGGTCGATGTCGCGTATTCGCTGCCCATGGCGTAGGTGACTTCGTTGCCGTCGATGGAAATGATCCAGGTGCGGACTGTATGCCGCTTCTCCACATCGCGCAGCGTGGACGCGTTGACGGTGCCCATGGTGACGGTGCCGCCGCCGGTACGCGCATCGACCTCGAAGATCTGGATGAATTTGACGTCCATGCCCATGGTCCGCGCGTAGAATCCTTCGTCCTGCACCCAGATGCCCGATCCCGCCCCGAGCCATCCGAGGGCGTCACGCGCGGAAGTGAATGCCATAGCGGATGCCCTCTCCGCTTCCCGCCGGTCTTCGTACCACTGCTCGACGAGCGCTTTCTTTTCGTCGATGCGTATTTTGAAATCCTCGAAGCGGTGCCGGACATCGTCCGTGAGCAGGGTCGTGAATGCGCCGACGGGATCGGTGTTGGCAAACGCCGCATGTTCGTAGAGCTGCGGGGTGTCGTACCCGTAGTCGTATGGCTCGTAGAAATCGTGTTCCTGCGGTTCGTAATCGAAGGAGGTCAGCACGCGGAAGTAGAGTCCCTCCGCCGGTATGTCCCCGCCGTCGAGTTCCCAGGCGGTCTCGTAATCAGCATCGAGATATTCCCGGATCTGTGGTTCCCGAAACGAGACCTTGAACCAGAGGAGCACGTTCTTCGCTGCGTTGAACAGCGGATCGTCCGGATCGAGATGCAGCACGTACATTTCTGTTGTCTCACCACCGACTTCCGTCTCCGTCGTTGCGTTCAGCGCCTCCCATGCTTCGTCCAGGCTGCCGTCTTTCGTGAGTTGTCCGACCTCTGCGAGCAGGATCCCAGCGTGCGGATTCATCGGAACGGTAGCATCCACCGCCGCGGCGTCGATCTCCTCGAATGCCTGTTTCGCTTCATCGAATTGCATCTGCGCCAGCAGATCCACCGCTTCGCGGTATCGATCCTCCGGACTCTGGCATCCCGTAAACAGGATTGCCGTGACAAGCAATGCGTATCCCGTAACAATTCTCATACTGCACCTGCGTTGTGTTCGCTGAAATGGGCTGGAATGAAGACCGTGATTCTATGCTCCATGTATATTGCGGCCAGTTCGGCTGGATGGTGAATTCCGGGCGATGCGTCTCCTCTCGCGGGTGTGAACAATCCTCAGAACTCCCGCGCTTTTTGTGAGGATGTTTCACGGGCATTCTCACGTCCCTTCCCCATATGGTGCATATACGGCAATTCCGTGCCGGTGCGTCCGCTGGCACGGAGTTTGCTAACTATATATATGTAGCCCTGTTTCCACTCATTGGTGCTGATCAGTCCTTTGATACCTCCGTATTTCCAGCCGCTGCTATTCTTCGGTCTCCGGGCCGGCGGGATGCGGCGGTTTTCAGTCATCTCTTCCCAAGGAGGGTATCATGAAACGACTCATCATCATCCTGGCACTGCTGGCGTTTGCCCACGAGGGCATGACGGCACAGACGGACCACCTCCCTTCCAATGACTTCGCCATCGTCGTCTACAAGTACAATGCGACGGTGAATATCCTGGCACGTGAGAGCGCGAGCGCCCCGTATGACGTGCTCGTCACGGGCGGACTGCATCGCTCGTTTCCCACCGGTCCGAAGGTGCTCTACGGCGACGAGCGCATTCCCGAAGGGATCTACGAGGCGCGTATCGTTCCGGACGGGTCGTCGGTGCGCATCGAGTTTCCCTTCCAGTCCCTGCCCGGCATCTTCGAGCACTATCGCGTCACGGGTCCGACACTGGACCGCAACGTGATTCCCGCGCACGCGGATGTCTTCGAGGATATCACGCGCGCGGCGGCGGCGATGCATGCGGTGGGACGCCGGACGATTCCGGTGATGATCCTGCCCGGCACGCTGGAGCCGGCGGTGGCCGAGCGGCTCGAACGGGCGCGCAACGTGAAGCCGTGGCAGTCGCTCGACGCGGTGCGCGCATCCTGCCTGCGCTGGAAGCCGGTCGAGGAATACTTCATCCGCACCGGATACATCCCCGAACTGCGCTTCGACGGGGAGGATATCATCATCGTGCCCGCCGCGCGGGAGCGGGAGCAGTGCCCTGTATCCCTCTTGGCCGAGCCGTTGGCTCGGCCCTACCATCCAGCGTTCTGCAACCCTGGTCGATATATGACAACGATCCTCGCGTGCCCTGTATCCCTCTTGGCCGAGCCGTTGGCTCGGCCCTCTCGCGCATGGTCCCACGCAGCAGTTTTGACATTTTCATGACAACGCGCCGGTGTGCTATGGCCATCTTACGACAGACAACGTCGGAAAGAGTGAAATGGAGGTGAACATGAAATCCCTTAATATGTGTATGCTTTTCTGCCTGCTCGCGCTCACATGCGCGTGCAGCGAGGAGGATCCGGTCAGCGCTCCGCCGGACGACGATCCCCAGACGACGATCGACACACCGGAAATTCTCTCACCTGAAGCGGACGCACTCTGCTCGGTTACCGGTATCCGCTTCGAATGGAAAGCCATCAAAAACGCACACCGCTATCAGCTGCAGCTCGGCCGCACCGAACTGTCCGCATTCGAGGTGCTGTTCGATACGACACTCACCATAACACTGTGCAGGCCGGCGTTGGATCTCGCCTACTGCGGCGGCACGTTCGCCTGGCGCGTTCGCTCGCTCGGGTCCGGCACGGAAGTCTCTGACTGGTCCGATCTCCGGAAGCTCCGATTCCAGAGCGTCGAGGAAGAATTCTCGAATCGTACACTGCGGCTGCAGATGACCGCACTGCAAACCGTGTACCTCACTGAAGACCGGCTCTGGCATCCGGGCGACCCGCGGATCGGTGACCCGGACGAGGACTATGCGCTTTATCATGACCTGTACTTCGAATGGTACGGGACAAACGGAGACCGGTTCGAATATCTGGCGGTCAATAAAACCGTGAATCCGTGGTGGCATGAAGACAGCGTGCGCCTTACGGTGCGGTTCAGCGAAGACTGGATGCGCATCACGCACGCCGACATGTCGATTCATGAACAGGGCAGATATTATCACACGGGAAGCGGAGGTGGACGATACAACGACGGCTACCGGCGCGATCTTGATCTGCGGCTGACGGAACTGGAACACGGGCCGCAGCCCTTCGCGTGGACGGCGGAGGGCGAGCGCAGCATCGATCATATCCTCAGCTACAGTGATTCCGCGCGGTTTTCGGGTTCCGCCACCGTCCCGAGCGGTCACGGCGGTTTCAGCACGTACACAACGGAAGATCTCCTGATTCAGCTCCAATCGTACAGCGCCACGGCGGAGACGCACATCACGCTTAGCTGGAACTGATATCGGATCTTGCGATCCCGTTAATTTCTTTTATATTCCGCTGTATCAGTACGCAACGAACATACTGACGTTTCGGGAAACGGCATGGCCGCCGTCCTTCACCCCTGCGTCCGATGAAGGGAACATCGGCGGTCCTTGCCATCTCAATCCACGGACGTACCATCCTGGAGGGATTATGCGACTTCACGCCGGATTTTTCGCACTGACGTTCGCGGGACTGCTTCTCTGCGTCCCGCTCGCGGGACAGCAGACCGCGTCTGATTCCCCGCCCTCGACGTTGACCAATGAAAGCTACGTGAAGATGGAAGGAAACGACGTGGGGATCTGGATTGCGAACAACGGGAGCATGTCGCATAATCCGCTGACCGATGCATCCGGATTCGAATGGCCGCTCGGCTCGCTGAAATACCTGCTGTACCAGGAGGGATTGCTTTTCGGCGGGAAGGTGATGGGCGAAGTCCGCATTGAGGGATCGACGTATCGTTACGGCCTGCAGGCCGGACCCATCCGTCCCGATGGTACGCCCGAGGATCCCTCCAATCCGCGCTTTCGCGTGTACCGTGTTCGCCAGCTTGACCGCTCGGAATACAACCGCCTCCAGTCCGCCGAACAGCAGCAGCTGCGCACGGACTTCCTCGCATGGCCGGTCGATGACGGCGCGCCGTGGGTGGATGCCGACAGCAACGGAACGTATGAACCGGATTTCGACGCATGGCTGAATGGCAGCAAAGCGTATGACACGCCCGTCTTCCCCGGCCGTGAGGTTCTGTGGTATGTCGCCAACGATCTCAATCCCTCACGAACGACCACCCTCTACGGCTCACCACCGCTGGGGCTCGAGTTCCAGGTGCTCGCCTGGTCGGGGTCGGGCAGCGCTGTCGAGGAGCGCACGGTGTTCGTCCGCTATACCATCATCAACAAGAGTATCAACACCATCACCGACGCGTACATCGCCCGCTGGGTGGATCCCGACGTGGGAGACGCCTCCGACGACCTGGTCGGCGTGGATACGACGCTCAACATGATGTATGCGTACAACGGCAGCATCATCGACGACGTGTACGATGCGTCTCCGCCCGCAGTGGGCATCACGTGGCTGCAGACCCCCGCGGTGCCCTCGCCCGGCAGCACGGCGCGCTGGGGTGACGGACTGCGCGAGGGATACCGGAACATCCCCATGAGCGCGTTCGCGTTCTACATCAACAGCGATCCCATCTACCAGGATCCGGATCTGGGCGTGCCCATCGGATCGGTGCAGATGTACAACTACCTCACCGGCGTTCTGTATGATGGCCAGCCGTATGTCGATCCCGTCTCGAGCGAAACAGTGACCTTCCCGCTCGCCGGGGATCCGCTTTCCGCGACGGGCTGGACCGACGCCATTGTCCACCCGCCCGATGACCGGCGCATGATGTCCTCCTGCGGTCCCTTTACCCTCGCTCGCGGAGACACGCAGCAGGTCGTTCTGTCCACGACGGTCGGACTCGGCAGCTACCCGTCCCTCGCCGTGCAGGATCTGCGTCATTCCGCCCGGAAACTGCAGCGGGAATACATCGACGGGATCACGGAACTTTCCCTCGCGGAGATCTCCCATGCACTCACCTGGCCGGAGGAGGACCGCTTCGCGCTCACGGTGTCTAGCGCGCGTGCCGCTCCCCTGCTGCGGCAGCTGGTCGCCGTCGTCCGCAGTCGGACCGGAGAGGAATTGCTGCGTTTTCAGCTCTACGATGACGGGCAGCACGGCGACGTCGGAGCGGATGACGGCGTCTATGCGAATACGCTCACGCATGCCGCGCTGCAGACGGGCGGCGACCTGTTCATCGCCGCGGTAGAGGGAAACGACATCCGGGAAGAAACGCTGATCGCCGAGATGCTTCCGCTCGCCGGCGACGCGGGCCTCTCCGCATTCACCATCCTCTCCGATCACCTCGACTTCAACGGTGCCGCCTCCCCGGGTGAAAATGTGATCTGCGGACTGACGCTCAGCAACCGCGGCGCACAGGAACTCGGCGGTTGGTCGTTCGTCTCGCAGATCGCGGACGACGCATCCTTTGCGCGGATTTCCGAAACCATCGCGGGGCAGGAGAGCCTCGAGATCGACGGACTGACGCCCGGTATCGGCGACCTGCTGCAATTCGATATCCCGGCCGACGCGCAGCCGGGATCGACCGTGCGCATGCCGCTGCTGTTCATGAGTGATCAGTACTGCCTGTGGCGCGACACCGTGGAGATCCCCGTGACCGCGCCTTCGCGTCCGCAGTACACCGGACTGCTCGAGCATGTCGACGGTCCGGCCTTCGGCACGCTGGGATATACGGTCGTCGATCCCGCCGCGCTGCCGGAGCAGAGCATCCGGGTCAGCGTGCAGGGAGACGATTTCGGCGCGAAGACGCTGACGGTCAGGGATCACCGCAATCAGGTGCTGGCGGACAATGTTCCGCTCCCGGATGCCTACGGCCACCGCACGACGACGGTGGCGGGCCTGCGGCTGCTCTCCGGTTCGGCCACGATGTCGCTGGAGAAGCGGCAGGACGGAACAGTCATCCCCGAGCCGCTGCATTGGTATTTCGACGAACCCCGGCGTGCGTGGTTCGATCCGTATGCGGGGTATCTCACGTATGGATTCAATTTCTTCGGATCCAGCATCACGAGCCTGTTCGACATTCCCCCGGTCATGCTGGAATTCGACCGCACCGCCCCCCGGAAGGCGTATGTCTATCTGCGCGGCGGGAGTCCGGATTACGGCTACCAGGGCTACTTCGACGGCGCCCTGCGTGCGTTCGACATGAGCGACAGCACGAATCCCCGTCCGCTCTCCGTTGCGTTCGTCGAGCAGAACGGCAGCGCGGCGCATGACAGCACCTGGTATCCGACGAGAAATCCGGGTGACCGCGAATACCTGTCCATTCTGGATGAGATGTATTCTGAGACCCCGAATCCCGCGTACATGGTTCCGTTCAACGACAACGCGGGAGATTTTCCCATTCTCTATTCGATCTGGCCGCTGCTGGTTTCGGATACGCTGACCTTCGAGGACGGCGACCGCTACCATATCATCCCGCGTGTGCCGATCTCGTCACGTGACACGTACATGCTTGACATGACGACCGTGGGTGCGCGCCGCGACGCGCCGCCGCTCGCTGCCGATGCGGCCATGCTGTACCCGAATTATCCGAATCCCTTCAGCGGCGTGACGCGTGTGGCCTGGCGCCTCCGCACCGCGGGACATGCCGAGCTCGCCGTGTACGATGCGCTGGGACGGAAACTTCGCACGGTCGAATCCGGCTGGAAGGATGCCGGGATGCATGTCAGCACGCTCGCGCTGGATGGCGCACGTCCGGGTGTGTATTACTGCCGACTGACCGCCGGCGGCCGTACGATCACGCGCAGGATGGTGCTGCTGCGGTGATGACGCATCCCCGAAACCGGGGCTGCGCCCCGGGCTGAATCGTGTCGCCCTTTCAGGGCGAATACATGGATGGATCTCCGCAGGGTTCCCTGTTCCAAAATGGGTGGTACCACCCATTGACATCCTGAATTTTTCTGCGTACCCTTCCTCTGTCATTAGTCCCATTGTACCGGGATCTTCGCGATCACGCATGAATCGCGGGGATCATCATATCAAGGGCATCCGCAGCGCGGATTGCCCTGCTGTGCGTTCCGTATTCTTCTCAGTTCCTGTCCCACAAGCCGATCCGCGGAGGACGCCATGACTACGACAAAGAACGAGAGAACCCGCGCCTGGTGTGCCGCCTGCATGTGCGGCATCCTCGCCCTGCTGTGCCTGAGCACACACCTGCCGGCACAGGAGTCACACGAGTTTATATATACCGCCCGCAATTCCGCCAGAATGGATGCGCGTGGTGTCGCTGTCGGACCGGAAGGAAAAATTTTCCTGGCGAACGCAGAGGGCGGAATCAGGATGTACTGCTGCGACGGGATGCACATGACCTGCAAAGCAGAAGTATTCGATCTGGTTTCTCCGAGGAATATTGCGATACGAAACGATGGCACGGTGTTCGTCGCCTGCGGAGATGAGGTGCGCGCCTTCCGCTGCGACGATTCGACACTCTGCTGTACCGCGCAGCTCACTGTTGGCTCGGCGGCCGAAGACGTCGCGGTCGGTCCGGACGGAACATTGTTCGTGGCCTGCGCGAAGGAGGGCGTCCGCGCATATCAGTGCTCGGAAAACGCGTTTGTCCCCGTAGGGTACGTCAATGATGTGCCGCCCAACGGATTGGTGCGCGGCATCGGTATCATGCACGACGGCACGGTCATCGTGGCGACGGAGGGCGACGGACTGCGCGCCTATACGCACGCGGGAGGTTCCTTTGCTCCCGTCGCGTCACTGCAGATCGTCGGTGATGTTCGCCGCCTCGATATCGGCGGCGACGGCACCGTGTATCTCGCGCAGGGCAACAGCGGACTGCATGCCTATCGACTCGAAGATGACACGTTTCTGCACCATGCGTCTGAATATCACAACGTGTTCGTCAGTGACGTCGCCGCGGGATCGAACGGGCTCGTCTATGCGTCGGCCGATGACGGCCTCCACGCCTATACATCCACTCCGCATACGCTGACGCTGCTGGCAACGGCAGCCGAGGAAACTCCCGCAGAAGGCGTTTGTGTGCACCCGGATAACACCGTCCTCCTTGCCTGCGGCACACACGGCCTGCACCGGTATGCGCTGCATGGGTCCGAGTTCTTCGGTGTCGCGTACGTGGACAACGACGTTCCCTATCGCGGTGAGGCGCGGGACGTGCAGATCTCTGAAGAGGGCATCGTGTTTCTCGCCAATGGAATCGACGGGATTCATGCATACGAGTATACCGACGGCAGGCTCCGGCAGACGGCGCACACCATCGACAACGGAGCAGTGCTCAGTATCGGTGTCGGTCTGGACGGTTCGATCTGGATCGGCAACGACGAAAACGAGCTGTCACAGTATGGCTACGACAACGATTCCCTCGCGTTCTGGGGGGAGTTCGGGAGCATCGGCTCCGACCCGGAGGCGTATGTCACTGACTTTCTCTTCCCGGACCCTGACCGTGTCATTGTTTCCACGAGCGCGGGAGAACTGATCCTCATCATGTCCGTCGGCGGGATGCCCTGGGATATCGCGGATGTGCGGCCGGGGGAAACGATCAGCTCTCTGGCTCTCGGACCGAGCGGCGAAATCATCACGGCCGGCAGCGCGGGTATCGTCATCTATCGTATCGTCGACAACGATTTCGAAGAGATCGTTCCCGCCGATGACGGAGAGGTGGCAGTAAGCGTCGCCGTCGGACCGGATGGCACTCTTTTCGCACTCAGGGACTTCGGGACACTGTACGCCTACGAAATCGACGGGGATTCCCTGCACCGCACGGCATCCATTGATCAACCGTGGGGGTATGGCTTCGGAGAGACCGGCATCGCGGTGGGACCGGATGGCACGGTCTTCAGCAGCGGTTCAGCGGGGACATACGCCTACCGCTATACCGGGAGCGCCTTCATCAAAACGGCGACATTGCAGGGAACATCGGAAGGGATCGCGGTGGCACCGGACGGCACGGTATTTCTTCCCCGGGGGGATGCGGGGATGTTCGTCTACAGCTACACGGCAACGTCCGCGCGCGTCCCGCAGATCAGCGTGCAACCCCAGGCGCTGGATTTCGGGGATGTGCTCATCGATCAGCCGCGGCAGTACAGTCTCACCATCAGCAACACCGGCAGCGCCGCGCTGGAATTTTACGTGGAGATGCTGACCGGCGCGGATGCGGAGGATTTCCGCCTGAGCGCGACACTGCCGGATGACATCCCGGCGAATTCCGATATCGAGCTTGGCATCGTGTGCTATCCGCTGAGCGGCGGATCCAAAACCGCCGCCGTGCAAATCGGCACCAACGATCCGGTCAACCCGCTGATTGAAATCCCCCTGACGGCACAGGCCGGTCTTGGTCCGCTGGCGGACGAACAGCGTCCGGTGTCGGACGGCATCCGGCCGCGTCAGGACGTCCTGCCCTCGACAACCGCAACGCTGTCGCGGAATTACCCGAATCCCTTCAATCCCTCGACCACCATCGCATTCACCATCCCGCGCGAAGGACCGGTGCGGCTCACCGTGCGCAATCTCCTGGGCCAGGACGTCGCCATGCTCACCGACGGCGTGCTGCAGGCGGGGCGTCACACCGCGCGTTTCGACGCCACGGCACTGCCTTCGGGTCTCTACTTCTGCCGACTGGAATACGGCGGCCGCGTGCAGACAATGAAGATGACGCTGATGAAATAACACCGCGCGAAAGATCCCATACTGCGCCGCTGTGATTTGTGCGGAGCATCACCCATCATGGAGGTACATCATGAAATGCAGCACATCACTGACGGTCATCTGCATCGCCATCCTGCTGCCGGCCACTCTGCTCTGCCAGGAAGACGATCCCTACCTCTGGCTGGAAGACATCCAGGGGGAAAAAGCACTCGCGTGGGTCGGCGCGCAGAACGACAGAACGGTTGACGCGATCGCCGGAAATCCCGCCTTCGACGGCATGAAGGAGCGGATTCTCTCGATCCTCAATTCGAAGGATCGCATCCCGAGCCCATCCATCAGGGGCGAATACATCTACAATTTCTGGAAGGACGCGGTGCATGCGCGCGGCATCCTGCGGCGCGTGCCCCTTGAGGGGTATTTCACCGACGACCCGGATTGGGAGACCGTGCTGGACATCGACGCACTGAGCGCGGCAGAGGGCGTGAACTGGTCCTTCGGCGGAGCGCAGTACCTGTATCCCGATTATGACCGCTGCATGATCCGCCTCTCGCGCGGTGGCAGCGACGCGGTCGAAATGCGTGAGTTCGATCTGACGACCGGGACGTTCGTGCAGGGCGGATTTTTCCTGCCCACGGCGAAAGCCTTCGCGGGTTGGATCGATGAAAACACGCTGCTGGTTTCGACGGATTTCGGGGAAGGAAGCACGACGCAATCCGGCTATCCGCGCATCGTGAAACGATGGAAACGCGGCACATCGCTGGAGGAGGCGGAGACACTGTTTGAAGGAGAGGAAAGCGATGTCGCGGTCGTAGGGTTCGTCGTCGACACACCGGAGCGGCAGTATCTCGTGGTCTACCGTTCCATCACCACATTCACTTCCCATGCGCACGTTCTCGAGGACGGCGCGTTCGTGAAACTGGACATCCCCGAGGATGCGCAGTTCGGCGGATTCTTCAAGGGCAACCTGCTCGTCTTCCCTCGTTCGGACTGGGACATCGGCGGGCGCAGCTACCCGGCGGGGGCGATGCTCGCCATCAATTATGACGCGTTTCTCGAGGGTGACCGGGCGTTCGAGGTCCTGTTCACACCGGAGGAACGGACAAGTCTTGACACCTTCGGCGCCACCCGGGATGCGATGCTGGTTTCGGTCCTCAACAATGTCCGCAGTGAACTCTACCGGTGGAGTTTCGAAGACGGCGCGTGGTCGGTATCGCGGATCGATCTGCCGGAGAATGGCAGCATTTCGGTCGGCTCGGCCGATGAGTTTTCCGACCGGTTCTTCTTTTATTACGAAGACTTCCTCGAGCCCCGCACGATGTATTATGCATCGGGGGAAAAGCCGGATATTCGCGTGGCGCGCAGCCTTCCGCATTACTTCGATGCAGAGAATCTCGAGGTGCATCAGTATGAAGCGAGGTCAGCGGACGGCGAACAGATTCCCTATTTCGTCGTTGCGCGCAACGATGTTCCGCTGGACGGCAGCAGTCCGACACTGCTCTATGCGTATGGCGGATTCGAGGTCGCGATGCGTCCCCGGTACAGCGCCACGGTGGGCGCCGCATGGCTGGAGCATGGCGGCGTGTACGTGATGGCGAACATCCGGGGCGGCGGGGAGTTCGGTCCGAAATGGCATCAGGCCGCCCGGCGGGAGAAACGTCAGACGGCGTTCAACGATTTCTACGCCGTGTCGGAAGACCTGATCCGGCGAAAGGTCACCTCGCCCGCGCATCTCGGCATCATGGGTGGCAGCAACGGGGGGCTCCTGGTCGGCGTTGCACTGACCCAGCATCCGGAGCTCTACCGCGCCGTCGTATGCAGCAATCCCCTGCTCGACATGAAGCGGTATCACACCCTGCTGGCAGGTGCGAGCTGGATGGACGAATACGGTGATCCCGGCAATCCCGACGACTGGAAATTCATCAGCCGATACTCTCCGTACCATAATCTCTCGGTTGCGGCGCACTATCCTGCCGTTCTTTTCACCACCACCACGCACGACGATCGCGTCCACCCCGGTCACGCCCGAAAAATGGCCGCGAAGATGACGGAGCTGGGACACGACATCCTGTACTTCGAAAACACCGAAGGTGGCCACGGATCCGGGGTCACCAACGAGCAGCGCGCGTACATGACGAGCATCGAGTTCGCGTTTCTGCTGAACACGCTGAAATAGATTTTTACCCGGGTAATATCCCTGAAAACGGGGGTTTTACCCGGGTAATAATACGTTTTTACCCGGGTAAATTGCCATTTTTACCCGGGTATTATTTGCAATCACTGTTCAGATTCACCGGCCTGCCAGCGGGATGTCTTGAATTTTCGCATTCCTTTCGCGATGTTGCGCCTGTCCCGATGCAGCGTTTTTCCATTGTCCCGTTACCGTCGTGCGCAGTCTTATCACAGCATTGCTTGTTCTCTGCATTCCTCCGTTGCTGAGCGCCCAGCCCGCGACGCGGCTCGGCGTATACGACGGGATGGGATTCTCGGTGATCGAGTACAATTTCTACGGCCGCGAGCATGACCGGAATTTCGAATCGATGGCGCATCTCGGACTGGTGGTCGGGATTCCGCTGGCGGACAACCTTCTGCTCTCGGTGCGTCCCGCGCTGACGACGCTGAACGGCACGGCAGGACTCGCGGCCCGGTTGCGCGACGACGGCGGCACGCGAAGCTACCGCGGGATGATCAAGGAACAATGGGTGCTTGAAACACCCGTGCTGGCGAAGATGGTATTCAACGGCGAGGAAATGCGCCCGTACCTGGCCGCTGGTCCCTACCTGATCTTCAACGGCAATCCTGCAGAGATCGAGGTGACCGGAGACGTCGATCCCGCCAGTCCCGTGACGGCAACGTATCCAACGCTGAGCGGCGGAGTGATGGCGGCCGTCGGTGTGGAGATCCGTGCCGCCTCGATGCTCATCATCGCTCCCGAGCTGGCCGTACGCCAGGGTTTCGCCGCTCCGATCGACACCCCCATCCTCACCCAGTCCAATACCCCCCGTTTTCTCTTCAGCGTCGGCATCATCTTCCCCATTTCACACGAGCGCTGGAAGTAACACAGCCGCAGCACACCGGCGTTTCACCTCCACACAGTGCATCACACGAACGCATGCAGTCCATTCCGCATCCCCCGGAACGTCTTCCGCCGGGGCACGGTTATGTGAACAACGCATGACCATTGAAGCGGATCTGACGATCCCGCCGGCCGGCAATCCACGATACGCTGGAACCCGGCTGCGCCGAAACCGGAACATGAGAGGCGGTGCAGGATGACAAAAAAGAAACGTGTGGTAGTCCTCGGCGGCGGTTTTGCCGGCGCTTACTGCGCGCAGCAGCTCGAGCGGCGCGTCGACCGCAGCGCGGTCGAGATCATTCTCATCGACAGGCGGAATTACTTCATCTTCTATCCCCTGCTCGTCGAGGCGGGGACGGGAAGCCTGGAGCCGCGGCATTCCGTCGTGTCGCTCCGGCATTTTCTCCGGCATACGACACTGCGGATGGGTACGGTGCGGGATATAGATTTCGCGCAGCGGACGGTGTACTTCACGCAGGACGATCCGCTCGGCGAAAGCAGCCTGGCGTATGACCATCTCGTCATCGCGCTCGGCAGCGTCACGATGATTCCGCCGATCCCGGGCCTGCGGGAACACGGATTCGAACTCAAGGAACTGCGCGATGCCGTGGCCCTGCGCGACCGGGCGATTCAGCTTCTCGAACTCGCCGACGCGACCGAGGACGAGGCGCAGCGGCGAGCCCTTCTGCATTTCGTGGTCGTGGGCGGGAGTTTCACCGGCGTCGAGGTGGCGGGGGAGTTCGACGTGTTCCTCAAGGAGGCTTCGCGCGACTATGCCAACGTGCGGGCGCGGGACTGCCGGGTCACGCTGGTCGAGATGCAGAAGCGCATTCTGCCCGCGCTCGACGAGGAACTCGGGGAGTACGCGGCAGAGCAGCTGCAGCGGCGCGGCGTGCGCATCATGACGGAGGAGACGGTGTCGTCCGTGCACGCGGATCACGCCCTGTGCGAGAGCGGCGAGCGCCTCGACGCGCACACGCTCATCTGGGCGGCGGGCATCGCTCCTCCTCCCCTCGTCACGGATCTCGACCTCCCCACCGACGAGCGCGGCTACATTCTCTGCGAGCGCGACCTGCGTGTGCAGGGCCGCGACGACGTGTGGGCCATCGGCGACTGTGCCGTGAACATTGACGCGGACGGGAAGCCGTATCCCGCCACTGCGCAGCATGCCGTGCGCCAGGCGGAATCGGCGGCGAAAAACATCGCGGCGGTGCTGCGCGGGCAGGCGGCACAGCCCTGCGACATCACACCCCGCGGCACGCTCGCGGCGCTCGGCTGCCGCACGGCCGTCGCGCGCATTTTCAACATCAAGCTTTCGGGCTTCCCCGCCTGGTTCCTCTGGCGCACGGTGTACCTGATGAAGATGCCCGGCTGGGCACGGCGCCTGCGCGTGGCGCTCGACTGGACGATGTCGCTGTTTTTCCGCCGCTCCGTCGTACAGCTCGGGATACACCGGCGGGACGCAGGACGCCGGCAGAAGGATGACGCTTCGGACAGCGGGACCAGTGAACGGCGGCATGAGCTGGAAGCGACATAACTGCCGTTTTTCCATCCCTTCCGCAGCCGTTTCCCCTCATCAAAAATAAACATGGATGACAGGTTGACATTAGGGATGTCCTCCTGTATATTTTCCATGCAACTTTAACGCTAAGATATTTTTTTAGCCAGCCGCCCTGCGATGGCCGGGTTTTCGCCTGATGGTATTTCATGCCCTTCCGACGGAAGGCCCTTCCATTCATGTTGACCGGCGGTGTGTCCATCCCGATCCCCCGTATTGCGTGCCATGTTCCCGGCCGCGGTGCGGTACACACACTATTCTTTCCATACATCAATGGAGTATCCATGAATTCCGTTTTGTCCATATACAGACGCATCGGTGCCGCGTGTTTCGCGGTCATTCTTCTGACATCGCTTTCCTGGACTGCCGACGCACAGGAACGCGGACGAGCCGACAACGACCGGGACCTGAAACCGAGGAAACTTGCCGAAAAGCCGAGACACACACCTGCCCGCGACTGGGATGACACGAAGCGTATCGAGGTAAAGTTCATGGACGGCCTCCGTTTCGACGTCACTCCCTCCGGTGTGCTCATTGAGCGTCCCCAGCGGGGCCTGCGCAGTGGGCTCTCACGTGCCACGCTGGCGCGCATCATCAGCCAGGGCGGACGCTGGCATCGCATGGTGCCCGTGCCGGAAGAGGAAATGGACCGTCTGCAGGGAAAAGCGGAGCGTAATCTCGGCAGGGAAATCGCCGACATGAACAGCTACTACATCCTCACCGTACCCGAGAAGTCCATGTCCGAAGAGTGGATCAATCTGCTCAACGATCTGCCGGATGTGGAAATTGCGACATTCATGCCGCTTCCTCCTCCCATGCCATTGCCCGGCGACTACGAGGCGGACCAGGATTACCTGGAAGCGGCCACCGACGGCATCGATGCCAATTCCTACGCATGGAGCGTTCCCGGAGGTACAGGCGCGAATGTGCGGATCGTCGATCTCGAATATTCCTGGAATCTGAATCACGACGACCTCCCTTCGGTCACCACGCTGATCCCCGCCGGTCGTACGGCACAGGATCCGTTCAGTGACGACAACCACGGCACGGCGGTCCTCGGCGAGTACGGAAGCCTGAACAACGGCTGGGGAACCACCGGCAGTGCGTACGACGCGCAGCTGTTCGTCGCACCGGTGAGCTGGGACAACGGCTACAACCTCGCTGCCGCGATTACGAACGCCATGAGCTCCCTTTCCGCCGGTGACATCATGCTTATCGAGCAGCAGACGCGGGGACCGAACTATATCGACAATACGTCACAGTTCGGCCTCGTGCCGTCTGAATGGCAGAAATCCGTGTACGACGCGATTGTCGTTGCCGTCAACAACGGGATTCACGTCGTGGAGGCAGCGGGGAACGGAAGCCAGAACCTGGACGCTCCGGAATACAGTTCGGGCAACGGCGGACATCATCCGTTCGACGGCTCGATCAACTCGGGTGCCATCATTGTCGGCGCCGGCGCGGCGCCCGGCGGCTCGACAACCGACCGCTCGCGGCTGGGGTTCTCCAATTACGGTTCGCGTGTAAATCTGCAGGGCTACGGCCAGTCGGTGATGACGACCGGCTACGGCGGTCACTATTCCGCCGAAGGCAAGGACCGCTGGTACACCAGCACGTTCAGTGGAACCTCGAGCGCCTCACCGATCGTCACCGGCGCTGTCGCGCTTGTCAACAGTATCCATGAGGAACTGAACGCCGGCACTCCCGTCACACCGGCGGCGATGCGCACGCTGCTGATGGCCACAGGATCGCCGCAGCAGGCCGGCACCAATCCGGTATCGGAAAATATCGGTCCCCGCCCGAGCATCCTCGCAGCCATTCAGTCCATCGAACCGTGTGTTCTCACCTGTCCCGCCGACATGACGGTTTCAAACGATCTTGATGAATGCGGGGCGTATGTATCGTACCCCGCGCCCATATCGAGTGCCACCTGCGGAACGGTCACCACATCCCCGGTGTCGGGATCATTCTTCCCCGTGGGGACCACGACGGTGAACGTATCCACCGCTTCAAACGACAACTGCTCGTTCACGATTACGGTTGAGGACACGCAGAAACCTTCGATCGTATGTCCCGCCGACATCACTGTCGGCAACGATCCCGGCCAATGCAGTGCCGTTGTGAATTTCACTCCGACGGTGTCGGACAACTGTCCGGGCGTCACGTATGTCTGTTCGCCTCCCTCCGGCTACGCGTTCCCTGTCGGCGTCACCACGGTGACCTGCACGGCGACAGATGCCGCGAACAACACCGAGGTCTGCACGTTCGACGTGACGGTCAATGACGTGGAGGATCCGACCATCACCGTGTCGGTGGATCCCACGATGCTCTGGCCTCCCAATCACAAGATGAAGAAGATCAATGCCACGGTGACGACCACGGACAACTGTCCGGGCGAAACCTTCGTGCTGACATCCATCACGAGCAACGAGGCCGACAACGGGCTCGGCGACGGCGACTTCCCGAACGACATTCAGGGTGCGTCGTACAACTCGGATGATCTCATGTTCCGTGTGCGCGCCGAGCGTTCCGGACTGGGCAGCGGTCGTGTGTACACGGTGAAGTACACGGTCACCGACGCCGCGAACAACATGGCCTCGGCTGAGGCGACGGTTACCGTACCGTTCGACATGGACAAGCGCATCGCGCCGTTTGCCAGCGCGCCCGAGAGCTACAGCCTCGCGCAGAACTACCCCAACCCCTTCAACCCGACGACCATGATCCGCTACGCGCTTCCCGCCACCGCCACGGTGACGCTGCGCGTGTACAACGCACTCGGACGCGAAGTCGCCGTTCTCGTCCGCAGCGCGGAGCAGCGTGCGGGCATGTACGAAGTCGCCTTTGACGGACTGGACCTGCAGTCCGGAGTCTACTCGTACTCCCTTGTCGCCACCGAAGCCGGCTCGGATCGCGTCTTCACGCAGACGCGAAACATGGTCCTCATGAAATAATCCGCAAACGGCGATCAATCATCTGTCCGAAGACGCCCCGCTTCATCCGCGGGGCGTCTTCAGTTTGCTGAAGAAACTCGTGGATCCGAACCCGAAAAGGCTTGACATTTTGCGCGAAAGGCCATACATTTAGGAGTTCATTTATCCTAAATATACCCTTCGCGCTGATCACGCGATTCACACACTGCTTTCCCGATCATTTCCGATCGAAGAGCTGTTTCCATGGCCGGATTTGCCTCCCGTGTGCTCGAACGATCGCAATCATCAACATCAATCCATATGGAGGATACAGATATGAAGGTACTCACTCTTTTTGCGGCCATTCTGGTGATGACCTGCACGGGTTATGCACAGAGCGGAAACGGGAACGAAAACGGCAATGGCGCCATGCAGTTTTTCGATCTCCAGCTCCCGGGGATAGTCTACAATCCCTGCTGTGATGAGTGGATTGACATCGTGGGAACCGCCCACGTCGTGCTCCGCAAAGATGGTTCGTATCATCTCAATGTGAAAGGTGTGACTGGAACTGCTTCTTCGAGCGGGAACACATACACGCAGCGCGGAGTCTCCACCCAGAACGACCGCTATAGTATCCCCGATGCAAATCCCGGTACTGTAACGTTCAACATCCAGCTCGAAAGCGAAGACGGCTGCAGCTTCATTCTTACGCAGGTATACCACGTCACATACGCCGCTGACGGGGAAACTCCGATCGTGAACTTCGAGAAGGAATTTGTGCGCTGCCTGGACTGACAGGTATCCCTTCCGTGCGCGCAGTCACGGATTCATATCCCGCCAGACAACGTGCGGCAGTATAGAACGACACCCTGATCACCAAGTGGTCAGGGTGTCGTTTTTGCATCATGCAAGTGATCTGTGTCATCATCCAGAAGCAATGACTGCTGCCTCATTCATCGCACGCGGACCATCCTCCGCAGAGACATCACACCTTCGGACTCCAGTCGATACGAGTAGATGCCCGGCGGAAGACCCGTCGCGTCAAAGCGCAGCGTATGCCGTCCCGACGGATAGACGGTATTCACAATGGGCATTGCAACCGTGCGTCCCAGCGCGTCGGTGACGACCAGCGTCACCGCGGCGGAACGTGGCAGCGTGAAACTGATCGTCGTGACGGGATGAAACGGATTCGGGTAATTCTGATGCAGCACTGCGGTGCGCGCGACAGGCGGGTGCTCCGCAGCGGTGCTGATGTCGGGCACGGGCAGCGAACGGATGTCGGTCCAGGTACCGCCGCTTCCGGCTGTCATGCGCACGGCGATCGGCAGGAAGTCCGTGCCGGGTTCGATGTCCAGATCCAGCGTACCCGCATATGCCGCAGTCGGTGTGATGCTTCCCGCGTCGTAATCCTGCGGACCGATCGCCGCGCCCTCTGTGCAGAGCAGCTCGACGCGCAAAGCAGCGTCGGACGCATCCGCGCCGCCCACGTTTTTCACGGTGAAATACAGGCGGTAGCGCTTCGGACCATCCTGCACCCGCCCGGAGAGGCTTGCCGCGTCGAGGGTCAGCGCGGGCAGCGAGACCAGCGAGGCGCTGCGGGCGAGTTCGGCATCGATGCCGTCGGCAGCTCCGTAAAGCGCACCGATGATGGTATCGATCTCTGCCGCCAGCGGATCGACTTTGAAGTCCTGCGGGTCGAGCAGGTAATCGGAGAGTGATACCGACAGTACCGCGCGCAGCAGCTTCGCCTTCTGCACGTATGCCATGGTCCGGTAATAATCCCCGCGGGGGCCTTCCCACTTCGCCAGGATATCCGAAAGCGGAATGCCGAAGAGCGGCCGCTGCGCGGTCTGCAGCATTTCGATGGAGGCGCGACCGAGCCGGCCCAGCGCGGTGTATTCGGCTTCGATGTAGGCGGCATCCTTCTCGAGCACTTCCGCGCGGAGGGCTTCCAGTGCGGCGCGGTCGGTGTCCAACACCGTGCGGTCGACTCCTGCCGGTGCAGGTGTGGCACCGCTCCGCGACACGCTCTGCTTCCGGAATCCCGAAGAGGGATCGAAGATGGCCGCCGCGACATCCTCAAGCTGCCGCGGAAGTGTCTCCACAAGATAAAGCGTCCGCTCCGCCGGCACATCGGCCGCCTCGACCGCCCGCCACATCGCGTGGACCATGTCGGGTTTGAGCACGGTCATCTTGCGCATGAACAGCGACAGGTTGCTGTTGATGGAGGAGGATATGGTATAGCCCACATCGAGTCCGTAGCAGATGCCCCTGTATGTGTCGAATTCCGTCACCAGATCCTCGGTTTCGGAACGCACGTCATCGATGAATGCGGAGTACCGCTGATCGGCCTCGAGGATGCTTCCGCTGTACCAGATGTTCCGCGTCTGCGACGCGTAGTACGGGATCAGCGGCTGCGTGGCACGAATGTAGCTGTCCATCAGCGTCAGCTCCTGGTAATAGGTGCCGACGAGCGGAATGGTCGTCGTGCTGATTTCCGCCGGCGAGCAGCAGCCGCGCTGCATGGCCGCATAGACATCGGCGAGGGTCCCCTGTCCGGTTCCGGTGAGGGTGAACAGGGTCTGTGCCGCGTCGAACGCCGACCAGCTCAGGTCCTGCATGGCCCGGTCGAGGGAGACACATTCCGCGCTGCCGAGCAGTGCGCGTTCGTCATGCCACGCGACACCGAGCGCGAGGAGATCCTTTGCGCAGAGGGACGGCGCCAGCACGGCCTGCCGCGCGGTTTCCCGTGCGCCCGGAACAGGTGGTTCGAGCTGATCCGATCCGACGGCTTCGAGCATGCTGCGCTCCAGCAGCGTGTAGCGCCGCAGCGCGCTGATGGCGTTCTGTGCGCCGTCGGGCTGTTCGGCCCGCCAGTCGGTCAGCAGGTCGCGTGCCGCAGATTCGTCGTAGCCACGCGGGTAATCGCCGAGCGCCGTTCGCAGGGCGCCGAGACGGTGATCGTCTGCCACACGCAGCTGCTCGAGCTGCGGGATGTATTGCTCCTTTGCATCCATGGCCGCCAGAAATTCCGGTGACAGCGGTTCATTCAGCGTCGTGGCGGAGACGATGGCGGAGTACGGTGATGTACCGTGTTCATTGAAGGCACGGATGCGATACCAGTATGTCGTCTTCGGACTGAGTCCGACGTCCGTGCGGGAGCGCACATCGAATTCCGGATCGGGGGGCATGCGGGTGAAATCACCCGGATCACCGGTGAGCGAGCGCTCGAATTCAAATCCCGCTGCAAGAGTGGGATCGGGCATGGACCAGTCGACGCGGATTTCGGTGTCACTGAGCGCAACGGCGGTGACGTTGAACGGGGCGACAGGAATCTTCTGCTCCCTGCGCAGCGTCGTGGTGCTCGCGATGTTCGACCATGCCGATGCTCCGGACACGTTCACGGCACGGATACGATACCAGTAGGTTGTCTCCGGCTGCAGTCCCTCGTGATCGAAGCTGCGATCGCCCCGCTGCGGCGCGGGAAGCAGCGCGGCGAAGTCACCCTCGTCGCCGCTGAGCGAGTACTCGAGTTCGAAGGCATCCTCGAACGATGGATCGGGCATGATCCAGGTGACGCGGATGCTGAACGGTCCGCCGGCCGTGGCCATCAGACCGAACGGCACATCGGGAATGGGCATCGGGTAGGTGACGGCTGTGTCTTCGGCCCAGCCGGATGCGCCGACGTCGTTCAGGGCGTGGATGCGATACCAGTACGTTGTGGATGCCTGCAGGTGTTCGTCGGTGACACTGCCGTCGCCGGGACCGGCGGTGTGGACAATGCGCCAGTCCTCGGCAGCGCTTTTGCGTTCGATTTCGTACTGGTCCTCGTTTTCCGAACCGCGCAGCCAGCTGATGGTGACCGTCTGGTGATCGATCGCGGTGCAGGTGAATTCCAGCGGCGGGGCGGGTTTCGTTTTGGTCAGCACCTCCGCGACGTTGGACCACGAGGATGCCGCTTTCACCCCGACTGCCCTGACGCGGAATCCGTAATGCGTGCGCGGCACCAGCCCCTGCAGGGTGTATGTCTCCGCATTGGCCGGCAGGGTTGTGACGAGCGTCCAGTCCCCCGACTCGTGTCTCTGCTCGAGCTCATAATTTTCTTCACCATCGGCGTTATCCT
Organism: uncultured Ignavibacteria bacterium; assembly: GCA_913061095.1. Taxonomy (GTDB): domain Bacteria; phylum Bacteroidota; class Ignavibacteria; order SZUA-365; family SZUA-365; genus BM516. Next base: position 49,334 of record CAJXVM010000011.1, read on the forward strand.
CCCACATAAGAAGCACTTCAGTCTCCGAGTTCACCGTGGCGGTGAGATTCGTGGGCGCGTTCAGGAAGAGCCATGTGGTCGCCGTGGCTTCGTTGGAGACGGGCGAGGCGATGATTCCCTCCACCGCTTTCATCCGGAAGGTGTATTCGGTGCTGGGCTGAAGACCGAGCACCGTATGTTCCGTCTCGTTCGGGCCGGCGGCATCCACTTCGTCCCACACGCCGACGTTCTGTTTGATTTCAAAGATGAATCCCGACTCATTGGTTGAGTGATCCTCCCATGTCAGCTTCACCGCGTCGGAAGACACGGCTTCGGCCTGCAGGTCGCCGGGCGCCATGAACGGGGGCGTTGTGGCGGATGCGACGTTCGTGGGATCGGATGTAAATTTGCTGTTCACCGCGCGCACGCGGAAGCGGTGTTCCATTTCCGGCTGGAGGTTGACGACGATATGTGTCACGAGATTCGCGGCAACGGAATCGATGCGCTGCCACTGATTCGACACGTGTTCGTACTCGATCACGAACCAGGTTTCATTGTTGGAATTGTCCGTCCACGCCAGTGAGACTCGCGTCGGTGACAGTGCGGTGGCGGAAAGCGCAGCCGGCGGGAGCGGCGGTGTCACGACCAGGCCCTGCGACGAGAGGTGAAGAAGAAATCCGTCGGTGCCGCCTCCAATGGTCGACTGCTCCGGCGCCTCGAGCGGGAAGTCGCCGCTGTTCGTATAGCCGGCCACGACGATATCGTTGTCCGGCGTAAATGCGCCCTGATAGGCGTCGTCCCCGCCGCTGCCGCCGTAAAATGTAGACCAGTGAATGGTGCCGTACTTCGACATCACGAGCACGTAGAGATCCTCCCCGCCGGCGATCGTCGGCTGCAGCGCATCCTTGATCGGGAAATCCGCGCTGGAGGTGCTTCCGACCAGAAGGATATTCCCCTGGTCGTTCACCGTGATGGTGCCGCGGTTGATGTCGTCGTATCCCGCGCCGCCGAGATAGGATGCCCACTCGATGCTGCGGCCGTTCTGCGGCGTGGGAGTGGCGCGGTACTTGATGATGTGAATATCCTGACTGCCTGCGAGCGCGGCCTGCATGGGATTGACCGTCACCATGTCGGTACTCTGGCAGCGGGACGCGATGTACAGCGCACCGGCATTGTCGGCGCACATGCTTCGCGCTGCGTCGAAGCCGTCTCCGCCGAGATATGATGACCACAGCAGCTGTCCGTTCGCACTGAATTCCGCCGCGTATCCATCCTGGCTGTTGCCCTGATACACGCCGTCGTGTTCATGCAGCAGCGGCAGGTCGGTGCTGGTGGTGCGGCCGCAGATGCCGACCGTGCCCTGCGGAGTCACCCCCACGCCCTTGCCGTGTTCCTCGCTGCTGCCGCCGTAGTACGTGGACCACAGATGTGCGCCGCTGGCTGACAGCTTGATGAGAAATGCATCGACATTGCCGTGAACGGACGACTGCCACGCGCTGATCACGGGGAGATCCGTGCTGGTCGATGCGCTGTGGAAAAAGATGTTACCCGCCTGGTCACAGCCGAGTCCCTGCCCCGCAAATCCGTCCCCGTCCGCGTCGCTTCCGCTGCCTCCGAAGTAGGTGGCCCAGATGCGGGAGCCGCTGTCGGTGAGACGCAGGATGAATGAATCCGTGCCGCCGCCGCTCGCGGGCTGAAAGGCGTTCTGGACGGGAAAATCCGTGCTGGAGGTATTGCCACCCACCACGACTCCCCCGCTCGGATGGGGAGTCACCGTGGCGGAGGCGTCGCCGCTGCTGCCGCCGTAAAACGTGGCCCATTGCAGCTGTCCGCTGACATTATATTTCACGATCATCGCATCCTGGCCACCTCCATTGGTCATCTGAACACCCGCTTTCACGGGGAAATCCGCACTGGAGGTACGGCCGCTTGCGTAGATGCCGCCCTGCGCGTCACAGACCATGGCGAGGAACTGCTCGCTGCCGGATCCGCCGTGATAGGTGGCCCACGGGTCGATGATCAGCGTCCTGTTCCGGTCATAGGCACCGAGGGTGAACGTGGCGACGTCCTTCTCCATGCGGAAGGCGCTCTGCACGTGCGGACCGCCCCGGGTCCAGCTCTCCGCCGCGCTCTCTTCGATGCGTCCGAGCGCGGTCGCAACGACGATACCGCCGTCACCGCGAAGACCGCATTGCTCCGCTCCGCGATACCGCATTCGTATCCGCGACGGATCTCCGCCGGGACGCACGACGAATTCCGATTTGACCCGTCCCTCACGGAAGCGAATGACCATGTCGATGGAGGGATAGACGTCCTCGTATACCAGCGTGCGCCAGGTGGGCACGTGCAGGATGCCTTCGGGGCAGTGGGCGTAGTAGAAATTCCTGTATCCCGGCAGTTTTTCGCTGGCTGCGAGACGTGCGTTCGGATTCCCGTTCTCGAAATCCATGTCGACGCGCAGCAGCGTGGTTTCGTTGCGCTGATGCTCGGCGGCAATGCGTGTCAGGTCGTAATCCCGGCTGCGATCGAGCGGCGCGGTTTCGCTGCACCGGACGAACACGTAACTGATGCCGTGTTCCGTGACATACAGCCGGGTGCCGCTGACATCGGCGTAGTACCGGATGTCAGGACGCGGATTGCCGTCGGTATCTCGCAACTGTCCGCGATTTTCGATAAAGCAGAGACCGGACGTGCGGTCGATGGAGTTTTCATGGAGGAGCGAGGTCGTCGTGGCGGACACATCGCCCGGAACCTGTGACACGCCCGTGGCGGTCAGGAAGGATATCATCAGGGTGAAGACAAGGCAGAAACTCGGATTGATGCCGCGCATACCGCACCTGTCTGCTGAATGTATGAAAGGATGAAACGAATACGATTGTGGATACTGCACGTGCATGCCGCACATGGCGCACATTCCGTGGCGGGAACGACCGCACCGGTCCCCGTGCAACGGGGAGGGCACTCCACGCGGAATGCATCACGAAAGATGATGTCAAGATGACGTTGTCACCTGATATTCGGAAAAAAGTATCGGAAGGTCAAGAAAAAAAAGCCGCATTCCGCGTCGCCGGAAGAGACACATAACAGCAGATAATGTCATCCGGATATTGACATCAGCGTCACTGCGACGTACTTTCCAGTAACGCATTCTCACCACATTTCGAATCCTGCATCAGCGCACCCCACGAGGGTCTTTCCGCGTTCGTTCGCCGTTTCAGTGTACAACCGATCCTGGCAGTGCTGCAGGTCGACAGAGGATACAGGCATCGATTGATCCCGATGATCATATAACATGCAACCACTCGGAGGTCTCCAATGAAACGGCAACGGACACTGTATATCGCACTGCTCATTCTCCTTCCACTCGCCTTCGCCGAACGAGCAAGCGCGCAGGACATCGAGACGATGGTTGCGGGCAGCGGAAATGCGAATGGCTTCACCGTGCTGAACAACCGCAGTGACACGCTGCTCACAACCCGGGGTAACGGACGCACGAGCATTCCCGGACTCCTGACAATCGGGAGCAGCGATCCGGAGTTCGAACTCACCATCACGGGCGGCATCATCGCCAGGGGCACCCTCGATGCAGGGAAGGCTCTGCAAACATCCGGTGAAGGGGCTCGCATGCTGTGGTATCCACGCAAGGCAGCATTTCGGGCGGGATACGTAAAATCAAGTCACTGGGACGAGACCAATATTGGCAAATACTCCTTCGCCACGGGAGAAAGCGTTACTGCCAAGGGCGAAGCGTCGGTGGCTCTCGGGAAAAACACCTCGGCGGGCGGCGATCAGGCGCTCGCATCCGGGTCAGGCTGCGTGGCGAGTGGCAATCGGGCATCCGCCCATGGACACCAGTGCCAGGCGGGAGGCACGGGATCAACAGCATTCGGATACTACGGGAAAGCATCAGGGGATTATTCGTTCGCCGCAGGGATGAACAGCGAGTCGAGCGGCTCACACTCCTGTGCCATCGGCGGCAGTGCGACGGCCTCGGCCAGCGGTGCGGTCGCGCTGGGGGAAAATGTCGAGGCCGCGGGTTCGGGTGCCGTATCGCTGGGTATCAGTACATACTCGACGGAATGGGGCAGCACGGCAATGGGGTACCAGTCCCGCGCCACCGGGCTGAACGCAACGGCGATCGGCTTCAGCGCGCAGGCTTCCGGATCGAACGCCACGGCGATCGGCCGAAGCACGAAAGCGACCGGGAGCTATTCCATCGCCATGGGTGACAGCACTCTCGCCAGCAAAGCGGGAAGCACTGCCATCGGATCATTCAGCGAGTCAACGGCTCCCTTCGCGATCGCGATAGGCAAGGAAGTGTCGGCCAGCGGGACGTATGCGATGGCCTTCGGAAGACAGTCCGTGGCGTCCGGGGAGAGCGGTATTGCTCTGGGCATGCAGACGACGGCAAGCGGCAAGCGTTCCATCGCCCTCGGCTCATACGTCAGCAGCAACGGCAATGAAGGAGTGCTGACCCTGGGCGACAACAGCACGACGACCGTGCACTCCTCCGGATGGAGCAACTGTCTCGATGCGCGTTTTGCGAACGGGTACTTTCTGTATACGAACAGCGGATGCTCAATCGGTGCGCGGCTGACGGCCAACGCATCGTCTTGGTCCTCCATTTCCGACTCCACGAGAAAAATCCGATTCACATCCGCGGATGACGAAGCAGTGCTCCGCCGTTTCTCGACGCTCAGGCTCGGGAGCTGGAATTATCGCGACGACCCGGATCCAGCGCACAGACATTACGGTCCGATGGCGCAGGAATGGTACGCGGCGTTTGGCCATGACGACATCGGCACGATCGGGAACGATACCATGCTCAGTTCAGCAGATGTCGACGGTGTTCTCTGCATTGCAGTCAAAGCGCTGGCGCGGCGGACACGCGAGAATGCAGACAGGCTCCGCGCACTGTATTCGCGTATCGAGAATCTGGAAGCACTGCTCACCGCGCGGGAAGAAGAGCTGCATGCCGCGAAAGCGGAAGTCCGGGCCCTTCGCACAGCGGAATCACGCGCACAGAAGTAGAGGCGCCCGGGAAAGCCTCATTTGACGTGTCCGATCGTGATATCGATGCTGCAGCCCGCAGTGAAGGATGCCTCCTGCAGGGTGAAAAGATCGGTATATTCCTTATCCAGGGCCGCTACGAACAGGCGCTGCAAACCTACCGGCGAAGCCTGGCGATCAACGATTCGCTCGGCAGCAAGGCCAATGCCGCCGGATCGCTGCTGAGCATCGGGAATATCCTGTTTCAGCAGAGCAGCTACGAAGAGGCTCTTCGCGCATTCCAGCGCGGTCGTGTTCGCAGCCCGCGCATACAGGATTGCCGAGGAGATCGGCGCCATCGAGCAGCTGATGGAGGCGTCAAAAACGCTGAGCGAAACCTATGCGGCGAAGCGTGATTTCCCCCGCGCCTACGAATACCAGCTGGCGTACTCGGCGCACAGGTATTCCCTTTTCAACACCGAGAACATCCGGTCCATCAACGAAATGGCGGCGAAGTACGAAGCGGAGCGGCGGGAACAGAAAATCGCCCTGCTCGAAAAGGAACAGCTGCTGCAGACCCAGGCGCAGCTCATCCACGCGGAAAAAATGGTGACGCTCGGCGAGATGACCGCGGGGCTTGCGCACGAGATCAAGAATCCGCTGAATTTCGTGACGAATTTCTCCCATGTGGCGAATGAAATGCTGACCGACCTGGAACACGCCCCGGACGACGGAACGCGCGCCGACATCACCGCAGAGCTGCGGGAAAACCTCGGCAGGATCAGGGAACATGGCCTGCGGGCGGATACCATCGTCAAGGGCATGATGCTGCACGCCCGCGGCGTCGCGGGAGAACGCATCCGCACGGACGTAAACGCCGTCGTCGAGGACGCGGTGGAACTGGCGTACCAGGGGATGCTCGCGGTTCACGGCTCCGCCGACGTTACGCTTGTGCGCGACTACTCCTCTGAAGAACTGGGAGCGATTATCGTGCCGCAGGAGATCGGGCGGGTGGTACTGAATCTCGTCAACAATGCGATATATGCCGTCCGAGAACGGCCGTCCGCATCGGGACCGATTCCCGCCGGACCGGAAGCGACCGCTCCGGAGGCGACAGCATCAGAAGGAGGTTCTGCTCCTCCCTCCGCGCTCACGTCGGGAGCACAGCCCACGGTGTGGATCAGTACTGCGCTTCATGGTGGGAACATCGAAATCCGGATCCGCGACAACGGCCCCGGCATTCCGAACTTCATCCAGCAGAAAATCTTCCAGCCCTTCTTCACCACCAAGCCCACGGGAGAAGGCACCGGACTCGGTCTTTCCATGAGCTACGACATCGTCGTCAACGGCCACGGCGGAACGATCCGCTGTGAGAACAGCGACGACGGCGCGGCGTTCATCATCGAGCTTCCCGCGTAGACTCAGCGCGCAAGGACCATCCGTCTCATCAGTACTGCGTCTGCGGTTTCCAGCCGGCAGGAGTACACTCCCGACGGCAGGTTCGCCGCATCGAAGCGTATCGCATGTCGTCCCGCTGAATGCATCGTGCCCGTCACAGGACGTGCCACGACTCGTCCGAGCGCATCGGTGATGATCAACGACACGCGCATCGGACGCGCAAGCGTATAGCTGATCGTGGTCGCGGGATTGAAGGGATTCGGGTAGTTCTGATGCAGCACGCAGGATGCAGGATGCATCGGTGAAGCATCCACGCCGGTTGTGGGGGGCGGTGGAACCGGGATCGTCCTGCGGTCGACGAAACTGCGGCCGCCGGTCTCGAGAGCGGCACTGATCGTCACATGCGTGATGTCCTTCGGGATGTCGACATCCATGCTGTCCCGAGCGGAGGCAGCCGCCTGCAGGGTACCGAGGGAGAACGCACTGTCACCGACAACCGTCACACCGGCAGTCAGAACATCAATGCCGGCATTCGTGCTGTTCGCCTCCGCACCTCCCACGTTTTTCACCGTGAAGCGGATACGGCAGCGGTCGCTCCCCGATGCTTCGTTTCGCACCATATCAGCGTCGACGAGGGAGAGCGCCGGCAGTGTCATCAGGTTTCGCGTGCCGGTGACCATGGTCGTGAGATCGTCAACCGCTGCGTCCAGCGGACCGATGATCGAATCGATTTCCGCGACCAGGGCGGTCTGTTTCGATTCGCCAGGACCGAGAACATAATCCGCCAGAGCAACCGACAGCACGGCGCGCCGCGTCTTCAGCAGCTGCGCGCGCGCAAGCACGCCGTAATAATCGGCGCGCAGATTCTGCTGCGCGTACATGTCCGCCGGCGCGATTCCCAGCAGCGGCCGCTGCATCGTGGAAACTTCCGCGATCATTTCCTGTCCGCTGCGCCGCAGCGCATCGAAGTGCGCGGTGATGTAATCGGTATCCGCATCGAGCACCTCCCCGCGCAGTTGAATAAGCATATCGCGATCATCGGAGACACCGAAAGCATTGGCCGTTCCCATGCGTTGCATCGAGGGCACAGCACCCATTTCATTCCTTCTCGTGCTACTGCTCCTGCTCCTGCTCGTGCTACTGCTCCCTCCCTGCATGCCGCTATTCACCGGATCAAAGCTTGCCTCGCCGGCATCCCGCAGCGCGGCCGGCATCGAACCGAGATCCGGGATGGCATCGGGTGACGTCAGAAAGAGGAAGCGCTCGACCGGCACCCCTGCCCGTGCAATGGCATCATGCATGCCGTCAACGAGCCGAGGCCGGACATTCCTGAGTTTGAGCATGAAAATGTCGCGCGGATTGCCCGCGGTCTGCGTGATCGGGTAGGCCGCATCGAGGCCGTAGCAGATGCTGCTGTATTCACTGAAGTCCGCGCTCAGGGCGTCGACGTCGCCACGCAGTGATTTGATCGCGGCATCGCGCTTCGTTTCCGCATCGGACTGCGTCCCGGTGATATCGAGCTGTTCGGTGCGCTGCGCGAACGCGCCGATCAGCGGATTCACCGCAGGGATGAAGTACCTCCCCAGCATCCGCTCCTGCCAGTAGTCGAGCGTCGACAGCATCAGGGGCGCCGTCAGATCCGGAACATCCCCCTTATTGCGCAGTATTTCCGACATGAACGCATGCATGTCCGCGCCGTCCTTCGATCCCATCAGGGTATGCAGCAGCACCAGGTTATCCGCGAGGGAGAGCGTGACGTCTTCCATGCCGGCGGTGACATACACATCCTCTGCCTGCAGATACTCCCGTTCCTGTTTCCACGCCAGCGCCAGCGCGATGAGATTTTTGCTCAGGATGCCGCCGGCGCGACCGGCCTGCAGAGCGATGTCCCGGGCTCCCGAGACAGGAGGAATCGCAACCGCATCGCCCCAGCTGTCGAGAATGGATTCTTCGAAGAGGATACAACGCCTCATTGCGTCTGTGGCAAGAACGGGATTCTCGGGATGCACGGCACGCCATCCGGTAATCAGCGACCGCACCTCCGATTCATCGAATTCCCTGTCATAGCTGCCGAACAGCGTGCGCAGGTCGGCCATGTTCGCATCCCCGGCGGGGAGCATTGTTTCGAGACGGGCGATCAGCTGCTCCTTGGAATCGAAGGCCGCGCGCAGCTCGGGCGGGAGCGGCTCTTTCATCGTGGTGGCGCTCACGACCTCCGACCAGTCCGATATCCCTTCTGTGTTGAATGCGCGAATCCGGTAATAGTACGTCGTCTGTTCCGAGAGGCTGCCATCGGTGAACGTCCGTATTCCGGCACCCGGATCCGCCGCGATGGGCTGGAAATCCGCGGTATCGCCGGTGAGTGAGCGTTCGAGGTTGAATCCATCCTCCTTTGAAGGATCCGGCATCTCCCAGCTGATTTCGATCTGAGTATCGCTCAGAGCCGTCGCCGCGACATTCCGAGGGACGGATGGAAAATTCACCTTTTGTGTCCGTGCGCTTGCGATACCGGAGAAGTCAGACGCACCTGATCCGTTCACCGCACGAACGCGGAACCAGTATTCCGTAACCGGCTGCAGCTGCGTGACCGTATAGGTCACAGCCTTTCCGTCCGCATCAGGGAGGATCCTGTAGAAGCTTCCAGGATCACCTGAGGGGGACATTTCGATTTCGATGGTCTCCGCAAACGACGGAGTCGGGAGTATCCAGTGCAGTCGGATGGAAGTGGGTCCCGCCGCTTCCGCCCGCAAACCGAATGGCGCGGATGGAATCGGTGAATCCATCGTCGTCGCACTGTCCTCTTTCGACCAGTCCGACACCCCCTGGTCGTTCTTCGCCCGAACGCGATACCAGAACGTTGTTGTCTTCGGGAGATTTTCATCGAGAATATCTCCGTCACCGGGACCTTCCGTTGTCAGCGGGTCCCAGCTTCCCCCCTCCTGCTTCCGCTCGACGTCGTACCCGTCCTCGTTTTCCGAACCGCGCTGCCAGGTGACGCGGATGGACGTATGATCGACGGCGGAAGCGGACAGATTGAGCGGCCGCGCCGGCTTCATGCGTGTTTCGATCGTGACAACGTTCGAATATCCGGACGCCGCCTGGTCTCCTACTGCGCGCACGCGGAAACGATTCGCGGTTCGCGGCGTCAGTCCCTGAACGTCGTACATCGACGCATCAGCGTGCGTCGTATGCAGCGTCACCCATGCGTTATCATTCTCACGGTGTTCGATCTCGTACCCGGACTCGCCCGTTGCGTTGTCTTCCCAGTTGAGCACGATGTTTGTTTCCGACATGAGCACGCCGGAGAGGTTTGTTGGTGCGGCGAGATAGAGCAGGGTCGTGGCCTGGGCGATGTTTGATGCAGCGGATTGAAGATCATTGGACAGCGTTCGGACGCGGAATTCATATGATGTTGCGGGCTGCAGATCGCTCACCAACCACTCCTCAGTCTCGGGGGACACAGTATCCGCGACCTGCCACACACCACCCGCTGGTCTGAATTCAATGAGAAAACCCGATTCCCCATCGATTCTGTCTTCCCAGGTGAGGCGGACTTCGACCGCTGAATGGGCTTTCGCCGCAAGATTCGCCGGTGCGAACAGGTCCAGCGTCGTGATCGATGCGACATTGGAGGACGGTGACGGAACAGATCCTTCGACGGCATAGACGCGGAAGCGATAATACGTCAGCGGTGCCAATCCCGTGATTCTGATGGATGTACTGTCCTTTTCAACGGTTCGAATGATCTTCCATATAGAGGAGCTTTCCGATTTTTCAATAACAAATGCGTCCTCATGATCGGATCGGTCCTGCCATTGAAGCAGCAGGGAGGAAAAAGACACCGAGTCCGCAGTCAGGTTCCCTGGTGCCGGGAAAACCGGCATCGTGATCTGGATGGTATTCGAATAGTCAGACTCGTAGAGCGCATTTATGGCCTTCACTCTGAAATAATGTGTTTGGTCGGGCTGCAGATTAATCGCGGTCAGCGCACTGGCGTCCATCCCGGTCGTGGCAAAAATCTGCCAGTTGGCATCCCCCGCATGGTGCTCGATTACGAACGAGGATTCACTGTTCGAATTGTCCGCCCAATTCAACAGGGCTTTGGTATATGTCAGTGCGGCACCAGTAAGACCGCTCGGTGAATCCGGCGGGGTAACTGATGCGTCGAAGAATGAGAGAATCATGATGTCCTGTCCCCCTCCATTCGATGCCTGGATCGGATTCTGAACAGGCAGATCGGAGCTTGTTGTCGATCCTGCTACGACTACCCTGCCTGCATTATCAATGAGCACACCTTCAGCGATATCAAGCGCTGATCCGCCGAAATACGTCGACCAGTTAATGCCGCCACCGGTATCTGCACGTGTAACGAATGCATCTGACGAACCGGCGAGCGCGGTCTGCTGAGCAGCTACGAGAGGAAAATTCGAGCTGCTTGTCGATCCTGCGATAATCATCCTGCCGTTCGCATAAAACGTGATGCCCAAACCTTCATCTCCGCCATTTCCTCCCAGATATCCGCCCATAACAAACCTGCCGGAAGAATCGAGTACGGCTATCAATGCGTCCTTGCCGCCCTGTGCGCTCGAATATATTGCGTTCCTGACAGGAAGATCCGTGCTGTTTGTTCCCGCTGTTATTGCGACCATTGCGTCCGGCCCGCATGCAAGACTCCCTGTTCGGCCGTTTATCGGATCCCCTTCGTAGCCACTTCCCCCATATCGTGTGGCGCGGATGAGATGGCCGGATGAACTGATTCGTCCAATGATCAAGTCATCACCGCGCGAAGGAACAGACATCGATTGATTTGGCAGGGGAATATTCCCGCTTCGACTCAAACCGGAGAAGGCGGCATTTCCATTGGCATCCACATCGATCGCACGCATGTAGTCCAATGCACTGCCGCCATAGTAGGTTGACCATTCAAGAGCACCGGTTCCTGTCAACTTGAACAGAACAATATCAAAATTTCCCGCAATGCTATTTTGGAATGGTTTTTTCAGTGGAAAATTGCTACTCTCTGTCGTCGCACCCGCAAAAATCGATCCATTTTCATCCATCGCCACCGCACTGAACCGTTCCTGTCCGCTGCCGCCGAAGTAGGTCGACCATTGAACTGTTCCGGTGCTTCCCAGTTTGACTAAAAAACTATCCCCGTTCCCTGCCTGGTTGGGTTGTATCGCATTCCGAGTCGGGAAATCGGTACTGCCTGTCGATCCAATCACCACGATATCCCCCGATGCGTCTGCCGCAACATCATAACACCCATCCCCCTCACTGCCACCGTAATATGTCGCCCATTGCAGTACTCCCCCAGGGCTCACTTTGATGATGACGGGATCGTATGCTCCGCCCTGATATGATGTCTGAACAGCATGTTGCACCGGGAAATTGGTGCTCTCTGTAAATCCCGCCACAATCACATTATTGCTGCCATCGATCGCTGCTCCATTGGGTGCATCCAACATGGAGCCCCCGTAATACGTCACCCAGGGATCGATGATCAAATCTCTTGCGCGATCGTATTTCTGAACCGCAAATCGCACTTCGGTACCATCGACAAGAAATGAAGAGGGAATATTATCAGAGTATTGCTGATAGGTCAGTGGTTCAGATTCGCGCACGGATCCGAGAGCAGTGTGCACTTCGATACCGCCATCAAGTTGATGGACAAGCCTGGTTGCACCGCTGTATCGCAGACGGATTTCGCTGACATTCCCGCCGGGATGAACGATGAATTCATACTTCAGCCGCCCTTCAATGATTCTGAAGCGCAGATCGATGTTCGAATAGATATCCTCATACAAGAGTGTGGCGAATCCAGGGACAGCGGCGATGCCCTGCGGACAATGGGCGTAATAGTAATTCGTGTATCCATCGAGTCTGTCTCCGGTCACAAGCGGTACACCGTGATTGCATCCTGTAAATCGGATATCCAGTCGATGGTACGAGGTCCTCCTCACACCGATAAAATCCTCTGTCTCCGTCTTTGACCTATCCCCTGTCGCCTCACTGATTCCCTGCTCGGTCGTTTCACTCTCTGTGAACACCACACTCATCTGATCCCGCATGAAATACAGCTGTGCATTGCCGGCATCGGCATAATACAACACGTCCGGAACGGGATCTCCATCGGTGTTCACCAATTGTCCGCGATTTGGAACGAATCGAAACAGCTGCGCATCTACAGCGGTCCTGGATACCTGCGGCATCACCATCATGTCAACGGGGACAACTGCAGCACCCGGTGTCCCTGTCCGACCGTGCTGCTCTGCGAGAGCACTGTTCACAAGCAGGATGGAGAGAACTACTGAAATACAAGACAGGGTACAAGACTTGAGACGGAGAATGAACATGATAATCTCCTTCTGTAATCCAGGCAATGACGCAATAGTCCCACCGCTGCTGCGATGGAGTTTCCGGGCTGATCGCTGTAATCGGAAATGGACACCAAATATTACGAAAATTCTCTCCAGAAAGGCAATGCGTAGTTCCACCCATTTTGGGTGCGTGCGGCACACACGCACCTCTGTCAATGAAAAATGGGTGGAACTACGTATTGAATCCATTCGAAACCATGCGTTCCTTTCTGCTGACAACGCACAACCCGGACAACGTCATGCGCATTCTCATCGTCGACGATCAGCCGAAAGTCCGTGCAATGCTGCGCGCGCTGCTGGCTGGCATGGATCTCGAGTTCGATGAGGCATCAAATGGATCGGAGGCTGTCGAGCGATATGCCTGCGTGTCCAGTGATCTCGTACTCATGGATGTGCGCATGCCGGTGCTGGATGGCATCGCAGCCACCAGACGCATCCTGGCATCGGATACCGGCGCGCATATCGTCGTGGTTACGGATTATGACGACGAGGACTGCAGGCGCGAGGCCATGGCGGCCGGGAGCAGGGCTTTTTTCTGGAAAGGGGATCCCATGGCCCTCCGTGCCTATGTCCGGCAGCTTGCCGCAGACGGATTCCCTGACTCGATCAACTGAACAGGACATACGACGCATATCTCCAGAATACATGAAATCTCTTCACAGACTATCGAGGTAACAAAATGAAACAGGTATTGTTGTTTTCACTTCTGACTGCATGTTCACTATTGATGGCGAGGGGACTCGAAGCACAGAGTCTGAGGATGATTACTGATGTCTATCCGGCCAGCACGGCCAATGATCTCACCGTCTGGTCCCGCACGGTCTTCGACAGCAAGATTTTTTTCGCGGGGAATGATGGCGGTTCCGCAAAGCTGTACACGATGGATGCGAGTGGCGCAAACGGTTTTCTCCCCCAGCTTACACTGACTCCCGGCGCGTCATTGAACCACAAGCTGCACAATGCCGGGAATTACCTGGTGTTCTGGGGAGATGACGGCAAGAAGGGCGCGGAGCCATGGAGCAGCGACGGGACGGCAGGCGGCTCCGTCATGCTCGCAAATCTCGATAAAAAAGACGGTTCGCAGCTCTTCCATTCCATCGTCAGTATCGGTTCACAGACATATTTCGGATGCTTCGAGTCGTACAGCACCCTGCCTCTGAAAAGTGATCTGGGACTATATGAGACTGACGGGACGCCGCAGGGAACGAATGAGATATTCGATGACCTGTACGTCAACAAGCTCATCGGTCTGAACGGGCAGCTTGTCATCGACGGATCGGACAACACCTCCGTCGGACGCGAGCTCTGGCTCTATGATGGCAGTACCGTCACCCCGATCGGCGTCCTCTCTCCTGGATCGGTCGCCGGTGATGACGATTTCCCGTATGCGCAGTGGTACAGCCGGCATGTCTACAAAAGACATGAACCCGTCGCCGCCGCGAACTGTGCATTCTTCAATACATGGAGCGACGGCGAGGGTAATGAGCTCTGGTGCACCGACGGAAACGCGCTGCGTCAGATCACCGGAATCGGCAATGGAACATACTCCACGTATCCGGTTCAGATGACCGTGATGGATGGTACGCTGTACTTCGTCGGATTGGACGCCATGCATGGCGCCGAACTCTGGAGTTTCCCTCTCGGAGATCCAATGAATGCCGGCACTGCCTCGATTGTGCAGGATCTTACGGGCGATGCCACGCGCTCTGAGCCCTGCTGGCTCACGGTGTATAACGGCGAGCTGTACTTCAGTGCATACACCGAGACGACCGGCAGGGAGCTGTTCCGATATGACGGTTCATCCATCACACTCGTCGCCGACATCAATCCCGGTCCGGCAAGTTCGAATCCCAAGTATGCTCCGGATGAGGTAAGCCCTTTCTGGTTCGAAATGTGGGAAGATGACCCGAGCGGGCTTTCCCTTACTGTATTCAATGGCAAACTTTTCTTCGCGGCGGACGACGGCATGAACGGTATTGAGCTCTGGTCCTATGACGGAACGTCGGCAAATCTCGAATGGGATGTTCATGCAGGTGCCGGCAGTTCCGATCCGCGCTTTCTCACAGTACTCAACGGCAAGCTCTATTTCACCGCATACACGCCGCAGTACGGACGCGCGTGGTACGAGTTCGATCCCGGCGGCAGCAGTGTCAACGAGCCGCCGGTGGCAACGGCTTCGACGACTTCCATTTCCGGCCTGACGGTGGTGTTCAGTTCGTCCGGATCCTACGATTCGGATGGGACAATCGTCAGCTATTCCTGGGATTTTGGTGACGGCACAGGATCCTCGACGCAGGCGAATCCCGTTTATACCTATGGCACGGCGGGAACATACACGGCCACATTGACCGTGACCGACAACGGCAGTGCGACGGGAACGGACGTGGTGACAATCACGGTAAGCACGCCCCAGAGCGGCACCATGTATATCGCATCACAATCCGTCACGCGCGTCTATCTGCCGGGAAACAAGATCGCGGCAGAAGACCTCGTCGTGATCAGGGAGTATCCGGGAGGACAACCGGTGGAGGGTGCGGTCGTGACAGCGTCCTACTACTCTGCGTCGACGGGAACGACCTCCGGCACGACCAATGCGAGCGGAGAAGTGACACTGACGAGTTCATGGGACCGAAATCCCAATGGATCCTGGTGCTTCGATATCACGGATGTGCAGAAATCAGGGTATACGTATGACGAAAGCAAAAACTCCGTCGCGACGGTGGCCTGTGAGGCCTCTCCGAAGAGAGGCGCCATGCATCCCGCCTCCTGTCTCCTCTATGAGAACTACCCGAATCCATTCCGTCACTCGACGAGCATCGCGTTCCGGCTCAGTATGGAGGGCAGGATACGTGTCATCGTTACAGATCTCCTCGGTCGCGAGATTGCCCGTCCGGCAGATGGGATTTTCAGGAAAGGCACACATACATTGATGTTCGACGCGACATCACTCCCGTCGGGAATGTATCTCTATCGTCTCGAGACGGAGGCGGAGACCCTCCAGCGCCACATGGTTCTACTGCGGTAGATCCATCCGATTCCGGCGGACAGGTTTCGCGATGAAGCCTGTCCGCTATTGTTGGATATTTTCATCGCTTATACTTATTATATATGGAATTCCAGAACATTCTCCTATCGAAACGGACAATGTGTCATGAAACCACGGCACGCACTCACCGCGCTCCTGTGCGCCGCAATCGTATGCGGTGTATGCAGTGCCTTGCAGGCGCAGCAAAAGGAAATCGATCGATTGAACGTCGATCTGGAAAACACGAAAGAGGATACGGCCAAGGTCAACCTCCTGAACGCACTCGCAATGGCCTACGTGAACCGGGATGCGGACACGGCCTCCTCGTATGCGCATCGGGCGCAGAAACTGGCGGAAGCGATCGACTACCCACAGGGCATTGCACGAAGCCTCAATCATCTCGGCCTCCTTCGCTCACGGCAGGGAGCAGCAGCGGAAGCACTTGCACTATACAGGCAAAGCCTCGCGCTATCTGTCGACCGTGGAGAAAAGAATGATATCGCAGTGTCCCATTCCCGCATCGCGACGGTGTACACGGAACAGGGCAGATATGCAAAAGCGACGGAGCATTACACGAGCAGCCTAAGGATTTGGAAGGACCTTGGCAAGCAGCGAAGTATCGCAAACTGCCTGAACAACCTGGGTAACATCAACTACTTAACGCACTCACCGCGAAAGGCGGAGAAATATTACCGACAGAGCCTCCGCATATTTGAGGAACTGAATGACTTACCTGGCCTTTCTGTTACCCATGGCAGTCTCGGAATTCTTACCCAGCATTTTGGTCGAACCGAGGAAGCCATTAAACATTTCCGGGAGAGTCTTCGGATTTCCGAGATGCTGGGCGATCAGCACAGAAGAGCTAAGAATCTCTTAAATATCGGCGTTCTGCTTGATCGGTCCGGATCTCTTGCGGAATCCCTCAAGCGCTATCAGGAAAGTCTGCATATATATGAGAATCTTGGGAACAAACGTGCTGCAGTGCTGTGCCGTATGAACATAGGTGCGGTACTGCAGAAACAGGGGCGATATGCAATGGCTCTCGATCATTTCATGCAAAGTCTCGACATTATGCAATCCCTGGGAGACAGACCGAGTATTGCCATGTGTTACTGGAATATTGGAGTTATTTTTGGTCACAAGGGGAAGCATACCGAGGCACTCAGGCACTTCCAGAAATCCCGATCGATGTACGAGGAAATTGAGGACAAACGTGGAATGGCCCGGTCCCTGCTGAAAATTGCGGAAATGAACCGCAAACTGCGCAAATCACCGGAAGTCGTACTGAAATCCCTTCAGAGCTGCCTCAACATCTTCGAGGAACTCGAAAATCAGAGCGGCATTGCTGATGTCACGCATGAAATTGGTATCCTTTATCGCGAATGTGGGATGTACTGGGAGGCAATTCCCTATCACGAGCGCAGCATCAAGTTAATGAACGAGCTCGGTGAGAGGGAGAAACTCGCGTACGCACTGTGTGATCTCGGCTGGGACTACCACTTTCTCGGCGATTATTCCACGGCACTTGCGAAAATGGAACAGGGGCTGGAACTCGCCGAAGAACTGCATGCCACCGAAGCCACTTCCTGCGTTCTCAGTCGTGTGCACAAGCTGTACGCAGAGTCCGGTGATTTCCAGCGAGCATATGAGTATCATCAACGCCGAATTCGCCACCGTGACAGTATCCGGACAACTCAGGAAAAACTGCAGCTGCGCGAACTCATGGAAAAATATGAGTCCGAACAACGACAGCGCGAGATCGAACGGCTGGAAAAGGAAAAAGCCCTTCAATCCCTCGAACTGCTTCAGAGGAGCGAAGCCCTCCGACGCGCGCAGCAGGAGACGGAAATTCATCATCTCGAATCCCGGATGGCCGCCGCACAACTGCAGAGCAAGGAAGCCGAGGGATTGCGGCAGCAACAGCAGATCGATTTACTGGAAAAGGATCGCAAACTGCAGGCTGCCAGTCTCGAGCAGGAAACACTGCTGCGCAACGCGCTTATCGGCACTGCCCTGCTCCTGCTGATAATAGGTCTGCTTGTATTCCGGCGCATGCGCGATCGTCGACGGACCATGGAGTTGAAAGCACAGGTGGCGGAGACACACGCGCAGACAGCGGATATGGAGAAACTTCGCATTCAGGCCGAAGCCGAGCGAAAGGAGAAAGAATCACAGCGCATGTTTGCGAGAGGATTACTCGAAGCACAGGAAGCGGAGCGAAAGCGTCTGGCCGGCGAGCTGCATGACAGCCTCGGACAGGATCTCATCGTCGTGAAAAACCGGCTCCTGCTTCTTCGGGAGACAGCGCCGGTCGACGGGGATCTCGATGAGGCCATCGCGGGAGTGGGGGAAACGCTCGAGGACGTGCGCCGGCTCTCGCGCGACCTTCGTCCCTATCAGCTCGATCGCTACGGCATCGGCAAAGCCCTGCACGCACTCATCGATCGCGCCGATGAATCATCTCGTGTACGTTTCACGGCTGAAATTGACGAGGTGGACGGCATCTGGAGCAAGGATACGGAGGTCTGCATCTATCGTATCGTTCAGGAGGGGATCAGCAACATCCTTAAACATGCGCAGGCGGAACATGCCCACATCCGACTGCTGATGCGTGACGACGGAATCTCCCTGTTGATGGAAGACAATGGTACAGGTCTCCCGAAGGCACTTATCGATGGGTCGCTTCCAACAGGATTCGGTCTCAAGGGGATGGCCGAGAGATCGGAAATCCTCGGTGGCGAAATGAACATTACGTCCTCTCCCGGAAACGGCACAAGGATTGAAATGCGTTTACCGCTTCCTGTCACCGCCACAGAGACGACACATGAGGATGGAAATGTCACGTCTTCATCCGAGGCATCCACCACAACGGCACCGTTGGAACAAGCATGAGTGACCCTCTCACCATCCTGATCGCGGATGATCACCCCGTCTTCCGCACGGGACTGCGGCAGATTATCGTGCGTGATTCGACGCTGCGTGTGGTCGGCGAGGCGGCCGACGGAAACGAAGCGCTCGAGGCGATTCGTTCTCTGAAACCGGCGATCACGCTGCTTGATCTGCACATGCCCAACATGGGGGGACTCGACGTCGCCGCGACGGTGAACCGCGAACGCCTTCCGGTCACCCTGCTCGTCCTGACCATGTATGACGACGAAGACATGTTCAACGAGGCCATGGAATACGGCGTGCGGGGGTATATTCTCAAAGACAGCGCCGCGCTGGATATCGTACGTGGTATCCACGCTGTCGCTGAGGGGGCATTTTACATCAGTCCCGCCCTCTCCGCCGGCACGGCAAGAGAGAATCACGAGGATGAATCGGGTTTCGAGCAGCGCCTGCACCTGGATGCACTCACACTCGCCGAACGGCGTATTCTCCACCTCATCGGGGAGAGCAACAAATCGACGGAGATCGCGGAAACGCTTTCCGTCAGTGTTCGGACCGTCGAGCGGCATCGTGAAAACATCTGCCACAAGCTGGGGCTCTCGGGTGCTTACGCCCTGCTGCGGTTTGCGCTCGAGCACAGAGCGGTGATTTAATTTCGCATGAAAATGACGGACCATTCCGCGCACGGCGTGCCAGCCGACAGCGTGAAAACGAGCACCGTAGCCGTGTGCATGGATTGCCCGTGCGTGCGCGTGGCGGGCGCATCCTCGGCTGCGATTCCGGAACGGATTGAGATTTTTCCCGTCCCCGTTCGTGAAGAGGCGACCGTGCTGCTGAGATGGTGTCACCACGCGTGGGATGACATTTCCGGTATTGCGGTAGAACCGCCCGAAGATGCCGCATCCGACGGGATTACGGAAGTAATTCTTCAGGGGAGACTGCGTCGAAGGGTTTCTGGCTGAAGGATTCCTCCAGGCGAACGATCCTGTCATCGATATCCCTGTAGAGCGGAGGTGCCTGGAGCGGCTCGCCGCCGTACTTTTGAAGTTCTTCTCTCAGAAATCCGATGTATGCCAGCCCGATCGCTTTGAGCTTGCGCAGCATGCCGTGCTTCATATCGCCGAGCTGGATCTCATTCTGGTCCGCGGCTGTCCGCAGGAGTTCATCAAAAAACTGCCGGAACTTCCCCGTCCATTTGTACGTGTGACGATACACTTCAAGCTGCGAGCTGTCGGCCGCGAGCCACGACAGCTCGGGATGATCTTCAACAAGGTTCATCTTGATCCGCAGGCGTTTTTCCTCATGGCGCAGCGCCTTATGGAGAAACTCGGCCACCGGGATCCCGAGGTGGATGTCTCTGTGAACATGGTCTTCCGCGAACTCGTTTTCCAATCGCATGGCAGCATCTGGTGTTTATGGGACATGTCAGCGCATGAAGAATCCCGGCCGGTGCCGGGAGTGCACAATAAGATACAGCAATCACCAACACGATCGTAGCCCGGTCACCAGGATTCCACCTGACTGGCCTGCATCACGGAAACGCTCATGGCGCGCCGATCCTGCCCTCCCCTGGGGTGCACTGCTGCTGCAGGCGTTCCATCCCCGTGCGGTAAAAAAACGGCGCGAAGCATCCACGGGAAACTCTGTCTTGGTACACTGCCAGGGCGGAGTCAGTCCAAGGGCGACGGTAAACAGGGCTTCGGTAGGAGAAGTCATCGGTGTTCAGGTGCTGTGAAACATCTCCTGAACCTACAGAAATCAGCGGTATCACGCTATGCGTACCCACTCAAAACAGCGAAGAGCAATATTTTTCATACCTACCTCCAATTATTTAAGGATTCCGTGAATCACTATTGTTCTTTGGATAGTATCATTCAGTATGCCAATAATAAACACCTCATCCTTGAATACACGAATGTTCGTAATGAAATATGCCGGATTTGATATCTCCTTAATATTCCACCAATCAGTTCCGTTATAATGGTACACGTTCCCCATTGCCGTTCCCATGAATACATCATTCATTGTTCTTCCATCAACAGCTCTGGTATTTGCGTCGTCAGGGGTTGAGAACCAGAATTCGCGCTCATTGCCATTCATACGAAATATGTTATAACCGAGAATATATATATTTATCCGGCCCTACCCACATTCTCCCACCCCATTCCCTATTATTTGTCGAGGAGTCTATTATAGACCAATTATTTATCCCGCCTCTATAAAGATAATATGTAGTTCCTCCCGCATCATGTGACAAATATGTCATAAATACGGTTTCACCTTCTCGATCGACCGCAATATCTATTCCACCGTAGACATCTTTATGACCATATGCAGATGTAATTGGGATACTATCTTGTTCCCACTTGTTGTGACTGAAGTGCGCCACATACCCTTTTTCTCCACCTATCCAAGCATCATTTATTGACGTACTATAGACAGAGGTTATCTCTTTGGGCAGTTGAAGATTGTGCCAGGTCCATTTCCCTTTTTCATAGGAGACTACTAGGTCTCTTGCACCGCGCCGTGCAGGCGATATAAGCGAGCCAACTGCCCAGAAGCTACCATCCCTATTATCATAAATCCGTCGCGGAACTCCAACTGAGGGCAATCGTGCCTCATCATGAAATGGATAAGGCATCCATGTTTCGCCATCATAGTGCCAAAAATATCCATATTGCCCACCCGAACAATATCCTGCAATGAAGACATTATCTGTACCCCTAGCCGCGATCTCGGACATTAATGTCTGTCTCGCATCTTGATATTGAATTGTATCAACATTCCATATGTAATCCCTTCTACCTGGAGGGTCCGGTTCAACTATTTCGCTCTCACTGCAACTGATTAGGCCAAGCACGAGAATAACTATGTTTGTCCGAAGTAATGGATGACGAGACCCCATTCTTTGGTCCAGTCCGAATGTTAGTTTTGTCTGCAATTGAGGGCTCCCCTTAAACTGTACCAGCGATAAATATTTCGTATCTGGATAATTCTTAATAGCTTTTGCGTATTTAATGTCGGCACTGCAGAAATACATAAATGTTCTATTAATCAGTACAGGGTGTTGTTTTATATGTGCTGTAAAATCATTGACAAAGGATACTGGATCTTTTGCGTTATCCATTATCTCAGACATTTTTCTACATGCTTCTATTTCCTCATTAGTCGGTTCTCTGATGTCGATAGGGAAGTTAGCATCCGCCTTCTCCCACCCACCATCCGAGTAATAATCTACAACAACACGTCCAAGAACTGATCCAGTGCGATATCCATCGCAGCCTGACTGACCGCCTAGCACACCGTCAATTGATATAACGCCAAAACGATGATTCCCACCAGGCTCAACAACGTTGACGTGAAATAGGTTCGATGTGTCTTGAATTGGACGGTAGGTTGACTTGATTATGCTCCCTGACTGGAATCTGTATTCCGCATAGTAATTATCAAAACTTCCCACAACGTGAATCGGTTTATCACTGTGGTTCTCAATGGCAATAACATATCCCAACCTATCTAAGCCACTGAAAGGATTATCAATATTTACAGTAATTTTGATTGGTTGCGCAGTGGCACCCAATGACGTAATAATAATTATTATTAACGTCCTCATAGCTTGCTTAATCATAATGACCTCAGTTACGGCAGTATGTCGGTTTAGTTGCGTATTGCTCTAGCTGCGATTTGTGGGTATCACAAAACTCGATCTGGTCTGACCCCAATGTTCGTCACTGAGGTATGTTAGTTTAATCGACACTGTTCTATTTGGGATTTCTCGACAAACATCTTCCGTCTCTCTACTAATTCTTCAAACGGAACGATCGCACCTGGCGCCGGTGGACGGTATCCAAGCCCGCTATGTGGGCGGATTTCGTTGTACTCGCGTCTCCATCTTTCGATGAGCACCGTGGCTTCGAGCAACGTATCGAATTGTTCCCGCGAAAGCAATTCCCTTCGCAGCGTTCCATTGAAAGATTCATTGTATCCATTTTCCCACGGACTACCTGGTTCTATGAACATGGTGCGAACTCCGATCCGCGCCAACCAGTCCCGGACGCGAGGGGTGGTGAATTCCGAACCGTTATCACTGCGGATATGCGCCGGGAGGCCGCGACGAATGAACAGATTGATCAAACATTCAACGACATCCTCCCAGCTCAGTCGCATACCAACAACAATGGCCAACGACTCCCGGGTAAACTCGTCGATGACTGTCAGCATGCGGAACTTCCGCCCGTTGGAAAGACGATCCTCCACGAAGTCATAGCTCCAGACATGGTTTCGATGTGTCGGTCGCAGACGCACGCACGATCCGTCATTGAGCCATAGGTGCCTACGTTTCCGCTGCTTTCGCGGCACCTTCAGACCTTCTTCCCGCCAGATGCGGGCTACACGCTTGTGATTGACCTTCCACCCCGTCTCACGCAGCATCGCCGTCACCATTCGATACCCATAGGCGCCATAGGTGTGCGCTGTTTCGATTACGGCTTTACGGAGTGACTCCTCGTCCGGTCTGCGGCGCGGCACATAGCGATATGTGCTTCGGGGAATCTGAAGGACACAACAGGCCCGATGTTCGGTTACATCGCAGATGCACTTTATGTCATCGACTAAATGCTTCCGCTTCACCGGGCTGAGTATTTTTTTGAGGCCAACGCCATTCCTTCCTGAAGGATCCGTATGTCAAGCTCCTTCTCTGCCACCAGGTGCTTCAGACGGGCGTTCTCTTGCTCGAGTTCCTTGAGCCGCTTCGCCTGGTCTGTCCGCATACCCCCGTATTCGTTGCGCCACCGGTAGTACGTCTGTTCTGTCACCTCGATCTGACGAACCGCCTCACTTATGGATGACCCCTCTGCCACGAGAACCTCTACCTGACGGAGCTTCTGGATGATCTGTTCGACACTGTGCTTCTTTCCGGCCATTTTTGTCTCCTTTCCAACTGAATGTACTCAAAGACTAACATACCTGCTTGTACAATTTTTTGGGGCTAGATCACGCAAGGTCCCTCTTTATGATTCCCTCGCTCGAGAGCTGGAGGGCTTCCCCCATCGCGGCCGGTACGTCATGGCATCGGAATACAATGAGCTTTCCGACGAGCGGATCCTTTCACAGAAATTCCTGAAGTACCGACGTAGGCACCCCAACCTCCCGCCTATCTCCTTCCATGGACTGCGGCATTCTTTCGCAACCAACCTCGCCATGCAGGGAGTCCCTATCGCCGTATTGCAGAAACTACTCGGGCACCAGAATATCGAGACGACGATGCTCTACACGCACGTTCAGGAAGACCATGTGCTCGATGTTGCCCGACGTGCCTCCCTTTGACTACCAAAATCGCTACCAAGAATACTACCAAAACTTGCTCCAGCATGCCGCAGAACGCCCTTTGAGCTGCTTCGGGCGAGGACATAAAAAAACGGCGTGAACCTTGATTTCACGCCGTTTTTTCAGTGTTTTAAGGCCCTTCGGCCTCGTACACGCGGGGGGACTCGAACCCCCGACCCGCTGATTAAGAGTCAGCTGCTCTGCCAACTGAGCTACGCGTGCACTACAAAAGTAGTGCACGCATGAGTTTTTTCAAAATTTGAGATCGTTTTTCTGGATAGATATTTAAGATGGTGCGTTCGCGGGTAAAAAACAAATGTGATTACACGTCCTATTTCGCTTCCGCAACGTTCTGCAGCATACGGTTGAACAACGCGTCCGAGCTGCGGGCGAAATGTCCCGGCTCGTTCATCATGCGATCGATCTCGGCGAGATTTGGTTCGTGGTCGGCTGTGATCTTCGTACGGTAATAGCCCGAGGTCTCGATCATCCAGCTGTATGACTGGCCGGGCACCGATTTCTGCTCCGGAACACGGAAATCGACATCGGCCCACTGGCCGGTGTCAAGGGCACAGTAGTCTCCGTCCTCTTCGAGGAGCTTCTCGAGACAATCCGCGCCGTCGTGCCGAACGGCTGCAACAGGACGATAACGCTCGGCGGCAACGTCATCATGCAAACGGTCGTCCATGGCAACACGGCTCACAAGCCAGATGCCCGCGGGCGCTTCCAATCGCAGACGCAATGGACCGGAATTCACCTCGGCAATCCCAATACGCAGCGCGACGTGACGATACGCACCGACGCCGACTTCCCATACGTACGCGGAATGCCGCCATTGCGTGCCATCCCAGACCTTCACCTGAAGCATGCCCTCACGTTCCATGACTGTCCGCAGACGGGCGCGTTCTTCCGCGCTGGCGTTGCAGAGGTCGTAATATGACTGGAGCTGACTGCCGAACAGTGCGAAAAATCCGTACTGCACGTGCGCACCCCAGTCGGTGTTGCGCACGCGGAGGATGAGCGTGACGGAATCACGGTCGGCGGGACGCGCGAACGTGCATTCCATCCATCGCCGCTCGCCCCAGCTTCCCCGATCCGGCTGAGGCAGCACGGTCCAGCAGCTCTCGTCGGCGTCCCGCACGAGAGGAAGGATGTCCTCGCCACGGTCGCTGCGGGCAGACAGCGGCGGATGTGGGACGGCGGCCAGCAGGCGGCCTTCTTCGGTAGCATACAACTCCGTTCCTTCCGCATGCGCAACGCGCATCAACGCGAGATGATCGATGGAATCCACTTCTTGCAGGAGATCCGCGAGACGCAGCCGCACACGGCCATCAACGGGCCGGGTGTGTTCGAGCCGTGCAACATCACGGCGCTGCGCGGAGCGGAAAAACGAACCGCTCAGGCATTCCATTTCCACGCGCCAGTCACCACCGGTACAGCCGAATACAAACGGACAGCCGCTTGACCATTCCCAGTCGTTCGATCTGTCATCATCACGTCGCGAACTCGAACTGCTGGATCCACCGCCCGAGGACAGACTGCTGACAGCGGCTGCCCCAACGAGGACGGTCAGGTCCACGGCGGCGCCGACCAGCGCCCCGATGGTGCGCCCGGTCGAGGAGTGTTTTGTACGCTGGATATGATGGATATCACCACCGCGAAGTTCTACCATGCCGGAGGTGGTCAGGAGACGCACGGATTCCTGCGTTTCCAGCCGGGAGTACCGGAGCTGTTCACTCACGGGAGGCGGGAACCAGCGTCCGCCATCACACCAGCTGATCCCCTTGACGGCGGGCCAACGCATGGTGACAACGTCATCGCTGTCCGGCAACCGGTAATACATGCCAAGCTTGTACGCACCGAGAAAAATGGCGTCAAGAGAATCTCCGACTGCGCGGTGGAGTACAATGGGATCGTTGATGCGGAGTTGCTGCCGGTTTTCGCAATCAATGACGGGACCACGATTCGCCCACACGACGAGTGAATCCCGATGCGGCACCGGCTGCCCCATGTAGAGACCGCTGAGCATTCGACCATCCTGCAGCGAAAGGATCGTGCTGTCACCGATGTTCATGTCATCGAGCTCCTGCCGCGACGCTCCGACGAATTCCCCCTCCCCGAAATTGTCGATTGCCGATCCGATGTGATACCCGAGCAAAGTGCAGCCCGACAGCGAGAGCAGGCAGAGCAATCCGATGGCACAGATGAACTGAATGCGTTTCATGACAAATCCTCCGTTGTAGACTGACTCTGCGGGAAGAATACGTCAGTCCCCTCCCCCGGTTGTCATGGAAATGTCAAATGAATAGGAAAAGCTGTCTGCGGTGCTGACTGGTGGCGTGGTTCACCGCTCCCTGCGGTCGGGACAGCCGTCCTCGTCCTGGAAACCGTTGCGGGTTTCGGGCATGCGGGGACATTTATCCACCCCGTCACGGAATCCGTCGCCATCGGTGTCGGGATTTTCGGGATTGGTGTTTGTGACGCGCAGCTCTTCGAAATCCGTCAGCCCGTCATCATCCATGTCCGGATCCTCGGGATCGGTGCGCTCGATGCTGCGCTCCTCGAAATCGGTGAGTCCGTCACCGTCGGAATCGGCGGCGGAGGCATCGGTCGTGGCGCGAAAAACCTCGTCGTAATCGCCGATCCCGTCTCCATCAGTGTCGGGCAGGAGAGGATCGGTGCCCTGCGTATTGAATTCCTCCCCGTCGGTGAGTCCGTCACTGTCGGTATCCACGCGGTTCGGATTGGTCCCGAGCAGAACCTCCTGCCCGTCAAAAAGCCCATCTCCGTCCGTGTCAGCTCTCAGCGGATCGATGGAGAAACGCTGCACCTCCTCGGCATCATTGAGACCATCGCCATCAGTATCGGTTGTGTCTGCACGTGTTCCGTATTTGATGGCTTCCTCGAAATCCGTCAGGCCGTCACCGTCGGTGTCCATACGGCGCGGATCCGATTTCGCATGTGTCACCTCGTACCAGTCCGTGACCTTGTCGCCATCGGTGTCCATGTCGTAGGGATTGATGCCGAGACGTTCCTCTTCGTCATTGCTGAGTCCGTCATTGTCAATGTCATTGTCCGGAAACAGGAATACCTTGACGCCGGCAGTCAGGGAGAAATAAAAGTCGCTGGCCGTTTCGGCGGCGTTGGGATTGCGGCCCTGGTTCTGCTCGGCGTAGTAACGGTCACGGACTTCTCCGGAAGGGAATGCGTCCAGATCACCGATCATGGTCAGGTTGGCGCGGATCTCGGTATTGAATGCCAGACGCCGGCCGAGCATCAGGTCGACTCCGATGCCACCGGGGAACACCCAGGCCTCCTGCCGCGGCGTTTCGGGAGCATAGCGCACACCGCCGAGAGAGAAGTCCTCGGGCGTGTACCACAGCCTGCCAACACCGCCATACAGATAGGGATTGACGAAACGCCCGGGCAGAAGATCGAGGAAGAGCAGTCCGCTGAAGGCCTGGAATTCCGTGGTGCGGTCCACCTGGTTCGGCGCCTCTTCACCGAACTGCAGCTGATAGGCCGTGCCGGTATTGCGCCGCCAGCGCCGGCTGTAATTCAGCACTCCAATCTCTCCCTGTATACCGAAACGGAGATAGGAACCGATCGCATAGGTGGCCTGGCCCCAGAACATCTCTCCCACGCTGTGATCGGTGAACTCGCCGTTGATCTTTGCCAGACCGCCGCCCGCGGTGACGCTGAGCATACCCTCCTGGTAACGGGGACGGCCCTGGTAAATGACATCCTGCGCGGTGAGCGGGATTTGAGGGATGCAGAGCGCCATCAACAAAAAGCCGAGAAAGATGTGACGATGCCCTCGGCCGCTGGCTGTTGGCCGTTGGCCGCCGACGAAACTTCCCTGGATGGAATTCTTCTGCATCAGCGCGTCCCTCCTGCGCGATCGCCGAGTTTGAGAACGTGTATCTCAACGCGCCGATTGAATGCGCGGCCAATGTCGGTAGTGTTGTTCATGATGGGCATGCTTTCCCCGAATCCCTTTGCCTTGAGACGGCGGGGCGCGACACCCTGCTGCACAAAGAAATTCTTGACAGCCAGCGCGCGACGCATGGAAAGATTCTGATTGTATGCTTCGGTACCCTCCGCGTCGGTATGCCCGCGGATCTCGACGATCATGTCGGGATAGGCACGGAAAATCCCGACCTTCTCCATCAGTTCGGCCACATATTCCCGGCGGATGATGGCACGATCATATTCGAAGTGGATGTCCGTCAGGTTGAATGTCTTGCCTTCCTCCAGCACGTCAACATCGAAGGTCGGCAGCGGATTGACCAGATCCGCCGCGGCAAAATCGTAGGAGTCGTACATGCCGCGGCCTCGCGCGGAAGTGTCCACCACCCCGAACGGCACGATGTGCTGCACTGCGCGTGGGACATACCCGCCGTAGCGCGCAAGCAGTTGTTCAGGAGCAGGACCGTACACCGTTCCATAATCGATGCGCCAGGGACCGCTTCCCGCTCCGGCCGAAACACCTTTGCCCCTGCCGCGCAGACGCTCGTCACGAGGGCCGGCATATCCTTCCGTTCCGCTGCCGTACACCGTGGTATAGTCGATTCCACCGGAACCTTCACCGGTGGAGACACCCGTTCCGCCACGGCCGCTGGCATCGCCCGAGGCCGCATCACCTGCGTCCCCGTCACTGCGCACAACGCCGCGATCCACCCCGCCCGCACCTTCGCCGGTGGAAACGCCCGTGCCGCGTCCCCCACGGTCATCACCGTCACCATAGCTGTCACCCACGTCTCCATCGCTCCGCACGGCACCGCGATCCGGTACACCGGTATCTTCACCGGTAGGAACACCCTTGCCGCGCCCGCCGCGATCATCGGCGTCACCAGAGGTGTCACCCGTCTCGCCCCCGCTGCGCGCCAGATCACGGTTCGGATCACCGCTACCTTCACCGGTCGGAACACCCTTGCCGCGCCCGCTGCGGCCATCATCGCCGGAACCGCCGTCACCGGATCCGCCGTCACCGGATCCGCCGCTTCGCGCCAGATCACGGTTCGGATCGCCGCTACCCTCACCCGTCGGAACGCCTTTACCGCGCCCGCTGCGGCCGGTGGGATCATCGGCGGATGCAAGCGACGGGTCGTTCTCGAGCGCGATCCCGTCGGGACAGCCGTCCTCGTCGTCGATGCCGTTGTACGTCTCCGGAATCAGCGGACACTGATCCACATTATCGAAGATGCCGTCACCGTCGGTGTCGCGGTCCAGTGGATTGGTCTTTGTCTCCACGATCTCCCGATCGTCGGAAATGGTGTCGCCGTCGGTGTCGCGCGCGTTCGGATTGGTGTGGTGATAGGCGATTTCCTCGTAGTCGCTCAGATCGTCGCCATCGGAGTCGCCGCGCTCCGGATTAGTGCGGTACGTGGCGACCTCGTTGTAATCGAACACGCCGTCCTGATCCGTGTCGGGACGCAGCGGATCGGTGTGATGGACGCGCACTTCCACGTAATCGTTCAGTCCGTCATAATCGGAATCCACGCGTGTCGGATCGGTGCCGATGCGCACTTCCTCACCGTCCATCAACCCGTCACCGTCGGTGTCGGGCCGCAGCGGATTGGTGCCTGAACGGTAGGCCTCCTCGAAGTCACTTAGATTGTCACCATCGGTGTCATCGCTGTATGGCAGCGTACGGAAGACGGTGACTTCCTCATAATCCCCCACGCCGTCGCCGTCGGTGTCGAGCCGCATCGGATCGGCCTGGAAATGTTCGTTCTCCTCGAAATCCGAAAGTCCGTCATCGTCGGAATCGGGTTCGTAGATGTCACTGCCGAGATTCTCCTCATAAGTATTCGGCAGCAGGTCGCCGTCGTAGTCATCATTGCGGAAAAGGAACCACTTCAATCCCACCGTTGCGATGAAGAGATTGTCGTTGATTTCCTCCGGTTGATACGGTCGGCTCCCTCCATCCCTGATGTACTCGATGGTGAGAATTTTCTCATCGTAGGCGTCGATATCGCCCTTGAAGTTCATCTGATAGCGGAGTTCGGCGCTGACGGCTACCTGGGGACTGACGAAAACGTCGAGTCCGGCGCCAAACGGCACCGACACCGTGCCCGGCAGGTCGGCCTTGGGACGCACGGTGACGACGTCGCCACCGTGATCTTCGGCATCATACACGGTGATCCCGGCTCCGATGAGGAAATAGAGGTCAAAAATCGATATCTGAAGCGGCGCGTATTCCAGCATCAGGTGAAACGACGTGTACTCGGTTTCCCGCTCACCCTCTTCGGGACCGAACTGGTAGTCATACAGCTCCGCGTCGACAATGGTGGGTTCGCGCAGAAACGACATTTTCCCATAATCCACACTGATGCCTGCAGACAGAAAGGTGCGCACCGTGTACATCCCGCTCAGGGAAAGCTGGCGCGAGTCATCACGCGGCGTGAACTGCCCGAGATAGCGGTTGAAGCCACCACCGACGCGAAACGAAAGCAGCCCCTGGGAATAGCGCGTGCGGTATTCCTCGTCGAGCATACCCATATCCTGGGCGGGCAGCGCCGTCGTGAACGCCAGAAAGAGAAGTACGTGAATCAGGTATGTAAGGAATCCACTATGCGCGGATCGCATGGAACAACATCCTTGCTCGTTTTCCGTATTGGATGCAACACACAAATGTAAGAAGAGATGCAGTAGGAACCTAGATCCTTGGGGGAGGAACGAACAGGATCGGGGAGGAACGAATCCGTGGTGTAACTGTGAATCAGGCAGGCTGCTGGATTGTAGCGCCGAGCCAACGGCTCGGCGTATCGAACGGCTCGGCGTATCGAACGGCTCGGCGTATCGAACGGCTCGGCATATCCAACGGCTCGGCATATCCAACGGCTCGGCGGGATCAGGTGCGCCAGGCGTAGGACAGGATGGCGTGCGCGATGGCGACGTTGAGGGATTCCGTTCCGGAGCCCGGAATCGTGACATGGCGGGATGGCTGCGCGAGCAGCTCCGACGGCAATCCGTGCGCCTCGCTGCCGAGGATGGCGAGCAGCATCTCTCCTCGTAAATCCCCGGGTTCACTCCCTCCCTGAGCCACCGTCGCGGCCAGCGTCCTTTCCGAGAGGCGGGCCGCCTTGCTGAGCCATGACTCCTCGCGGTATATCCCGATATGAAGCCGAAGCACCGATCCCATGCTGGCACGCACGACCTTGGGATTGAACGGTTCGACGCTGTCAGCCGAAAGCAGCAGCGACGCGCCGCCGAACCACTCGGTGGTGCGAAGAACCGTGCCGAGATTCCCGGGATCGGACACGCCATGAAGAGCAAACAGCGGCAGTCCGGGATCGGCGGCCTCGAGCGCTTCCATGGGATCAGTGCCGGGCAGACCGATCACCGCAGCGATCCCCTGCGGAGTGCGTGTGTCGGTGATTTTCTGCATGAGACGCGCCCCGGCCCGCAGAACAGGCACGCCGCGCGATGCGCAGAGGGATCGCAGTGCCTCCTCCCTGTCGAAACGATCGTCCTCAATGACGACCAGCTCGGGATGCGATCCCCCCTGCAGAACATCCGTGACCAGACGCTCACCTTCGAGCAGCATGCGCCCCTCCGCCTCCCGGTACTTCTTTATCCGGAGACGGGCGATGTCTTTCGCCTGCTGCTGTGACAGCGTTTCGTTCATGGCGTCAGTTGTTCTTCGCTCCCTCGTTGATCCATGTGCGGATTCCTTCGAGCTGATTCTCGTTGATGAGAATGGGTACGTCAATGGGATGCGGCAGACGGCCGTCGATTTTCTGCATCAGCAGGCTGCTCGCCGCGTCGCCGGCGATGATGATTCCCGGCCGCTCGGTCAATGCGTTGTAGGATGTCAGGCTCAGGTTGCCGGCGCGGGTCTGATCTTCATGACAGCCGTAATTCGCACAGCGCAGATTAAAGTACGGCTGCACGTGCTCTGCGTAGCTGACATTCTCCTCGGGGAAGACGACCTCGTCTCCCGGACCGAGCCCCTCATCGTCACACGACGGCATGGTGGCGATGAACATCACGGTGAGGAATGCAAGCAGTATTCCAAGTGGCTTTTTCATGGACGTTCTCCGATGAGCGTGATGCGTCCTTCGACGCGGGAATCGATGCGCTGCTGCCGGCGCACGTAATCAATAAAGACGTCGCGGTCGACATGGGCAGGATACACGGATCGCACGTCGACGCCGGCCTCGGGCAGACCGAAAACATCGTGCAGATGTCCGGCCACGTAATTGTTCGTGACGACGGTGTAGGTCTTTTCCGGATCGATCGCTGTGCCGCCGACCGTGGCTTCCAGGCGTTCGCCCTCCGGTGCGCTGTAATCCCAGCTGTAGCGCAGGCCGCTGACCTGGCAGAATTCCCCGGTGACTTCCGCCTGATGGCGCAGCATGCCACGCAGCTGTTCGCCGCTGATCTCGAACGTGACGAATTCATTTCCGAAGGGAGCGATTTCCCAGATGTCGCGCAGGGTGATCGGTCCCGCGGGAAGATCCTTGCGAATGCCGCCGGAGTTCTGAAACGCGATATCCGCTTGTGCGAAATCGCGCATGACGTCCGTCATCCAGTTTCCGACGTTACTCTCCCCCGTGTGGCTGCGTTCCCAGGCAGTTGCCAGCGTGCCGATCACCTCCCCGAAACCGGAATCCACAATCGCTTCCAGTTCGGCGACCTTCGCCGCGACGACCGGATCAGGCGTGACGGCGTCCACGCGCGCCGGCAGCAATTCCCCGTGCGAACGCACGACCGTGCCCGTTTCGGTATCAATCTGCAGCGCGAGCCGTCCCAGCCATCGCCCTTTCGAGCCCGCCTGCGCGATCAGCGCGCCGTTGATGAGGCGCGGCACAAACAGCGCGGAATGGGAGTGTCCGCCGATGATGACATCGATGCCATCCACGGCTTCGGCGAGCAGTGAATCCTGCTCGAAGCCCATGTGGCTGAGCAGGATGAAAAAGCGCGTGCCGAAATTCCGCTGCAGTTCGCCCATGGTCTGCCGCACCGTCATGGCAGGATCGAGCACGTCGAGATCCCGCACGTTTTCACGCAGGGTCAGCGTTTCGAGATCTGGCGGCGCGAGTCCGATGATGCCGATGCGCAGATCGCCGCGCCGCAGCAGGCGATAGCGCGGCACAAACGGCGCGCCGATGCTTTTGTCCCACAGGTTCGCGGAGATCACCGGGAAGCTCACTGTCGGCAGAAGTGCGCGAAGGTTGTCCGCGCCGTAATCGAATTCATGATTGCCGAGCGTGAAGGCGTCCGGCTGGATGAGTTCGAGCAGCTCGAACTGCGAGCGGCCTTTCGTGATCGATGAGATCGGTGTGCCCTGGAAATCGTCGCCGGCGTGCAGCAGCAGCGCGTGTCGGGCCGCCGCCCGTTCCCGGTCGATCATCGCCTTGAGTACCGCGGCGCCGCCGGCAGGCACGCGCATGCGTTCATCGTTCTCCCCGTTCACCGTCAGGGTTGTGGGCGTATTCTGGGCGTGAAAATCGTTGTAATGCAGGATGGTGAGATCCAGCAGTTCCTGGGCCCTGGCGGTACCGGCCAGCAGGAGGATGACGATGAGGATGAATCGAATGCGCCGTAGCATGGTTATTTGTTTCTGGTTTTTTGGCTTTGTTGTAGGACGGATTGCGTGCTGTCCCGGCAAATGTCATGCGTGATGGATACGTAAGGGACATTCGGGACTATCCTGCCGTCGTCGGAACAGGCAGGCAATCCGTCATTCTTTTGCGATTTGCTGCCAGTTGTGCAGGCTATCGGTCATTCACAGTTTACGAAAACGCATGAAAAAAACCCGGCGGGGACCGGGTTTTTCACTGTAGCGCGTACGGGAATCGAACCCGTGTTTCAGCCTTGAGAGGGCCGTGTCCTAACCGCTAGACGAACGCGCCAGGTTTCAGCCTATAAATATAGGAGCCCTGCCCGTGGAATGCAAGAGAGTACGGGCGCCATCAATCGCAGGAGCATGCGAGATTTCCGCTGCGGGCTTTTTCGAAGGATTCACGTCCCTCGGAGAATGCGAACCAGGCGATGCCGAGTGAACCGAGGATGTCGAACCAGGCGATGCCGAACAGTTCGTAGAGCCCGCTCGAGGCGAGCAGAATGATCGAGAGGTAATAGCAGGTGCGTGTGCAGTTGGCGTCCGCGATGATCGCGTCGGACTTCAGCGCGTGGCCCACGGCGAGCTTGGCTTTCAGCAGGGCATACATCGTGGCGATGGACAGCGCGGAGACGATGACGCCCACGATGGTGGTTTCCGGCGCGCTCCCCTCGATCACGCGAAGCACGGAGCCGATGAGAAGCCCTGCAGTCAGTACATAAAATGCCGAGCCGGTAATGCGCAGCGCCGTGCGCTCGAAGCTGTCGCGCCGGTCGACGGTCCCGTGGCGTTTCATGCGCAGGATCATGTGCAGGATGCCGAGTCCCGATATCACCTCGACGAAGCTGTCCGCACCAAAGCCGAACAGCGCCAGTGACTCGTCGTCCATGCCGAAATACATCGACACGGCGCCCTCGATGAGATTGTACACAATGGTGATGACGCTCAGCAGCAGTGCGCGGTTGAGCAGTCTGCGTTCGTCGGTTCCGTCGACAATGGAGATTATTGATGCCATATATACGAAACGCGTGCAACGTTATGTTCATTCCCGCGTATGACATATCTTCCGGGATATCATCCAGTACGGGACGTCATGGCAATCATCGAAGCGGAACGCATTACCAAGGTATTCAATCCACGCAGCCGGAAGGGTGCTGTCACAGCGCTGTCGGATCTTTCGCTCGACGTGCGCGAGGGGGAAATTTTCGGCCTGCTGGGCCCGAACGGCGCGGGGAAAACCACCTTCATCAAGGTCCTCCTGCAGATCGTCTATCCCACCTCCGGTTCGGCACGCATGCTCGCCGCGCCCATCGGCGACGCGCGGGCGAAGGCGCGGGTCGGCTACCTGCCCGAGAATCACCGCTACCCCGACTTCCTCACCGGCGCACAGGTGCTGCGGTATTTCGGGAAGCTGAGCGGCATGGAAGGCGCGACACTGGATCAGCGCGTCGACGACCGCCTGCGTCTCGTGGGCATGCACGAGTGGCACGCGACGAAAATCCGCAAGTATTCGAAAGGCATGATGCAGCGCATCGGACTGGCGCAGGCGCTGATCAACGATCCGCAGCTGGTCATGCTCGATGAGCCAACCGACGGTGTGGATCCGCTGGGACGAAAGGAAATCCGGGATCTGCTCGTCCGGCTTCGCAACGAGGGGAAAACCGTCTTCCTGAACTCCCACCTGTTATCCGAGGTGGAGATGATCTGCGACCGTGTCGCCATCCTCAACAAGGGACGCCTGGTCCGCATGGGGTCGGTATCCGAATTGACCATGCAGGAAAACCTGTACCGGATCGAAATCCACGGCACGGTGCCGCAGGAACTCGTCACGCAGTGGGAGGCGACGCGCATGAACGTGCAGCAGGAATCCGGGGCGCTCACCGTCGCGCTCGCGGACGTGAACGAACTCAACGGCTTCATCGACCGGCTCCGCGGAAGCGGGGTCCTTATCAGCGCGATCACACAGAAACGGCAGAGCCTCGAAGACATGTTCATCGACGTCATTTCGCGGGAGGAAACGGCATGAAACTTCTGGCCATCATCGAATACACGTTCCGCGAAGGACTCGCCCGCAAAACCATCATCGGGTTTTTCATTATTTCATCCTTCTTTCTCCTGCTCGCCCTGCTCGGCGCCATATTCATGCCGTCGACCATCGACATCGGCAACGCACAGACCGGGCAGGAAACGGTCAACATCATGAACAACGAAGAGGTCGTTCGCGGCGTGCAGGCATTTCTGACCGGTTTCATCAATTTCGCCGCCCTCGTGCTCTCGATCTTCGCCACCGCGAGCATCCTGCCGAACACGATGGAAAAAGGCAGTATCGATCTCCTGCTCTCCAAACCCGTCTCCCGCGACCACATCCTCTTCGGGAAATTCATCGGCAGCCTCCTGATCGTCATCGTGAACGTCGCGTATTATATCATCGGCATTTGGCTGATTTTCGGCATCCGCACCGGTTTCTGGAATACCGGTTTCCTCGCCGTCACGCTCTCCATCACGTTCACGTTTCTCGTGCTCTACACGCCGATGATGGTGATCGGCATCGCCTCGCGCAGTTCGGCACTGACCATCATCCTCCTCTACATCTACCTGTTCCTCGTCTCGCCCATTCTCGAGGCACGCCAGATCATCGCCGACCTGGTGAAGAATGACATTGTCAAACAGATACTCGACATCATCTACTATCCCCTCCCGAAACCCGACGCGCTCGGCATGCTCAGCCGGAACCTCGTCATCGACCAGCCGATCGACTGGATGCCGGTCTGGACAAGCGCCCTTTTCGCCCTGGCGATGTACGCACTGGCCATGCTGATCTTCCGTCGAAAAGACTTCTGAAAACGCATTTTTTCCTTGCGTCAAGCCTGTTTCGCGGTTATTTTAGGTCAAAAATCTATCCCCATAAGCCATGCATCCAGTTTTACTCCTCTGCGAGACTGCAGGTCAGTTCGTGTACGCGTGATGTCGTTTCAACGATGTCGCGGCGTTCGCTGATGTCTTGGCATTTGTTTCACCCGGCTTTTCAGGAGGCACTATGGAACAGGGCGTCGTAAAGTGGTTCAACAACGCCAAAGGCTTCGGGTTCATCAAGCCCGAGGAAGGCGGTGACGTGTTCGTCCACTACAAGTCCATCGAAGGCGAAGGCTACAAGAAGCTCAAAGGCGGTGAAATCGTTGAATACGAGGCACAGCTCGGTCCCAAGGGCATGCAGGCCACCCTCGTCCGCCGCATCAATGAGCCCGAGCCCGAACCCGTCGAACCATCACTGTACTGACAAAAATCCACTCGCCTGATCCATCCACGTGTCTGCCTCTCCCGCCGGGAGAGGTTTTTTTATCGTTATTTTTGCCGTAGATTTCTTTTCAGGCCTGATTTGACGGGCCAATTGCCCCGTACAGGACAGATTGCAATGTTTACCACGCTGGCAAACAAGCTTTCCCTTTTCCGCATCCTCCTGTCGCCGGTGTTTTTCCTGATGATCATTTCGGAAGAACCCCTGATGCGACAGCTCTCCGTCGTGGTGTTTTTCATCGCCGCGATCACGGACTGGTATGACGGAGAAATCGCGCGCCGGAGCAACACGGTCACGAATCTGGGGAAATTCCTTGATCCGCTGGCCGACAAATTCCTCACTTCCGCAGCGTTCATTGCCTTCGCGGTGCTCGATCTCGTTCCCTGGTGGATGGTCATCGTCAT
This sequence comes from uncultured Ignavibacteria bacterium, assembly GCA_913061095.1. Lineage (GTDB taxonomy): Bacteria > Bacteroidota > Ignavibacteria > SZUA-365 > SZUA-365 > BM516. The sequence continues at coordinate 86,589 of CAJXVM010000011.1, forward strand.
CGTTTTCCGTGATCTGCTCATCACCGTCCTCCGCTCGATCGCGGAGAGCCGCAGCATCCACATCGTGACATCGAAGGCCGCGCAGACCAAGACCTTCATCCAGATGACCGTGCTCTATTACCTGCTGCTGCTCGTCGTCGGGCAGGATGTGCAGTGGATCAATGCGCTGGCAGGCGATCTGATCGTCATGCTCCTGCATCCGACGGTGACCTATATTCTCATGCTAGCCGTGACCGTGCTGACCGTGTACACGGGCGTGCAGTATCTGATCGAAAACCGGCGCTTCCTCGCCGGACTCCTCGGCAAACACAAGCAACTCGCCGGCTGACCATGATCCCACGTCTCCAGACCGCAGCTTCCGCCCTCCTCAGCGGGTATTATCACGTCCTCGGCAGTTTCGCCTTTACCGGACACGCTCCGTTCGCATCGGGCACGGTCGGTTCGGCAGCGGCACTGGCCGTCTACTGGTTCCTGCCGTTCACCGAAAACGGAACGCTCCTGCTGCTTTTCGCGCTGGGATTCCTTTTTCTCGGCCTTCCCGCGGCGAAAGCGCTCGAGAAACGCTATGGCGATGATCCTTCCGTGGTCGTGCTCGACGAGGCCGTCGGCATGTGGATCGCCGTGGCCTATCTGCCGAAAATCTGGTACATCGCCGTAGGCGCCTTCCTTGTTTTCCGCCTCTTCGACATCGTCAAACCCGCACCCGCGCGGCAGTTCGATCGCATGGGCGGGGCCGGCGGCATCATGATGGATGACGTCATCGCCGGGATCTATGCCAATCTCGTCATGCAGGTTGTCTGGGCGCTGCTTTAGGCATGGAGATTCCGTCCTCGCTTATCTATATTAGGGGATTACAATCAGAAAGGACTCGACAGCGATGAAGCAGACCCTCATACTGATGCTGATACTCCTCTTCGCGGCAGGACCGGCCATCGCGCAGGATGAGGACGACTATCGGCCGAACCGTCGGCAGCGCGGCGGCGGCATCGTCGGTGGAGGCGGAGGCGTCACTCCCACATGGTTTTTCCTGAATACACAAAATCTCAACACCGCACTCGCCGAGAAGGGATTCCCGCAGCTCAGCGAGGACGGGCTGTTCATGTTCGGCGGACACGGATACGCGTATATCCTGCTCATTCCCAACCTGCGCCTCGGCGGGATGGGATTCGGCGGTACACTCGAGGAACGGCGCGATTTTGGCGGACTCTATCAATCCACCCGCCTCGAAGTCGGCGCCGGCGGCGTCACAATCGAATACGTCATTCCTTTCGGCCGCTTCCACGTGGCGCTCGGAGGCATGATCGGCGGCGGATCCTACACGCTGACCATGACACAGGCGGAAAACACGGATAAAACCTGGGGCGGGCTCTTTCCCTCCGACCTGGGCTCGAATCCCCGGGGACGCCACGAGCTGGAGCGCAGCTTCCTCGCATGGCAGCCGGGGCTGACGCTCGAATACGAAGTACATCCCTTCGTCATCCTCGGCCTGACCGGCGGCTGGTATGGCAGCAGCGGCGGCGAGTGGCGGCTTGACGACCAGTTCGACATGACGGAAATGCCGGATTTCGACTTCGATGGCGGCTTCGTGCGTCTCGGACTCACTGTTGGACTCTTCCTGGGAGAGAATTGACGCATGACGGTCCGTTCATACGCCAAGATCAATCTCGGTCTCCGCATCCTGGGGAAGCGTTCCGATGGCTTTCATGAGCTGCAGACGGTCTTTCACCGTGTGAACCTCTATGACACCATCCGCTTCGAGCGGACGGAGAACGGTGTGTCGCTCGACACCGACCACGCCGATATCCCGCGCGATCGCTCCAATCTCTGCATCCGCGCCGCGGAAACGGTACTGCGCGGCACTTCCGATGCCGGCGTGCACATGGATTTGCAGAAATGCATTCCGGCGGGGGCCGGACTCGGCGGAGGAAGTTCCAATGCCGCAACGGTGCTCCGCATACTGCCGCCTCTGCTCGGACTCGACATCCCCGCGGAGGAACTTCACGAAATGGCCGCCACACTGGGATCCGATGTCCCGTTTTTCCTGCATGAAGGCAGCGCGCTCGCACGCGGACGCGGTGAGGTGCTTGACCATTTCTCCTGGAGCTGCCCGTGGTGGATCCTGCTCGTCGTGCCCGACGTGCATGTCTCTACAGCGTGGGCGTACGCGCGGCTGCGGCTGCAGCGCTATCAGGATCAACTGGATATGCGATCCGCCCTGATGCGCGCGCATGACAGACCGGAGGCGCTGGAGACGCTCCTTCACAACGACTTCGAGGATGCCGTCATGGAGAAGCATCCCGTCATCCGCCGCGTGAAGGAGCGGCTGCGGGAAGGCGGTGCCTCCGGAGCGCTGATGAGCGGCAGCGGATCCTCCGTGTTCGGACTGTTCCGCGATGAACAGACGGCACTGCGCTGCGAGGGCGAATTCCCGGAACATTATGTCACCGCACTGACGGCACCGGGTTTTTCCCCTGACGGTTTTGACCGCGCGGCGTAACTTTCACGCCGTCTCCCGTGTTGATACTGAAAACACAAACGTGAGATTCATGACAAGATATTCATCCCTCCTCATCGCTTTCGCCGCGTCTCTGCTCCTCGTCGCCTGCTCGGACGACGATCCCTCCACAATGACGCATTATTTCAATCCCGTCTGGACACCCGACGGCAGCACGATCGTTGCCGGGTATGTGCAGGCTCCGACCGGACCGGTGAATGGTCCCGACGGGGCGTTGGGCGCTCCCGGCAGCCTGGCCGTGCTCGACATGGACACCCGCGTCGAACGCATCATCAGCCTGCCCGCCGTATCCACCGTGCATACCCTCTACGCGTTCGACCCGTCCGGTGCGGCGCTGACATTCGTTGAGAATGGCGGCTTTTATTTCTACGATCTCACCGGACGCGAACTGCTCTTCCATCAACCCGCGGAGGGCGGGATTCCCGCCGTGATGGATTTCTCCAACACGGGGAATTCCTTTCTCTGGCTCGGATCAACGCCCGAGGGCTACACCGTGAACACGACGGTATACGATGCCGCGACCTGGACGATCGACAACCAGATCACCATGTTCACCATCCCGAATGATTCGCCGGTGCTGGCGCTGACGCACACATCGCAGCGCTCGTTTGCCGTGCGCCTGGAAAACGGCACGGTGAAGGAGTACGATTTCAACGGATCGGAACTGAACACATTCGCCACCGCACCATTCGAATCGAACAATCCCTGGCATTATCGGCTGATGTTTTACTCACGGAATGACGAGCGCTATCTCTTCGTACGCGACGATGAGGGGATCAGACGGCTGGATCTTGCGAGCGGCATTCCGCGGCTGCTCGTGGAGGGCGGCGCGATTGACATGGACATCTCCGCCGTGCGGAATTCCATGGTATACGAAACCACCACCGGTGACACATGGATCGCCACGGTAGAGGGGAATCCGCTCACGCGCATTGCACCGATGAATGTCATGCCGCGGATTTCCCCGGCGAACAACGGCATCGCCATGGTGGAGCGCACCGACGTCTATACTGACTCGCTGCACGTGCTGCGCCTGCGCTAGGGAAACTGCGCTCGCTTCCACAGGCAGCGATTGATCCATTCCTCCGTCTCGAGGCGGTCCATTTTACAGTCCGTGATTTCCAGAGCCGAACGGAACATGCGTTCGGCTCGTTCATATGCAGTCACTCGTGACGCCTGGCGGTACCAGATCCGGCCGATGAGCATGCGCAATTCGCGATGCATGCGCGCAGCCGGGAATTGCTCCGCCGCGCGCAGCACTGTCGCGCGTCCTGCGCTGTCGACGGCAGTGTACCGCGCCCACTCCTCGAACAGCGCGCCGTTGGCATGGTCATGGCCGAGGCGCTCGCGCAGCAGCCCGGAGCGCATCTCCCGGAGGGAATCCTCATTCTCCTCGCGCTGCAGAGCTGCGAGCATGATGCCGCGAAGAACGGTATCGCCCGGACAGCAGCGGAGGATACGCCGCATGCGTTCGGTCATGCCGGTGGTCCAGCCGGGCAGCCGCTCTCGCAGCAGGCGCGAGAATGCCTGGTCCGCCGCCGCGGAATCCCCTTCCGCCCACGCCGCGGCGCCGAGCCAGAGCTGCAGCGGGTATACGCTGTATGCACGGTTCCCGTCACCAAGCCAGCGTCGGGATGCCTGACGCACGGAATCCATCATCCCCAGCTGATACAGCGACGAAACGATACCGAATACCGCGCGGGCATTCGGCGCCATGCGCTCGATATCACGATAGAGAGTGAGAGCGCGCGCGGCGTCGCGACGCGCGAGCGCGGCAGCTGCGTCACGTGTGCGCTCGGTAACGACCCGCGGGCACACGGCGGTGAACAGTGAGGGACGCCGAAATGCATACGCCGTGGCGATGCTGTCGGGTCGTGCCCGCGTAACCGTACCGAGGAAGACGCGCCAGCGCCGATCGATTTCGCCATACGTCATCCCCGTCACGCCTTCGATGTCATCCGCGGCGTAGGCACGCCTGATCACGTCCATTCCGAGCGTGTCGATCATCCAGCGCGTCACCGATCCCGCCGCGACATAGCTCACCGACGAACTGCCGGTCACAAAGCCCATCGTGCTGAGGCAGCGCTCCGCGGTCGGCAGGAGATCCTGCGCCTTCATCGCCGCCGCGTGCTGATGCAGCGTGCGGTTTCCCCACGACCACTCCACAGCCATGGCGAGTCCCTCTGTGAGTCCGAGCACACGCAGGAAGGGCGCGCGATTGATATACGGTCCGAAACTCCCCGCCACGACATGCACAAGTTCATGTTTCAGTGACGCCTGCCAGGAGCCCTCGGAGATGTGGATCTCCCTCCGCCACGGCCGCGCAAGCTCCGAGCTTTCCGTACCGAGCAGACGTTTTTTCGTATTACTGTCCGGGTAAAGGTACGATGTCAGCGTCCCTTCCCAGCGCACGTCGAGTGCGGCGCACACGCGTTCGAGCTGAAAGCGATGCTCGTCGGCGATGAGACGAATCTCCTCCTGCGACAGCGACGCCGAATCGTACACGATCAGCACATCCCCCGCCCTGTGCGCCGCGCCAAGCTCCGCGCGCAGATGTGGATAGCTGTTCGTGAAACCGAGTTCGTCGCTGAAAAAGAAAAAGACAAGAGCTGTGATGAGGGAAACGAGAAACAGTGTTCCGTGCGCGGACGCCGCGCCACGCCGGAGGCCGGCCGCGGGTGTGGAAGCTTTGAACGATGCAGTCGCGGGCGCGGAAGCTGTGGGTGAGGCAGCTGCGGGTGAAACGGCCGAGTGCAAAGCGGTGCCGGTGCGCGCGCGTCTCCGCAGTACCGACGCGACCGCGAGCAGCATGCCGGCGTAGGCAAGCGTCGATGCGCGATACATCAGCAGCGTGAGGAAGGGCGGCTGTGTCTGATCCCACGACAGCCCCAGAAACATCCCGAACACGTGATTGTACGCATAGATCTGAGGTCGCATGAAAATCTGCAGGACGGGCTGCACGAGCAGGAGCAGCAGCACAAGATAGTACGTCACGCCCGCGCTCCGGCCGAAGAGCGCGCGCAGGAACAGGACGAGCGCCGCGGAGAACAGCACCGTTCCGAACGGAATGAGCAGCCAGAACAGCGCTCCCTCGAACATGGCGCAGTTGCGCACGAACGCGGCGTTCCCCGTGAGCACCGCCATGGGTGGCAGCAACAGCAGGGCGCCCGTCGCGGACAGGCGCAGCCAGTCGCGCAGCATGCCCGCGAAGCGATCACCCCCTCCGTCAGCCGGTGCTGCCTGCACATGCTTCGCGTCCGGAGGACGTGTCAGGCGCAGCGGCAGGATTCCACCTATCCAGGCGGCAATGAGTCCGAACAGCAGCGCGGATTCGTAACCCAGCGTGTTCAGACGGCTGACCTGCGTCATCGCCACGGCGGCGAGAATGTACAGAGCGCCGGTCAGCAGCGTCACCCGCCGTCGCAGCAGGACGGGCAGGGCATCGACAGCGGGACGACCGCGGGATGAAGCGTTCACGGGATATGCACCTCCTCCCCCGCCGCGACATAGTAGCGCGGTGTTGTCAGACGGATCGTGACACCCTGCGGCGTGACATCCTCAGGACGGCGGTACATGCCCTGTGTGATTTCATCGCGCTCGATGATCATGAGCACACGTCCCCTCGCGTCATACTGCGCGGCCCGTTCACGAATGGCGTCCGCACCCAGCGCATGGGGTTCATACCGTTCATAACGCAGGTGTTCTTCCAGGTTCCAGCCGATGTCGGCGCCGCCGAGATACCAGGTCAGCTGCGGATTGTCGCCGTTGCCAACGAGCATGACATGTTCCGCGTCGGAGGCGCGTGCAGCCGCTGCCGCGTGTGCTGCTCCGTCACGGTGCACATCGGGATCGACGAACCAGATATCCCACATCGTCACGACGGCAAGCAGCGCAACCGCCGTCATCATCGATGGCAGTGACAGCCAGGCGCGCAGCCGCCCGTGGCGATACAACAGCCACACGAGCAGTAATCCCAGCAGTCCCGCTCCGCCGAGCAGCAGCAGCGGCATCAGGGCACCGGAGGGAAACGGCGTTCCCGTCACCATGCGCAGGAGATCCTTTACGGCAACGCGCCAGTCATGCGAGAGTGACCACACCAGGGTCAGCACAGCGACGACCGACACGGCAAGCACGGTGAAACGCGTCCTCCGGCGCACGATTGCAACGCCGCGGACGCCCGCGAAAAACAGCATGGGCAGCATGGGGATCAGGTACACCGCGAAGCTCGACCCCATCATCCACAGCACGATGAGAGTCAGCAGCACGTACGCCGCCGGCAGCGTGCATTCTATGCGGCGCCGCACGAACAGTGCATCCCACAGAAACACCGCAGCGAAAGGGAAAAATACCGACAGGTGCACGGTGAGCTGGTTGAGATAAAACAGACCGCCCGTATCCTTGACGCTCCCTTCGATTCCGCTCCACGTGGCACCCAGCGGCAGCGACGACGAGAAAAACCACAGCGGATCCCCGTCACCGTGTACGGTCGTCATCCACCACGTCCAGGGCAGCCACAATGGCAGCGATACCAGTGTCATCACGATGGCCGTGCGCAACGCCCGCCTGCGGATGTGCGGCGCGAGGACCATGCCCGACAGCGCCACGGCGGCAGGAACGATGAGTGCAAACCCGAATTTTGTCATCAGCGCGGCACCCAGCGCGAGTCCAGCCAGCACGGCATGGCCGGTGCGGCCATCTTGTATCGCCCGCATCGCGAACAACAGCGCGGCGATCATGCACAGCGTGAGCAGGAGATCCAGCTGTCCCTGGCGGGAAAAAAATGTCGGCAGCGGTGCGAAAGCGAAAAGTCCGGCGGTGACCAGCGCACGCCCGGGAGGCAGCGCCGCTCGGGCGAAGCGATAGATCAGGGGCACCAGCACGGCGGCGGCGAGCGCCGACGGCAGCCGGTACACCCAGAGCGCATCGCCGAAGAGCAGCACCGATGCGGTGGAAAGCCAGACGTATAGCGGCGGGTGGACGGAATAGTACAACCCGCTGAGCATTTCTCCGCTCTGATCCCACACCGCGCCGAAGCGCAGCACACATTGTGTGCGCAATGCGTAAATCGCTTCGTCCCATTGCTGCATCTCACTGAAAGACAGCCCGATCAGCCGGTACAGCGCCATGAAGGCGAGAATCGGCACGCGCCAGCGGACGACGGCGCGCAACAGGGCACGCCAGCGCGTCGGTGACGCTTCCCGCACAGGCTTTTCAGTATCGATATAGGTGATCTGCGGCATGATGGAATATCACAATTTCACGGAAATCCACCACAAGCGCAAGAAACGATCACGAACGCACCGCGCGCATCCAGTCGACGGATCACGTCGGCATCCCTCTCTCCTGCGCGAGGTCCCACGCGGCAGAGCCGACAATATTTTGACACTCGCTGGGTTCCCCCATTGATTTTATTGTGTCAAAACGATATGTTACAGTATTGTATCTGAACGATCCTTTTCGGTGATATCCATGTATTTACTCAGTCTGATCATCATTCTCAGTTACATCGTCGGGTCCATTCCGACCGGACTGCTTGTCGGACGCTGGTTCAAGGGAATCGACATCCGCAGGCACGGCAGCGGCAATATCGGCAGCACGAATGTCATGCGCACGCTGGGATGGAAGCTGGGACTGCTCGTCCAGACCGGTGATATCGCAAAAGGCCTCTTCGCCGTTCTGGTCATCGCGCGCCTGCATTACGGTGATTTCCCCTTCACCAACCGCACACCGTTCGACGACATCACCATCGTGCAGATCATCGCTGGCGCGGCCGCGGTCATCGGACACATTTTCTCCGTCTTCCTGAATTTCCGCGGCGGCAAGGGCATCAACACCGCGGCAGGCATGCTCGTCGGCATCGCGCCGATCGACATTTCCATCGCGGTGATCGTTTTCGTGATCGTGCTGCTCTCCACGGGCTACGTCTCCCTCGGATCACTCAGCGCGGCCACGGCCTTCCCCACGACCATGTTTATTCGCTTCAACGTATTCAACGTCGATATACCGAGCTACCATACACTGATTCTTTTCAGTATCGCGACGACATTGCTGCTGTACTACGCCCATCGCTCGAACATTCGCCGGCTGCTCGCCGGACAGGAAAACCGCTTCAACCGCGTGAAGCTGTTCGGAAAAAAGATGGGCAGTTCCATGAAGACATTCCTGTTCTGACAGACGGCGGCCGCATTGGATTTCGTGCGGGTCCGTCCGGGCCCGCGCGTTTTGTTTTGTCCACCGGGGTGCAGTATGAACATCGGTATTCTTGGTGCGGGGAGCTGGGGAACCACCCTCGCCGCGCTTCTCTGTGAAAACGCGCATACGGTCACGCTATGGTCGCACGAACCGCGTGATGTGGAGAACATGCGCTCGACACGACGCAACAGCGTGTACCTCCCCGACTTCATTCTGCCGGATGCACTGCAGGTGACCGGCGACATCACGGAAGCATCGGCGGAGCGCGACATGCTCGTCATCGCGACGCCCTCGCAGTTCGTGCGCTCCGTCCTGCAACGCCTCGACGAGCGGCTCGTCCGCCCGGCACTCCTCGTCAATGTCGCCAAGGGCATTGAAAACGGCAGCCTCCTGCGCATGTCTGAAGTGGTGCGCGCGGTTTTTCCGTCCTCCGAACCCGGACACTACGCCGTGCTCTCCGGTCCCAGCCACGCCGAGGAGGTCTGCCAGAAGCGCCCGACCACCGTGGTCGCCGCGGCGGAAGATCAGCAGACCACCGACACGGTCATCCGGACATTCATGACAGACAGTTTCCGCGTGTACGGCAGCACGGATGTCACGGGCGTCGAACTGGGCGGGTCGCTGAAAAACGTCATCGCCATCGGCGCGGGCATCTGCGACGGATCGCAGTTCGGCGACAACACCAAGGCCGCCCTGATCACGCGTGGCATCGCGGAAATGCGCCGCCTCGGCGCCGCCATGGAGGCGGATCCGCATACGTTTGCCGGACTCTCGGGCCTGGGCGATCTCATCGTCACCACGATGAGCCGTCACAGCCGCAACCGTTTTGTCGGCGAGCAGATCGGAAAAGGCCGGAAAGTGAAAGACGTTCTCGCGGCGATGTCCATGGTCGCGGAAGGTGTGGCGACCACCCGGTCGGCGCACGAGCTGGCGCAGCGTGTCGGTGCGGAAATGCCCATCACGCATCAGATGTTCGAAATCCTCTTCAATGACAAGGATCCGATCAAAGCGACCCGGGAGCTCATGACGCGGGAAGCCAAGGACGAGGTGTGGTAGTGATGGATATTGAAGGATATCAGATCGAGAATGCCGTCGGCGAAGGCGGCAGCGGCGTGGTGTACCGCTCCGTGCGCGAAAGCGACAGACAGCCGAGCGCACTGAAAGTGCTGCGGGGGGTGGATCCTGACATGCGCGACCGGATGCAGGCGGAATTCCGGCTGCTCAGCCGCCTCGACCACCCCCTTCTCGCGACGGTGCACGACTTCGGCTATACCGGTGATGGCAGGCCGTATTTCGCCATGGACTGGGTGGATGGACGCCCGCTCTCCGCGACTGACGTGAGAGGCGAGGATGGCAATTTCGATGCCCGGCGCTTCGCCGAACTGGTATACTACATCACCGCCGCGCTCGAGTACATCCACAGCCGCCATGTCGCCCATGGCGATCTCAAACCCGCAAACATCCTTCTTCCCGATGACGGGAATCCCGACAACCTGCGCCTGATGGATTTCGGCATCAGCGCGCTGACCGGCGGCGGCAGTGATGACATGGATGCCGGCGGCGGACTCAGCGGCACGATCGAATACATGGCACCGGAAATCATTCGCGGAGGCACTCCCGATGTTTCCGCCGACCTCTACGCTCTCGGATGCGTGCTCTACGAAATCACCGCCGGGAGGCCGCCCTTTACCGGCGACTCGGCGGTCGGCGTGCTCAAACAGCACCTCGATGCCGACCTCCCCTCCCTGCCCGAGGACGTCGGCTCCCCCTTCGCGCTCTGGATCACCACGCTGCTGCAGAAACAGCCGCAGCTGCGCTACCGTTCGGCATGGCAGCTGCACGCACATGCCGCGGAATATCTCGACCGCAAGCCCCTCATCCGCGAAGAGGAAAGCGGACAGAAACTGCACCTGCTCGACATTCCGCGCGAGCAGGAGCGCGCCCGCGCGCTGGATGCCTGGAAACAGTCGCGCGAGGCATCGGCGGTGCTTTCGGTCGAGGGACCGCTCGGCGCCGGCAAGACACGGCTGCTGCGTGACATCGTCACCGATATCCAGTTCGACGGCGGCCGCGTGCTGCGCCTGGAGGTGCGTCCCGGCATGGGGAACTTCGAGCCCCTGCTGCGCCTGTTCGACCGCACCGTGCCGCGCGGCGCGGATGCACCCGACGACGCGGCGCGCGCACAGCTCGCCATCATTGCAGCCGCCTTTCCCGGCACGCTTCACGATGTGGAGCCGGCACCGGCAGACGACCTCGACGACGAAAGCCGCCGGCTGCGCATCTATCACGCCGCGGCCGCACTGCTCTGCGACGTGATCGCGCCCGACCTGCTGGTGATGGACGATCTGCATCTCGCCGATGCGTTCACACGGGATTTCATTCCGTCGCTGCTCGCTTATTTTGAGGCATACGAACAGGCGGGGATGCTGGTGCTCGCCGGACAGGACAGCACGCATCCCGACGTCCTGCGTCCGGAGGAACACCCGCGATGGCATCGTCTTGACCTGCCGGTGCTTGCAACAACCGCCATCGCGGAAAACCTTGGCAGCCTGCTCGGCAGCGTCTCTCCGTCATTCGTGGAGGTGATCGCACGGCAGAGCAAGGGACTGCCCGGTCGTATTGAGGATCTGCTGAATTTCTGCGTCTCCGAACAGCTGCTCGAACCGACCCCGCACGGCTGGATCGTGCACGAGCGGGAAAACCTCGGGGGGCTCTTTCCCGAATCCATGGCGCAGATGTACGCCCGTGCGTTGGAACGACTCGGCGACGACACCCGCGGCGTCCTGCGCCTGCTCGCCACCGCCGTCGTGCCGCTTTCGATGGATGCCCTCACTGCCGTCACCGGACGTGAGGATGACGTCCTTCATGCGTCGCTTGCCGAACTGCGCCGCGCCGATCTGGTGGAATCCGCTTACGAAGGATATTACATCGCCCACGACGCAGTGCGCGAAGCCGTGCGTACGAGTGATGACGATGCCGTCGGCGCAGCAAACGCCGATGCGCGAAACATTCATGCCGCGCTGCACGACGCTTTGCTCGAGTGGTTCCGTGCGCATCCGCCCGAGGTGGATGCGCCGGTGGTGCTCGCCCATCACGCGCTGCATTCCTCCGAGCCGGCACAGGCCCTCGCACCGCTGCTGGACGCGGCCGCCTACCGTGAGGGACGCTACGATTACGCCGGAGCAGAACGGCATCTGCGCGATACACTGCCGCTGCTTCCCGCCGATGACAACGAGCGGCGATTCACCGTGCTCGAGGGACTCAGCCGCCTGAACAACATTCTCGGCCGGCGTGCCGACGAGGAGGAATTCCTCGAGGAGATGCTGCTGCTCGCCGCGCAGTCGAATTCTCCCGCGCGCCTGGGCGCCGTGTACCAGAACCAGACCGAGTACTATCTCTCCACCGCGGAGTTCGACCGCGCCCGCCGCAGCGCCGAGAAGGCGCTCGGCTACTTCTCCGAGGCGGAGGATCCGCGTGGGCAGGCGTACTGTCACCAGAAAATCGGCTTCGCCGAATACCGCACGCAGCCCGGCGAGCAGGTGCTCGAGCACTATCGCCGCGCACTGGAGCTTTACGCGCAGCAGCAGGCCAACATCGAAGAGGGAAGCATCCTCATCGACATCGGACTGGTGTACTATTCCATTCTCGAGAATCCGGAGAAGGCGCTGGAGCATTTCCGCGAAGCGGAGCAGCGCTTCGATCGGGCGGGATACACGCGTGGGCTCATCCGCGCCCGCGGCAACATGGGTGCGCAGTTCTACGCGCTGGGACGCTACGCCGACGCACTCGAGGCCCACGGACGCGCCAACGAACTTGCGCGTATGCTGGGCGACCGGCGACTGCTGGCCACGAGCTACGGTGCGATGGGACAGTGCGAAATCGCCCTCTGCCGCTACACGCCCGCCCTTCTGCATCTCGAGGAGGAACTGCGCATCGCCCGCGAGATCAGCGACCGTTACCTGCAGGAAATGTGCCGCGAAAATCTCGGCGAGCTCTACAGTACGCTCGGCGCGCACGACCGCGCGATCGCGGATTACGAAGCAGCGATGGAACTGGCCGAAGCCTCCGGCAGCAGCGCCGGCGTCGCGGCCGATCATATCGACATCGCCGGCAGCCTGATCGAGACGCGCGACTTCGCCGATGCGGAGAAGCATCTGCGAAAGGCAGAGAGCCTGCTCGAGAAGGCGCAGGACGTCAACATTTCACTGCTCCTGCATTACCGCCGGGGCATGCTGCATCTTGTGCGCGCGAAAGACGAGGATTTCGAACCCGCGCTCGCGGCGTTCAACCGCCTCGGGGATCTCGCCGACCGGCACGGCTTCGATTCCTTCCGCATCCTGGCGCGGTCCTACGCCGGACTGACGCAGCTGCGCCTCGGCCGCACGAACGTGGCCCGCGAGCTTTCCGCTGACGCCGTGCAGCTGCTCGAGGAGAAAGGCCCCCTCTACGGCGGTGCGCATGACATTCTGTACAATCACGCCGTGATCCTCCGCGCCGCGCGCGAGTCCGCCGACGCCGACGTGTTCATCGAGCGCGCGCATGCCGAGCTGATGTCCTGCGCCGAAAGCATCACCGACGCACAGCTCTACCGCAGTTATCTCGAGCAGGTGCGCGTCAACGCGGAGATCGTGCGCGAATACGCCGTGACGCATCGCAGCGAATCCCCGCAGGCCCTGACCGCCGTGCGCGAGCAGAACCTGCGCACGCTTTACGACGTGGCGCGGAAGATCAACTCGGTGCTGGATCTCGACCAGCTGCTCGACAATATCATGGACAGTGCGTTGGAGACCATGAACGGCGAGCGCGGGATGATATTCCTCATCGAACACGAGCAGCTCGTGCTCAAGGTTTCGCGCAACGTGGAGAAGGAAACCATCAGGGATGCGACGGAAATCAGTCTGAGCATCCTGCGCGACGTGCTGCACGCCGGCAAGCCGATCATCGTCAGCGATACTTCGCAGGACGATGAATTCAAGCGGCGTGACTCGGTGGTGAACTTCAACATTCATTCGCTGATCTGCGTCCCGATGAAATCCCGCGATGAAATCGTGGGCACTGTGTACGTTGACTCGCGCTCTGACGCCCTGAAGGCGATGTCCTTTTCGGAAATCGACGCCGAATTTCTCGAAGCCTTCGCGAACCTTGCGACCATCGCCATCGAAAACGCGCGCCTGCATCACAAGCTCAAGCAGGAGAACCTCTACCTGCGCCGCGAAGTGGAGCAGCGCTTCGGCTTCGAAAACATCATCGGCAGCAGCAAGCCCATGGAGAAGCTCTTTGCCGAAACGCAGGCGGCCATCGACAGCGAGGGCAGCGTGCTCATCTACGGCGAGAGCGGCACCGGCAAGGAGCTGATCGCGAAAGCCATCCACTACAACGGCAGCCGCGGGAAACACCGCTTCGTGGCGGTGGACTGCGGCGCCCTGCCCGACACGCTGCTCGAGAGCGAGCTGTTCGGCTACAAGCGCGGCGCCTTCACCGGCGCGGTCGCCGACAAGCCGGGCCTCTTCGAAGAGGCGCATCAGGGCACACTTTTCCTCGATGAGATTTCAAACACCTCCCTCGCCTTCCAGGCCAAGCTGCTGCGCGTGCTGCAGGAAGGGGAATTCCGCCGGGTGGGCGAGACGAAAACGCGCATGGTGAACGTACGCGTCATCTGCGCGACCAACCGTGACCTTCAGAAGGAAATCAAGGAAGAGCGCTTCCGGCAGGATCTTTTCTACCGCCTGAATGTGATTCCGATCACTGTGCCGCCGCTGCGCTCACGCATCAGCGACGTGCCGCAACTCGTGCAGCATTTCATTGAGAAGTACAACGAGCGGCATGCTTCTGCGGTGGAGGGTGTCTCGGGCGAACTGCTCGAGCATCTGCAGGCGCTGGAATGGAACGGCAACGTGCGCGAACTCGAGAATCTCATCAACCGCATGATCGCGCGCAGCAGCGAGGCGGTGCTGACCACGTCCATACTGCCGGCGGATTACGCGGGCGGCGCACGGCGAACGGATACCGGCGACGGCGATCTCGAACTGTCCCTGAAAGCCCCGCGGCGGCTCAATACACTCAAGGAGATCGAGAAAGAGCATATCACCTTCGTGCTCAAGCACACCGACGGCAACAAAACAGAAGCCGCCAAGGTACTCGGCCTAAAACGCACGACGCTTGTGGAAAAGATGAAGAAACTGGGGATGATGTAGTTCGTCATTATTTTGACACTGCGGAGCGATTTTGACGTCAGGATACCGCCGTTGTCACGAAATTGCCGGTATTGTGTCTTACAACCGGGCCAATTTTGGCACGAAAATCGCATCGTATTAATTGTATATTTAATGCGACTTTAATGCGGCAGCCGTTGCATTAGTGTTTTCCGATCTGTAACTTCGGAGTAATACTTCCGATACGCCTATTCGTGATACGCCATACATACATATTGCTGGTCCTGTTTTTTGCGGCATCGGGTGCGGTGTTCGCACAAACCAGTGCGCTGGAGGATCTGAAAGCCGAGATCAACCAGGACGGACATGTCGTGCTGACGTGGTCGACGCCGCCGGGGCAGCTGCCCTGGCAGTACCAGATCGCGCGCGGCAATCCGTTCCCCGACAGGATGATCGCGCAGATCTACAATCCGACGACGGTGCAGTTCACCGATTATAATGTCGAGGCCGGCGCGACCTACACCTACGGCGTGGCCGCGATTTACTCGGACAACAGCTATGTGTCGGCGAATGTTACGATCAAGGTCGTTCCGCCGGCGAACGGACTGAATTTTGTCTCGCGTCCGAGGACGACCGCCATCGTGGGCGAGGAATATGTCTATGCTCCCTCGGTGGACGGAAACAACCCCGGGCAGATATCCTACATGCTGATCAACGAGCCCGACGGCATGGTCGTCAAGAACGTCGTCGGCGGATCGTACATTTCGTGGGTTCCCCAGCAGAAGGGCGAATACAGCATGACGCTGGTCGCGACGAACTGGGTCACGTTTGCACGCGCGATTCAGGAGTTTTCCATCACCGTCGCCGACGAGCCGGGTTCCATTCAGGGCATGGTCCGTACGCTGACCGGCGATCCCATGCCGGACGCGGAGCTGTCGTTCTGGCAGGTTGCGCAGAACGGCATGACGATGAAGTTCCACACGGTCAGCGCGGAAGACGGCAGCTTCGAACTCGCGCATGTGCAGCCCGGACGCATTTACGCGTACTGCAAGTCGCCGACCGACGATTACCAGTCTCAGTGGTATATAAACGGCAAGAGCCTGCGCGACGCGATCGAGCGCACCCTGCGCAGGGGTGAATCCCTTGCCTACGAGTTTTATCTCATTCCGGATGCCGGCTTCCCCGCTCCTGTGACGGGTCGCGTGACGGACGACCACGGTATCGGAATCGAAGGCGCTCATGTTTCCTTCATCCGCAAAGAGCATTTCATCCATATCGGCGACACGGCCGGCATCAACAGCACGAGTTTCGAGACACAGCTGAGCTGGCGCTCCTCAGTTGTTGACACCTTTGTCACTACGGAACTTGACGGACGCTTCCAGCTCAATCTACCGGCCGGCAGTGATTATTACACCTTCGTCGAGCACGACGGCTATCTCGGCACGTTTATCGGTGACGAGACCAACGCCATGCAGGCCCGGGCGCGGCGCATCCCCAACAACGGGACGGTGCTGAACTACACCCTGCCGGCCACGTCGCGCACGCCGCATCAGATCTTCGGCCAGGTGCGCAGCCAGGCATCCGGCACAAGCAAGCAGGCGACGATCGTGCTGATCGATTCGGAGCTGAAGCGCGGCGCCGGCGGTGGACACACGTACAAGACGTACAAGTCCATTGTCACCGATTCGCTCGGCGTCTTCCAGTTCCGCAATCTCGCCGAGTCCTCGAGCACCTCCCTGCTCGCCATTCCGATGGATCCACGTCTCGCGCCGCAGTACTACCATGAAAACGGCGGCCGGATGAATTTCATCGAGAGCCAGGAGCTGCCGCCGAACGGGACGATACAGAACATCGACTTCGAACTGCAGGAGACTGTGCGCTCGGGTATCGGCAGCTTCTATGGCAAGGTCGTCCTGCGCCGCGGCATCGATCGCATTCCGCTGCCGGGTACACTGGTCATCGCCGAACATGCAGAGACCGGGAGGATCGCCGGTTACGCGATCACCGACAGCACAGGCACATACTCGATCACAGGCATGGAGCCGGAACATTACCTGCTGTATGCAGACAATCCCGCCTACAGCTACCGTGTAAACTACAGTACTGCGAAGCCCTCCGAGCCGATGCCGGTGTCGATGACGTATGTCAAATCGAGTGATATGAGCCGTATATCACAGGTGAATTTCTTCATCGACGATCTGAAGACGGGCACGGGCATTGAAACCAACGTGACACCGGAAACCGTTGCGCTGTACCAGAACTACCCGAACCCCTTCAATCCGTCGACGACGATACACTACTCGGTACCGCGCCGTCAGCATGTGACACTGCGCGTGTACTCCGCTCTCGGAGAGGAAGTGGCCGTGCTTGTGAGCCAGGATGTCGATCCCGGTTTCCACGTCGTTGAATTCGACGCCTCCGATCTCCCCAGCGGCATCTACTTCTACCAGCTGCAGTCCGACGGTGCCCTGCTCAGCAAGCGAATGATGCTTGTGAAGTAACGGCGAAAGCCGAACGGTATTTACGATTATATTTAACGCGCCCGGTACCGAATGCCGGGTGCGTTTTTGGTTATTGCAGATTTCAGATAGCAGATTGTGCTAGCCACACGCCCAGATCAGTGGCGGCGTTTGCGATATGTGCTAGCCACACGCCCAGATCAACGGCGGCGTTTGCGATATGCGATAGCCACACGCCAAGATCAACGGCGGCGTTTGCGATGTGCGATAGCCACACGCGTAAGCGTGTGGTTGCCGCAATCTGAAATCTTCAATCTGTAATCTGCAATATCCACAATCCCCCTACACTGACAGCTTCCGCTTGCGGCGCACCGTGGCCAGCACGATGATCAGCACAACCACCACGCCGATCACGCCCAGCACCCACCAGATATTCTGTCCCGAAGGCGCTTCGACGGTGGCGGCAAGTGCTTCTGAAGAGGCAAGCTCGGAAAGCTTGAAACTCCAGACAGCGGTGCTGCCACTGACCGAGTCTGCGTTGCTCTCAAGCACGGTTCCCGGGAAATGATACGTGTAGACGAAATCGAACTGATCGAGAAAGGCCTCGTCGGATCCGCTGTCGACGGGGATGCTCTGCTCGAAACGGTACACATCCCCCTCACGCATCCAGCGGAAAGTCACATCCTCGAAGCTCTTGCAGGCCGGGAGCGCCGTGATGTCATCGAAACGCAGCACAGCCTCGACGTGCCGGGTGGAATCCTCTTCGCGCGTGAAGACGCGGACGTCCTCAACCTCAATCCCCTCGGCGTCGTAGCGATGACGCACGGAATCCTCATTGAAGGTCAGCGTGCCGTCCTTGAGCCACACCAGCATGCTCTCCGACATCCAGTAATGGACTTCCATCCTCCCCGAACCGTCCTCGGCGAGCCAGGTTTCCTGCTCGTAATCGAGGCAGCCGGCAAGAATCAGCGTAAAAAACAGCACACCGAACAATGTCGCGAATACACGGCGAGGGAGCCTCGTCTGAGGTAACACTGTTCGCATGTACATTGTGACCGGGCGTTTCATCGCGGACTCCTCACTTGATGGTTTCAACAAGGATCTGCACGGTGCGACAGTAGAACCGCCCCTCCGGCAGCGCGTTGTCAAACAGCAGCTGTGACTCACCGACGCCCTCGGAACGGATTGCAGCACCCGGCATCAGGTCTTTCAGCAGGTCGTGCACGGCCTCGGCGCGGCGCTCGGACAGCCCCTGATTGTACTCCTCGTCACCGATTTCATCGGTGTAGCCGCGCACGATGAATGTCGAGCGCGAAGACAGACGCTCCGCCGCACCGCGCAGGATGTGACGATTGACGCCGCCGAGCTTCGCGCGGTCATAATCAAAGAGAATCAGGCTGATGCGCTCCAGCGTGCGGTCGGGCAGCTGCTCGACGTTCTTCCGCTCAAGCGTCAGCACATTGATCGGAATGCTCTGCGCTTCGCTGCGCGCCTCCTGTCCGCTCTCATCCTTCGCATACAGCGTGAACACAAGGGAGTCGCCCTTCGGGAGACTGCCCTCGAGATCACGCCAGTTCCATCCGATGGAATCGGGGTAGGAGGCGTATCCGTCGCTGTCGCGCACCGTCCGTTCACCATCACGCACCTCGAAACGCCAGCGCGCAAGACCGCTCTCCGCGATAATCGACGGATAAAAATGCACCATGTCGGGCTTCGTCACACGCTCGATTTCACTCGAGGAGATCGGCGCGAGCAGGTCGGCGTCGTTCGAGGTCAGCTCCACCCGGCGGTTCTCCGCGCGTCCCTGCTCGGAGCGGCTGGTCGAGGGAGCGTCGGGCAGCCCCTGCGCACGCACGTCAAGTCGCGCGGCGTCAATCCCCCATACTTCCGTGAGGTAGGATGCGACGTTCTCTGCGCGTGTGCGGGCGACAGAGCGGGATTCGCGTCCATCAGTCGTGCCCGTCACGCGCAGCGTCGCCGAGGGACGCTGCACAAGGCGCTGCGCGATGATATCAAGCAGGTGGTAGTAGCGCTCGAGCGTGCCTTCGGGCAGTTTTCCCACGGAGAAATCCGCGGTCTCGGCACGCGTGAGATGTGCATAGCGTTTCGGGATTTCCGGATCGTTTTTGTCAAAAAATACGTAGTTCAGCAGTGGCACGGTTTCGCGCGTGACGATTTCCTCGATCGTCAGTCCCTTGGTCGTCGATGTGCCGCGGATCAGGGAAAAATCCAGCACGTCAGCCCGGATACTTACCGACAGGTCTTCCGCGGGCGGTTCGTCACCGAGCAGGAAGTCGTGTGTGATCTCGTCGTAATCCGCGCGGCTGACCAGGTCGAAGCGTTCGCTGACGGGATCATACGTTCCCGAGGAGGCCGTCACCTCGTACACCTTGCCCGCGGGCAGGACGATGACGTATTCCCCCGTGTACGAATTGCTGTCATGTGTTGCCAGCAGCTCACCGGTATCCGCATCGCGCACGTCGAGCGTGGCAGCGAGCGGATCACGCGTGCTGCGCTCCCGCACGGTGCCGGAAAGCACAATCACGGCGCCCGGCGGAAAGGGATTCGGCGCGGCACGATAGAGATCGTAGCCGCCGTACCCGTCGTCGCGCCGGGAGGAAAAGTACACCGTGTTCCCCTCCGCGGCGAGTGTGAAAAACTCATCATTGTCTTCCGAGTTGAGCGGGATGCCGAGATTCACCGGCTCGGACCAGTTGATGCCGAGACGGCGCGTGACGAACATGTCGGTGCCGCCCATGCCGGGATGTCCGTCCGATGCGAAATACAGCGTGCTTCCGTCGGAGGCGATGTACGGCGATACTTCGTCGTCATCAGTGTTGACCTCCGCGCCGAGATTCACCGGCGTCATCCACATGCCGTCGGAGCCGAGTTCGGTCATCCAGATGTCGAGGCCTCCGAACCCGCCGTCGCGGTCGGAGACGAAGTACAAGACTTTTCCGTCGGGACTGATGGAAGGATGCGACTCCCAGGCGCCGGTGTTGACGGGATACCCGATACTCTGTCCGGCCCCCCATTCCTTGCCCTGAAGCCGAGCCATGTAGATATCAGATTTCCCGCGATTATCAACGCGGTCGGCCGCGGCGAAGAACAGCGTCTGTCCGTCGGCTGCGAGGCTCGGCGAGCCCTCGTTCGCTGATGTGTTCAGCGACCCCTGCACGGGCATCGGCCGCCGCCAGAAATCGCCTTCGAGCGTGCTTTCCCAGAAATCCCGCTCGAACGGTGAACTCGTGTTTCCGCGCGTGTATACCATGCGCAGGCCATTGGCCGTGATGCTGGGCGCAAATTCGTCCTCTTCGGTATTGACCGCAGCGCCGATGTTTGAGATGCGGACGGGATAACTGCGGATATAGTCCGGCGGAGCGGAGGAACATCCGGCGAGCACGCCCGCTGCAATGAGAATGAAAATGCTGATGCGTGTGGAGTGCATAGGAATAAAAAAAGGTGGACTGTGATTAGTCCACCTAATATACGATTTCCCGCTTACGCGTGCAGGATTGTTTTTTTGCGATGCCGTTCCTCCTGCGGAGGGAACTGGCGGCCAGGGCAGGCATTGACCTGCCGTACCGGGAATCGATCACCCTGCCGGCATGTGTGCACGGACTCTACTCCGTCGATTCCGGTTTCGCCTTGCGCGTGAGGATGCTGTCGATAATGCCGTACTCGAGCGCCTCGTCGGGCATCATGTACTTGTCGCGGTCGGAATCCTGCGTGATTTCCTCAACCGTTTTTCCTGTGTGATGACCGATGATCTTGTAGAGCTGCTCGCGCGTGCGCATCATCTCGCGCGTGTAGATTTCGATGTCGGCCGCCTGTCCCTGCGTGCCGCCCATCGGCTGATGAATCATGATGCGGGAGTGCGGCAGCGCGATGCGCTTCTTCTCCGAACCGCCGGCGAGGATGATGGCGCCCATGCTCGCCGCCAGGCCGATGCAGATGGTCGAAACATCGGAGCGGATGTACTGCATGGTGTCGTAAATCGCGAGTCCGGCCGAGACGCTGCCGCCCGGACTGTTGATGTACAGGTAGATATCCTTTTCGGGATCCTCGGATTCGAGGAAGAGCAGCTGCGCCACGATGAGGCTGGCGATATGGTCGTCGATCGGTGTTCCGAGGAAAACGATGCGTTCGCGCAGGAGGCGGGAAAAGATATCCCAGCTCCGCTCGCCGCGTCCCGTCTGTTCGACCACCACGGGGATCAACTGATCATACGGGGGGATGGATGTGCTGGACATGTCGGGATGCTTGTCGGTCATTGATTGTCCTTGTTCTCTATGATTCAAACCTGTTGTCGGATCTGAAGCGACAGTTGGCGCGGGACGATGGTTGAGCCGTTGGCTCGGCCCTACGGTTTGATGTCGTCCTCTTCCTGTTCGTGTTCGTGGTCGTGCTCCTGCTCGTGCTCCTCCACATCGGCGAAGGTCATGGGACTCATGCCGGTCTTGGAGATGTCGTTGTCGTCGACCTCCTTGATTTCCGACTCTGCCCGCAGGAGATCCATGAGTTTTTCGACGAGGATGGTCTGCGTGTACTGCGGCGAGCTCTTGTAGAACTCGATCAGGCGCTCCTTGTCGATGCCCATGGCGGCACTGTCGCGTTCGGCCTTCTCCTCAACATCGGCATCCTCCAGTTTGATTCCCTCCTGCTCGATGATGCTGTCGCGGAGGTACATCCACTTGGCCGTGAATTCCGCTTCCTCGCGGCGGGACTCCCGGTACTGCTCGAGATCGAAATCCGGCGGAAATTCCTTGCCCGGCTGCCGCTCCTGCACCTGCTTGACCAGGTCGTCGAGCACCATGTTGACCATGCCCTCGGGCACGGCGAAGGGATTGCGCTTGACCAGCTCCGCGACGATGTCGTTGTCGAGCTGCTGCTGATAGCGGTTCTCCCACATCTCCTCGAGCTTGGTGCGGATCAGCTGGCGCAGTTCCAGCACGGTTTTTGCCTCGCCGTTGGAGACGCGGTCGGCGAAGGCGTCGTCGACCTCGGGGAGGGTCACTTTCTCGACGGATTTCACCTTGATATGCGCGTGTTCGGTGTGCTCGTGATCGCCGTGTTCATGCGTGAGCTCGACGTCCTTCTCCTCGCCCGCTTTCATGTTGTACAGCTCGGCGATGAGGTCGCGGTTCATGTTCTCGTCGTCCAGCTCAACCTTCATGTTCTCGTTGCGCTGGCCGGGTTTGGGATTGCCGTTTTCGTCGAGCATCTGGATGTCGACGGTGACCAGGTGGTTCTCGTCGTCGGCCTGCTCCACGGTGTCGAGGATGCGCTGGGACTTCTGCAGTCCCCGCAGCTCGTCGTCCACTTCGTCGTCGGTCACCTCATGCGTAAGGCGCTCGGCCTGGATGCCTTTGTAGTCCGACGCGGTCACCTCGGGTTCGGTGTCATAGGCGACCTTGATCGTGAGCTGTTCGCCCGGCTTGTAGTCGAGGTCGTGCAGCACCGGCTGTCCGATCGGCTTGATATCGCGCTCTTCGATAGCTTCGCGGAAGAACTCGTTCGAGAGCTTTTCGATCACCTGATGATCGATGGCCTCGCCGAAGCGCTTCTTGATGATCTGCAGCGGCACGCGTCCCCTGCGGAACCCGGGGATGACGATATTCTTCGCTTCCTCGCGGTACGCTTTCTCGAAGTGCGGGCGCAGCTCCTCGTAAGGGACGATGATTTCGATTTCGTGGGAGACGTCTGTTTTCGAATTGATAAGGACTTCCAAGAATGACTCCTTGCGTTTCGATTCTGTGATTGAGTGCGAATGGGGGGACTCGAACCCCCACGGGACTGAGCCCACTAGATCCTAAGTCTAGCGCGTATGCCAATTTCGCCACATTCGCGGGTGCGGGTAACTCGTTTCGTGGCTGTCTGTTACAGCGATACTCCGGGGAGATGATCGACTGCAATCCTGGAGGCGATCACAGGCCAAATTTGACTAAAACCAGGTGCGAGTCACCGCTTCAAACACGCTGGATTTTTGGTCTCGCATGCTTGACTAATTCGTCCGACTCAGGTTCAATCGGATCAGACGAATCAAGGTAAAATACGGGATTTTCGGGTGGAGACAAAGGAAGGAATTATATCCTGGCATCACGCATAGACAGCCTCCCGTGTGATGCGAGGCTTGAGACGGGGTTTGATGCTTTCGAGCAGAACCAGGTCAACTTCTCGGCCGATTAATCTTTCAAGGTGGAACTTCAGGTCCATATACTTGTCGAAGGTCGGATGCTCCATATCCACGACGATATCGATATCGCTCTCCGAGGTATCATCTCCTCGCAGCATCGAACCAAACAGTCCAATGCGTCTGACGGAAAACCTTTTCTCAAATTCCCCCTTGCTCGATCGCAAGAGGTCTAGTATTTGCGCTCTCTTCATCATGTCTTCAGAAACCGAGAGGTTGTCGTTAGGAGAAAGATACAAGATGTTTTTCACACATCCGTCATCTCATCCCCGGACTCAACGTCCTCCGGTCAGCGCGATCATCCGTGTCGCCTGTGCGCCATTGGCGGAGACGGCTCGGAGCAGGTACACACCGGTTGGCAGTCGCAGCGCACCGAGGTCAATCAGTACCGGTGATGCGGTTTCTGCATATCGCGTCAGTCGCTCCCGTCCCAGCAGGTCATGCAGGGTGAGGCGGCAGCTTCCGCCCGCTTCCCCACCGATACGGACATGCAACCACGCTCCCGCTGCAACCGGCTGCGGCCAGGCGTCGAGGGTGAGCGCTCCCGGTGCGGCTGGCGACTCGATACCCGTGCTCTTGCGAATGACATACGTGATCGCGACGTGACGATCCGTCGGTGTTGTGGCGAACAGCAGATCTGCGCCATGGGCTCCTGCATCCAGCAATGTGCTGTTCGGTTGTACGGAGATCTGTGTGGACTGGCTGCCGCTGGTCGGTTGCGCATCCAGCCACCATTCCGATGGCTGTGCCGTCCATGGCATGGCGCGTCCCCCACCCGTCCATAACTGCAGGTGCTGTTCTGCTGGTATCGCACTGCCGCGTTCGGCCTCAAAACGCAAGTGGTCATCTCCGGCCGATTCCTGGCCTGTACGTCGACTTCAATGGATGTCCGCAGGGCTTCTGGAGCATCTGGATAACTCCCGAGGATCGCCTGCGAACCGAAGATGAGCAATTCCGTATCACCGGAGACATCGCACGCCGCACGAATCGCATGTTCGAGCTGGTCATACCTCATGGCGCGAGCTCCGTCTTTTCATCAAGAAAGCGCAGTTCTGCATCGGTCAGGACAGAATAAAAGGGTATGCTTCGACGCAGTCGCAACGCGCGTTGGCTGTCCGAGGTCAGGAGATCTTTCAACTGCGCTGTCGAGTATGACTCGAGAAGCTGCCTCCATTCCTTGAGGTCCCGGTCCGCCATTCCCTGTCCTTCCTTCAACAGGCGGTCCAGGTATCGGAGCGCACGTTTTCTCAGTGTTGGATCACGTTCCAGCATGCCGGCGAGCACACGCGCCACCCTGTGCGATTGCTTCTCGGAATCGGCCCGGGTGCGTAGTTGCAGAGAATGATCGGTTCCGACGTTCTCCCCGGATGTCCACAGCACGATCGCATCCACGGGGATTTCAGGCCGATCAGCGCGTGTATACACATGGAGTTCCACGACGATATTCCACTCTTTCTCGATGTTCATCACCCTGCTGCGAATCTCGTCCGAAATCCGACTCACAGCCGTTACCGAGACAACGAGATCGATATCCACGGTACGGTTGCTTCCTGCCGGCCAACTCCGGATCCATGCCTCGCGTGTTTCCGGCAGTTCTATCACTGAACGCAGAGAATGCAGCAGATCCTGATACTGTTCATGTTCCCGTTCAAACAGCTCGCGAAGAAGAGGGAGGAAAGGATTCCCCTGCACGAGTCCGAACTTGATTGCGCGACCGCTCCCCACCTTGATGACGACACCGGCCTGTTCAAGGGATTCCAAAGCTTTCCTGGCACCGGGATGTGAAAGACCGGCGATCCTGGCGGCATCCGTCACGCTGACCACGTCGCCAAGATCAAACAACAAAACCCGCAGCAAGCGGATGTGCGCAGGTGCCGCAAGGATGTCGTCAAGCGGATATCGGAGGATATTTTTCGAAATTCTCGGCGGACGCATCAGACATCATCAGATCATTTAAGATACTATAGTTACTAATAAGTAAATATAGTTTCATTGCTTGAGAATGTCAATCCCGATCCTGTGATCACGCGAGTTCCCGGTAAACCGCATCCACTTGACGAACCTTCCCCTTTTTAGTCAAGTTCGCCGGAAATCCGGCTACATGAAAGTTTAATCAACGACTGTTTGCAGGTCATTGGGCGATGGTTCCTATATCCATGATGCTCCCGGCTTACATCTCCCAGAGCATCCGGATTGGCACGGCGAACAATCGCTCACCAAATGCGGCGATCTGTTCACCGTCATACAGAATTACTCCGGCGGTGAATCGATCTCCATTCGCTGCCTCAAGTTTCTTCAGTCCGCGGAAGTCCCTTGCGGCGACCGACGCGGCAGCTTTCACTTCGATCCCGACCACGGACGCATAGCTCTGCTCCATGACGATGTCGACCTCCACCCCGTCTTTTGTCCTGAAATGCGTAAAGGCCACCGGCGCTTCATACCAGCTGGCCTGCCGTTGCAGTTCCTGGAACACAAAGGTCTCCAGCAGCTGTCCGTAAAGCACACGATCGCGCTGCAGCGTATCAACCGTCGCCCCCAGCAGGGATGACGCGAGGCCGGTATCGGTGACATGCAGCTTCGGGGTCTTGATCAGCCGCCGCAGGTGATTCACATGCCAGGGCGAAAGATGCTCGATGAGAAAGATGCGCTCCAGCAATGTCACGTAATCCTGTATCGTCGGCCTGCTGAGGTGAAATGCGCTGGCGATTTCGGAGATATTGACAAGATGCGCCGTTTGTCCCGCCGCGAGACGCAGGAGACGTGGGAGAGCATCAAGAGAGCTGATTCGCGCCAGTGCGCGCACATCTCGCTGCACGATTGTCTCGACAAAATTCCTGTACCAGGCATGTTTCCGATGGTACGATGGCCTGTCGATCGCCGCGGGGAAACCGCCGGACACGATGCGCTCCGCAAGACCGCTGCCCAATCGGTCGCAACGAACTGACAATGTGAAATCAGCGCTGAAAACCTGGTCCAGGAACTGCGAGGGTCGCTGAAGCAACTCGTCCTGCGAGAGTGGATGCAGTCGCAGGATCTCCATGCGACCCGCGAGGGAATCGGAAAGATCGGGGAGGAGAAGGATGTTTGTCGAACCGGTAAGGATAAACCGGCCCGGCATGCGTTCACGGTCTATCTCGGATTTGAGCGGAAAGAAAATCTCCGGCACACGCTGCACCTCATCAATGATGACGCGCTCCGGCAGATTCAGCACAAAACCTGTTGGATCGTGCTGAGCGGCCTCACGCACCACCTCATCATCAAACGTGACGTACGTGTAGCCTTTCTCGGAAGCAATCATTCTTGCAAGTGTGGTTTTACCGCATTGCCGGGGTCCATGCAGCAAAATCACGGGCGAATCCGCCAACGCTTCCTCTACCCTCCTCATCGCAAATCGGCGGAGTAACTCCATGTCTATCCGGCAGCCGTGAATCCAACAGTCATAGATACAAAATACTGCGGCCAAATGAAAGGTTGCGGTGCGTCTGAT
Organism: uncultured Ignavibacteria bacterium; assembly: GCA_913061095.1. GTDB lineage: Bacteria > Bacteroidota > Ignavibacteria > SZUA-365 > SZUA-365 > BM516. Next base: position 113,587 of record CAJXVM010000011.1, read on the forward strand.
TGCAATGTTACACAGCGTCCAAATGCAAATTGATTCACAGATGCAGCAGATGCTTTACAAAAATGCGATCATTGATGGAGATGACTGCCGTGTAGCTCCCCTGGCAGCACGGCAGTGAGATCGATGCTCCCGGAGATGCTTCCGTCAGTATGTACGGTGACCGCCTTCTCCTTGACGAACGTGCCATCGGAGACATACAGTCTGAGTCTGCCTTGCGTTGCGCTGCGGATAATTTGCAGCCGTCCGGTCAGCTCGGCGCGACGGCCATGGAGTCGATACGCGAGATGAGCGTCTCCTCGCACTGGCAGATTTCCACCACGAATCCGTCCTGCGTCACCGTGTCCGGACAGCCTCGCGGAAGTGATACACACCCGGGCGGAGGAATCCCACGCTGCCGGGACCCTCTCCTCATGGCGCACACTCAGAGAATCAGGCAATACATCAGCAGGATCATTCTACCCGCACGTCATTGTCTCCGCATATATTGCATGTGTTCAGCAGGGAAAAACAGCCACCATGACCATTCAGGAGAAATTGCATTGTCCGATTGGAAGCAAGACGAATTGCATATGATCGCCGAGACAGACGACCTCCATATCGCCCCCTTCCGGGAGGATGGGCAGGCATGAAGCAGACACATGTTTCACAACTGACAGGAGACAACGACCATGGAATATATTGCAGGAATGATCACGATCATGCTTTTTACCGCGATGGTATTCTCCGGCTCGGAGGATGGATCCGCAGGCGGGGAGTCCAACGGTGACGAAAAGGAACAGGTGGTATTCAGGGAGGAAGAACAGAAATCCTTCAAAGGTCCGGAGGAATGGTTCACCGGCGACGTGCAGGTGGATTTGATGTTTCCGGACAACGAAACTGCGCACTATTCCGGAGCGCGGGTGACCTTCCAGCCCGGCGCCAGAACGGCCTGGCATCTGCATCCCGCGGGACAGCATCTGGTCGTCACTGCGGGTGTCGGACTCACCGGCACGCGCGACGGAACGATTTTGCAATTCAATGCCGGTGATGTCATCTGGTGTCCGGCCGGAATCGACCACTGGCACGGCGCCACGCCGGACTCACCAATGACGCACGTGGCTCTCACGGGCGTTCTCCAAGGTGAAAATGTTATCTGGAAGGAAAAGGTCACTGATGAACAGTATTCGGGAAGATGACAAGGAGAACTGTCGAATAGAGACCTGCATCCTGACGGTGCCTTTTACATTGCGGCCGGACTGGCCGTGGATTCCATCAGCCGGGATGCCCGGCCTGTCGCATCGAGGAAATGTCCTTGACGGGAGGAGCGCCGAACAGCCGGCTGTACTCACGGCTGAATTGCGAGGGACTCTCGTACCCCACCTGAAAGGCGGCGCTTGCGGCATCGATCCGGTCGATGAGCATGAGCCTTCGTGCTTCCTGGAGCCGAAGCCGCTTCTGATACTGAAGCGGACTCGAGGCGGTCATTGTTCGGAAGTGATGGTGGAAGGTCGACGAACTCATCCCTGCCCGCCGGGCGAGATCCTCAACCCGCAGCGGGTGCAGGTAGTTTTCCTTCAGCCACTCGATGGCGTGGGCCACCTGCTGACTCTGACTTCCCGCCGAGGCAATCTGCCGCAACCGAGCGCCCTGATCCCCGACGAGCAGCCGATAGATGATCTCACGCTGAATCGTCGGTGCGAGGATAGGAATTGCTTCTTCATCGTCCAGAAGTCCGACGAGACGTCTGAATGCGTCGATGAGGGCAGGTGTCATTTCGCCGGTGGTCATTCCGCGCCCTGACTTCTGCGCTCGCGGAGCGGGGAGATTGCTGTCGACCATCATCCGGGAGACTTCGCGCAGATCGAGGACGAGTGTGAACCCGAGGTACGGTCTCTCCTTGCTCGCCTCATGGACCTGCACCACCGTGGGCAGGTGCACTGATGTCAGCAGGTAGTGCTGCGGATCGTACGCAAATACGTCCTCGCCCAGGAGCACCCGTTTCGCTCCCTGGGCGATGACGCAGACACTGGGCTCATGCATTCCGACGACAGCTTCGACCGGACTGTGCAGACGATACAGAGACAGCCCCGCGACGGCAGTCGACGGATCGCTGCGTCCTTCGGTCAACCGCGCGATACTGTTTTTCAGTTCGAGCTGTGTCTGTTCCATACGCTGCATTACAGGGCTCCCCGCAGCACCTCGATGATATCCTCCCTGCTCATCGGCGGTCGTGCCGGCAGGTTGCCCTTGCCGTCATTGATGATCCGAAGGGTGTCTTCCGCATACCTCTCGATCAGTTCGTCACCGATACCGAGTTCGGAAAGATGTGTCGGACATCCAATAGAGCGGAGGAATGCCTCGAAACGATCGATTCCCTCGCGAGCGGCATCCTCGTCCGTCTTCCCGTTGCGCTCGACGCCGAGTACGCGTTCGGCGAACCGGGCGAAGCGTTCGGGACGTTTCCTGGCCGCGAACCGCATCCATGAAGGATTCACGACCGCGAGACCTGCGGCGTGAGCAACGTCGTGATGCGCCGAGAGTGTATGCTCGATCATGTGGACCGGGTAGCCGGCACTGGTGCCGACCTGCACCCAGCCGTTGAGCGCGACCACGGAGGCCCACTGCACCTGCGCCCGTGCTTCGAGGTCATTGCCGTCCGCGACCGCCTTCGGTCCCCATTCCATCGCAGTCTGGATCACGCCCTCCGCGAAGCGATCCTGCAGTGGTGTTCCGTCGACACCGTTGAAATATCCTTCGGTCACGTGCGTGATCAGATCACAGACGCCGTACGCCGTCTGATCCTTCGGCACGGTCACGGTCAGTTCGGGATCCACGATCGCCACCTTCGGAAACAGCACGGGCGCGTTCACAAACGATTTCTCAGTCGTCTCCTCGTTTGTGATCACGGCACCATTGTTCATCTCCGATCCCGTGGCAGCGAGCGTCGGCACGGTGATGATCGGCAATGCCTTCGTCGGTGGGATGAACGTGCCTTCGCTGCTGAAGAACATGTCCCATGGCTCGCCCTCGTAAAACACCATCGCCGCCATCGCTTTCGCGGCATCCATGGTGCTGCCGCCTCCAAGCGCGACCACGACGTCACAGCCCTCGTCACGCGCAATCTGCGCTCCGCGCAGCACGGTAGAGAGCCGTGGGTTCGGCTCGACCCCGGCGCACTCCACCGCGGAGACTCCCGCGGCCTTCAGGCTCTCGAGCGCGCGGTCGAACGTGCCGTTTCTTTTCACGCTGCCCCCGCCCGTGACGAGAAGGGCTTTCTTCCCATACGTACCTGCCTCGGTGCCCAGTTCGGAGAGTTTCCCCGCGCCAAAATTGATCCGTGTTGGATTCTGGAAATTGAATTGCATTACATGCTCCGTTCTCGTGTTGTGGTTGCGTTTTCACCTATCGAAGTGTTCAGGCAGTGCGGCATCAGAGCCAGGATCGCTGCCGGATTAACATCACCCTCAATATACTCCAGGGGTGCGATTTCGCTGTAGCGCAATCCTGTCGCATTATTGCCTGATCCTGCGAATACGTGGAGAAAAGACGACCATTCCCGGCTGCACATGGCCCGTACAGCCGACACCGGCAACAAGATAATCCATTTCATTTCAACATGATACAGGGTGTGCCCGTTTCGGGATTCTCTCTCGGCTGCCGGTGGTTACCAGACAGGACTGCTCAAAAGTCCTGCAGTCAATCTGTTACTGAGTGGCAGAGCTGGTCGAGATGGGAGATCCGGTTTGACAGGGAATGGCTGAATTCATACATTCGTATGAAAGAATATGAATTGCCGGCAGTTGGCTCCTCTGAGGACCGCGACCTGATGAAAAGCACAAAGGATAAGATCATGGATACCGCGGAGCGGTGCTTTGCCCGTCAGGGCATCGCGTCGGCGTCCATTCGCACGATCATCCGGAAGGCCGGTGTCAATCTGGGCGCCGTCACATATCATTTCGGGACAAAGGACAATCTGGTCATCGAAATCTTCAACAGACGCATGCTTCCCATGACACGGGAGCGGCTGGCGATGCTCCGGCAGGCCAAAGAGGAATCGGGCGACCATCCGCTTCCCCTCCGCAGGGTGATGGAGGCCATCGTCATCCCCCAGGAGAAACTCACGAGGAAGCATCCGCAGTTCATCAAGTTTCTCGTTCAGATGAAGCACTATCCGAATGCGAAGTTTTTTCGACTGATCAATACCGAGTATGACCTGATCTACGAGGAACTCCACCGCTCCCTGCGAGCCGCCCTCCCCCCGATGTCCGATATGGAATTCTATCTGAAGCTGCACTTCGTCATCCATTTGATGGACAGCATCCCGCAACATGACTACCATCTCAGGCAGCTGATTCCCGGTGATTTGGACAGCGAAGGAATCACCAGCGTGCTCATCGCTTTTCTGGAAGGGGGACTGACGAATATGCGTGTGCAGTCGAAGTCCGACGACGTGGCATCATGACCTCAAACCTTCGAACATATAAAGTAGATTTCATACATCAACGGCCCAAGGAAGCGAAAGAGGAGGTTGTATCATGAGATGTTTCGTCACAGGAGGTTCAGGATTCGTCGGCAGTAATCTTATCGCGCTGCTCATCAAGGAAGGATACGATGTTGTCGCCATGGCGAGGTCGGAGGACGCGTCAAACAAAATCAAATCTCTTGGCGCAACACCCGTTTCAGCCGATATGAGTGAGGCTGATCGCCTGGTTGATGATCTGCGGGGCTGTACAGCGGTTTTTCACCTGGCGTCCGCCTCGGAATTCTGGAGAGGATATGAATATGCGTACGAGATCAACGTCCGTGGGACGGAAAAACTGGTCGACGCGGCGAAAAAAGCGGGAGTGCAGCGCTTCATCTATATCAGTACAGCCGCAATCATTCTTCAGGGAAAACCCGTGTATGATGCGGATGAGCGCCTGTCTCTTCCCCACCTGCCCCGCGGGGCGTATCGCAGGACCAAGTACCAGGCAGAGCAAGTCGTCCTCAACAGCAACGCGGAGGACTTCCAAACAGTGATCGTGCGGCCTCCGCTGGTGTGGGGAAAAGGAAGCGTCGTAAAATTCCTTGTGGAAGCGAGCAGGGAGGACAAACTGATGTGGTTCAATCACGGAAAGTACAAAGTCCCCATCATTCACGTAAAAAATCTCTGCCATGCGATTCTCCTGGCATATCGACAGGGGAAACCCGGTGAGATGTATTATGTGATCGACAGTGAGCATGTTGTGTTCAGAGACTTCCTGACACGCATCCTGGCGACGCAGGGACTTACACCACCCACAAAGAACATGAACCGCTCCGTGGCGCTGGCGATGGGAAACCTCGTTCCCGTCATCTGGAAGATATTGCGGAAGAAAAGCCCTCCCCCAATGAGTGCGGAAATGATTCACATGCAGGCGACGGAGTATACCGTCTCCGACGCAAAGGCCAGAGAAGAACTGGGATATGAAGACGTCATCACATATGAGGAAGGATTGGAAGAATTGAAATCCGGCTTCTAGCCGTACATTGCATACACGAGTGAAAGCGGGAAATGGCAGTCCTTCTTGATGCGGGGACTGATGTTGCCGCTGATCACCGCTGATCAATGGCGCAGGCTATACCATCCCTGCTCACAGATTGTCGAATACAAGGAGTCAAGCATGGAAATTTTACAGCATATCAAATCCCGGCGGACGGTCCGCCGTTTCAAACCCGATCCCATCCCCCAGACCGTTCTCGATGAGATGTTCGAGGCGGCCATGTGGGCTCCGTCGCCGGCCAATTCGCAGCCGTGGGACTTTTACGTCATCGGCCCCGAGGCCCGTGGGAAAATCCTCGGTCTGCTCCAGGCCAAGGCGAAAGAATTTTTCGCGGATCCCGACCTGCCCGAGCCGAAACGAAAGGCCCTTGAAGCCCTGCAGGCGGATTTCGGCGGTGCGCCTTACATGGTCGCGGTCGTCAGCCGCGGCGGATCCGAACCCATGGAGCAGATCGAGTACCCGCTGAGCGCCGCAACAGCCGTGCAGAACCTGTGCCTCGCGGCCTCGGCACACGACATCGGATCGATCTGGCTTTCTGTCGGATCGGCCCCCCCGGTTCGCCCCATTCTCGGGATCAAGGAAGGTGAATCCGTCGTGGCGCTCCTGGCCCTCGGCTACCCGGAAGACGTGCCTCCCGCTCCGCCCCGCGAGGACTACCGAACACATATGAAGGAGATTCCGTGATACAGGAAAAAAGCATGTCGAACCGGCTGCCTGAAGCCCTGGATCTGAAGTACACGCCCATTGCCGTCATTCTGACCGACACAAAACCCGAGCGCGCCGCGCAGTTCAAGGAAGGCGGCTGGGGCTGCGCGGCCGCCATGCTGAAAGCAGCCACCAGAGGCCGGACAGTCGTGTTCGATCGGAAGACCAGCGGTTGTCCGGGAGGGGGAACGGGACTCGGTTTCGGAAACTGCTATACCGGTTTCCCGATCGACCGGCTCCTTTCGACCGGAGGGAAGGCCGAACTGCCCGACGGCGGCGTGTTCGACATGGGCGAAGGCGAACGCTTTTTCGACAGTCCCGAGGCAGCCGCCCGCTGGGCGGATGCACTTCCATATCGCGAGGTGCCTACCGAATACATCGTCTGCAAACCGCTCGATCAGGTCGCGGACGATGAAGATATTTCACTGGTCATGATGCTCGTCAATCCTGATCAGCTATCCGCGCTGGTGACCCTGGCGGGATTTCGGCGCGGAGCGATCAACGCCACCGTTTCTCCATGGGGAGCCGCCTGTCAGTCGATCCTATTCGCCCATGCGGAGTCCGAGAAGGAGCACCCGAGCGGTGTCATCGGCTTCTTCGACATTTCCCAGCGCGGCAAAATTGACAGAGAATTCATCTCGTATACCGTGCCGTATTCCATGTATCAGGAAATGGAGTCAAGCGTCGACGACAGCTTTCTGCGCGCCCCCATGTGGCAGAAGCTTCGTGATCGATGGTAGACATGAGGCTGTCCATGTCAGGATGAGGGAAACGCTTCGGGATCCCTCCCGCTGCCCGTATCGTGTGCACGCCGCATATTCCGGACCAGCCTGAACAGGTACAGCATTGAAAACAGGCCCGACACGACATTCGCGATGAACGCCGCCCAGAACACCCCCGGGAGGTCAAACAGCCGGGCACCGATCCACGCGAGAGGCAGATACAACACCACCATGCGCAGGATGGAGAAGCCGGCTGACGGATATGGCCTGTTGAGCCCGTTGAAGGTCGAGGTACTCAGCAGCACGAGTCCCTGGAATCCGTAACTCGCCGACACGATGAGAAAGTACATCTTCGTGATGTCGATGACGGTGCGATCCGTCGAGAAGAGAGACGCCACGACCTCCCCCGCCGCCAGGAGCAGGAGAAACACCACGGCGCCCCAGAAGAGAGAAAATTTCGTTGAAATCGTAAGTGCGTCGAGGATGCGCTGGTATTTATGCCTGCTGATGTTCTGTCCGGCGAAAATGACCAGCACGGAGCCGAGCGCATTGATGAGCATGATCGCGAACATCTCCACACGGGAGGCTACGCCGAACGCCGCGACGGCTTCCTTCCCGAAGGAGGCAAGAATCCTCGTAATCACACCGATCGACAGTGGCGTAATGAGCAGAGTCAGTGTGGCCGGACCGGCAATGTGAAGGATGTTCCTCCATGTCTGCCCGATCTCCCCGATCCGTCCGAGAGCGAATGTGATGAGTTTCTCACGCCTGGTGAGGACGACCATGACGATCGTGAAGCTCACGCTTCGGGCGAGCACGGTCGCCAGCGCCGCTCCCTGTATCCCCATATACGGAACAGGACCGTATCCGAATATCAGGATTGGATCGAGAACCGCATTGAGCACCCCGGAGGTCACCATGATCATTCCCGGCGTGAAGGTATCCCCGGTCGCACGTATGATATTGTTGCCGATCATGGGGAAAAGGACGAACGGGACACCGAGATACCAGATCCGCATGTATTCCTCGACATACCCGAGCACGACGGGACCGGCTCCCATGGCGGCGAACAGCGGCCGGATGGTAAGCTGACCGGCAATGACGAACAGCATGACCACGGTGAATCCCAGCAGCAGGGCGCGTCCCCCCATCTGCTGAACACGTCTGCGTTCGGTCTTGATGATGTGACGGGAAATCAGCGAACTGGTTCCGATCCCGATACCCAGTGAGATGCTGTTCAGCACCATCACGACCGGGAAACTGAAACTCATCGCCGCAAGCTGATGCACGCCCAGCTTCCCCACGAAGTAGGTATCGACGAGATTAAAGACGACGATCCCCATCATCCCCAGAAGCATGGGCCAGGTAAGGGATGTCAGCTGGCGCCGGATGTCTCCTTCAGTGAGGTTTTTCTGTTTGCCCAATGCAGCGTGTACCGGTAATGGTGTGTCGGTTTAGTTGCCGGTTTTTTCATTGTACGGCGTTCCCCATTCCCGCGCAACGCATGAGATCGAGGGAGTCCGGCGTACGGGACTGCCGGGCAGATCCACACCCTCCATGCCGATGAAACTCTGCCGGTGACATTGGATTTCAGCGCAGGATGCGGTAGAATTGCAGTATGCTTCGCCTGCTCAATACCGCCGAACAACTGATGGATTTCACCTTCCGCCTTGAGGGAACACACGGCGGAATCACGCTCGGAGAGGCCTTCGAACGGCTGCTCTCGGAAGTCGAGGTGCAGGATGAACCGGAGTGGTGTCCGCAAAAGTCGCCCACGACGGAGAAGCGCAGTATCCTCACGCCCGATCAGCAGTTCTATTATCGGCCCCATCTCTTCGAAACCATGGAAGTGGAACTGGAAAAGGCGCATCAGCTGCAGTATGCCCTGCTCCCGCGCGAACTGCCTGCGCATGCCCCCTGCCGGCTCAGCGCCGTGCTGGAATCCTATTGCCATCTGAGCGGCGACCTGTTCGGATGGCACGAGCTTGGAGGAGAGCGGCTGATGCTGTGGCTGGTGGACATGTCTGGACACGGCGTGCGGGCGGGCATCCTCTCCGCGCTGATCCGCATTCTCATCGACGACATGCGGGATGAAACGGATCCCGGCACGCTGGTGACGCAGCTGAACAGGCGCATGATCGCCAGCCTGCGCGTGAGCGACGATGTGATGTACGCGACGGGAGCGTTTCTGTTGCTCGGGCCCGGGTCGCTGCGGTACCTCGTCGCCGCGCATCCGCCCGTGCTGCAGCGCAACGGAGCCCATACACTGGGACGGCTGGAATCCACCGGCCGTCCGGTGGGTGTCTTCCCGTCGACCGTGTACGAGACACGCCGCGCGCCGCTCCACAGCGAAAACATACTGCTGCTCTACACCGACGGCATTCTGGAGGCCGGGAACGAGAGCGGTGAGGAGTTCGGCCAGGAGCGGCTCGAACACGCCTTTCTCTCTTCGAACGGCGATGTCTCCGGCGTCACACGCCACATCTATGACACGGTTTCGGCATATCAGGACATGAACTACATCGACGACGATGTGACGTTCCTCGCGGTGGAGTGCTGACGTGACCGTCCGAGACCGCATGTACCGCTTCAGCCGCACACTCTCCTCCCGCTTCCTGTTTCTGGGGATATACTATACTGCGTTTTTCTTCCTGTTTTTCGTGCTGAGCAGTGAAACGATTTTCACCTTCAGCGAACACCTCATGTGGATGCAGGCGCTGTCGGCCGTGGCCATGGGCGTCGGATTCTCTGTCATGCATTGGTGGATGTTCCGGAAACGGCGATAAGGGGACGTCCGATCCGAGCGCACGTCCGGGCGAGCCGTTGGCTCGCCCCTACAATCCAGCACCCATTGACGTACCCTGCATCCGATCCGCATCCTGCTTCCTGATCGTGCTCCTGCTCGTGCCCCTGCTCGAGCTTCCATTCTATCTTTCCATTGTTGTATTCCCGATATTATGTAGATGCCTGAATCCACAGCCATACCCACCTACCGCGGGATATTCAAATTCTGGCTGCCGCTGCTCGCGACGTGGCTGATGATGTCGGTCGAGGGACCCTTTCTCGCGGCGGTGATTGCGCGCCTCGCGGATGCGAAGTTCAACCTCGCGGCGTATGGCGTGGCCTTCTCCTTCGCGCTCATCGTGGAGGCCCCGATCATCATGATGATGAGCGCATCCACCGCGCTGGTCACCAACCGCTACTCCTTCCTGAAACTGCGCAACTTCACACTGCTGCTCAACGGCGGGATCACGCTGGTGATGATCATCCTCATCCTGCCGCCGGTGTTTCCGCTCATCGCGGAGGATCTCATCGGGCTCCCCCCGGAGGTCGCCCGTCTGACGCATCTTGCCACAGCGCTGCTGCTGCCATGGCCCGGCGCCATCGGCTTCCGGCGCTTCTATCAGGGACTGCTGATCAGCAACGACCTCACGCGCCGCGTGGCATACGGCACCATCATCCGCCTCGTGTCGATGGCCGTGAGCGCACTCATCGCGGCGCTCGCGACCGATCTCCCCGGCGCGGCGGTGGGCGCGGTCGCGCTGTCGGTCGGTGTCACGCTCGAGGCAATCGCCAGCCGTGTCATGGCGCATGGTACGATTCACAAGCATCTCGCCAACCGTGACGGGTCGGACGAGGAGATGACGTACCGTTCCATCTTCACCTTCTACTATCCCCTCGCACTGACTTCCCTGCTCGCGCTGGGCGTGCATCCGATGATCACGTTTTTCCTCGGACAGTCGCGCATGGCACTCGAATCGCTGGCCGTCATGCCGGTGATTAATTCACTGGTGTTCATCTTCCGCAGCTTCGGGCTGTCTTATCAGGAGGTCGCCATCGCGAAGTTCGGCAGGGACTTCCGTGGCTACCTGCCCGTGCGAAATTTTGCGGCAGGACTCGGTGCAAGCGCCGCAATCGGCCTCGCTCTCATTGCCTTCACACCACTGGCCGATCTGTGGTTCCGCGACGTGTCGGGACTCACCCCCGATCTCGCGTCCTTCGCCATGCTGCCCACGCAGCTGCTGGTGCTGATTCCCGCCGCCTCGGTGCTGCTCTCTTTCCAGCGCGCCACGCTGGTGACCGCCAAGCGCACCGGTCCGATCACCGTCGCGACGGGACTCGAGGTCAGCACCATCATCGTCATGCTCATCATCGGTATTGCCGGACTGAACCTCGTCGGCGCCGTCGCCGCGGCGATCGCGCTCTTCACCGGTCGCCTCGTCGCCAACGGCTGGCTGTGGCGTCCCCTCGTGCGCGCTGTGCGCGAAAAACGTGTTGCATTCAATCATCATGGAGAAGAGGGATCTCATGGATGAACCGAATGCAGTACCTGTCATCGGCCTCGAAATCCACGCGCAGGTGCTGACGCGCAGCAAGGCGTTCTGCGGCTGCAGCACGGCGGTTGCGGATGCGCCGAACGCGCACACCTGTCCCGTCTGTCTCGGTCACCCCGGCGCACTGCCGGTTCTCAACGCGGCCGTGCTCCGGGCTGCCGTCCTTCTCGGACGCGCGCTCGGCAGCGACATTCATCCCCGATCGGCATTCGCGCGCAAACACTATTTCTATCCCGACCTCCCGAAGGGATATCAGATCACACAGCACCGCGAGCCCGTCTGCACGGGCGGCACGATGGCTTTTGTGGGATCGGACGGCACGGAGCACGACATCCGCCTCGAGCGCATCCATATGGAGGAGGACGCCGCGCGCCTGCTGCATCGCGGCGACGCGTCACTCGCCGACTACAATCGCGCCGGCATCCCCCTGCTTGAGATCGTCACCACACCGGCGTTCACCTCCGCAGCAGATGCCGCCGCGTTCATGCGCGAACTGCGGCGCGTGCTCGTGTACTGCGGGATCTGCGACGGCAGCATGGAGCGCGGTTCGCTGCGATGCGACGCAAACGTCTCCCTGCGCCGGACCGACGGCAGCCCCGGCACGCGCACGGAGATCAAGAACATGAATTCCTTCCGCGCGGTGGAGCGGGCGCTGAACTGGGAAATTGCGCGGCAGCGCGCGCTGCTGAAAGGCGGCAAGGCGGTGGCGTCTGCCACACTGCTCTGGGACGAAGACGCCGGCGAGGCGCGCATCATGCGCGGCAAGGAGAGCAGCGCGGACTACCACTACATGCCCGAACCGGACCTCCCGCCGGCGGTTGTCACGCAGGAACATATCGATGCGGCGGATGCGTCCATTCCCGAGCTTCCCCTCGCACGCCAGCGGCGCTTCCTCGAGAAGTACGCACTCCCCGCACTCGATGCGGAAGTGCTCACCGCCGAACGCTCCATCGCCGATTATTTCGAAGATGTCGTGCGTCATCTGACGGCTGCCCGGACTGACAGCGACGCCGGAGCCGTTGAGACCGGCATGCGGACCGTGCCCGCGAAATTCGCGTCAAACTGGATCATGGGCGAAGTGCTGCGCGGGATGCGCGAAGCGGGACTTTCGTCACCGCCGGTGGAGGCTGCGCGTCTCGCGGAACTGCTTCGGTGTATAGGGGATGGAACGGTCAGCGGCAGTGCAGCGAAGCGCGTGCTTGCCGCCATGGCAGAATCCAACAACGCGCCGGAGGAGATCATTGACCGGCTCGGACTGCGGCTGCTGCGCGATGACGATACGCTGCGCGCGCAGGTCCGCGAAGTGCTGAATGCGCACCCGAAACAGTGCGCGGCATTTTATGCCGGGAAGGAAAAGCTGCTCGGCTTCTTTGTCGGTCAGGTGATGCAGCGCAGTGGCGGGAGTGCCGATCCGAAGCGCGCGGCAATCCTGCTGCGCGAGGCACTGTCACGCCATGGTGACGAAGATGCGAACGCGTCCTCACCGTCCGGAAAGGGAGAGTCATGACGCTGACCATACTCGAGATCCTCTTCGCCCTCTGTGGTATTGTGAGTTCACTGTTCTTTGTCTTCGTGCACCTCGGCTGGCAGCGCGCGATGCGCATCCCTCCCGGCAGAAGTGTTCATGATGCGGTGAGCATCGTCATTGCCGCACGGAACGCCGCAGCTACGCTGCCGGATCTGTTCATCGCCCTGCGCGAACAGTCCTTCCCGCGCGACCGCATGCAGATCCTCATCGTCGACGACCGCAGCGACGATGCCACGGCAGCGGTGATCGCGGCACATGCGGGCGACCTCCCTGTCGAGGTGCTGCGCGTCGACCAGATACCCGACGGCGTCTCTCCCAAAAAACACGCACTGTATCTCGGCATCATGCGAGCGGCACACGAGCAGATCCTCCTCACCGATGCGGACTGCGTCCCGCAGCCGGAGTGGGTCGCCGCAATGCTGCGGGTGTTCGAACGCGGGAACGATGTCGCACTCGGACTCGCGCCTCTGGAAGCCCGCGCGGGAGGTGCCTCCCGCTACGCCGCATTCGAATCCCGCCGCACCATGGCACTCATGACAGCAGCCGCCGCGTGGAAGCAGCCGTACATGGCCAGTGGACGCAGCTGGGGATTCACAAAAGAGCTGTATACGCGTGCCGGCGGACTCGAACCGCTCTTTGCGCATCTCGGCGGCGATGACGACCTGCTGCTGCAGCGCTTTGTCCGTCACGGAGCTCATGTCGGCGTGTGCATGGAACCGGGTACACAGGTGGAATCCCCCGCGCCCTCGTCCTGGCGTGCGCTGTACCGCCAGAAGCTCCGGCATTATCGCGTTTCTTCATCCTACAACGGACGCGCCTCCGCACTGCTCTCGCTGTTTGTCGTTACTGAAACGCTCACTCCCCTGCTCGGCGCCGCACTCACGGTGATGCTTCCCGGAGCGGCGAAGATCTTTCCGCCGCTGCTCGTGCTGTGGAAGTTCTGGTATGACACGGGTTTTCTTTTTTCTGCCTTCCGCTGGATGAACGGTGAGACCAGCCGTACGCGGCTTGCAGTGCACGAAGCATTTCATATTTTTTATGCAGGAATCGTCGGACTCCTCTCTTTTGTCAAACCGCCTCGATGGTGACGTGCAGGAACCAGTCATCACATCCGCTCCCCTTCCGGATGCGGCGCATCCGAACCGCCTGCGCTGGCAGCGCTCTGCGGAACGCGCCGTGCTGCGTGGAGAACTGGTGTGCGACCTGCTCGCGGAAACGCTGCCGCTGCGCGGGGCGCGTGTACTCGACGCAGGATGCGGGAACGGAGGCACCAGCATTGCGCTCTCCCGCCTCGGTGCGTATGTGACGGCTCTGGATCGGAATCCGGACCGTCTGCAGATCCTGCAGGATTCCTGCCCGGATGTTGAAACACGGCTGGGCGATGTGAATGCCCTCTCATTTCCTGACAGCAGCTTCGATGCGGCAGTGCTGCAGGATGTGATCGAGCATACTGCCGATCCAGCAGCGGTGCTCGCGGAAATTGCGCGCGTGCTGCGCCCGGGTGGTATGCTGTACCTGAGCACGCCCAATCGCGACGCGCTCCCGAACATCATCGCCGATCCGCATTTCGGTCTCCCATTTGTGAGCAGGAAAAATCGCGCGACGCTGCGGCAAATTCTTCGCCGCCGTCGTCCCAGTGACGCAGAGCGCGATGACCTCGCGGAACTGCTCTCCGAGATGCAGCTGCTGCGGCTTCTCGCTGATGCGGGTCTGACGTCCCATTTCGTAAACCGCACGGTAGCGAAGCGGCTTTTCGAATCCCCGGAAGCGGTTGTGTGGAGTGATCTTCATCTCAACGCCGTACGGTGGATCCGTCGGCTGCATCTGCACCGCGCCGTCCTCCATGTGGTGCGTGACGAGGCGGGTGTGATCAACCGGCTGCTGAATCCCACCTTTTATCTGATCTGCCGAAAGGAAGGACGATGACCGTCCGTACCATACGGAACCTGTTGCGCTGTGTCTCGCCGTCCCGCGCCTGGAATCTTGCGCGCATGACCACCTCGTACCGGTTTTCCGTCCTCACCGGCCGGAGTGTCGTCTGGGGCAGTCCCTACACGCTGACCATCGAGCCGACGAATCGCTGCAATCTCTCCTGTCCCGAATGTCCCTCAGGCAACGGCGCCATGACGCGTCCCCAGGGGATGCTCGCCTTCGACGATTTCCGCCGCATCGTCGACGAGGTACGCCGCGAGGTGTTTTACCTGCAGCTGTTTTTCCAGGGCGAGCCGTTCATCAACAACCGCCTGCTCGACATGATCCGATATGCGCATGACCGGCGGATGTATGTTTCCGTGAGTACCAACGCACATTACATCCGCGAGAACAATGCTGCGGAACTGGTCGAGAGTGGACTCGACCGGCTGATCGTCTCGATCGACGGACTCACGCAGGAGGTATACGAGCAGTACCGCGTCGGCGGGAAGCTCGCGAAGGTGCACGAGGCGCTGGAGCTGCTGCGGCGGGAGCGCACGCGCCGCGGCAGCCGCATGGAGCTGGTGCTGCAGCTTCTGGTCACGCGGCAGAACGAAGAGCAGCTCGGCGAGCTGCGCGAACTTGCGCGGCGATACAACGCGGAGATCGCGCTGAAGACCATGCAGGTGTATTCGATCGAGGGCGCGGAGCAGTTCCTTCCGAACAATGAGCGATACAGTCGCTACCACAGGGTGAACGGCAAGCTGCGTACGAAGAACCGTCTGCGCAACCGCTGCGTGCGGCTCTGGGAGCGCAGCGTCATCACATGGGACGGTACGGTCGTGCCCTGCTGTTTCGACAAGGATGCCGAATATCCCCTCGGTCAGCTCAACGGCCGCAGCTTCGCCGACATCTGGCATTCCGACGAATACCACGCCTTCCGACGGAAGATTCTGGCGGGAAGGAAGAATGTGGAGATGTGCCGGAATTGTACCGAGGGGATGAGGATATATCGTTAGCTATCAATTGCATAGTTCAAGGTGCGAAGTGAAAAGGTAGCATTGTACGTCACCCCGAGCAGACCACGCGTCAGCGTGGTCGTATCGAGGGGCGTGGTATCCACCTATCCCTCGATACGGCTCTCGCTTCGGTCGTGCCTGCTCGGGATGACGGATCGGCTCCACATTTGCACTTTGCACTTTGCACTCTGCACTTTGCACTTCCATTGCAGCTATTTTTGTAAGTTGCACTTATGACCCTGGGACTCGACAGACTCGGCAGACGCACGATCCGTTTTTTCAACGAGATCGGACAGATCAGCATTCTGCAGCTGCGCATCGTGCGGAGTATGCACCGTCTCGTGCGGGACCGCCGGCTGGTGCTCGAGCAGATGGCGCATATCGGCGTGGGATCGCTGCCGCTGGTGCTGATTATCGGACTGTTCACCGGCATGGTCTCGGCATGGCAGGCGGCGTATCAGTTTCAGGGACTGATCAGCTTCTCCCTGATCGGCGGCGCCGTCAGCCGGGCGATCTTCATCGAGCTGGGGCCCGTTCTGACCGCCATTGTCATCGCGGGACGCGTGGGCGCCTCCATCGCAGCGGAAATAGGAACCATGCGCGTGACCGAACAGATTGACGCGCTGGAGAGCATGGCCATCAATCCCGTTCGCTACCTGGCCATGCCTCGCTTTGTCGGGGCCGTGCTGATGATGCCGATTCTCGTCACGTTCGCCAACGCCATCGCGCTCTTCGGCGCCTTCGTGGTGGCAAATTTCTTCCTCGATCTCACTTCCCAGGTGTTTTTCGGCAGTGTCGAGCGCTTTTTCCAGGCCAAGGATGTCTTTTCCGGTCTTCTGAAATCCGTTGCCTTCGGCGGCGTCACATCCCTGCTGGGATGCCATATCGGATTCAAGACCTCCGGCGGCGCGGAAGGTGTCGGTTTTTCGACCATTCGGGCCTTTGTGCTCTCCTCCGCGATGATCCTCATTCTCGACTACGCACTCTGGACGATCATCTTCTGAGTGTCCTGATTTCTCACCTTGCACCCGGGGAACCCTCACGCTATTTTAGTTGTAGTATGATGTACACACCCGCCGTTTCGGCGGAAATCAATGCGCTTACACACCCTGGATAGATAATGGAAGGCAACTTTTCGAACAGAGTGCAGGAAGTCATCCGGCTGAGCCGGGAGGAAGCTCTCCGTCTCGGACATGACTATATCGGCACGGAGCATCTGCTGCTGGGAATCATCCGCGAGGGCGAAGGGATTGCCGTGAAAATCCTCCGCAACCTCGGCTGTGACCTGTATCAGGTGAAAAAAAGCATCGAGGATACTGTCCGCTCTTCCGGCGGGACGATTACCATCGGAAATATTCCGCTGACAAAGCAGGCGGAGAAAGTACTGAAAATCACGTATCTGGAAGCCAAACTCTACAAGTCGGAAGTTATCGGCACCGAACATCTGCTCCTGTCGCTGCTGCGCGACGACGACAACATCGCGGCCCAGATCCTCAATCAGTTCAACGTGCAGTACGATCTGGTGCGCAACGAACTCGACAACATCATCAGCGGGAAACCCTCCTCTCCCTCCGCGGGCGAAGAGTCCGAGAAGGGGCAGGAACGGGGCGAGACGTCACATTCGCCGTCCGAGAAGCGGTCCGAGCGCGTCAAGACGCCGGTGCTCGATAACTTCGGGCGTGATCTGACCAAACTGGCGGTGGACGACAAGCTCGATCCCATCGTCGGGCGGGAAAAAGAAATCGAGCGTGTGGCGCAGGTGCTTTCACGCCGGAAAAAGAACAATCCCGTGCTGATCGGTGAACCGGGTGTGGGGAAAACAGCCATCGCCGAGGGACTCGCTCTGCGCATCGTGCAGAAGAAAGTGTCACGCGTGCTTCATAATAAGCGCGTTGTCACGCTTGATCTCGCCGCGCTGGTCGCGGGCACGAAGTATCGCGGCCAGTTCGAGGAACGCATGAAGGCCGTCATGAACGAACTGGAAAAGGCGCGCGACATCATCCTGTTCATCGATGAGCTGCATACTATCGTGGGAGCCGGGGGCGCCTCCGGATCGCTCGATGCGTCAAACATGTTCAAGCCGGCGCTCGCGCGCGGCGACATCCAGTGCATCGGTGCGACCACGCTGGATGAATATCGCCAGAACATCGAAAAGGATGGCGCGCTGGATCGCCGTTTCCAGAAGATCATGGTGGATCCCACCACCGTTCAGGAAACGCAGGAAATCCTGCAGAACATCAAGCACAAATATGAAGAGCATCACAACGTGCGTTATCTGCCGCGGGCTCTCGAGGACTGCGTGCGACTGAGCGACCGCTACATCACCGACCGCTACCTGCCCGACAAGGCGATCGACGTGCTTGATGAAGCCGGCGCACGCGTCCATCTCGAGAACATCGTGGTTCCGAAGAATATCGTGACGCTCGAAGAAGAGATCGAGAAGATCAAGAGCGAGAAAAACCAGGTCGTCCGGAATCAGAATTTCGAGGAAGCCGCTCGCCTGCGTGATATCGAGAAAAAACTGCTCAATGAACTCGACGAAGCAAAGCGCGAATGGGAAGTGCAGTCACAGTCCATCGTGCACGACGTCAATGACGACGTCATCGCCGATGTCGTCTCCATGATGACGGGCATCCCCGTCAACCGCATCGCGCAGTCCGAGTCACAGAAACTCCTCAAGATGGGTGACGAGCTCAAAAAGGAAATCATCGGACAGGACGAGGCCATCGACAAGCTGGTGCGCGCCATTCGCAGGACCCGCGCCGGTTTGAAGGATCCCACGCGTCCGATTGGTTCCTTTGTCTTTCTCGGTCCGACCGGTGTCGGAAAAACCGAGATGGCAAAGGTGCTCGCCCGCTATCTCTTCGATTCAGACGACGCCCTTGTGCGCATCGACATGAGTGAATACATGGAGAAATTCTCCGTCTCACGCCTCGTCGGCGCTCCGCCGGGATACGTCGGCTACGAGGAAGGCGGACAGCTCACCGAGAAAATCCGGCGCAAGCCCTATTCCGTGGTG
The DNA here is from genome assembly GCA_913061095.1 of uncultured Ignavibacteria bacterium. Taxonomy (GTDB): domain Bacteria; phylum Bacteroidota; class Ignavibacteria; order SZUA-365; family SZUA-365; genus BM516. Next base: position 132,326 of record CAJXVM010000011.1, read on the forward strand.
CTGCTCGACGAGATCGAGAAGGCCCATCCGGATGTCTTCAACATCCTTCTCCAGGTGCTAGACGACGGCATGATCACCGACGGACTCGGTCGCCGCATCGATTTCAAGAATACCATCCTCATCATGACCTCGAACATCGGCGCTCGCGAAATCAAGCGCGACGGCGTATTCGGTTTCGGTGAGGAGCCGGAGGAGAAAAACCAGTACCGCGACATGAAGAAGACGCTCGAAGAATCGATGAAAAAGCTCTTCAATCCGGAGTTTCTCAATCGCATCGATGAGAGCATCGTCTTCCACTCTCTCACGAAGGAGCACATCAAGGTCATCATCGATATCTCCACGAAGAAGCTCTTCGACCGTCTCGGACACATGGGACTTTCGCTGGACTTCACTCCCGACGCAAAGGATTTCCTCGCCGACAAGGGCTTCGATCCCAATTACGGTGCGCGTCCCCTGCGCCGCGCCCTGCAGAGTTACATCGAGGATCCGCTCGCTGAGGAGATTCTCAAGGGTCGCTTCCCCGAGGGCAGCACCATTCTGGTGTCACTCAATGAGGACAAGAATGTTTTTGTCTTCTCGAACACCACGCAGGATGGAGCAGGTAACGCGCCGACGTCGGAAGAGCACTCCGTTGTGGATCACAGCGAAGATGACACCAATAATGAATCGGACACCTGATTCCAACCCTGCGAAAAACTTCCAACGAAAAACGCGGCGTCATGCCGCGTTTTTTATAGCACCTGAGTGCGCTGCCGTGTTAATGAACATACGAGAAACTCTTGCGAACACCCCGGCTGCTGACTTCTCCGGTCAGTTCAGCCGCGCTTTGAGATGGAAGCGGGGGATGTTCGCATCGAACGTCGTGCCGTCTTCGCGTTCCATGGAATACGTCCCCTCCATGGAACCCTCGAAGGATTTCAGAACACAGAAACTGTTGTAGTGGTAGGTCGTGCCAGGCTTGATAACGGGCTGTTCCCCGACAACGCCCTCCCCTTCGACCTCGTAGTCCGGCGCATCCGAATCGTGAATGTACCAGTGGCGCCGGAGAAGCTTGACCGGGCTGCTGCCGCGATTCTCGAGGCTGATAAAATACACGAAGAAGAATTTCTTCTGCATGATGTCTGACCGTTCCTCGAGAAAATAGCTCTGCACGGTCACGGTCAGACCTTCGGTGGTTTTTGTATATGCAAGCATGGAACGCGTGTTCTCAGAATGATTGGGAGAAGGGGTACTGGATGATAAACGCCGTGCCACGGGCAATAGTTCGCGGAACGGACGGGGAGAGAAAAAAAGATTCGGGGATCAGTAGCGGTCGAGACGGAAGCTCTCACCGAGGTACATCTTCCTGGCTTCCTCGTCATTGGCGAGTTTCTCCGAGTCACCCTCCATCAGAATGGTGCCGTCGAACAGCAGATACGCGCGGTCGACGATGGAGAGCGTTTCATGAACGTTGTGATCGGTGATGAGTACACCGATGTTGCGCTCCTTCAGCGCGGTGACAATGCGCATGATATCTTCGACTGCAATCGGATCGACTCCGGCAAACGGCTCATCGAGCAGAATGAAGCTCGGGTTCGTGGTAAGCGCACGGGCGATTTCTGTCCGGCGTCGCTCCCCTCCCGAGAGCATGTATCCCTTGCTGCCTCGGATGCCGGCGATGTTGAAATCCTCAAGCAGCTGCTCGGCCCGCTCCCTGCGTTCCTTCCTGCCGACCCCCATGACCTCGAGAATGGCAAGCAGATTCTCCTCCACGGTCAGCTGACGAAACACGGACGCCTCCTGCGGCAGGTATCCCACGCCGAGTCGGGCGCGTTTGTACATGGGAAGGCGCGTGATTTCACGGTCATCGATGAATACTTTTCCAGCTGTCGGACGAATCATGCCCGTGATCATGTAAAACGTCGTCGTCTTGCCCGCTCCGTTCGGACCGAGGAGCCCGACGATTTCCCCCTGACGCACCGAGATGCTCGCACCCTTGACCACGAAGCGTTTCTTGTAGCGCTTCTTCAGCTCCTGTGAGCGCAGGACGCGACTGCCCGTGCGCACGTCAAGCGGAGAAATTTCACTGCGGTTGTTTGTCCTGTTCTGCTCACTCATGATGATCGCTCGTATTCTCCGGGGATGGCAGTGCGAAAAGCCTCCGGGCATTCGTACTGGTGACAGCGGCGATGTGTTCCACCGACTGATGGCGGGCCTCGGCGTAGCGCTCGGCGATGCGAGGAATATACGACGGTTCATTGCGCTTTCCGCGCCACGGGACGGGCGTCATGAACGGCGCATCCGTCTCGATGAGCAATCGATCGTCGGGCACCAGCGACAGCACGGGATCGAGACGGCTTTTCTTGAAGGTGACATTTCCAGTGAAGGAAATGTGGAAGCCGGTCTCAAGCACGCGCAGCGCATATTCGGCGCCGGAGCTGAAACAGTGGAACTGCCCGTTCAGCGTTCCGTCCTGATGCTCACGCACGATGGCAAGCAAGTCCTCATCCGAGTCGCGGTTGTGCAGAATGACGGGGAGATCGAGTTCCTTCGCGAGTTCCAGCTGCGCGTTCAGCACGCGATGCTGCACATGCGGAGCCGTGAAGTCATAGTAGTAATCGAGTCCGATTTCGCCGATGGCAGCGACACGCGGATGCTGTGCCAGCATGCGCAGACGGTCGATGAAATCCGGCGGCAGCTCGCCCGCATCATGGGGATGAATCCCGGCGGCCAGGAAGATCCCTTCAAATCGGTCAGCGATCTCTGCGGCCTGCTCGAATGTCGCAAAATCAGTGGCGGGGATGAGCATCTGCCGCACACCCGCTTCACGGGCGCGCGCGATAACATCCGGCAGGTCATCACTGAACGTCTCCCAGAACAGGTGGCAGTGCGTATCGACATAGTCATTGACATGACGGCTCGCGGGAGGGGTCGAGCGGTTCTCAGTGATCATGCGCGCTCCCCGTGCTGCGTGGCATCCTCCCTGACGGCACCTCGCTGCTGCGCAGCTTCGTCCTGCGGAGCCTCGCTTCCATTGTCATCTCCGAAAAAGGCCATGCTGGCGAAACTCACGGCGGACGCACGTTCTTCCTCATGCCAGAGCTGATAATCGAGCAGACGTCCGCGTTTCGGATGCATGAGATCAAAGAACGTGGTGATGCAGGAAAAACCGTCGATCTGCGTCGCGTTTTTCGATGTGCGCAGCAGTTCGTAGAACTGCTCGTAATCGCAGGCTTCGAGCGCGGCAAAGTGCTGATGGTCGCTTTCACGCACGGTGTCCAGCACATCGGCGGCGTCGAAATCGTGCCGGAACTTCCGCCCGAAATGCGACCAGTCCACGCTGAGCACGAAGGCCACCCGTCTTCCAAGTTCTTCAGCCGCGTTCGCGAACCCCTGAATAAAGGCATCATACTTTTCATCCGCGGAAGCGCGCGTCCCCTCGACGAGAAATTCTTCGAACGATGTGCAGAGCACAGGCAGAATACGGATTGTATCGTTGCCGAAGAGGTGCTGCAGGAACAGAACCGGGAATTCGATGGAATGCTCACGTCGATGCGCGATGTCGCGGTGAGTGAACACGTCACCACTGTGTTTCCGCAGCGCCCGGACGAACTCGCGATCGGTCGGCATGGTGCCCAGCGGCGTGCGGAAGTCCTTCTCCGTCAGAAGGAAAAGGTCCTCGTAGGAATAATGGCTTGTTCCGAGAACGACGACCGTGTCAAATTCAGCGCGTGAGAGCTGGCGAAACGCCGGCACGTAAACCTGGGGACCGATCTGCAGATCGATATGCGGCGCAATGACCCCCAGCGGCGGAGCATCTTCCGTATCCGTTCCGTCGGCCTCGAAAAGATCGTGCAGAAAATCTGTCAGTTCTTCCGGATCAGACGGATAGGAATTACCGGCATGCGCCGCATCGCGCACGTCGAGTGCGGCGTATTCGGTGTCAACCTCCTTCATGCGCTGTGAAAAGCGCGCATTCTCCAGAAAGTAATAGCGATCCAGCGCCTGGACCAGCTGCAGCAGGATGTCCGTCTCCGGTTCCTCTCCGGTTTCCTCACGAATTTTCTCGCACAGACCCGCAATACTTTCACTGCCACTGAAAAGAAAAAGCAGGAACTGCGCTTCGGAAGGGAGAACGATTTCCTCGGTGCTGTATCCTCCGGGATCGCGCAAAAGAATAAGTTCTTTCTCTTCAACGCGCACGTTCAGCATTTCCAGATCGGTGCGCAGACGGGGGACCGGATCATGAAGGGATGAAAACAACTCGGACATGGAAACCTGATACTTATCAGTTCGTGACAGATGCGTTCGTCGCGGGCCGCGCATTCTTCGGCCAGCAGGGATCATATTTAAGGCAGGACACCGCATGCTGTTCCCGGTATTCCGCAAGCACGGGCGTGACATGACGGCAGTCCTCGAATACATCAGGACAGCGGGTGTGAAACGGACAGCCTGTCGGAATGTTCACCGGACTCGGTACTTCGCAGCCAATGGTGGAAGGGGAGCGCTTCTGCTCAGGATCCGGTACAGGCGCAGCAGCCATCAGTGCACGGCTGTAGGGATGCAGCGGATCTCGATGCACGGCCTCAACGTCACCGATTTCGACGAGTCTGCCGAGGTACATGACGGCAATGCGGTCCGAGATATGACGAACGACGGAAAGATCATGCGAAATGAACAGGTACGTCAGGTCGAGCGCTTCCCGCAACTCGGCGAGCAGATTGAGAATCTGTGCCTGAATGGAAACATCGAGCGCGGATACCGGTTCGTCGCAGACGAGAAATCGCGGCTCCAGCGCAAGAGCACGGGCAATGCCGATACGCTGACGCTGTCCACTGCTGAATTCATGCGGATAACGCCGCGCATGGAAATCGTTGAGGCCGACCATACGCAGCAGAGCATTGATCTTGTCCCCCATCTCCTCTTTCGGGACGATGTCATGCACATGCAGCACCTCGCGCAGGGTGGATCCTACCGTCATGCGCGGGTTCAGCGATGAGAACGGATCCTGAAACACCATTTGCATATGTCGCCGCATCCCGCGAAGGTCACTGCGGCTCAGATGGACGACGTCGCGTCCTTCGAAAAGCACATTGCCGGAAGTCGGAGTGAGAAGATGCAGGATCACGCGTCCGAGAGTACTTTTGCCACAGCCGGATTCTCCGACGAGACCGAGCACCTCGCCCCTGCGGATACAGAAAGTAACACCATTGACAGCACGCACAGACTCCGTCGCACGACCGAAGAAACCGGAGTTTACCGGAAACCACTTTTTCACGTCTCGTACTTCGACCAGGGGTGCGTTCACGCGGGCTCTGTCCGTATTCATGCTCTGATCAGCCAAAATAGCAAAGTTACCAACGCGCCGCCATGTTCTGCGTAACTTCGCCCTGTTCTTCGACGAAACGCCGGGCAGCGCAGTTCTTCATTTCCCCGGGTTGATATGCTATATTGATGCAACCAGGGTGTGACTTTTCCGTATGCGACACTATGGGTGATTCGGCCCCTGGAGGCTGGCGTCCATGCAGAGCCACATGAAGCTTCGACAGCGCATATTCCTCATCACCGCAATCGCGGCCATTCTCCTGGACTTCCTCTATGTGATTGTCCAGCGCGCTCTTGTGCCCGGCGACGGCATCAGCGGCGATCTGTTCCACACGGTGCTTGTGCTGATCGCGCTGCTGGCGGGCGGAATGTATTATTTCCGCTCCACTGCGACGGAGGAGCGTTCGCCCGTGCAGCTCATCGGTCGAACGGTAATCGCGATCACGATCTACCTGCTGATCATCGGTATCGTGCAGCTGACGGCGATCACGTCCTTCAACATGGAAAACGGACGCGTCATTCCCGATACCTATTCGACACTGGTGACGGCAGCTGTGCTTGCAGCCGGGGGCGGTATTGCTGCTCTGGTCGTGTTCACATCGCTGACACGGCTGATTTTCGTCAAACGCAGAAAGACGACGCGCAGGAATTACATCCTCCTTCTCGTCATTTCAGCAGTCGTCATCATCCTTGATTTCATATCTTCCCCGAACGGTCTGGCTGCAAGCGGTCTTGATACGATCACGGACATTCTCGCCGTGCTCCTGGTTGCGGCCATGGTTGTCAATGCATTCCGTTTTTCGTGGATTCTGGTTCTAAGCAGGCGCGAAAAGCTCATCAATCTGCTTCTGTCTCTTTTCGGATTCATATTCTTCCTCATTCTCACCATCTACTCGGCCGAGAGTGAAGCACTGAATAACTCCCTCCTCTATTTTCATCCGATGCTCGATTCCTTTGTGGGAATCTGCTTCCTCTTCGGAACGCTGTATATGGGAATCGGTTTCGCGAGCACGCTGCTGCATCTCCCGACAGCCAAAGAGTTTGACCGGAAAAAAGTCGAGATTTCATCACTGCAGAACATGAGCCGCCTCATCACACAGGTGTTTGATTTTGACGAACTGGTTGCGACGACCACGCATCTTGCGCTCGAGGTGAGCGAAGGTGACGCTGCCTGGCTTGAATTGCGCGAAAGCAACGGAATTTCACGACGGACGTCGAAAAGCGATCCCGGCTCCTCTGCATCGCCGAAAACCCGTCCCCATGCCGTGAAAAACATCGATCCCGAAGTGATCAGCCGGCTGCGCACACCCGAGGGATTGCCGCTGCAGCATCTGGTGTTCGATACGGGCAAACCACTGCTCATCCAGGACGTCCCGTCCGACCGACGCATTGCCGCTTCGGCACGCGAAATGCGGAATATCGGGACACTGGTCATCGCTCCTCTCATGAGCCGCGGCGACATCATCGGTCTGCTCTGTGTCTGCAAGCGCAAGGCATTCGAATTCGACAAGGAGATTGTCGATGTCCTTTTCGCCTTTGCCGACATGGTTTCGATCGCCCTGGAAAACAGTGCCCTCATCAGGGAATCCATCGAGAAGGAGCGCATGGAGCAGGAGCTTATTGTCGCGCAGCAGATGCAGCGAAGCCTTCTGCCACACGTCCTTCCGCAGTCTCCACAGTTCGAAATCGCCGCACGATCGGTGCCCGCATATGAAGTGGGCGGAGATTACTACGACGTGCTTCCGCTCGATGACGGGGGACTCGGCTTCGTCGTGGGGGATGTCTCCGGCAAGGGCGTCTCCGCCGCCTTGTACATGGCTCAGGTAAAAGGTATATTTCAGTCTTTACGCAACGACGGCTCTTCGACGCGGGATATACTCATAAGGATGAATACACCCCTGTGCAGCAGCATGGAGAGGAAGTCCTTTTTAAGCCTCCTCTATGCGGAATTGCATCCCGGAAACGGGTTGCTGTCGTTTGCACGAGCCGGGCACTGTCCCCTCCTGCACGTGCGTGACGGCAAGGCATCGTACCTGCGGCCGGACGGAATGGCGCTCGGTCTTGATGCCACCAATCGCTTCGCGGAATCGCTTCGCGAGGAGCGCATCACGCTGCAGCCGGACGACGTTGTTGTGATGTTTACCGACGGTGTTACCGAATCCAGGAATCGCGCCGACGAGGAGTACGAATACGACCGTCTCGCAGATTGTGTATTGCGGCATCAGGAAGCATCCGCCAAGGATATCCTTGACGTCATCTTCGCAGAAGTGCGGCAGCACAGCGGAAAAAATGAAGCCGACGACGACATCACCGTGCTGGTCCTTCGCTGGAAGGACGGCATTTGAAATCCCTGCGAAAAAAAATACATTGAATAGAGAATACTGTCTGAAGAGGAGCAAGGTATGAGTGAATTCTCGGTAGGTATCCGCCAGCGCGATACCATCTCCGTCCTCGATCTGAAAGGGTATCTGGACGCCCACACTGCGCCCGAACTTGAAAAAGCGTTCGAGAAGCAACTCGATGACAAACGCTACAACATCGTTGTGAATTTCTCGGACCTTTCCTACATCAGCAGTGCGGGACTCGGCGTTCTGATGCAGTTCATCGAAGATGTTCGCAAGAATGAAGGTGACATCAAGCTGTCAAACATGTCCAGCCGCGTCTACAATGTGTTTGATCTGCTCGGGTTCCCAATGCTCTATGAAATCTTCAATGAAGAAGACGAAGCGGTGAAAAAATTTCTGAACAAAACGGAAAACCTTTCGTAATAGCACATAGAGGGACACCGACCAGAACATTCGCAGACCCTTGACCATCGCGAACAAACATACCGTCGATTCCATTCGAATTCAGAGCAAAACGGAACTCCTTTCCGATATGCGAACCTTTGTTTCCGACGCCGCGCGGCGCTTCGGATTCAGCGAAAGCGAGGTCGGGAAAATCGAGCTCGCCATCGATGAAGCCTGCACCAACATCATCAAACACGCATACAAGTTTAATCCGGACGGCATCATTGAGATTCGCGTCAGTACGCAGAATGATAACGCAGCCCCGAAATTCATCGTTGAAATTTTTGACAGCGGCATTTCCTTCGACAGCAGCAGGTACACGGCACCAGACATGAAAGAGTACTTCAAGAAGCTCCGCCACGGCGGCCTCGGGATAGTGCTGATGAAAAAGCTGATGGACGAAGTGGAATACGGCCGCATCGGTGGAGAGCGCAACTCCATCCGTCTCGTGAAATACCTGCCCGCCTGACCGATCACTTCATACACCGAATATTGATGCCCGCTGCCCGGGCATTTTTCGTATATTCAGCATTGATCATTCTTCCATTTTCCGCACACTGCCAATATCCGATGACATGAATCCGGAGAACAGCAATACCGCGCAGGACATCATTTCCGACAGTGCCGCGCTGCTGGAGCTGAGCAATGTTCTCAACGCGTCAACGGATCTGGATTTCATTCTGGGCAACATCCTGCTGTCCTGTATGGGCAAACTGCTGGTGGCGCGCGGGGTGGTCCTTGTGGAACAGGGCGAACGATGCTATCACATTCGCTCGATGAAAGGTGTCCGCGAAATTGAAATGCAGAAGGAATTCACGCTGGAGACCGGCTGGGAGCAGGTGCAGCACATCGCAGATATCCGCGCTTCAGAGAGTGCGGCCGTGCGTGAATTTGCCCGGTGCTGTGCGAACTGCGGACTGGAGATCGTCATCCCGATGCGCCTTGACGAACGGATGGTGGGAATCATCGGGCTCGGTGGGAAAATCACCGGAAAGGAGTTCGAATCGGCCGATCGTACGTTCCTGGAATCCGTCGCGGCCGTGGCGGCGACGGCGGTTCGCAGCGCACTCACTATCGAGGAGCTGCGACTGGTCAATCGCCGCCTCGATACCAAGGTGCAGGAAATGAATACGCTGTTCGAGACAAGCCGCGAGATGAACACGACGTTTGACACGGATGCCATCCTGCGGATTTTCAGTTATGCGCTCATGGGACAGCTCCGGGTGATGCGTTTTGCGGTCTTCGCATGGGATGGCGTGAAACTGCGTCCCGTGCTCGTCAAAATCCCGGATTTTGCCGTGGACAGTGACGCACTGCAATCACTGATGGATCTGCGGGAAACCATCCTCTTTTCTGACCATCGACCGCCGGAGAACGAAATCGAACGCGTCCTCCATGATGCCGGCATTCACACGGTCGTTCCCATGCTCTCGCAGAATCAGCCTCGCGGCATCCTCTGTCTCGGTGAACGAATCGGCGGTGCGCGTTTCGAGTCGCTCGAACTCGAGTATCTGCATGCACTCGCGAACATCGCGAGTTCCGCGCTTGAGAATGCGCGTCTCGTGAAAGAGACCATCGAAAAACAGCGTATCGAGAAGGAACTGTCCGTCGCGAAAACCATCCAGAAGGGATTACTGCCCAGTGACATCCCCGATGCGGAGGGATACGAAATCGCGGCGATCAACGAATCCTCGCAGCAGGTTGGCGGCGACTACTACGATGTCATCGCGCTGTCGGATCATGAATACGTGCTGGCGATTGGCGATGTGTCCGGGAAAGGCATCCCCGCCTCACTGCTCATGGCGAACGTTCAGGCCGCTCTGCGCACGATCGCACCACTGCGCCTACCGCTTCCGGAAGCCACGGCACGCATCAACGCGCTGATCCACAACAACACAGGCATCGACAAGTTCATAACATTTTTCTGGGGTATCCTCGATACGCGCGTCCACTCCTTCGAATATGTGAACGCCGGACACAATCCCCCCTATCTGCTGCATGAGGGCAGTCCGACCCGCGCCCTGGACACCGGAGGACTCATCCTCGGTATCATGGCGACACCGCCGGCATATGAATCCGAATTGATTTCACTTGGGGAAGGTGACACGATCGTCACGTACACCGACGGCGTGAACGAGGCGATGTCAAAAGACATGGAGGAATTCAGCGACGAGCGCCTCGCGGAACTCATCGAGGAGTGCCGACCGCTGACGGCACAGAACACCCTGCAGCGCATTCGGGACGATGTACTCGCCTTCACCGAGGGCGCCACACAATCCGACGACATCACCATGCTGGTGCTGCGGCGGAAACCTGTGTAGCGTTACGCTTCCGCCGCTTTTCCCAGCTCCAATCCATAGCCATCACCCGAGGCATCCTCTCTCTTCAGCAGCCACGCGAAGACAAGGCCGATCACACCAAGACCGGCAAACATGAGCACGGTGTACGTGTAGTCATAGGTCGCCGTGCCCTGTGCCACCATCTGTTCCGTCACACCGGGATTCGTCTTGTCGAGGATGTATCCTGCGAGAATGGGGAATGCGTACATGCCGAGATTCTGCAGCGACGCCATCATGCCGTACGCCGTGCCGATCCGCCGTTCATCCACGACGAGTGCGACAGATGGCCACATGGCGGCGGGGACGAGGGAAAATGCGATTCCCAGCACAAACATGGGGATGAACGGCGTCAGATGTGTCAGCGACAGTGTCAGATGCACCACCACGAGCAGGAAAGAACCGAGGAGCATCAGCGATGCGCGCTTCCCTCTTTTGTCGACGAACCAGCCGAAAAGAGGCGTAAAGACGATCGTCCCCCAGATGATCGTACTCGTCAGCGTGCCGCTCAGATCGATCGAAAGCCCGAACTTGTTGTGCAAGAGGTCGGGACAGTATGCCTGAAACGGGAAGACCGCCGAATAAAACGTCACACACAGAAAGATGATGTAGATGTATGATCGATTGCGCAGCAGCGCACCGATATCGCGAATGTGAAATTCCTCCTCGGCATCGAGCAGTGATTCCTGCTTTGCCTCGGTCCTTTTCGAGATCCGTGCGTCATACATCATATAAATGATGAAGAACACAAGTCCGACCCCCATGAGAATGGCCGCCGTCCACAGGGCGAACGTCCAGCCGTACATGGAATCGATCAGCACCGGCGAGAGAATGAGCGCAAAGGCGGTGCCGAGACGCGCGATGGCCACGTTGATGGCGAATGCCAGCGCGAGTTCTTTCCCCTTGAACCACTTGACCATGATCTTGTTGACCACCACGATGCTCGTCTCCGCCCCGAGTCCGAATAGCAGCCTGCCGAGCACCATCATTTTCAGCTGTGGAGAGTAGCCGGGCAGGATGGCGCTGATCAGTCCGTGACCGGGTCCGCCGTTCATGAATGTTTCCGTCGCGCCGTAGGCGGTGACGCCCGCGCCAAGGGCACAGAATGCGACGAAGAGCAGTCCGGTTTTTCGAATCCCCCATTTATCGACGATAATCCCGCCGAAAATCGCCATGAGAAGAAAAGTGTTCGGGAAGGAATAAAACGCGACGATCAAGCCGTAATCGACATTCGAAAATCCGAGTTCCGCCTGCATGACGGATTTGATCGATGACATCGCATCGTACACGTAGTAGTTGGTCGCGATGACGACGCTGACGATCAGAAGAACGATCCATCGCGTCGAGGGGGATATCTGCTTCATGCCCTGCGGTACTCTGTGTTGTACAAGGTGGCGATACGCTGCAGCAAGACGGCCGGCTGCCGGAAACCGTTACTGATTGAAGGGGGTGCCGTCGGGATGTCTGAGCTGAATGTATTCCCTCCGTCCGAGCTGCTGGAGAAAAAGTTTCAGCCGGTCATACACCGGTTCGATGTCTTCACCGAATTCCTCTCGCATCTGCTCGGCGATTTCATGCACGGTCTGTGCGCCGTCGCAGCGCAGCCAGACGAAGGAGCCGATGCGGTCGAGCTTCGTATTGATGGTCGGGCTTTTCCATCGCGGCACGAGATTCTGCAGCATCCATTTCTTCTGGAAGCGCGGCATTCTCACCGTGACAATCTGCTCCTCGTCCACATCGAATTCGCAGCGCCTGTGGGGAATGAGCTCGAGGAGATTGATCTGGGATTCTTTCTTCCGAAACATGTCGCTCAATCTAACGATCTGGAGATGAAAAACGAAGAGATCTCCCCCGGAGCACCGGAGGAGATCTCTTCGGATTCAGGGATTCCGCATCCTGCCTTACATGGCTGCAGGCGGTGCGGGCTCGTCAGGCTTGCCGTGGTTGTTCAGCGGAATGCGCACAAGCACATATCCGATGATTGCCATGACAACGAGGCTGACGATAAAGGACGGATTTTCGAAGACGGCACCCGGGAACATCTCGAAGGCCGCGAAGCCGGCGAAGATGAGTCCCACGAGCGCTTCGCCCGCGATGAGTCCTGAGGCGAGCAGAACCCCGACGTTGTCGACCCTCGCACTCTGCGCCGGATTGAGCTTGCGCTTGGCGCGACCCATGTCGACGAGGCCCTTCAGCAGTCCGCCGATGAAGATGGCGAACGTGGTCTCGAGCGGCAGGTACATGCCGACGCTGACGAGCATCGGGCTCTTGACCTGCATGAGGATGAAGGCGACGCCCATGAGCATGCCGACGATAATCAGTGGCCATGCCATGTGCTGTTCCACGATGCCGCGGGAGAGAATGGCCATGAGGCTGGCCTGCGGAGCGGGCAGCTCGCGGCTGCCGAAACCACCGGTGTATCCCTCGCGCACACCGTTTGCGATATCGCCGTCGTTGAGAAACACCAGCACGCCGAACATGACAAAGCCGGCCAGCACGACGCCGATGACGTCACCGACCTGCATCTTCCACGGCGTACCGCCGAGAATGTGTCCGGCCTTCAGATCCTGCAGCATCTCGCCGGCAACAGCAGCGGCAACGCAGACGATGGCGGCAACACCGAGCACGGCGGCGACGCCCTGCGTTTCCTCGGCACCGAGAATCACCATGATCAGCGCGGTGACAACGAGTGCCGTCAGCGTCAGTCCGCTGATCGGGTTATTGCTCGATCCCATGATACCGACGAGGTACCCCGACACCGCGGCGAAGAAGAACGCCAGGATGATCATGACCGTGGCGGCCACGAAGGCGATGATGAACGTCGTATTGAACAGATAGAACGTGATCAGGAAGGTCGCGACCGCGACGCCGACGATCCCAATGAGGGTCATCGTGAAGCTGAGGTCCTTTTCCGTGCGGTCAATGTCGACGGCGTGTCCGGCCGCAGCCTTCTTCACGTCGCTGATCGAACGCGCGATACCGGCCGTCAGGCTCTTGCGCATCATGTACAGCGTGTACACCGCGCCGACGAGCATGCCGCCGATAGCGATCGGACGCACGATGAATTTCCAGACGTCATAGGCCGTATTGATCCAGGCCTTCTGTGTGGCCGCCGCCTGCGAGAGTGAGGGATCGGCAGCCATGAGATTTGAAATAAGGCCCGGAATGTCAAGATACGGCGCCACGAAGTAGAGAATGATCGGTGTCAGCAGTCCCCATGCCATGATGCCGCCCGAGAAGTTCAGGGAGGCGAGGCGGGGACCGATGATATAGCCGACGCCGACGTAGGCGGGACTGATCTTGAACGAGGTCAGCACCATGCCACCGGTACCGGCAACGCCCTGTCCGCCCGAAGCGAGGGGCACCTTTTCCATGCCGGTGATGCCGGTTTTCGTAAAACTCACGAAGCGCTCCCAGAGCGGGAGGAAGAGTTTGAACTCACCGAGGGCCTTGACCAGGCCACCGCCGATCATGGCGCTGAAGAGGAACTTCGATCCGCCCCCGCCGCCGCGTCCGGCCTTGTGAATTTCTGCCGCTGCAACGGATTCGGGATACGGAAGCTCGGGATCCTCGACCATCACGCGCCGCAGCAGTGCGACGAACATGATGCCCAGCACACCACCCGCAATCAGAATCAGCGTCGAGGTGATGTAATTGCCGGGAGTGTAAAAATCGGGCCAGATCCCCGCGACAAAAAATGCCGGCAGGGTGAAGATCGCACCCGCTGCGACGGATTCACCGATGGAACCCACGGTACGGGCCATGTTCTCCTCGAGAATCGTTCCGCGCATCGCCTTGAGCAGGGCCATACCGATCACCGCTGCCGGATAGGTGGCAGCGATGGTCATGCCGGCCTTGAGGCCGAGGTAGGCATTGGCCGCTCCGAGAACGACGGCGAGAATGAGACCGATGAGCAACGCCCGAAGCGTAAACTCCTTCATATCCGTGTCCGCAGGGACGAACGGAACATGTTTCGTCTCAGCCATACAAGTCTCCTAAATGAACAAAAGATGGATATGTAATCACGAAGGGAGTGGCTATCGTTTGGGGAGTAAATGGGGTACGATTTCCGATCATCCGGGGCTCGGGGCCGGATGCAATACAGGAAATTACGCATGCAGGCGTACAAACACAAGGACGATGTCAGAAGGCAGAAAGGACGGCGTGCTGCCGTCCTTCAATCACGTGCCGCGCGTGTTCCGGGAACGCGCTTTTCGATCTTATCTCCGAGGGTCTCCGATTGGAATCCGAAGCGCGGTCAGGGACCTCCACCGTACGGAAGTTACTGTTTCAACGCTCGTCCCGATCGCCGGGAGGATGATGCAGTGCATCGTTCCCCTGCTTCGGGGCACTGTCCGCCCCATCATCGGCAGGCGCTGCGGCATCGGATGGCGTCGTGCCGTCACCGTTCCGATTCGCCGGTGCTGATCCACCGACGGGATTCATCAGAATACCCAGCATATCCCGCTCGAGGGTTGCGATCGGTGACTCGACGATGCGGCCGATTTCCTTTCCGTCCTTGAAAAAAATGAACGTCGGTACACGCTCGATGTCATACGGTGCCGCTTCCCCGTCAGGGCTCTGTTTGCTGCGATCGACACCGATCATCTGCATGCGCTCCGGCGCGATGTTCGTCATCTGCATGAGGCGCAGCATGCGCGGCACCTCGCGTCTGCTGTCGGAACACCAGGTGCCAAGCACACAGACAATGGTGACGCCTTCGGAGTACTCGGGGATCTGCGTCATGTATTCCGCTTCGGGCCGGTAGGTGAGGAACTCCTCACCGAACCAGCCGGGAAGATCCAGCAGCTGCTCGACCGTGATCGGACCAAGCAGAAGGGGCGTTTCGTCCTGTGCGGATCCACGCAAAGGGAGGAAAAGAATGATGAACAGAGCAATTGGTAGGACCTTCATGAAGCGTACTCCTGATGACAGAAAGGACATATGCGTGTTACGCCTGAGCGGGATCGGAGGTTTCCGGTGTGAAACGGCCATCCTGTCCCCAGCTGAGCTTCCGCCGGAGGGTCTCGAAGTATTTCGGACCGAGATTTTTCACGAGGGCGACAGAATGCTGTCCCCGTCGAATCTCCGCGTCGACCGCAGTGCGTTCACGGGCATGTACACGCCCGTCGGCCATCACCATCACCGATCCCTCCTCGGTGCGCGCGCAGACGCTGATGCGGCTGTCTCCGGAAACGATGACCGGCCGGGCGGTGAGGGTGTGGGCACTGATGGGACTGATGATGATCACGTTGCTCTCGGGCACGACCACCGGTCCGCCGGTCGCGAGGGAGTACGCCGTGGATCCCGTCGGCGTTGAGACGATCAGTCCGTCTGCGAGAAAGGATGCCAGGAACTCGTCGTCGACAAAGGCATCGATACTGATGATCTTCGCGGAGCCCGTTTTCGCGATAACGATATCGTTGAGCGCGTGGTATTGTTCCGGGGAATCGTCGAGCATGCCGGTAATGGTCATACGACGCTCGATGGTGTGTTTCCCGTCGATGATTTCCTCAATGGCCCAGAACACTTCATCGACACCGAGATCCGCGAGGAAACCCAGTTTGCCGAGGTTGACACCGAGGATGGGTGTATCATGCAGAAGCGCATGCTGGGCGACGGCGAGCATCGTTCCGTCGCCGCCGAATGTAATGATGTAATCGGCCTTCGCAGCGACCTCATCGCGGCCGGCGCCGCGGCCGGCGCCACGGCCGGCGCCACCTTCCGTGACACCACCTCCGAGCCTGTCCCGAATTTCCTCCTCGACCAGAAAGGAAATTCCGCGGCGGGCAAGGAAATCCATGGTTCGGCCGATAGCCTCGAGCGCGGCATCCTTGCCGATGTTCCCCATGAGCCCGAAGACGGGTTGTGATTCAGAGCTGCCTTCCATAGGTGCACCGGTATCAAATCCTGAAAAAGGCTGATAGATAAAATTGCAAAAGAAAACCGTGGAGGGCAAACGGGCTGAACGGTGCGCTCGCTCAGGCGAGTTCCACGCGTTTGATGCCCGGCTCGGCGAGCATCAGTGCTCGCTCGACACCCGCGCGGAGCGTCATGATGGCAAGTGAACAGTGGGCGCAGGCGCCGAGAAAACGCACTTCGACGATGCCGTCGGGAGAGACGGAGACGAGTTCGATATCGCCTCCGTCTTCCTTCAGGTACGGACGAACATCCTCCAGCGCGCGGAGGATGTTCTCTTTCGACTGATCGATGTTCTCGAATCCCGTCTGCATCACTGCATCAGCCCAGGGAGATATCGATGTTCGGCGACGAGGGCTGGGTAAGATTCTTTTCCGCGATCTGTGCCGCCATGCGGACAGCCGCATCCATGAAGCTCTGCGTCACCGGGCTTTCAGGTTCGAGTTCGACAATGGGGACGCCCTTGTCACCGCCGACGCGCACCTGTGAGGTGATGGGAATCTCTCCGACGAAGGGAACGCCGAGTTCTTCGGCAGTGCGTCGGCCGCCGCCGTAATCGAAGATCTCGTCACGCTCTCCGCAGTGTGCGCAGATGTAGTAACTCATATTTTCGACGATACCGAGCACGGGTACGGAGACCTTCTCGAACATGCGGTATCCCTTGCGCGCATCCGCAAGGGCGATATCCTGCGGGGTCGTGACGATAACGGCGCCAGTCAGGGGAAGCGTCTGTGAAAGCGTCAGCTGAATATCGCCTGTCCCCGGCGGCATGTCGAACAGCAGGTAATCCAGTTCTCCCCAGTCCACGTCCGTCAGGAACTGTTTGAGCGCATTGCTGGCCATCGGTCCACGCCAGATCAGTGCGTCTTCCGGCTTGATGAGGAAACCGATTGACATGAGCTGCACACCATAATTCTCGGTCGGCAGGAGGCGCGTCTTCTCGCCTTCCTTGTAGGCACGGGGCTGCTCGTGCACGTTCATCATCAAAGGAATGCTCGGACCGTAGATATCGGCATCGATCAATCCGACCCGTGCCCCGGACTTTGCCAGCGCAACGGCGAGATTGACCGCGACGGTGGATTTCCCCACTCCGCCCTTGCCGCTTGCCACGGCGATGGTGTTTTTCACGCCCGGAAGGATACTGCTCTTCGAAACGTCGCCCGAGGCGGGAATATTCACCGTCGCATCGATCGTCACCTCACCCAGGTCGGGGAGATGATCTGCGAGCGCTTTCTGCAGCGAAGCTTCGAGCGACTCGCGCACCGTACGCGGCGGGATCTTGAGATCGAGCGTAAAGCGGATGTCATTTCCTTCGATCGTGACATCCTGAATCATTCCGGCTGCGACGACGTCAATACTCATATGCGGCGCGGTTACGACGCGAAGTGCCTGCAGCACGTCCTCTTCGTTGAATGTTGACATGGACATCTATGCTCCTCTGGCTTGAAGTTGAAAAACGAAAATTGCAATAGATTTTCGGAACACGCAAAAACGGCGTGCGGCACATCTGTTGATGCGCGTATCAGTTGAACATTCCTCCCTCCGCAAGGGTTCAGGAATTCAGCCTCGGCGCATGCGAGGATTCAGGCATCAGCCTCAGTGCATGCGAAGATTCAGGAATCAGCCTCGAAGCCCGTAATGAGACAGAAATCAGGGATCGGCGTCCGCCGCTGGAAAGTGCAGCACGAACACCGCACCGCCGCCCGGACGCGATTCGACCTCGATCGAACCGCCGTGTTCCTTCATGATATAGTAGCTCAGCGTGAGACCGAGCCCCGTCCCCGTCCCTGAAGAGGACGCCGTGTAGAACGGATCGAACAAATGCCGCATCTGTTCCTCGCTCACACCCGGGCCGGTATCCGCGATACGGACGCACAGTCCGTTCCCGCAACGCTCACCGGTGATATCGATACGTCCTCCCTCCGGCAGCTCATTGAGCGCATTGGTGATCACGTTGTGGAATACCTGGACGAGCATGTCGTGATTCCCTTCCACCGTGGAGTCCGGCGCCGCGATCGATTCCGTGATGCGCACCTTCCTGTAGGATGGGTGCGCCGCCGCGGCCTCCTGTGCTTCCGCCACGACATCGTGCAGATTCACGAGAGCGCGTTCGAACTGTGTGCGCGGTTTGCCGAGGGACAGCAGGTTGTCGACGATCAGTCCGGCCTTCCGCAGTCCCGTGTTTATGGTCTGGATGCACTGCGACCGTACCTCCTCGCTGATCCGATCGTCGCTGAGCAGCTGCACCGCCGAGAGTGCATAGCTGAGGGGATTGCGCAGCTCATGCGCGATCCCCTCCGAGAGCACACCGATTTTCGCGAGCTTGCGGGCCTGCTCCAGTTCCTGTTCGCGGAGGCGGGCTTCTGCGAGATCCACGTCGGTACCGAGGTACAGCGCGGGCAGGGGCGTCCGGCGCAGCAGTTTCCATTGTGTACGCACGGGACGCACGGTGCCGTCGGGCATCAGGCGCTCGCTTTCCTCGTGAATGGATCCATGTTCACCGAGACGCTGTAACAACACCGACCGGAACGGCAGCGGAAACAGCAGGATATCACTGATGTTGCGGCCGGTCAGTGCGGAGACCTTCCAGTCGAATTTCGTTTTGACTTCCGCGTTCGCGAGGAGGATGGATCCCTCTCCATCGATAATGTATCCGGGAATCGGCAGCGCATCGAGCATTGCCGCCAGTTCGGGCGGTACATCCTTCGGAATGTCGCGGCGTTTGGTCATGTCATCATCCCCACTCCCGTACCTGATCGAGTCCGTAGTCCGAAATTTTCTTCAGCATGGTCTTGTAGGTGATCCCGAGCAGACGTGAAGCGCGGGATTTGTTCCACGACGTGTACTGCAGCGTCTGCAGCAGAACATCGCGTTCGATCTGTCCCACATAGCGGCGCACCTGTTCCTTGAGCGGTCCCGCCGTCACCTTGAATTCCGCCGGGAGTGGTGAAAGCCGGTCATAGCCGGGCACGGGAAGATCGATATCCCGTACAGCAATGCGATCCTTCGCGTTCAGCATGGTGCGACGGACGAGCGCTTTCAGCTGATGCACATTCCCCGGCCAGTCATAATCGACGAGCAGTTCAAGCGCGGCATCATCGATGGCCGTGTTTTTCCGGTCAAACTCTTCCGCCGCTTCCTCCATGAAGAGTCCGACGAGATACGGGATATCCTCCCTTCGTTCGCGCAGCGGAGGGATGTGGATGATGCGTTCTCCGATCAATTCCTTCAATTCTGCCGGGACGGTGTCTGCCGTTTCGTCCTTTCCCGAATCGTCCGTGTTCCGCGTTTCGCTCGACGGCGACACGCTGCTGAGAATCAGGCTTCCGGTAAGCGTCACCGCGGCTCCCGTGGATGGATGGTTGAAATAGCCGCGGAGGAAATCGTTTGCGATTGTCTGGCGCAGGGATGCGCCCATTTCATCGGTGCCGCTGACGAACAGCGTGCCACCCCGCGACATCTGCAGCTTGCCGCGTGTGGCGGGTCCGGTGGCCGAGCCGCCGCCGTACAGCTCATGGCGCAGGACGGATTCAGCGGCGCCGGTGCAGTGCAGTTCGATCAGGTCTCCCGGGCGTCCGCTGACCCCGTGCATCAGGCGAGCGAGCAGCTGTTTGCCCGCGCCGATTTCGCCGGTAATCAGGCAGGGTTTTCCGCCGCGCGCCAGCCGCTGAGCCTGTCGTGCCATGCGCTGCGCAGCCTCACCGGGACCGAGCACATTGAAGCACGAATCGATTCGTTCCACCGGCGCCGCCGTGGCCGCCGCATCAGGACCGTCGGAACTCGGCACGCCCTGTGCGAGGGCACGTTCGACCGTGGCGATCATTTCCTTGTTGTCGAAGGGTTTGGCGACGTAATCGAACGCCCCGGATTTCATGGCTTCGACGGCGTCGCGCACGCCGGAGAGTGCGGTCATGAGTATGACAGGGATGTGGGGGTACGCGCTGCGCGCGCGGTGGAGGACATCGAAGCCGCTGAGTCCGGGCATGCGGATATCGAGGATGACCAGTGCCGGCGTCTGGTCGGCCATCATTTCCAGCGCCTCCTCGCCGCGCGAGGCGGTACGGACGTGGTAGCCATGGACTTTCAGCAACTGCGTAAGGACGAAACAGATAAGATCCTCGTCGTCAACGACAAGGATATCGACAGGATCAGGCACGAGATCTCCCCTGGGAAAAACGACAGAGCCTTTACGGTGAACAATATAGGAAACTCGGAAATCAGATCCACGGACGGGCAAGAAAAAAGCCCTTCCGAATTGAATCGAAAGGGCTTTCTCTCCTCTGTTCACTCTTCGTCTTATCCCACCAGGGGGTCCTGATGTTCGGTGTGCATGACCAGCGTTCGCTGCATCACACCGTGTTTCGTCTGCAGCCGCGCGTAGCAGCCTCCCGATGGGAAGGTTTCTCCGTACAGCTTCAGTTCGTGGTAGCCGGGTTTCATCATTTTGTGCTCATAGAGCGTGTGAATCACTTGGCCGTAGTTGTTGTATATCTTCAGCGAGACTTCCTGCGGTTCATCCAGTGTGAAGCAGATCGTCGCGCTGGGATTCAACGGGTACGCATATTGTGAAAAGGAAAACGGGATCTCCATGGCCGCATCACTGCTCCTATTCCCTGGAATCATCAACCTACTTGCCTTCCTCATACAAGCTTTGAAAAAAAACACTCGAAGGCGGGGTGTCTCCAACACCCCGCCCTCGCAGTGTGTCAATTGTGCTCTCTCTCCACTCTATTTACTGAGCACAAGCTTCTGCTGCTGGACGACGCCGGCAGCTTCGAGAACGGCGATATAGATGCCGCTCACCAGGTCGTTTCCGTTAAACTCGATATTGTGGAAGCCGGCATCCATACTGCGGTTGTCGAGCAGCGTGGCCACTTCCATACCGAGCGTGTTGTACACCCGCAGCGTCACATTCTGCGCCTCCTCAAGCGAGAAACTCAGTGTCGTGCTGGGGTTGAACGGATTCGGATACGCCTTGTACAGCTCCACTGTTTCCGGCCGGGAGCCCGTATAGACATAGACAATGCTGGAATAGTCGATCGTGCCGTCGCGATCCACCTGACGGAGGCGATAGGCGATCTTGGGTACCTGCGCAAGGCGGTCGTCGAGGTTGTCGGTATATTCATACGACAGCGGGACACTGGAATTCCCCGCGCCCTGGACGAAGTCCGGCAGTGTTTCCCAGCTTTCGCCATCCACCGAGCGCTCGACCCAGAACCCGAGGTTGTTTTCCTCGGTGGCCGTCAGCCACTTCAGCTGCACGGAATTGTCATCCATGTAGTAGCGTGCGCTGAAGGATGTGAGTTCGACGGGCATGAGTTGACCAACCAGACCTATCGAATAATCACCAAACCCGATTGTGCATACCAGTTTATTAGTTTTAGGATCGATATAACCAAATGGGACATTACGTACCATTCCCGTGAAGGTACCTGTTTCAACACTGCCATTGAGGTACCACGTACCATCATTAACAAGGGAATTCTGATTCGTGGGATCACTGGATGTTTCATTGTTTGGCCAATACACTGCAGAGTACAGATCGGCACTGCCACTACGGTAATTATTATGGAAATACATCATTCCAGAGAAGCCGATTGAACCATTGAGCGGATATGGTTCCTGAGGGAGTCCCAAGTCAGGCTCGTTGTTGTTGATGATTTCCCAGATGTCCTCTTCACCTTGAACGACCCAGTAAACCCATACTGTTTGCTTACCTTCATTGTAGGGATGTCCCTGAGGGCTACCTTGATTCAAAATGGCCCGGACCGAAATGTACGGGAAAGGATCTACCGCAGGGAGATTGTTGAAGTCGACATTATTAGCACAACTCAACTTGATCTGGATCGGTGTATAACGCCCACCATCCATACCGACAGGAAATAAAAATTCATCACCAATATCAGAATACTCTTTACATACTCGACCCTGCCCATTTTCTGCATCACCTGCGGGAGACGCTATGAACCCTGATGTCAATTGTAAGCCAGCATCAGAAATATCCAGAGCCGTTTTGACAATGACGTCGGCTTCGAGCCCAAGGTAGAGGTTGTTGTTCCCGAGAAGGATTCCATCGCTGTCAACGATGTCGATGTCACCTTTGAAAATGCAGGGAGAATCCATGAAATCATTTCGTGCGATATCAGTGCGAAGATTTTCCCCGATATATCCCTTGAGTCCATCCATCGCAAGTGTACCATCAAGCACGAAATTAACTCCGGATAAATCCGCATCAAGAATCGCGGCATCTCCTAAATCCGCTTTAACGTCTACTTCCAACCAGCCACCTGATTTGCCAAGAATCAACTCAGCATTATCCTCAATCTTCAGATAATCAGTGACCAGATTCCCCTGTAGTGCTAATTTTTGGTCTAGTGGATTAGGATCAGCAGCTCTTGTAACAGCCACAGTAAGCAAATTCAGTGAGACGGCCAGCGCATTTGATCCATCCCAAGTTTCTGGCCATAAACTGGGAGTGGACCATGAAGGTGTGGTAGGCCAATTCGGATGCTGTGAGTCACTGATATAAGCCTCATCATCAGAACTCGGCCACCCATTTGGATCCGGTGTTCCAGAGATGAATTGCCAATTGCCCGGATCATTCCAAGCAGTAGACGAACCCCCGGTCCACTGATATGTGGCTACCGGGGTCTGAGCTAATAGCTGTGTCCCGAAAAGGAACACGGCGAGGGCTATCGCAAGGGGGGCTACTCGTGTAAGTAGTCTCATCGTAGACATAGTCTTCTCCTCAGCTTTGCATTCAAGTAACGAGATGTTTCTTCGAACCACCCCAGTACATGCATGAAGCGTGCCAAAG
>CAJXVM010000012.1 GCA_913061095.1 uncultured Ignavibacteria bacterium
GGACTCATCCCGCCGATGCGGCTGAGAAGTTTGTAGGCGATGTTGCCGGAGTTGAGATCCGGGAAAATGAGCACGTTCGCGCCGCCCTTGAGCACGCTGAAGGGGAAGGTCTCCTCGATGATCTCGGGTACCACGGCGGTGTCGGCCTGCATTTCGCCGTCGACCATCAGGTCGGGGCGCCGCTCGCGCACGATATCCAGCGCGCGGCGCATTTTCATTGCCGAGGCCTCCCGGTTGCTTCCGAAATTGGAATAGGAGAGCAGCGCCACGCGGGGTTCGACGTCAAACTTCTCCGCCAGTTCGGCCGACTGCAGCGTGATGTCGGCAATATCCTCGGCGGTTGGATCGATGTTCACGGTCGTATCGGCGAGGAAATACGGCCTGGTCTTGGTCGAGAGCATGTAGCAGCCGGAGACCTTGCTGTAGCGTTTGTCGCGGCCGATGATTTCCAGTGCGGGACGAATGGTGTCAGGGTAATGCGAGGTGTATCCGGAGATCATGCAGTCCGCATCACCGGTGTGCACCATCATGGCGGCGAAGTAATTGCGGCGTGTCATGATGTTGCGCCTCGCGTAATAGGGTGTGACGCCCTTGCGCTGTCGCAGCCGATAGTATTCCTGCACGTACTGATCCATGCGCGCATGCTGTCGCGGATTGACGATATCGATGCCTTCGAGATCCACGCCGTGTTCTTCGGCGACGCGGCGAATCTCCTCCTCCTCTCCGATGAGCACCGGCTTTGCAATGCCTTCGTCGAGGGCGATCTGTGCGGCCTTGATGACGCGGTATTCCTCACCTTCAGCGAGCACGATGCGCTTCGGCTCGTGCGATGCCTTGGAATACATGCGCGCGATGAGCTCCTGCGTGCGTCCCATGCGAATATCCAGCCGCATCCGGTACTCGTCGAAATTCTCGATGGGCTTACGGGCGACGCCGGTCTCCATGGCAGCGGCAGCAACGGCCGGAGCCACCCATGTCAGCACGCGGGGATCGAAGGGTTTCGGAATAATATACTCCCGTCCGAAGCCCATTTCATGTGCGCCGTAGGCGCGCTTCACGCTGTCGGGCACTTCCTCTTTCGCAAGGTTGGCGAGCGCATGCGCGGCGGCCTGCTTCATTTCCTCGTTGATCGCCGTGGCGGCCACATCGAGCGCGCCGCGGAAGATGAAGGGGAAGCCCAGCACGTTGTTGACCTGATTAGGATAGTCAGAACGACCGGTCGCCATGATGACGTCCTGCCGCGCAGCGGTCGCGTCTTCGTAAGTGATTTCGGGATCGGGATTTGCCATGGCGAAAATGATCGGGTCGTCGGCCATGGAACGCACCATGTCCTGGTTGACCACGCCGCCCTTTGAGAGACCGATGAACACGTCGGCACCCTTGAGGGCTTCCTCGAGTGTCCGTGCGTCGGTCTCAACCGCCATGTCCTCCTTGAATTCGTTCATGTGCTCGGTGCGTCCCTTGTAGATGACACCCTTCGAGTCACACATGGTCACGTTTTCCTTCGTCACCCCGAGGCTGATGTGGAATTTCGCGCAGGCGATGCCGCTGGCGCCGGCCCCGTTGAACACCACCTTCACATCCTCGAGCTTTTTGCCGGTGAGGGCGCAGGCGTTGAGCAGCGCCGCGCCGCTGATGATGGCGGTCCCGTGCTGATCATCGTGGAAGACAGGGATGTTCATCGTCTTCTTCAGTTCTTCCTCGATGTAGAAGCAGTCCGGTCCCTTGATGTCCTCGAGGTTGATGCCCCCGAATGTCGGCTCCATGAGCTGACAGGCCTTGATGATTTCCTGAATGTCGTGGCTCTTCAGTTCGATGTCGAAGACGTCGATGTCGGCGAAGGTCTTGAACAGGACACCTTTTCCCTCCATGACGGGCTTGCCGCCCATCGGACCGATGTCACCGAGCCCCAGCACCGCAGTGCCGTTGGAGATGACCGCGACCAGATTTCCCTTGGCGGTGTACTCGAAGACTTTACTCTCGTCCTTGTGAATTTCCCTGCAGGGTTCCGCGACACCGGGCGTGTAGGCCAGCGAGAGATCACGCTGGGTGACGCAGGGCTTTGTCGTGATGACTTCGATCTTGCCCTTGCGGCCCATGCTGTGATACTCAAGGGCGTCTTCCTTCCTGATTTTCATGGAATAACTCCGTTGCTGATGATGCGCGTTGTATGCGTGAGAGTGGAAAAGCAGTGGTCAGGTAACGAAATGTAGCAAAAACACCGAATGGAAAAAATCCGCGGGTCCGATACTCCGATTATTCGCTGCCGGCTGCGGGCTGCGGGTTACGGGGCAGCGGGCTATGGGCTGCCGGTGCCGGGCTGTTCATCGTCGCGCATGAGTTCTTCAAGGGCCTCGATGGCATCACCAGCGGTGATGAGACGGAGACAGCCGAGATGGCGACGGGGACAGTCGGCGCGGCCGATGTGCGTGCATGGTCTGCAGGCGAGCCCGTCCACTTCAAGCACCGCGGCCGGCGTGTTGTACGGATAGAAACCGAACTCACGCACGGTACTTCCGAATATCGCGACGACCGGCTTCCCGACTGCCGTGGCCATGTGCATCAGTCCGCTGTCATTGGTGAACAGCGCCCGGCAGAACGTCATCGCCGCGGCCGTCTCCAGAAGAGACAGGCGTCCCGTGCAGTCATGCACGCGCGACGGATCGACAGCACGGACAGCCTGCGCGGTATCGGCATCGGCGTCGTTTCCGAACAGTGCGATGTCGTATCCGCGCGCGAACAGCAGTCGCGCGAGGTCGACCCATCGTTCCGACGGCCATCGCTTGGTATAATGCTTCGCTCCGGGACAGAGACCGACCAGCGGCACATCCGTCCGCCATCCCGCTGCGCGCAGGCGCAGACGCGCTCTGCCGCGCACGTCCTCGGTGAAGTGGATCTCCGGGGCCCCGGCATCCGGGCGCAGCCCGTAATCCCTCCCCGTCTCGATGTAGCGCTCGGCCACCGGAACAACGGTGTGATAGAGATTGACATGGGCGGTGACGAGCAGAAGACGCCGCCACGCGCGTTTGTCAATCGTGTGCATTTGGCGAGAGAGTCCGTTGCGCAGCACGCGCGTTCGGAAATTATTATGCAGGTCGAACACTGCGTCGAAGCGCTCACGCGTCAGCGCAAGGTTCAGTCCGCGCAGCGCGTTTCCTCCCTCGGAAGTATCGATGGTGATCAGGTTGTCGATGTGGGGATTGTGCCGGAGCAGGTCGCTGAATTCCCGCCGCACGGCAAACTGCACGGTACAGCCGGGATATCGGTGCTTCAGCACGCGCAGAAACGGCGTCGTCAGGATGATGTCGCCGATGGAGCTGAGACGCAGGACGAGGATGTTTTTCAGGGATGGAGTCATGGATGCAGATTCGCGGGTCTGCGTAAACATACAAAAAAAACCCCGGCATTTCGCCGGGGCTCATGGCGGTTTCAATATATTGCGTCGGCGGGCATGCGGCACATCCTCTGGATCAGGAGTGGACCGGGACGGAATTGTTCCGCTTCAGGAAGCTGCCGGGAGTCGCCAACCGCCGGTTCAGTGGCGCACGCGCACGGAACGGACGATAATGTGAAAAGTCGGCTTTACATCGTCGGCCGCAGCCTGCACCTGATTCGGATCGGCCTCCATATGTGGCTCCAGCATCCCGAACACCGTGATTTCCTTCCCGGTCAGATCCATCGAGATGTTCATGTCATGATTGACCAGCATCATTTTCGCCTCGGCGCCACCGTCCTGGAGCAGCATCCAGCAGTTGTCATCCGGACAGGGCTGTGCGGTGCCGGTGATCTGCATTTCAACACCGGCAAGCTCCTCGAAGCGATCAGCCACCTCCGCAAGGCGGAATTTCTCCATGATGTCCGGCATCGGCTCGCCGAACTCGGTCATACCGTCGGCATCCTCGCCGGCAGGGGTGTCCATAACAACGTTTCCATCGGCACCAACCGTACCTTCAACCTGTGCCATGGCGGCGGATGCGCCGAGGACAAGAAATGCCATCAGAAAGAATATCGTACGCATATCAGTTCTTTTCGAATGTGAAACATGAATGGAAATGTACTTCAGGAATCGCTCCCGGTCAACTGCCGCGCCGGGCATTTTTCTGGTGCCGCGGGATTGAGTATTTTTCTTCAATACGCTCACGCGAATCAACACAGGAAAAAAACGTGCAGGAATTTGAACATCTGGAACGCCCGAATGTTCCCGGGCTGGACGATATTCTCGGGGATCCCATCAAAGTGCTCGATGACGGTTTCGTCCGCGTCGTCGATTACATGGGGGATGACAGCTCCATCGTGCAGGCGGCGCGCGTCTCTTACGGCAAGGGGACGAAAAAGCTGCGGCAGGACCGCGGGCTCATCCGCTACCTCATGCGTCATCATCACTCCACGCCGTTCGAGATGTGCGAGATCAAGCTGCACGTGCGCGTTCCGATGGACGCCTGGCGGCAGTGGATCCGTCACCGCACGGCGAACGTGAACGAATACTCCACGCGCTATTCCATTGCCATCGACGCGGCGCAGCGCACCGCGCCCGACCAGTGGCGCTTGCAGGCCGTCAGCAACCGGCAGGGAAGCGAGGGCTTCGTCGATCCCGAGCGTGGTGTCGCGTTCACCGAACAGGAGACCGAGCTGCACGACACCGCCCGGCGCATCTACAACGAGCGTCTCGAGGCCGGCGTGGCGCGCGAGCAGGCGCGCAAGGACCTGCCGCTCGCCACTTACACCGAGGCCTACTGGAAAATCGACCTGCACAACCTCCTGCATTTCCTCTACCTGCGGATGGACGAGCACGCGCAATATGAAATCCGCGCCTATGCCGAGGTCATCGGCAGGGAAATCGTTGCCCGCTGGTGTCCGATGGCCTGGGAGGCCTTCATGGATTACCGCGTCAACGGCACCACGCTCACCGACCTCGACAGCCGCATCATCGCCGCCATCGCCGCCGGCGAACCCGAGCGCGCCGTCGACATCGCCATCGAGGCCGAAATCCTCCCGCCCCGCGGCGAGGAGCGCAAGCGCAACATGGAACGGGAGGAGGTCGAAGAAAAACTGCGGCGGCTGGGGATGAAGATTCCCTGGGAATAGAATTGCAGATTACAGATTGCAAATAGCAGATAGCAGATTTCGCCGACTGTTACTCGCGCTGGGGCTGAACGGCCATCCAATCTGCAATCTGAAATCTGAAATCCGCAATTAAACTGAATCGATAACGCACGAAGCTATTGCATAACGCTATGGACAACAAGATTATCTTTTCGATGGTCCGCGTCAGCAAGATCCACAAACCGAACAAGACGGTGTTGAAGGATATCTCGCTGTCGTTTTTCTACGGGGCCAAGATCGGCGTGCTGGGACTCAACGGCGCCGGCAAGTCGACGCTGCTGCGGATTATCGCCGGGGAGGACGAGGATTATCTCGGCGAGATCACGGCGAACAAGGACATCACGTTCGGACTTATGCCGCAGGAGCCTCAGCTCGATCCCGACAGAACCGTGCGCGAAATCGTGGAGGAGGGCGTGCAGGAGACCGTCGATCTGCTGCACGAATACGAGGAAGTCAGCGCGGCGTTCTCCGAGCCGGATGCCGACTTCGACGATCTGATGGACCGCCAGGCGAAGCTGCAGGAGCGCATCGAGCAGCAGGATGCCTGGGATCTCGAAAGCCGTCTCGAAATGGCCATGGACGCCCTGCGCTGTCCGCCGCCCGAAACGTCGATTTCCGTGCTCTCCGGCGGCGAGCTGCGCCGCGTGGCGCTCTGCCGCCTGCTGCTCATGAAGCCCGACGTGCTGCTGCTCGACGAGCCGACGAATCACCTCGACGCGGAGTCCGTCGCCTGGCTCGAACAGCATCTCGCGCGCTACGAGGGCACGGTCATTGCCGTTACGCATGACCGCTACTTCCTCGACAACGTGGCGGGCTGGATTCTCGAACTCGACCGCGGCGAGGGCATCCCCTTCAAGGGAAACTACTCTGCCTGGCTCGAGCAGAAGCAGGCGCGCCTCGCCATGGAGGAGAAGCAGGAGAGCAAGCGGCAGCGCGCGCTCGCGCAGGAGCTGGAATGGGTGCGTTTGAATCCGAAAGGACAGCACGCCAAGAGCAAGGCGCGAATCTCCGCCTATGAGAAACTGCTCGACGAGGAGCATGAAAAGGCGCGGGAGGATATCGAGATCTTCATTCCCACCGGACATCGTCTCGGCGACGTGGTGGTGGAGGCCGAGGGACTCACCAAGGCCTACGACGACAAGCTGCTCTTCGAAGACCTCAGCTTCTCGCTGCCGCCGGGCGGCATCGTCGGCGTCATCGGACCGAACGGGGCAGGGAAGACCACGCTCTTCCGGCTCATCACCGGACATGAGGAGCCCGATGCAGGCAGCATCGAACTCGGCAAGACCGTGGAGCTGGGATACGTCGACCAGAAGCGTCCCCTCGATCCCGACAACACCATCTGGGAGGAAATCACCGGCGGGGAGGAGACCATGAAGCTCGGCAATCGCGAAGTGAACTCCCGCACCTACGTCGCGCGCTTCAACTTCAGCGGATCCGATCAGCAGAAGCGCACGAACATGCTCTCGGGCGGAGAGCGCAACCGCGTCCATCTCGCCAAGACGCTCAAGGAGGGCGCGAACGTCCTGCTTCTCGACGAGCCCACCAACGACCTCGACGTCAACACCCTGCGCGCGCTGGAGATCGCCCTGCAGAACTTCGCCGGCTGTGCCGTCGTCATCTCCCATGACCGCTGGTTTCTCGACCGCATCGCCACGCACATCCTCGCCTTCGAGGGCGACAGCCAGGTCGTGTGGTTCGACGGCAACTACAAGCTCTACGAAGAGCACCGCAAGGAACGTCTCGGCATCGACGCCGACCGGCCGCATCGGATCAAGTACAAACGGCTCACGCGCGAATAGGAAGATTACAGATTGCGGATTGCAGATTGCGTTAGCCACACGCGAAAGCGTGTGGTCGCGCGGCCGAGCCTCCCCCGGGCACCGTGGGAAATATTGCAGATTGCAGATTACAGATTTCTGAGGGGATCAACGTATTGAATATCCACAGACGAATATTGGCAGTAACTACCCAAATAGTCAGTTTTCCCGAGAGTGGCCGGAAGGCGACTCTGCAATCTGCAATGTGCAATCTGCAATCATGCTATCGACGAGCAGCATCAATCATAGTCATGCTGCTCGCATTGACCACTTCCGCACGCGCCCAGCAACCCATGCCCGCCGTCGGCGACACGGTAAAAGGCATCTTCATCGGCGACTGGCTGCAGAACCCGCCCGAGAGCGGGGAGGCGTTTCATGGGAAGCCGGTGCTCCTGGAGTTCTGGGCGACGTGGTGTCGTCCCTGCCTGAAAGCCGTGCCGCATCTCAACGAACTGCATGCGGAATTCGGTGAGGAAGTGCAGTTCATCGGCATCACTCAGGAACCGCCCGTCGTCGCCGTGCCCGTGCTGAAAAAGCATCGCATGGACTACGCCGTCGCCAGCGACACCGAACAGGCAACCACACACAAAATCTTCGGCACCTGGGTGATCCCGCGGACGTGGATTCTCAGTCCTGATCGCGTCGTGCTGTGGACCGGACATCCGACGCGCCTGACAGCGGAGAAACTGAGGAGTATTCTGGGGACGCTGAGGGAATGACGAATTCGTCATCTGCCGCGAAAGACGCTTTGCACGGTGCGGAGGGGATATGTCACCACCCGGTGACATCCACCGTACAGATTTTAATCCTACCTAAAAAATTATTTAGGACATCCTAAAATCATTTCAGAACAATAACTTACCTGACATCCCCTGAACCATCGCCTCAGGTGCGTCGCAAGGATGCGAAAACCCCGGCAAACCTGCCGGGGCTTTCTTCTTCAGACAACCTTCGCTGCCTTCGGATCTTCGTTGTTCCCATTCCCTTCGTGGCTCGGTGACTTCGTGCCTTCGAGCCCCCGAGAGAAACACTATCTCCTGATCTCGCTCACGAATTCATCCACCTCCGGGATCCCGCCCTGGAAGACGAGGTAGCCGTTGTAGGGCTCGCGGGTGGTGATCTCCCCGTTGACGGGTTCGAGCATGATCTCTTTCACGCGGTCGAGATCGTCGGTCTGACCGAGCGCCCAGCCGAGCTTGATGTAGGCGACTTCCGGCAGCATGTTCTGCAGGGGAATCACGCCCAGATCCATCATCTCGCGGCCGGTCTCGTAGACGTACATCTGCGCGTAGCCCCAGAGCGTCTGCACGGTCATGTACACGGCGACGCCGGCATCCTGCGCGCGCTTGAGCGCCGGATAGAGCGGCTTGTTGACGTGGCCGAGTCCCGTTCCCGCGATGACGATACCCTTGTAGCCGTTCTCGACCATCATGTCCATCATGTCGGCTTTCATGTTCGGGTAGTAATACAGGATCCCCACGCGGTCGTCGAAGACGGCATTGACGTTCACGTCGCGGTCGTTGCGGCGCCGGTGGACGTCGTCGCGGAGATAGGAGAATTTGTTGCGGTCCACCATGGCGAGGGGAATGTCGGAGAGCGTACGGAAGGTGGAACGGTAGCTGGAATGCATCTTGCGCACGCGCGTGCCGCGGTGCAGGAGGCCGTATTCGTCGGAGGTCGGACCAAACATGCAGACCATGACCTCGGCGATGTCGCAGTCCGCGGCGGTCTTGACGCTATGGATGAGGTTGAGAGCGGCGTCGGATGACGGACGGTCGCTCGACCGCTGCGATCCCACCATGACGATAGGCACCGGGGAGTTCTGCACCATGAACGACAGCGCAGCGGCGGTGTGATGCATGGTGTCGGTGCCGTGTCCGACCACGATGCCGCGCACGCCTTTCTCGATCTCATCGCCGATGCGCTTCGCGAGCGTGATGTACTGCTCGGGACCCATGTTCTCGCTGAACACGCCGAAGAGCTTTTCGGTCTCGAGGTTGCAGAGATCCGCCAGCTCGGGCACGGATCCGTAGAGCTCGCCGGGCGTGAAGGCGGGGATGACGGCGCCGGTGCGGTAGTCGAGCCGGCTGGCGATGGTGCCGCCGGTGCCGAGGAGCACCACGCGGGATTTCTTCGGATCGTAGGGAAATTCCTTTTCGGGGATCTTGTAATGCGCTTCCTTGAAGCCGACTTCCTTCGCGTCACGAATGCGGTCGACGCGGAGTCCGACGTTGTAGCCGGTGATCATTTTGATGACGATGTGGTCGCCGTCAGCGGTTTCCGAACGCGGGAGCACGATGCCCTCGAAGCTGTCGTCGTCAGTCGTCAGCACGGCATCGCTCCACACGCGGATGCCGAATTTCTTCATCGTGCTGAGCGCCGGATCCTTGTAGCCCTTGTAGGTTTCGCTGTCACTCATGCCTGCACCTCCTTGGCGAAATACGCCGCGACTTCTTCGGCCACATCGGACCCGGGGATGCGTCCCCGCACTTCATCCATGACTCTGTCCAGTGTAAGATTCGGAATGTTGTCTTCGCTGTGCAGGCTGCTGTAGCGCACCTGCTGCTTTGCCTTTTCAATGAAGGATGTGAGATCCTTCTTCTCCAGCCGCGGCGGGAGGGCGTCGGCGTCGAAGCCGTTCTTCAGCGCCCGGCGCATGGTGTTGAGCACGCCGTCTAGCGTGAGCCTGCCGTCTTTCACGGCCATGAGGATGCCGCGGATATCATCGGTACGGAAATCGTCGTAGTGCCATCCCTTTCGGCGGAGGCGGCGCGGGTAGCGCCAGAGCATGACCGCGGCCTCGGTGGGAGTGAAGCCCATCGTATCGACTGCCTCGTCGAAGAGCGGGGCGAGCGGGGAGATGGAGAGTCCTTCGATGGCATCCTCGGGCACGCCCAGTTCGCGGTAGCGCTTCTGGCGCTCCCAGAACTGCACGGGCATGCGCGCGCGGATGCGCTCGAGACGCTCGGGCGTGACGCGGATCGGCGGGAGGTCGGTGTCGGGATACATGCGCTGGGGACCGGGCAGGATGCGCTCGAAGCCCGTGGTACCGTCGCGCAGCGCCTGGCGGGTTTCCGAGGGGATGCCGATGGTCGCTTCCTTCGCGCGGATGGCGATTTCCTTTTTCGCTGTTTCCACATCCTGCTCGCTGCCCCACACGATGACGATGGTGTCGTCGGCCGTGCAGTCCAGCGCGTTCTTCGCTTCCTTCCATTCCGCGCCGGAGAGCGTCTCGCTCATGCTGTCGGAGTGAATGATGTTCGGCAGTACCGTCAGGCAGGCGATGACGCGCACGCGGTCGGCGATTTCGCGCGAGAACACGGTGTTGTCCTGCGTCTGCCAGCGCAACAGGTCGGCCCAGCCGGGGAGCTTGACCGCGCCCACCACGTGTCCCTCTTTCATCGCATCCGCGATGGGCGTGAAGCGGGTCTTGCGGAGGATGCGCGTGATGTCCTTGTCGGTGTAGGTGAAGCTGGATTCGGTGATGCCGCGGCGCTTGAGTTCCTCGCGCAGGCGCAGCAGGTTCCACTGCCGCTGTGCCTCGTTGTAGGTGAGCAGCGGCATCATGCCGATTTTCGGGACGCCCTTGATTTCGATGCGCGTGCCGCCGGTGACGCTGGCGTTGGTGTCGGCGCGGGTGGCGCCGATGCCGCGGCGCACGCGTCCGGTCGAACGCATCATCTTGCGCAGGATCTGCGCGACCTCGGCCACTTCCTGCGGCGTCTTCATGTCGGGTTCGGTCACCAGCTCGATCAGCGGCATGCCGAGGCGGTCGGTGTTGTAGGTGCGGCGGTGTCCGACGTCGCTGATTTCGCGGCAGGAATCCTCCTCAATGCCGAGCTGGATCATGCCGATCGTGCGGTCGCCGTAGGGCACGCGCCCGTGTACGCCGCAGATGGCCGTGCGCTGAAAGCCCGTCGGGATGCTGCCGTCGAGGTACTGCTTGCGCGCGATGTGTACCTCGTCGACCAGCGAGAGATTCGACAACATGGAAATCTCCAGCGCGATGTCCAGCGCCTCGTCGTCCATCATGAACGGCGGCGTGTCATCCATTTCATAGGTGCACACGGTCTCCTTGTTCACGCGGTAGATGATTTCCTTCTGCGTCTTGAACTCCATCAGCGCCGTGCCGTCGTACTCGCCCAGCTCGGAGAGCGTGGGGCGCATGTGGCGGAGGATTTCCGCGTGGAAGGTGTTGGAATAGCGTCCGGCCGGACAGCGGCAGAACAGTTTGCTCTCGGTCAGCAGCTGCTGATGCACTTCGAGGCCCGACTTGAACCCGACGGTCGCATAGTCCTCGGGCGTCATTTCCTCGAAAGGTTTGAACTCGAATTCGTACATGGGGGCATTCAGGGATGGTGCGTAAAAACTGCGGGAAGTCCCGGAAAAGGTATGTTCTTATCAAATTAAGACGAAGCGGTGGGAGAACCAAATCTGCACCTGCGGTGCGGAGTGCAAATTTCGGATTACAGATTACGGATTTGCCTCTGACCGTTGTCCCTGCCGGATCAACATGGATCCGGAATCTGCAATGTGCAATCTGTTATCTGCAATTCGTATTCTGCATGGTGTTGCATGTTTCCCACACGCTCGCTAATTTGGCCTGAAACAGGTCCCAGTAATTAGCCCCTGAAATGGGGGATAGAATCGACGGCTGATCATGAAACAGGCAAAATTCAGTCTTACCGTATCCCAGATGAAATTCCTGGAACAGGCGCAGGCGTATGGCTTCAAGGATAAGAGCCAGGCCGTGCGGGTGGCCCTCGACCGCCTGATGCGTGAGATGAAGGAGCAGCGGCTGCGGGAATCCGCCATGCTCTATGCCGAAACGCTCGATGAGGATGCCGAAACGAAGGAGTGGCTCGACGATGCCGCTGAGGGATGGCCGGAATGAGTGAGCTCCGACGGGGGATGGTGATCGACATCGACCTCGATCCGACGAAGGGATCGGAGACGGGAAAGATTCGTCCATGTGTCATCGTGACGAACAATATCTACAACGCGCATCTGCCGGTCATTCAGGTCGTCCCGCTGACCGGATGGTCGGAGAAGAAAGCAGCAATCCTTACGAACGTCGAAATATCGCCGTCGGAAGGAAACGGGCTCAGCAAGCCGAGTGTCGCGGACTGTCTCCAGACGCGTCCGATTGACCATCGGCACCGGCTCGTCGCGGTGCGCGGAACGCTCGGCCCGGAAGATCTCCACCGCATCGATGAAGCTCTGAAAGTGGTTTTTCATCTGGACCAGTGAACACCGCCATTTGCACTTTGTCCTTTGCACTTTGCACTTTAGTGCTACACCAAACGACATGTATCGAAAGGACCGAGATCATGGACACGACAGCAATCCAGAATATCTATCCATTACAATTCCAGTGGGAGACGCCGAACCCGTTCCTATTCTGCGTGCATCACGCGGATGATTATCCCGAGGGGAATGAGGAGATGGGTCCCGTCGAACCGCTGACGGGCCGCACCATCGGACAGGATTTCCGGCTGAAGGACGGCTGGCGGATGTATCACGGCGAGCGCGTGCCGGGGTTCCCCATGCATCCGCACCGCGGTTTCGAAACGGTGACCGTCGTGCGGCGTGGATTCGTGGATCATTCGGATTCGCACGGAGCGGCCGGACGCTACGGCAACGGCGACGTGCAGTGGATGACCGCGGGCAGCGGTCTCCAGCACGCGGAGATGTTTCCGCTCCTCAATCAGGACAACCGCAATCCGCTCGAACTCTTCCAGATCTGGCTCAACCTTCCCGCGAAGCGGAAATTCGCCGATCCCCACTTCAAGATGCTCTGGGCGGAAGACATCCCCGTTGTCACGATGAAGGACAACAGCGGAAACGCCACGCGCGTCACCCTGATCGCGGGTGAGCTTGA
This sequence comes from uncultured Ignavibacteria bacterium, assembly GCA_913061095.1. Lineage (GTDB taxonomy): Bacteria > Bacteroidota > Ignavibacteria > SZUA-365 > SZUA-365 > BM516. The sequence continues at coordinate 12,805 of CAJXVM010000012.1, forward strand.
GGGAGAGAAGGCGCCCGCGCCTGCGCCGGACTCCTGGGCGGCTGATGCGGAGAACAACGTGGCGATTTGGATCATCGAGATGGAGGCCGGTGCAAAGTGGACGCTGCCGGCGGTACAGAAGGATCTCAAGCGCACGCTGTTTTTCTACGAGGGAGATGCGCTGCGCATAAGCGGTAATGACATCGCGTCGTATCACGCCGTGGAGCTGGCCGCGGATCAGGTGGTCGAACTGGAAGCAGGCAGCGACGAACCCGCCAAACTTCTCATGCTGCAGGGGCGTCCCATACAGGAGACCGTCGTGCAGTACGGTCCTTTCGTGATGAACACGAAGCAGGAAATCCAGGAAGCGTTTGCGGAATACCAGCGCTCACAGTTCGGCGGCTGGCCGTATGATCGTCCCGACCCGGTCAATCCCCACGACCGCGGCCGCTTCGCACGCTACTCCGACGGCAGGGAGGAGACGCCGGGATAATCAGCATCCTCAGCCCCTCGATATGGCCCTCGCTTCGCTCGTGCCTATTCGAGATGACGTTGAACGCGACTCTGCACTCTGCACTGTGCACTTGGCAACAGATACGGTGCATTTTGGATTCACCGATCGCTATATTGCACCATGATCGAACTGCGCAATCTGCACAAGACGTTTGACGGGGATCTGCACGTGCTGCGGGGAGTGGACCTGACCATTCCGACCGGCGAGACGCTGGGGATCATCGGACAGAGCGGCTGCGGCAAGAGCGTGCTGCTCAAGCATGTGATCGGACTGCTGACCCCCGACGAGGGCGAGGTCATCGTCGACGGGAAAAACGTGCATGCGCTCAGCGAAGATGAACTTTACGCGCTGCGCGGCCGCTTCGGCTTTCTCTTCCAGGGCGCGGCGCTTTTCGATTCGATGACCGTGCTCGAAAACGTCGCACTCGGACTCGTCGAGAATTCGGATCTCGATGAGGATGAAATCCGCCGCATCGTGGCTGAAAAACTTGCGATGGTCGGACTCCCCGGTATCGAAAAGAAAAAGCCCGCGGAGCTGTCCGGCGGCATGCGCAAGCGCGTCGGACTTGCCCGCGCGTTGGCCACCGATCCCGACTATCTTCTCTACGACGAACCCACCACGGGACTCGATCCGGTGATGTCCAATCAGATCGACACGCTTATCGCGGAAATCACCGGCAAGCTCAACGCCACATCCATCGTGGTCACGCACGACATGTTCAGCGTCTACAACATCGTGCACCGTGTCGCCATGATGCACGAGGGACGCATCTATTTCACCGGAACGCCGGAGGAGTTTCGGTCGTCCGATGATCCGGTGGTGCGGGATTTCATCGAGCGCTTCGGGAACGGGTCGTGAAGAGGTGAAGAGGTTAAGATGAATCGTAGCGCCGAGCCAACGGCTCGGCGAGCGGCTCGGAGAATGGCTTAGCCAACGGCTCGGCGAACGGCAGAACGTTAACCCCACGCGTAAGCGTGGGGAACGCAGGCGGGAACGGAACGTCATCCCGCGGAGACCCGCGAAGCGGAGCGGAGCGGGATGTATCGAGGTATTGTTGATCACACGGGACCAGGAGGAACGATTGAAATTCAGCAAATACTTATTCATCACCGTGCTGCTCCTCGAGGCCGTGACGGCCGCACCCGCGCAGGAGTTTTTCGAACCCGTGCCTTTCCCGGGCGGTGGGATCACGACCTCCATGGTCCGCGACAGCGCGGGCGTGCTCTACGCGGCGGTGCCAGAACATGGCATCTACCGCTCATTTGATAATGGGGATAGCTGGGAATGTTCACTCCAAATGAATGGCCGTGTTTATCCCCCGTTTGTATTTCCGGACGGTGCGGTCTGGGCAGCAGATTTTGATTGGGCTTACTGGGTGACAGCGTGGAATGTCACAACTGATCATGGTGCTTCCTGGCATCCCGCGGAAGAAACTGGTCGTTCGTATATCGATCTCAGAGATGGAGTGTTCCGCAGCAGCGGGAGTAGTGTACTAAGTTTTTCCGAAGATGAATCCTGCATTTTCATCTCCCGTGACTGTGGCCGCTCATGGGACAGTCTCGATCTGTCTGGACCACTGTACGATGTTTGCATTCTCAGCGACAGCGAATTTATCGTTGCTGCTTATGCACGGATTCTCCACACGACAGACGCGGGATTACATTGGACAGTAGCACTCGAAGATAGCAGCAGGTATTTTACCGAAATTAATCATCTGGGTGATTCTCTCTATACATATGGTTATCCAAGGCGATCGGATGAGGGAGGACGCCTTTTCATCACTGACAGGTCTGTATCGATGTGGACTGTCAGGCCGGGTTCATCTGCCATTTGCAGGGCGATTCGTCACGCCGACAAACTCTGGTGTCTGAGTGAACGGCTGTATCCTTCAAATTGGACAGAACCATTTGAATTCGGGACCATCAGTGATGCAGGTGCACTCACTCCCACACAACTTGGCGACATCCATGCGTATGCCGGTATCCCGCACCCGGACGGCGGAATGCTTTTCGCAACTGATGCGGGCATCCTTCATCATGATGCGCTCAAAAATACATGGTCGCAACGAAATACTGGTCTCCCGCCGAGGCAGATTCATGCACTTCTGGAAACAGCCAAAGGAGATCTGCTGGCTGGTACCGCCTTCGGCGGGCTGTATCGCCGGGTTGCCGGATCCCATGATTGGATCAGGGCGGGACTATTTCCAGATCCTGTTTCCGTATTGACGACACTGCCTGACGGAAGAGTTGCAGCAGGAGGGACCGTCATTCGTCCCTATCCCAGTGGTCTTGGCAGTCTGCAACGGGAGGGACCGCTTCATGTCGGGACACTGGACGAGACTTCATGGATTCGCCGGGATACGCTTTGGAACGGTCTGCATGACATGGTAATTGGCGATGACGGGATTGTTCACGCGTGTACGAAAAACGAGGTCATGCGATCGAAGGACGATCTTCAGACAATCGATAGCGTATATGAGTACGGACCGAAGGGTTTCGATACCGCAGATGAGTACTCCACAATTGAGCGGTTCGACAACAATTATCTTATCGCAGTGCTTTCGTGGGCTTATCTCGAGTCCAATAACGCAGGGGAGAGCTGGAGAGAATTTACGCGTTGGCCGTATCTCAAATCTGTTCGACGCATTTCCCAATCCTGTATTCTCCGGTATCAGCGCGGCTACCTCATTCGTTCCCTCGACAACGGTCTGACATGGGAAATACTTCCGACTCAGAAAATGCATTACGGAAGACTTCTTTCCGCGGGGAGGGGTACTGCATTATTGGGCAACAACAGAGAGGGTGCATGGACGGAGTGCTGGGTCATTACCGCGAATGGGGATTCATTACAGCACCTCATGCTGGATCCGGATACCTACGGCATCGTGAACTGTGCGCTGCATGCGTCGGATGGTTATTTGTACATCGGGACGTCCCGTGGACTGTTCCGCAGCCGCCGCAGGATGGATGAATCCGCGCAGGTGCATGGATTCAACCTCGGACAGCATTACCCGAATCCGGCGTCGGGAAACATCACCATTCCATTTGAGATCCGCAGGCAAGGGGAGATGCGGCTTACAATTCATGAGACGACGGGACGCGAGGCATGGGTGGTGGAGGATGGCTGGCATGCGGCAGGGAGGTATGAGTCCGTGGTGCCGGTGAATGAACTGAGGGCCGGGGTGTACTTCATCCGTCTCGAGCAGGGTGGGGAGGTGATGATCAGGAAGCTGGTTGTGGATGGGAGCAAACGGACGGACGCATCCCCACGCTGACACGTGGGGTTACATCCTTCCCGTGCATTCTCAGTATATTTCCCCATGAAGAAAATCACACTGAAAAAATCTCCGCTGACGCTGATCACTTCGGATGAGAGCCGTTTCCGCATCCAGTATCGCGATGAGCTCAACGAGTCGCAGTACGAGGCGGCGGCGCATCTCGAGGGTCCGGCGCTGGTCGTGGCCGGCGCGGGCACGGGTAAGACGCGCACGCTGACGTACCGCGTGGCGCGGCTGATCGAGCAGGGTATCCGTCCCGAATCGATCCTCCTGCTGACGTTCACGCGCAAGGCGTCGCGGGAAATGCTCAGGCGCGCATCCCTGCTGCTCGACGAACGCACCGAGCGCGTCTCCGGGGGCACCTTTCATTCCTTCGCCAACATGATCCTGCGCCAGTACGCCGGGGAGATCGGCTACAGCAGCAGCTTCACCATCCTCGACCAGGGAGATTCCGAGGATGTGATTAATATCCTCCGCACGCGGGCGGGACTTGCGACAAAGAAAAAACGCTTTCCGAAAAAGCAGACGCTGCAGCGCATGTACAGTGCGTCGGTGAATACGCTGACGCCGCTTGACCTGGTGATCGCGAAGGACTTCCCGCAGTTCTCCGAACAGATCGACGAGATCGAACAGCTCGCGCAGGCTTACGTGGGATACAAGCGGCAGAACAATGTGATGGATTACGACGACCTGCTGGTCAATCTCGTCACGCTGCTGGAAAAGCACGAGGGCATCCGTACGAAGCTCTCCGACCGCTACCGCCATATCATGGTCGACGAGTACCAGGACACCAACCGCCTGCAGGCGCGCATCGTGCGGCAGCTTGCCGCCACGCACAGCAACGTGATGGTGGTGGGCGACGACTCGCAGAGCATCTATTCCTTCCGTGGCGCGAACTTCCGCAACATCATGGATTTCCCGAAGGACTTCGACGGCGCGCGCGTGATCAAGCTCGAGGAGAATTACCGCAGCACGCAGCCCATCCTCGATTTCACGAATGAAATCATCCGCATGGCGGCGGAGAAGTATTCAAAGACGCTGTTCACGCGGAAGGAAAGCGGCATGACGCCGGCGCTGATCGCCATGGAGGGCGAGAACACGCAGTCGCGCTTCATCGCGCAGCACATCCTGGAACTGCGCGAGGAGGGGGTGCCGCTCAAGGAAATCGCCGTGCTGTTCCGCGCCGGGTATCACTCCTTCGATCTGGAAATCGAGCTCGCGCGGTCGAACATTCCCTACGTGAAGTTCGGCGGACTCAAGCTCATGGAGACCGCGCATATCAAGGACTTGCTCGCCTACCTGCGCATCGTCGAGAATCCGAAGGACATCGTGTCGTGGACGCGCGTGCTGCTGCTGTGCGACGGCGTGGGTCCGGTCACCGCCGAGCGCGTGACCAACGAAATCGTGGCGGGACTCAATCCCCTGCACGAGCGCGCCGACGACCGCATCCGGCAGCTCGCGCGCGGCGAGGAGATTCCGGCGATGCTCGCCATGCTGCGCGAGATCGCCGGCAGGGGCGTCGCGCCGGGCGACAAGGTCGAGCGCCTCCTGCGCTACTACACGCCCGTGCTGAAGGCGCGCTATGACGACCATCCCAAGCGGATGAAGGATCTCGAAATGTTTCAGACCATCGCCGAGCGCTACAGCCAGCTGGCGATCATGCTGACCGACATGGCGCTGGAGCCGCCGAATGAAAGCGTGGAGGATCTGCTGCCCGAGGGCCATGAGGATGAATACGTCACGCTGTCGACCATTCACTCGGCGAAAGGCCTCGAGTGGAACAGCGTGTTCGTGATGTACCTGGTGGACGGACGTTTCCCGGTGAGCGCCGCGGCCGAAGACATGGAGTCGATGGAGGAGGAGCGCCGGCTGTTCTACGTCGCCTGTACGCGCGCGAAGCAGCGGCTGTATCTCACGTATCCCACGAACATTTACGACCGCGCGACCGGGACGATTCTCAGCAAGCCGTCGCGTTTTCTTGACGGGGTGGAGGAGCAGCTTCTTGAAGGGTTTGTTGTTGAACAGGAGGATTGAAATGAAACGATGGGGGCCGTTGCTTCTGCTTTGTTCCGTTTTCGTGCTTTATGTCCTGACCACGCCGACACTGTACGTCATCGGCGACCCGTACGACGAATTACAGTTCGTGCTGTCCGGTGAACCGGTGCTGCGGTCCTATCATCTGCTCACGACCGTGCTGTACCGCAGCGGTGCCATGCTGCTCTCGTGGCTGCCCGGTGCTGTGATGCTGCATCTCGAGGTGCTTGTCATCGCCGCCGCGCTGTTCGGGGTGTGGGCGGTGTTCCGCACGGCCGGGAAGGGCACTGAGGGACTGCTCACGGGAGGGATACTCGCTGTCTCATACGGATTCTGGCTGCACGGCAGCACGATCGAAACCGGCATGCCCGCGCTCGCCGCCTTGACGGGCGCGGTGCTTGCGGCCGTCCTTTCACAGCGCGAGGAGGGAGTCAGTCCGGGCTGGCGAGACAGTGCCGCACCCGGGCGACTGCGCGCGAGCGCCGCGCTGCTGTTCACGCTTTCCGTGCTGCTGCATGTGCAGCATGTCGTTCTGCTGCCCGCGATGCTCGTGCTGCTGCTTCCGGGATGGAAGGGACGAGACGCACTGCGCATCGCCGGACGAATGCTGCTGCTGATCATTCTCGTTGCGGGGGGAACCTATCTCGCCGCGGGAGCGGGTGTGTTCGGTTTGACCGATTTCGCAGCGTTCTGGTCGTGGCTGACAACGCATCACAACCAGGAGAGTCTCGCGCATCTGCGTTTCGGTCCGATCGCCGTGGCGCGCAGCCTTTCAGGACTGCTGCGCCTGTTCGTGGATATCGGCGGGGCCGGCACAGCTGTACGCGGGATGCTCACCGGCGAAGGACTCGCCGCTTTCGGCGTGCAGCAGGCGGTGCGTCTCGCGGCAGCGGCAGCGGCCGTGGTGTTGCTCGGCTGGTGGTCATGGAAGGGCCGGAATGAGGCGCCCCGCATGCTGACAGCTGCTGTCGTGGCAGCCGTGTCACTGCTCGTGTTCAACAGTTTCTGGCTCGGCAGCGACCCGCAGTTCTGGCTCGGGCTGCTGCCGTTTCTCCTGCCCCTGAGCGCGGCAGGCATGCGGACGATGCGGCGCAGATGGCTGGCCATGGCATCGGCGGGAGGATTGATCCTGCTTCTCCTCGGGGCGAATCTCGATACCCGCGAGCCATCGCTGCTTTTCCCCGACGGGGACGACGCGCACAGCCAGGCCGAACTGTTCCGGACCAGGTATGCGGGAGCGCTTGTCCTGACCCCCGGTTCGCGATGGACCTCAGCGCTGATATCCATGAACGCGGACATCGACGTGCGACAGATGTTCAAGGCGGATCCTTCCGTCGACCTGATTGCGCATCTCGATCGGGTCACAGACTCCACGCTGCGCCGCGGTGACGCCGTGTACGTCGAAGGACTGGAGCACGTACCGCCCGAGATGGTCGGGATCTGGGAGAGTGTGGAGTCGCTGTTCGGGATATCACGCGAGGAATATCACGCACATCTGCGTGAAATGTATCGCCTGGAACCTGTCACCCTGCGAGGCGAGGGGGATGTTGACCTCGAGATGTTCCGGCTGCATCCGCGGCGAATTTGAACGGTTCACGTCCTGATCTCAACCTGCCGGTTAGTGTAGGTCTCCAGGTCCTCGATGAACCGCTGTTTTTTCGACAGGCGGACGCGCAGGTCGTATCTGCTGTCTTCGAGGTAGTGGCGGTCGAGCACGTCGACGTCATGCATCTCGATGACATGATGCACCTGGCTGGTCGTGTCGTACGGGAAGGCCACCGAGAGATCCTCGGTGACATGACGCGTTTCAATACGGCAGAGCGCGAGCACGGCGTCGGCCGCGTCGCTGTAAGCGCGGGCGAGTCCGCCGACACCGAGTTTGGTCCCGCCGAAATACCGCACGACGACAATGCCGGTATCGGTCAGCTCTTCTCGGTCGATCGATCCCAGGATGCGCTTCCCCGCGGTGCCGCTGGGCTCCCCGTCGTCGCTGTAGCGGAAATCCTCCCCGTCGAAGCCGATGCGCCAGGCGAAGCAGTGATGCGTGGCGTTGTAATGCTCCTTTTTCAGCGTTTCAAGGAATGCGAGGAATGCCTCTCCGGATGATACGGGCACGGCATAGGATAGAAAGCGGGAACCCTGTATCTTGATTTCTGTCTGTTCACGAGAGGCGATGGTGCGGTAGGAGTCACGCATTTCCTGTTCCCCGCCTTCGTTCGCCTGCGGCGCACGTCGGTGGGCCTTCGACTGCTCGTGTCCGTGATCCTGTTTCGATTTCTGACTCATGATTGAATTGACATTGCGCATTCAGTTGAAAGCATCCATGCACATGAAAGTACACAATCCCGGGGAGGTCTTCCAGCAATGAACATCGGTATCACCTGTTATCCCACATACGGCGGCAGCGGTGTCGTGGCGACAGAACTCGGGCTCGCGCTTGCCGAGCGAGGGCACGAAGTGCATTTCGTCACATACGACCGCCCCTTCCGCCTCGAGCATTTCCACGAGCGCGTGTATTTCCATGCCGTGGAAATGGCGAAATACCCGCTGTTCGAGTTCGACATGTACACGCTCGCGCTCACCAGCAAACTGGTGGAGGTGACACAGTACGAGAAACTCGACATCCTGCACATGCATTACGCGATTCCGCACGCGGTGAGCGCCTACCTGGCGCGGCAGATCCTCGGCGCGGAAAACATCCGCACGGTGACCACGCTGCACGGGACGGATTCCACGCTGGTCGGACTCGAGCCTTCCTTCCTCCCCCTGATGCGTTTCGCGCTGGCGAACAGCGACGGCATCACAGCCGTCTCGCGTTTCCTGCGCGAGAAGACGATCAGCACGTATCAGCTGGACTGCGACATCGCAATGATCCCGAACTTCATCGACACCGAGGTGTATGCACCGCGCGAATCCTGCAAATACCGTGAGATGTTTGCTCCGAACGATGAAAAAATCATTGCGCACACATCGAATTTTCGTCCCGTCAAGCGCGTGCCCGATGTGATCCGCACCTTCTCGAAGGTGCTGGAGTCCGTCCCCGCGAAGCTGCTGCTCATTGGCGACGGTCCCGACCGCTCGGAATGCGAGAATCTCTGCCGCGAACTCAGTATCTGTGAACACGTGCGTTTTCTGGGAAAGCAGGACGCGCTCGTAGACATTCTCGCCGCATCGGATCTTTTCATGCTGCCGAGCCAGTCCGAGAGCTTCGGCCTGTCGGCGCTGGAGGCGATGGCTTGCGGACTGCCGGTGATTTCCACGAGTATCGGCGGCATTCCGGAAGTGAACCAGCATGCCGAAACCGGGTATATCGCCGAGATCGGTGACATCGACCGCATGGCGCGTTACGCTGTGGAACTTTTCACCAACGAGGCGAAGTATACGGCATTCTCGGAGGCTGCCCGGCGCCGCGCGGTGGACATGTTCGATATAAAGAAGATAGTTCCCCTGTACGAGTCCTTTTACGAGCGGCTGCTGTCCACCTGACGGTGTGCGGGCCGACCGCGTCTCATGCGGCGCGGGGGTTTTTCCGCGCTGCGACGATCACCGCGCCCGTCAGGGATGCGGGGTGAATACGCGCGGGTGCCGGTTGCCAGGGGGGCAGGAATGCCGTATTTTCGTTTGACTTGTTTTTATGGGCATCCGGCGTCTAATTTTCACGTTGCAACGATGTTGAAATACTACTGACACGTCTGTGATCCACCGCACGTCCATCCGCACCGCATTGCTACTTTTTTTCGCCGCATTCCTGCTGCAGGGGTGTGTCGTCTGGGAGTTCGTCGAAGTCCGCTGGCAGAACGCCACCGGGTATTTCAACACGTACTACAATGCGCAGCGCACGTTCGACCAGGCTGTCGAGGAAATCGAGCAGCGGAAAAACGAACGCGCCGGCGATCTCAACACGCTTGCGGGCGGTCCTGAGATGGATATGCCCGAGAACATGCCCGAGGAAGAGCGCCGGCGGCTTCAGCAGGACATGATGATGATGCATTCGAGCGTGCCCTCGTCTGCGCTCGTGCTGTTCGACAAGGTCATCGAGAAATGCTCGCGCATCCTGATCAACTATCCGAAGAGCAAATGGGTGGACAACTCACTGTTGCTGATCGGGAAGAGCTATTTTTACAAGAACGAGCCGCTGCGCGCGGAACGGAAATTCCAGGAGCTGCTTGACCGCTATCCTGAGAGCAATCTCGTTCCCGAAGCGATTCTCTGGCTGGGGAAGTCATATGTGAGTCTTGAACGCTTTGAACTCGCCGAGCAGATGCTGCAGCGTGCCATCGAGGAGGGGGTCGAAGAGGGAGAGGCGGACGTCGTCTCCATGGCGTATTTCGAGCTCGGCAACATGTACATCATCACCGGCGACCGCGAGGAAGCGGTGCGCCGTTTCGAACAGGCAGCGGACTACGCGGCCGACCGCGATCAGCGGCTCGATGTGCAGCTCACGCTCGCACGCGAGTATGAGCGCATTGGTGAAAAAGAGAAAGCGGCGAAGGCGTACCGCGATATTTTCCAGCTCGACCCGACCACGGAACTGGCTTTCATCGCCGAGCTGAACTACGCGAAGCTGTCCCGTGAAAACAAACATCTCGACGAAGCCAGCAATACGCTGATCAACATGCTGGAGAATCCGTTGTATCTCGATTACGACAGCAAGATCCAGCTTGAAATCGCGAACCTCTACTACGCATATCACAAGCGATACCAGGGAGTAGACGACAGCCTCGCCCGTGACGCCTTCCAGGCAGCGATGGAACAGTATACCTATGTCGACACCACCTTTTCGGGTGTGCCTGAAACTGCCGATGCGTATTTCGCGAAGGGGCGCATTTACGAAAAAGACCTCGGCGATTACGACAACGCATTCGATAATTACGACAAAGCCAAGCTCGCATTCCCGGGCGCGGAATCCGCGCAGCTCGCAAAACGCAAATCGAAGATATTCGGTGATTACCGCAAGCTGCGCAATCAGATTTCCATGAAAGACACGACGCTGTTTTTCGTTCTGAATCCCGACTCGCTGCGCATCAGGGATTCCCTGCAGGCGATTACCGACTCGCTGGAGCGGGAGAAGAAGGCCGAGGAAGGCCTCAGTGATCCGAACATGAGCGAAGAGGAACGCATGGCCGAGCGTTTCCGCCGTCGTCGTCCCCACGGTCGCAACACCGGCCGGATCAATCCCTGGGAGCGCGAGCTGGAGAAACAGCAGGAAGCCATGATGGCCGGGATCAAGAACACCCAGCAGGCGATGGCGCTTGCCGGTCCGGAATACCGGCGTATCGATCTTGAGAGCACCGACCCGGATTCGCTGCGCACTGTCATCGCGGAGCTGTATATGGAGATGGGCTGGCAGATGTTCGATCAGATTGAGAATGTCGATTCCGCCCGCTACTATTATCAGAAAGCACTCGACAGTCAGCTGGCGGATTCCCTGCGTCCGCAGGCCCTGTACACCATGGCCGCGATCGAGCGGAAGGCCGGTCTCGAAGAGGAGGCGACGATATACGAAAATCGTCTGCTGAATCAGTTCCCGGCGAGCGGATATGCGAAAAGCATCATGCAGGTGCGCGGCATTCCCCTGCCGAAGGATTCCACGGCGCTGGCGCTCGAAGCCTATGACCGGGCGGCTGAGGAACTCGAACGCGGCAGCAGGGAACGCGGAATAGAAATGATGCGCCAGGTCATGAAAGACTATCCGAATACCGAGCAGGCGCTTCGCGCGCAGCTTGCCATCGCAATGCTCTACGAAGAGAACCGGGGCGAGGAAGCACTCGCCATGTATCGCGAGATGGTCAAGGAGCATCCCGAGTCTCCGTACTCGAAACGGGGCAAGGAAATACTCGACGCAATCGAGAACGCAAAGAAACGCACGGAAATGGAGAAACAGCGCAAGGCGCAGGAAGAAGCGCAGCGCGCAAAAGCCGAGGAGGAGCGCAGAAAACGCGAACAGCGCCTGCGCAACCCGCTGCTGGATGAAGAATTGAAGGTCCTGCGCGATTCCGCGCGAACGGAAGAGGAGGAGAAGGATCCCACGCTGGACAAGGACTTCCCGCTGCGTCTTCCCGGCTCGGAGACGGAGGAGACCCCGGAGGAAAAGAACGACACACCGCAATCCGGTGACGCGGGCACGCCGCCTCCCGCTCCGAATCCGGGGCAGACCCCTGACGCCCTCAAACCCAACACGGTGCCCGGGGGTGATACCCTGCGCAACCTGACACCACCCAAGCCGCTTGAGAGAAAATAGCATGTCCGTGATCAACACCGATGTGGAAGTCACATCGAACGAACAGGTCGCCGAGGAGACCTTCGCGCTGCGCTTCCACAGTCCTTCCCTCGCCGGGCAGCTGCTGCCCGGTCAGTTCATCAACATCCGCGTCAGCGATGCGGTTGAACCTCTTCTCCGCCGTCCCTACAGCATTTCGAGCGTACACGGCGAGGAATGTGAGATTCTTTTCTCACTGCTGGGCAAGGGAACACATATTCTCGCCACGAAAAGGGCGGGCGACCGCATCGGCATCCTCGGTCCGCTCGGAAACACCTTCGGATACGAAAAGGATTTCGGCACGGCGGTGATCGTTGCGGGCGGCATCGGTGTCGCGCCGTTCCCGCACCTGACCCGCGTGCTGCAGCAGCGGGCGATTCCCGTCCTTACCTTTCTCGGTGCGCGCAATGCGAATCGGGTGGTGACGCGCGGACTCGCAAACGTCCACGTGGCGACGGACGACGGAAGCGAGGGATTTCACGGTACGGTCATCCAGGCGCTGGCCGCGTACCTCGACAGTCACGAGGTGGACCGTCCGCGTCTGTTTGCATGCGGACCGAATGCCATGCTGAAGGCCACGCAGGCGTTCGCGCATGAACGCGGTTTTGCCTGTGAGCTTTCGCTCGAATCGGAGATGGCCTGCGGCATCGGCATCTGTCAGGGCTGTCCGATCGAACGAACGGAAGGCGAGCGCAAATACGCGCTGGTCTGTACGGAAGGCCCCTGCTTTGATTCCCACGAGATCATCTTTCACGAGCATCATCACGCATGAACACCTCCTACACTCTCGGCTCCATGCATCTGAAGAACCGCGTGCTCGTCGCCTCCGGCACGTTCGGATACGGCAACGAGGCGGCGCCGTACACGGATCTGCGTGCGCTGGGAGGCATCGTGACAAAATCGGTCAGCTGGCTGCCGCGGCAGGGAAACGCTCCCACGCGCATCGCGGAAACACCCGCCGGCATGCTCAACTCAATCGGGCTCGCAAATGTCGGCATCGACGCGTTCATCGCCGAGAAGCTGCCCTTTCTTCGAGAAATCGATACCGAGATCATCGTCAACATCGCAGCAAGCACCACCGAGGAATACATCCGCATCCTCGAGCGGCTCGAAGGGGAAGAGGGGATTGCGGCCTATGAGATCAACGTCTCCTGTCCCAATGTGAAGGAGGGCGGACTGAATTTCGGTACACGCTGTGACATGACCGAGACCATCACACGGGAGCTGCGCAGGCGCACCGAGCGCACGCTGATCATCAAGCTGACACCGAATGTTACCCATATCGCGGATTTCGCGAAGAGCTGCGAGAATGAGGGCGCGGACGCCGTCGCGCTGATCAACACGCTCGTCGGCATGGCGGTGAACATCCGCACGCGGCGGCCGGTACTCTCCACGATTACGGGCGGACTCAGCGGTCCGGCGATCAAGCCCGTGGCCCTCGCAAAGGTATTCGAAGCATCGAAGGCCATCTCCATTCCCATCATCGGTATCGGCGGGATCACGACCTGGCAGGATGCGATTGAATTCCTCCTCGTCGGCGCGTCGGCCGTGCAGGTCGGCACGGCAAGTTTCCGGGATCCCGACGCCGCCGTGAAAATCGCCCGCGGCATGGAAACATATTGCAGGGAAGAAGGTGTTGAGGACATACAGGATCTCGTGGGCGCACTGCACATCGATGCGGGAACCGCCGCACCGGGGTTCGTCAAAGCCAGAGAACAGGAAAAGGTGTGACCATGCATGCGGAATCGGATTCCGACGTGATACAGCAGGCAGAGGCGTCCACCGCGGGCGCCTTTTTTCGTGACGAACGCACGCGGGGTGTCGTGCGCATCGTGGGAGGCGATGCCCTCGATCTGCTCAACCGGCTGACGACCGCGAAACTCGACGATCTCGTGCCGGGACAGGTGCGGGAGACACTCGTCACCACCGAGAAGGGACGGGTGATGGATGCCGTGCTCGTTCTGCCCGGGGAATCGGCCGTGCTTCTGCTGACTTCCGGAGAGACCGCCGAGACGCTGATCGCGTGGCTGGACAAGTATACGATCATGGAGGACTGCCGCTATACCGATGCCGGCGCGGAGCATACGCAGTTTTCCGTCTACAAGGTGCCGGAGGGGGGGATTGACGGAATTCCGCTTCCGGAAGAGGGCGCGGCGGGGGAACACAGGATTGCGGACGCGCCGGTACGTGTGCTGCGTCATGACAGCGTGACCGGCGCCGGGCTGCGTCTGCTCTGCGACGCGGCAGATGCCGAGAAGCTCGCCGTGTTCCTGTCAGAGGACTGTGGTCTGCCGCGTCTCGGTGATCACGCATTCGCGCTCTGGCGGGTGGATGCGCTCGTGCCTGCCGTGGGACATGAGCTTTCGGAGCATGCCAATCCGCTGGAATCCGGCAGCGCAGCTTCGGTTGATTTTGAAAAGGGATGCTATATCGGTCAGGAGGTCATCGCGCGGCTCGACAGTTATGACAAGGTGCAGCGGAAGCCCTGTCGCATCACCTGGCCGGATGGCGCCCCGGAAAATCTCCTGCCGGCGACCACACTCACCGCCGAGAGACGCAATGCGGGCTTTGTCACAACGCATGCATACGATCCCCGCAGCGGTATGTACCGCGGTATCGGGCTCATCCGTAACGCATTCGCGGATGCGGGCACAGGGCTGACATGCGAGGCTGAAGGGACGGAATATCGCGTCCTGGTCGGGGAATGACGCGGGAAGTACGGAAATTACAATTCCATTAATCCTTTAACTCCCTCTTGGCAAGCCCCTTGTTTTCCAGTATTTTGCGATTATACCGTGAACCCGTCCATCAATGAGGTCATAATGGCATCTCAGGAACGTATCGCATTTGTCACCGGCTCCGGTCGCCGTCTGGGCCGGCAAATTGCGTATGCGCTCGCCGGTGCCGGATACGATGTGATCCTGCACGCCCATGAATCCACCGACGGCATGCGGGAGGCGGCGGCGCATATCCGCGAGACGGGAAGAAAGGCCCATCCGCTGACCGGTGATCTTCGACAGCTCGAAGACATCCGGGCTCTTGGCACCGCGATTGCCGGTATCACGGACGGTCTCGACTTGCTCGTCAACAATGCCGGTGTTTTTCCCGGAGCGGCGTTCGAGGATGTAACCGAGGAAATCTGGGATCTCGCGCAGGATGTCAACGTCAAGAGTTATTTTTTCATGACGCAGACGCTTGCACCGCTGTTGCGTGCGCGGAAAGGATGCGTGGTCAACATGGCCAGCGCCGGCGGATTCGAGCCGTGGAAAAAGCATATTCCCTACAACGTCTCCAAGGCGGGTGTCGTGATGCTGACACGCGCACTCGCGAAAGTGCTCGCGCCCGACGTCCGCGTCAACGCCATCGCACCGGGAGTGATTGTCATTCCCGGTGAAGAGGTTCTCGATCACATTCCGGCTGATCGCTTTCCCATGAAGCGTTACGGCAGCGCGCAGGATCTCTCGGATACCGTGCTGTTCCTCGCGCAGGGAAACAGCTATCTGACCGGACATATCCTGCCCCTCGCCGGCGGCAGCATCGCCATCTGAACCCGGCGACCAGCCCGACTTCGTCCCGCTTTGCGGGACTTCCCGCTTTCGCTGCGCTACGGCGAGGCAGGCGGCGCGAGAGGCAACCAAAAACAGGTAACCAATAACCAGAAACCAACAACCGCATGGCAAAGCACGACGAACCCGACAAAGCATACAAGAACATCGAGTTCCTCAACAGTCCCGACGCGCGGACCATCCGTCTGCTCGCGGAGTACCTCGAACCGCAGCGGCGCCTACGTCAGAACCGCATCCGCGACACGGTCGTATTTTTCGGATCCGCGCGGCTGATTTCGCGTGAGGACGCGCTGCGGGAGAAACAGGAAGTGCTCGAGTCCATCCGTCGTTCCGGCAAGCGAAAAACGCCCAAGACGCTTCTCGATCAGCTGCAGCGTGCGGAGCGCATGGTGGAGACCTCGAAATACTATGAAGATGCCGTCGAACTGGCGAGGCTCCTCTCCGAGTGGTCACTCACGCTCGAGAAGCATCGCTTCGTCATCTGTTCCGGCGGCGGACCGGGCATCATGGAGGCGGCCAACCGCGGTGCGCACGCGGCGGGCGCGAAATCCATCGGACTCAACATCAGCCTGCCGTTCGAGCAGTTCTCGAATCCTTACATTCCACCCGAGCTGAATTTCGAGTTCCACTACTTCTTCATGCGGAAGTTCTGGTTCGTCTATCCCTCCAAGGCGCTGGTCATTTTCCCCGGTGGTTTCGGCACCATGGACGAGCTGATGGAAGTTCTCACGCTCGTGCAGACCGAGAAGCTGCGGAAGAAGGTGTTCATAGTGCTGTATGGCGGGGATTTCTGGAATCGCGTCATCGATTTCGAGGCGCTGGCCGACATGCACGTCATAAGCCGCGGCGATCTGCGCCTTTTCAAGACTTGCAATACTCCGAAAGAAGCTTTTAATTATCTGAAGAAGAAACTGACGGACAGGTATCTGACGAAATGAGCGCGACACGCGAATTATATGCGTTGTACTCGTTGCTCGACGACCCTCAAGCCTCGGTGCAGACAGCGGTTCGCGAACGGATTCTGTCGCTGGGCGAGGAAGCGGTTGCCGGCCTGAGGGATCTTACGGAATTTCACGGCAATCTTCACCAGGATATCGTCGGCGAACTGGTGAATGACATTCGCCGCTCCACGGCACTGCGCCGCCTTGACCGCGAGTTCGGCGGTCCCGAAGAACCAGTGGATCTGGAGGAGGGGGCGTTCATCCTCGCCAAATACGGTTTCCCCGAGATCAATACAGCCACGTATCAGCGACGCCTCGACGACATGGCCGCGGACATCCGCGTGCTGGCGGGTTCGCGCGCCACGCCGCTGGATACCTTCATGAAGATGCGCAGCTATCTGTTCAGTGATCTCGGGTTCATCGGCAACCGTGAGGATTACTACAATCCGCACAACAGCTACATCAACAAGGTGATCGACTACCGCAAGGGTATTCCGATCACGCTCTCGATTCTCCTGCTCACGCTCGGCCGGCGGCTCGGTGTCTCGCTCAATGGTATCGGCATGCCGATGCATTTTCTCGTGCAGTATGACGACGGATCGCGCATGTTTTTTGTCGACGCGTTCAACAGCGGCATTATCATCACGCGGGATCAGTGCCGTCTGATGCTGTCTTCCAGCGGCATTCGACTCACGCCGGAGATGCTGGCGCCGGTGTCGTCGCGCGACATCATCGAGCGCATGTGGCGCAACCTCTACCTCGCGTATCAGCAGCAGGGCGACGAGGCCGAAGCTGCGCGGGTCGCGGAGATCCTCAGCTTCATTAATCCCGACTTCAAGGTAAACAACACCCTCGACGACGATCCCGATGAAGACGAGGATGAAGATTTCTAGGCACAGTCACACGTGCTGAGCATCCCTGTGGGCGGCGGCAGCCGCTCGTTTCATTTTCCACCGGAGGTTCCCATGCGCATCATGTTCCAGACCATGTTCGTTCTGCTGCTGTGCTCGACGGGCCTGCATGCACAGAATTATCTCTATCAGGAGCAGTTTTCCGGCGGGGAGGCGGACAACGAATGGCATGCGGGCTTCAACGGCAACGCAATGCTGCCGGTGAATTACCCGGGGAATCCGAGCGGCGACCGCTGGGTGGGCAAGCTCGACAACCATTTCTCCGGTGGAAATGTGGGACAGAGCTGGTCAGGGAGTCCCGAGATGACGAATTACTATTACGAGGCACAGGTGTACATCCCGGTGGACGGCGCGGTGTATTACGGCCTTGAATTTCGTGTCGACACGACGGGGCTGACCTCCGGCTACCAGTTCGTGGCGCGCTTTCGTCCCGGCGGCATGCTGACCCCGCGGCTGCGTTTCCGGCTGCGTCCCGATGACAATCCCGCCATCCCGCAGACCATTCGGGACTGGGAGGCGGGCGAAATTCCGGGCGGCATCCCGCAGGTGAGCGGCTGGCACAAGCTGGCGGTGCTGGCACGGGGGCATGAATTCTGGTTCTGGTTCAACGACCAGCTGCTGCCCGGCTGTCCGGTACTCGATTATTCGCGCGTCAGCGGGGCCATCGGCGCGTACCTGTGGGACGACGTGAGTCCGCTGATGAGCATGTACATCGACGACATCAATGTCACCAGCGATCCGCTCGTGTCCGTTGCGCACACGCCCCCGCTGCCCGATGCGCCGGTGCTGCATCAGAATCATCCCAACCCGTTCAGCGGCACGACGGTTGTTTCGTATGAGCTCCCGGCGCCGTCGTGGATGACGCTTGTCGTCTATTCCGCGGAGGGACGCCGGCTGGCAGTGCTGCATGAGGGGATGCAGGATGCCGGCATCCATCGCACGACATGGAATCCCGGGGATCGGCCGTCAGGGATGTACATGCTTCGGCTTACCACGCCCGGCGGCGTGCGGCAGCGCAATATCATGCATATCCGCTGACGGAGTGAATCCTTACGAGGAGGACGTATGTCCGCAGTGGGAGAATCTGCGCTCCGGATAGCATGCGCGCTCCGGATAGCATGGGCGCTCCGGATAGCATGCGCGCTCCGGATAGCATGGGCGCTCCGGATAGCATGCGCGCTTGAACATTTTCCATAGCAACGGTGTTTATCAGGTACTTGCGGTCTATCCGCCGAGAGATGAATAGAAACCAGTCCCGCCGGATGCATCGGACTGATGCAGGTCGCCGGGCCTTTGTGCAGGATTGTCAACGGAGTTGCGGTCGCGAAAGACCATGGAATCATTGCTCCCCATACTGCTGATACTGATTGCCGCGGCGTTTGCGCCGTTGCTGCAGCGTGTACCGGGCCGTGTTGCCGGCTGGGGGCTCGCGTTGCTGCCGGGAGCATTTTTCATCCATTTCCTGACGCTGCTTCCGGCGGTTCAGAACGGCGGCGAGCGCCTGTTCACCCTGCCGTGGATTCCCACGCTTGGTATTTCCCTGTCGTTCCGGTTCGAGGGATTGAGCCTGCTCTTCGCGCTGCTGGTGCTCGGCGTCGGTGCCCTGGTACTGGTGTATGCCGGCGGGTACCTCGCGGGCCATGCCCGGCGCGGCAGGTTCTTTTCCTTCATGCTGCTGTTCATGGCCTCAATGCTCGGGGTTGTCCTGGCGGACAATCTGCTGCTGCTTTTTGTCTTCTGGGAGATGACGAGCATCGCGTCGTACCTGCTCATCGGATTTTATACCGATAAGGAGAAGTCACGGCGTTCGGCACTGCAGGCCCTGCTGGTCACGGGTTTCGGGGGACTGGCGCTGCTGGCGGGAATCATCCTTACCGGTGTGGCCGGCGGATCCTATGACATCGCGGCGCTGCTCTCGAGCGAAGAGGCGCTGCGCACTCACGGCCTGTATCTGCCCGCACTGCTGCTGATTCTCCTCGGTGCTTTCACGAAATCCGCGCAGGTGCCGTTCCACTTCTGGCTGCCGGGCGCCATGGCCGCACCGGCGCCGGTGAGCGCATACCTGCATTCCGCCACGATGGTCAAAGCCGGCGTGTATCTGCTCGCCCGGCTCAATCCCGTATTCGGCGGCACCGAAGAGTGGCATTACCTGCTGACACTCGCCGGGGGTGCGACGATGGTTATCGGGGCCTTTCTGGCCGCGCCGCAGACCGACCTCAAACGCCTGCTGGCATATTCCACCGTCAGCGCCCTGGGCATGCTTGTCATGCTGATCGGACTAAGCACGGATCTCGCCGCGAAGGCGGCAATGGTCTTTCTCGTCGTGCATTCGCTCTACAAGGGCGCACTGTTCATGGTCGCCGGAGTGATCGACCACCAGGCCGGCAGCAGGGATGTGCGTGAGCTGCATGGCCTTGCCCGCGTAATGCCGTTCACTGCCGCCGCCGCATTCCTTGCCGCGCTTTCGATGACCGGCTTCCCGCCTCTGCTCGGATTCATCGGGAAGGAACTCATGTACGAAGCGAAAATGCAGGCGCCATCCGCGTCGGTATTCCTTCTGGTCGCCGGCGTGCTGGCCAACGCCGTGAACATCGCCGTCGCACTCATTGTCGGAATGCGACCCTTTGTCGGACGAAAACCCGTGCGTCCCGGGCGCGCGCATGAAGGTCCCGTTTCCCTCTGGCTGGGACCGTTGCTGCTGGGTCTTGGCGGACTCGTCTTCGGTCTCTTTCCATCACTGATCGGCCGAACGCTGATCGAGCCGGCGGTGCAAAGTGTGCGCGCCGAGCATGTCGATGTCGCACTCAAACTCTGGCATGGCATCAATCCCGTGCTCATGCTCAGTCTGCTGACCATTGTTGTCGGTGTGCTCATGTTTCTGCTGCGTCTCCGTGCCCGCCGGGTTGCCGCAGAACTGCGCGTTCCAGAGCTGCTGCTGCCAGGCGGATTGTACCGTCGTGTGGTGGACGCCCTTCCGGGTGCCGCCGGACGCATGGTGCGCCATGTGCAGAGCGGCTATCTCCGTGCGTATCTCTTCACCATTCTCGTCGTGTTTATACTGCTGGCGGGTTATACGTTTCTCAAGCTGCCCGGCTGGCCGATCGACACAGGATTCGGGGATGTCAGTTTTTACAGTGTGGGTCTTGTCGTGCTGATGATTGCCGCGACCATCATGGTGCTCGTGGCACGCACGAGACTTGTCGCCATTGCGGCGCTCGGCGTCATCGGCTTCGGCATTGCCGCCATCTATGTCATCTACAGCGCACCGGATCTGGCAATCACGCAGATTCTCGTCGAGACTCTGACGGTGTTGATATTTCTGTTTGTCATTCGGCACCTGCCGCGCTTCGGTGTTCGGTCATCGGTCCCCACGCAGCTGCGTGATGCCGTGGTCGCCGTATTCTCCGGTATCGTCGTCACGCTGTATTCCCTCAAGGCCTCCGGCGTGCAGCTCGACACCGCGATCTCCACATTTTTCGCGGAGAACAGTCTGCCGGCCGCCTTCGGCCGGAATGTCGTCAACGTCATTCTCGTGGATTTTCGTGCGATGGACACGCTCGGTGAAGTGACGGTGCTCGCGGTTGCTGCCATCGGCGTGTACGCGATGATGAAGCTCCGCCGCGGAAACGGGAGGGTTTCGTGATGTCGGCTGTTATCCTGCGGATCGCAACGAAATATCTTTCGCCGGTTCTTCTCATCGTGTCGCTGGTGCTGCTGCTGCGGGGGCACAACGATCCGGGCGGGGGGTTCATCGGAGGGCTGCTCGCCGCTTCGGGACTCGCATTGCAGGCACTTGCCTACGGCAGTGCACGCGCGCGACGCCTGCTGCGATACGATCCCCGCACCTTCATCGGCGGCGGACTCCTGCTGGCGCTCAGCAGCGGTATCCCCGCGCTTCTGTCCGGGGAGCCATGGCTGAAGGGGTACTGGTGGAAGCCCGAACTCCCCCTGCTGGGTGCCCTCCCGCTTGGAACGCCGCTCTGGTTCGATATCGGCATTTATTTCACGGTGATCGGCTTCACACTGACCATTGTGTTTGCGCTCGCGGAACATGACGAACGGGAGGAATACTGATGCATCTGCTGATTGCCATACTCAGTGGTGTGCTGTTCGCGGCGGGCGTCTGGCTCATTCTCCGCCGCAGTCTCGCGCGTCTCGTGCTGGGACTGATCCTGATCAGTCATTCCGCCAGCCTGGTCATTTTCACTTCGGGCGGACTGCAGCATGCCGAACCGCCACTCGTCGAAAAGGGGGCCACGGCATTGCAGACACCGTTCGCCGACCCGCTGCCGCAGGCGTTGATTCTGACAGCGATTGTCATCAGTTTCGGCCTGTTCGCGTTCTTTCTCGTGCTGATCAAGCGGGCACATCAGGAAACCGGTACGGACGACATTGACGCAATGAGCGAGGTGGAATCATGAATGTGCTGGTCGTCCTGCCCATTCTCATCCCACTCGTCAGTGCGGTTGCCACGTTGCTCCTGCGTTCCTCGGTGCGCGCACAGAATGTGATCGGCATGACCGGCAGTGCACTGCTGCTCGCTGCGTCGATCTGGCTTCTGACCGCCGTGCACGACGGCGGCATTCTCGTGCAGCAGCTGGGAGGGTGGAAGGCGCCGTTCGGTATCAGCTTCGTGGCCGATACATTCAGCGCACTGATGGTTCTGCTGACCGGTGTCACCGGTCTGGCGATCGCGATCTACTCGGCTGCCGCGGTTGACGAGCCGCGTCGGCGTTTCGGGTATTTCCCGCTGCTGCACATCCTGCTCATGGGGGTCAACGGCGCTTTCCTGACCGGCGACATGTTCAATCTCTACGTCTGGTTCGAGGTGATGCTCATCGCATCCTTCGTCCTGCTCGTCCTCGGCGGCGAGCGCGTGCAGTTCGCGGGCGCGGTGAAGTATGTCACGGTGAACCTGCTCGCATCCATGCTCTTTCTCATCGGTGCGGGTGTACTCTACGGAAAGACCGGCACGCTGAATTTCGCGGATCTGGCGTTCAAGCTGTCGCAGACTGCGAATCCCGAACTGGTCAATACCTCCGCGATGCTGTTTCTCGTCGCATTCGGGATCAAGGCGGCGATCTTTCCGTTTTTCTTCTGGCTGCCGGATTCCTATCCCGTGCCGCCTGCCGCGATAACGGCGCTGTTCGCCGGACTGCTCACAAAGGTTGGAGTCTATGCGCTGCTGCGAACCTTCTCTATCATCTTCGTGCACGATACCGGCTTCACACAACCGCTCTTCCTCGTGCTCGCGGGCGTGACGATGGTCGTCGGCGTACTCGGTGCGGTGGCGCAGAGCGAAATGAAGCGGCTGTTGTCCTTTCACATCGTCAGCCAGATCGGCTATGCGCTGATGGGACTGGGGATTTTCACGCAGCTCGCGCTCTCGGGTGCGATTTATTTCACGCTGCATGTTGCGATTGCGAAAGCGGCGCTGTTTCTCGTTGTCGGCTATGTCGCGCGCAAACGGGGTCACACCGCACTCAAACAGCTTGGCGGGCTGCTGCGCGAGTCGCCTGTGCTCGCCGTGCTGTTCCTCCTCGCGGCGCTGTCGCTTGCGGGGCTCCCACCGTTCTCCGGATTCTTCGCGAAGTTCACGCTCGTGCGTGCCGGGCTCGAATCTGCTGATTATGTGATCGTGGCCGTGGCGCTCGCGGTCAGCATGCTGACCCTGTTCTCCATGACAAAAATCTGGGGCGAAGCATTCTGGAAGGAGACGCCCGGGGGAGTGCCGTCGGCGGATATCCTGCCTCCGGCGCCAACCGTGGAGAATCCTCTCGTCACCGTGTATCCCACGCTTACGAAGGCGTCGATGGCACTGTACTTCATTCCCATGTTCCTGCTCGTTGCCGTGACTGTGATCATGGGACTCGCCGCGGAACCGATTCTGCAGATGACCGGACAGGCTGCGGATCAGCTGCTGAATCCCACCCTCTACATTGAAAGCGTTCTCGGGGTGCAGCCATGAGCAATGACCGTCGATCCCTCCCCACGCGTTTCGTGCGCGTTGTTCCGTTCTTCTTTTTCTATGTGATGGAAGTCGTGCTCTCGAGCCTGCGCATCGCCGCAGACATCCTCACGCCCAAACTGCATTTCCAGCCGGGCATCATCGCCATCCCCCTCTGTGAACTGACTGACCGGCAGATTCTCGTGCTCTCGAATCTCGTCACCATGACACCGGGCACGCTCAGTCTCGATATCAGCGCCGACCGGCGCACGCTGTTTCTGCATCATATGAACGTCGCCGATATCGACCGGATGCGCCGACAGATTCAGGTGGATTACGTACAACGCATCAAGGAGATTTTCTGATGTTTCCGGACGCAGTCGGGATCGTTGAATCTGCCGCGCTGATCTCGATCGGCATGCTTGTCGTGGCGGTCGCCCTGACATTCTGGAGGCTCTGGCGCGGACCGGACCTCCCGGATCGGGTCGTTGCGCTGGACCTGGTTGCCGCGATTCTCATCGGCTTTATCGGTGCCTTCACCGTACTGACCGGTGTTGAGATCATGCTCAATGCCGCCACCGTTCTTGCGCTGATCGTGTTTCTCGGTACCGTGGCCTTCGCCCGTTATTTCGAGAGGATTGCGAAATGATCGCTGACATCCTCACAGCGGTGCTTCTTCTCGCGGGCTCGGCCTTCTTCCTGGTTGCCGCCATCGGCATTGTGCGTCTGCCCGATCTGTACATGCGTATGCATGCTGCGGCGAAAGCGAGCGCCTTCGGCGCCGTGCTGCTGCTGCTCGGTGTCGCAGTGCATTTCGGCGATGGCTGGACCCTGTTCGAGGTGATCGTGATCGTCCTTTTCATTTTCATCACGAATCCGGTCGCGGCGCACCTCATCGGCAGAGCAGGCTATCGTATGCGTGTTCCCATGTGGAAAGAAACGCTGGTGGACGAACTGGGCGAGGCGATGCAGGGAAGCAAAATCGATGGGAATGGGGAGACGGATCCGGAGCGCTCCGGGGAAGAGTGCGCCTAGCCCCACAGACATTATTGAAGGAGCAGCATGCGCTGCGTTTGAACGCCGTGTGATGTGTACAATCTGCAGAAGTACGTTCCATCGGGCAGGCTGGCCGCATTGAAATGAGCGAGGTGAGTGCCTGCCGATCGTTCCGCATCGAGCAGCACGGCGACTGTGCGTCCCAGGACGTCGGTGACGCGCAGAATGACGCGCTCGCGTCCTGGCAGGGTGAAACGGATTGTTGTCGACGTGCGGAATGGATCGGGATAGTTCGGGTGGAGAAAGGGCGCCCCGGGATGTGCATCATTCCCGTGCCTCACGCTGGAGGGATACCGTTCGATCGGTCCCTGCGATTCGAGTGTACGTCCTGCCAGCCCGGGATGATCAGGTGGAATCCGCGTACAGCGAAAGGCGAGGTTCTCCCTGCTCCAGTGACTGCCCGGGGGGACGGTACCCTGGTCGAGCGGTCCCTCGCCCGTGACGGGATTCACATAGCGCCACACGATACTGCCGGTGGGAGTGACCTCGAAAAAATATCCCTTCGGTCCATTGCACACCAGTGTGTTGCCGTCGGGCAACCGCTGCGCTCCCGACATGTAGCGCGCATAGAAACGCCGTTCTTCAGCATGTCCGTACGACCAGGCGATGTGTGTCGGACCAAAGACGCCACTTGAATCCATCCTGTACGATCCGCTGCTGTCCACCGGCGGCGTGAATTCCTCCACGCTCGAATAACGCGGATCGCGGGTCTCTCCGTTGTCGAACAGCAGGATGTTTCCCGCCCCCGGCAGATCATCCTCTATCCAGTGCGCGTCGTGCTGGTCATGCAGCATGCGCAGCGAGTCCGCACCGGGCCGATAGCTGCGCGGATTCCCGAAGCGGTACAGGAGATCACCCCCCATGTCGCTTCGTCCGCCACTGTGGGAAGCGGCTTCCCCGGTCGTCGTGCTGTGATCGATGATCCAGACCTCACTGTGATGCCGCACGCTGATCATGATCTGATCGAGGGATGGATTGTAGTCCACCGAATTCGCGTGCCACCAGTCCGCCTTGCGGGGATCCATCCCCGTCAGCGGCGCATTGATGTTGAAGAGCTCCGGATGCTCACTGACCACGCCGAAATTCTCGCGGGTGGAATCGGCATCCTGGATGAGATGATCCCAGAGGTGCCACTCCCAGACGATTTCGCCGCCGTATGTGCTGGTCGGACGCACTTCCACGATGTGCTCGGGATACAGGCCGTCCATCGGCACACGTTCTTCAGGTACACCAGCCGCGATCGCCTGCTGCGGAGATTTCAATTCCCATGCGAGCAGCAGCACGTTTCCATTGGGTAGAGGCTCGATATCGTGATGCTGTATGACGCTGTCGGAACGGTATGTGAAACTCCACAGCAGATCACCGTCCCACGACAGACGCAGGATACGTCCGCCTCCGCCACCGGCTTTGAACACGGGATTGTAGATGGCCTCAGTGCGGAGAAGCGAGCCGTCGTCAAGCAGATACACGGCCTCTCCCGGGGTGGATGTTCCCTCCCAGCTGTGGATGAGATTCCCGTCGCAGTCAATGAGATAGGTGTGCTTCGAACGGAGGGGCGCGAATAGCGTGTACCCGTCGCAGGCCGAGGAGTCGCGGAGAAGGAGTCCGACCGTGCGCTCCTGCGCGATGAGTTGCGGAGCGTCCGCGAGAAACAGCGCGCACATCAGCAGCGGCAGGAACACGTGTTTCCAGACGAGAGCAATGAACGTGTGGAGCTGTCGGGTATTCATCACGGGTGATCCTGTCTATCCGGTGTGTCTGCGCGCAGTCTCGCGGATTGCGCGCACGATGGTGCCAAGACCGTTGGCGCGGGAGGGAGAAAGATTGCTGCGCAGTCCGATTGCATCAAGGAAGTACAGTTCGGCATCTGCCACCTTTCCGGGCGGCTGATCGTCGAAAACGCGAAGCAGCAGCGCGAGCATTCCGCGGGTGATCTGCGAATCGCTGTCGGCACGCAGCCGCAGGCGTCCGTCTCGCATTTCGGCAGTCAGCCACACGGCGGACTGGCATCCGCTGATCCGGTACTCGTCCCGGCGCAGCGAGTCGTCCGGGGCGCCGAATTCTCTGCCGAGTGTGATCAGCGCCTCGTAGCGGTCGAACCAGTCCTCGTGCGCGGACATCTCTTCGATGATCTGATCCTGTATTTCGGCGATGGTCATTGCGGTATCATCCCTGTCATCCGAGCATCGATTGCGCCTTCCGCACGGCCTCCGCGAGGCGGTCGATGTCGTCGGTGTCATTGTACAGTGCCAGACTGGCGCGGATGCAGCCGTTGATGTCGAAGTGCCGCATCAGCGGTTCGGCGCAGTGCGTGCCGGTGCGGACGGCAACGCCCATGCGGTCCATGATCATTCCTGCGTCATATGGCTGGATGCCGTCGAGATTGAAGGCGACCGACCCGCTGTGTTCGGGCGCTGAACCATACACTGTCAGGCCCCCGACTTTCACGAGCTGCTCGCGCATGTATTCATGGAGCGTGTTCTCATGTTCTCGGATGCGCTGCATCCCGATGCGCTGCAAATAGCGGATGGCCTCCGCCAGGCTGACCGCAGCCGGATAGTTCGGCGTGCCTGCCTCGAAGCGCAGCGGCAGATCCGCCTCGCGCCGGCTCTCGAGCGTAACCGACGTGACCATGCCTCCGCCGACGCGGGCGGGCGGGAGTTCCTCGAGGCGGGCGGCCTTTCCATATAGCACGCCGATGCCGTTCTCCGCGAACATCTTGTGTCCGGAGAACACGTAGAAATCGCAGTCCAGCGAGGCGACGTCCACCGGCATGTGGGCGACGGCCTGCGCACCGTCCACCAGCACGAGCGCACCGCGGTCATGGGCATGGCGGACGAGCTCCTCGACGGGATTCACAATCCCGGTGACATTCGAGACATGCGTCACGGCCACGAGCCGCGTGCGGGAGGTGATGCGCCGGGAGATGTCTTCCATGTGCAGCGTACCGTTTCTCTCTAGGGGAAGCACGCGCAGTACGGCCCCGCGGCGTCGGCAGAGATCCTGCCAGGGGAGCAGGTTCGAATGGTGTTCCATTCCCGTGACGAGGATTTCATCCCCCTCGCCGATCTGCGCGTCACTGCTGTACCGCGTTTCATCGCCGAACGGCGCGTCACCCCCGGTCGTGCAGTCCCCGAGTGCACGGGCCAGCAGATTGATCGCATCAGTCGTGCCGGCGGTAAACACGATCTCGCGCATGTCACCCGCGCCGATGAACGCGCGCACGGTCTCGCGCGCGTCCTCGTACAGCGTGCTGGACTCCTCGCTGAGGGAGTGCACACCGCGGTGAATATTGCTGTTTCGCGTGCGGTAAAAATTCGATACGCGTTCGATCACGCACAGCGGTTTCTGCGTTGTGGCTGCGTTGTCGAGGTAGGCGAGCGGACGTCCGTGGATCTCACGGGCGAGAATGGGAAAGTCGGATTTCAGGTCGAGTGTTGCGTTCATCATCGTTGTTTTTCATCCGCGGGATGTGTCGTGCGTACGCTGACGGCCGTTGGCGTCGATGCCCGGCGGCAGGACGTCGGGGATTCCGCTTTCAACCGGGTTCGCGGGATCGGAACTCCATTCAAACCATCCACCGTCGTACACCGCGACGCGCGGCCAGCCCATCAGCCACGCGTTGAACCAGGCCTCGCTCCCGCGCCATCCGGTGCCGCAGTAAAATGCGTTGCGTTTCTCCGGCACGACGCCGGCCGCGGCCAGCATCGCGGCAATTTCCTGATACTCGCGCGTCGTATGATCGAGGTTGCGGTAGTTTTCCACGTGATACGCATCGCTTCCGCAGTCGCCGAACACGGCGCCCGGAATCCGGCCTCTCTTTTCGATATAATTGTATCCGCTTACCTCGCCGATGAATTCCCTCCAGCTGCGGATGCTGACGAGATTGGCATCCGGCGCCGCGAGAATTTCCTTCGCGCCGGGCGTATCGACGACGAGCTCCGGCCGGCCGGGAATCTCCGCGCCGAAATCCTCCACCGGCTGCTTCTCATGCGTCTCGGTACTGACCGCGTATCCCGCGTCGGTCCACGACTGCAGTCCGCCGTTGAGCACGCGCACATCCGTTACGCCCGCGTACAGCATGATGAAGGCGCAGCGCATCGCCGCGATCTGTCCCGCGCTGCTGCCGGGGAAGGGATCATTGTTGTCGGGGAAAGCGAAGCGTCCGTACAGCACAACCGTCGTGTCATGCGTGATGCCGAGCTGTTCGAGTGCGGACTTCAGTTCCTCCGGCGATCTGCGATTCCAGGTTTCCGGGGATTCCAGCGTATTGGTATCCACTTCGACGGCACCGGGGATGTGTCCTTCATCGTAGGCGCTGCGATTGCGGTAATGCGCATGGCACAGCACGACGCGCCCACCGTCGAATTCGTCTGCTGTGCCGGTGTCCAGCAGCTGTTTCAGCCACGCGGGCGGAACGAGATGGCGGTAGCGCGGGAGGCGCTCGAGCGGCAGGCTGTCGTCCGCGCTCCATTCGGAGAGAAAGCCGTTGTATGTGCGCACATTGCCGAATCCCGCGCGTTCGAACAGCCGAGCGATTCGGGCCGTTTCTCCGTCATCATATCCGTACACGACGATACGTTGCTCCGGCCGGATGCCCTTGTCGCGTACGATTTCAATCCAGTCGATGTAGCGGCTCCATTTCAGCGGCAGACTCCGCGCCCCGGGGATATGTCCGCCGCGCGCTTCGCCGCGCATGCGCCAGCCGTTGTAGGCGTCCACCGGACGCACGTCGATAAGTACGGTATCGCGCGCATGGAGGAGGGAACGGAGGTCGGCGGTCATGACAGGGGCCGGGGATGTCGGGTCGGTCGCGGTGTGGCCGGGCGTGTGTGTCATCATGTCCTTATATAGGCATTTCGCATCCGATAATCAAAGTGGGATGGCTGACCGTGCTGCTCGTTCGACGCACTGTCATCGTCTGCCATGCGCGCTGTGCCGGATCCGTGGTTGCAGATGCGGGTCGGATGCCGTAGTTTCGAGGCAATCCAACTCCCTCATCACTTCGGACGACGCTTCGCAGACGAGCCGGCCCGATTGAGAAAGGAAGCCTGTATGAAAGCAGTCCTGTGGACACGTTACGGTGCCCCGGAAGCGCTGCGCCCCGCCGAACTGCCGCTTCCCGTTCCGCGTGAACGGGATGTGCTGATTCGCGTGCACGCCGCCACGGTCACGGCAGGTGACTGCGAGATGCGCAGTCTGCGCCTTCCCGCCTTCCTCGGTCTGCCGATGCGCATGTATGTCGGTTTCCGGCGCCCCCGGAGAATTCGTGTGCTCGGACAGGAGCTGGCAGGAATGGTGGAGTCCGTCGGAAGCGCTGTGCATGAATTCCGTCCGGGAGACGCGGTGTTCGGTTCTCCTGGCATGCGGCTGGGCGCGTACGCGGAACAGGTGCGTCTTTCAATGGACTCCGAGGAGACGGTGCTCGCGCGGAAACCGGCGGCCATCTCTTTCGAAGAAGCGGCCGCGTCGACGGTCGGCGGACTCGAGGCGCTGCATTTTATGCGGCGCGCCGCTCTTTCTCCCGGAGACGCGCTTCTCATCAACGGCGCTGGTGGCAGCATCGGCACGTTCGCCATCCAGCTCGCCAAACACCACGGCGCGGAGGTCACCGCCGTGGACGCAGCGGGGAAACTCGACATGCTGCGTCAATTGGGCGCCGATCATGTGGTCGATTACACGCGGGAAGATTTCAGCCAGAGCGACATGCGATACGATGCAGTGCTTGACATGGTGGGCGGGACATCATTTCCGCGCTGTATGCGCGCGCTGAAGGCGGACGGACGCTATCTCATGGCGAATCCCTCTCTGCGAAACATGCTCCGGGGCAAACTGATGACACTGTTCGGCGGGAAGCGGGTGATCGGTGGAGCCGGCCGGCAGCGGATCGAAGATCTCGAGTACATCGCGCGGCTTCTCGAGGAGGGAACGGTAAGGACAGTGATCGACCGGCGCTATCCGCTCGAGCGTATCGTCGAGGCGCACCGCTATGCCGAGACGGGAACGAAGACGGGGAATATCGCCATCACTGTCAGGGACGCTGCCGCAAACACCGGTTTTTCCAGTGCATAGGGAGGCATGTCACCGGGTGGTGACAAAAATATGTCACCGGGTGGTGACATCGGCGGCATCCTGAAAAAATGACAAATTCGTATGTCACCAGGTGGTGACATGGAAGCAATCACCTGCGGTGGAACCATCGGGATACGAGCGCGTCCAAATATCCATGATTTCAAAGCGTTGCAATAATCGCATCATCTTCTCCGCGCTGATTTCCCCTGCGCTGATTTCCCTGCTGGTCATTGCCCCGTCCTGCGTGGAGAATTTCCGTCAGCTCGACGAGAAGCAGGTTCGCCGGCAGTTTCATCTGCCGCAGGAGGTGCGGCTGGACACGCTGGTCAGCCGTCCCGAAACATCCTCGGGCTGGTTCGGCAGGGAAGGCCTGCGCATACGGGCTGTCTTCCAGTTCACCGGAAGACAGTTCGATCAGTATGTGGAGCAACTCGGTGACGGCAACGTGTGGCGGCCCATTTCGTTTCTGCACTACGTGCCGCCCGGGGCCGACAGCAGCACCGCGTCCTCCCACGACTGGCGTCCGCTGCCGCTGCCGGAACTTCCGCCGCAGCTCGCGTACCTTCGCGGCGTGTTCGACTCGACCATCCGCGACGGGTGGTGGTACTGCAATCTGGTGCTGTACATTCGCGGCGACAGCATCCCGCATGCCGGGGGTGGCTACCACTTTCAGTGGCACACCCGTGGTGTTCACGCTACGGAAGTCCCGTCGCATCAATCGCCCATCATCACTACTTTCGCCATCCTCGACCCCCGAACCCGACGGCTGTATGCATGGATCGGTTTCAGCGGATAACCCAGTTGCGTCGACTTGATGTCGTGGTATCCTCTCCCTCTTTTCGGACAATACAGGCATATGATTACATTCACTCGTCGAGGGGAGTAATTCAATCGCTCCGGGTGTTCATCGCCGACCTGCAGACAGTCGGTAAACAGTTATCACTGCGCTGTATTCTCTGATACCGGCAGAACGATGTGACATTCGGTGTATTCACCTTCACGCGAGTCGATGGTGAGCTTTCCTCCGTGTCCGTTGACAATAATCTCGTAACACAGCGTCAGTCCCAGCCCCGTTCCCTCGCCGGGCGGACGTGTCGTGAAGAACGGCTGAAGGATATGCTTCAGGTCTTCCGTGCGAATGCCCGTTCCGTTGTCATGGATACGGATATGGACATCCGTATCGATCCGCAGGGTTTCGATCTTCAATGTGGGCAGATATGACGCTGGGGAATCCGTCTGGCGTTCCTGCAGGGCATATGCCGCGTTGTCGATGATATTGTACAGCGCGCGATTCATCTCTTTCGGAACCATACGGAACGGGGGGACTGATGGATCGTATCGTTTCTCGATCCGGACAGCGAATTCCGGATACTCTTTCTTCATTGTCTGAAGGGCGAGATCGAGTACTTCGTCGAGCATGGAGTGGAGGTCGACGATACGCTTTGTCGTGCCTGAGGCTTCCACATGATGCATCATTCCCTGAACGATGGTGTCGGCGCGCTGTCCGTGCTCGGATATTTTCTGCAGATTCTGCAGCACCAGAGAGTTAATCTCCTTTTTTTCATCCTCGTTTTCAGTCTGATCGTATTCCTTGAATAGATCGACCGATGAACGGGAGAAGTTGGTAATGAAATTCAGCGGATTCCTGATCTCGTGGGCGATGCCTACAGACAGCTGACCGATCGCCGCCATCTTTTCCGCATGGATCAGTTCCTTCTGTGTGCGCTGTAATTCCCTGAGGGTGCTGTTCAGCGCGGCGTTCATGCGATTTCGCTCACGGTAACGATATGAAATGACGCCTGAGAAAAGCAGGACGACAAGTATTCCCCCGATAAGGATGTTGCGGAGGAGCTGGCCCCGTTCGATGAGTGTGGATTGCAGCAGATTGTCTTTTCTCAAAAGCTCGGCGCGCGTTTTGTTCCGTTCAGAGAAGAGACGCTGTGTTTCGATTTCCGCTGTCCTTCGATCCAGTTCCAGTTTCTGAATGGCTTTCTGCCGCGTGAGCAGTTCAACGCTCTGCCTCTGCCGAATAAATTCCAGGTGTCTTATTCGCAGTTCCTCCCGTTGGCGGGCGATTTCAGATTGTTTGAGCTTCCTGTCTGCCTCGAGGACGATGATCTCCTTCTCACGCTGTGCAACCTCATACTTCGTATTCAGTTCATGGATGATCTTATTCGTTTTCTCGGCATTCATTGTATCCGCGAGAGCCAGGTATGCATCGAAATTCCTGCGTGCATGTAAAGAGTCTTGCCGGAACGCGAATGTGAGTCCGAGATCGAAGAGGATGGCCTGTTTGAGTTCCCGAAGACGGAGATCGTCGGCGATGCGCAATGCGTGCCTGAAGCTGGAGATCGCGGAGTCAAGAGAATCCCGTGCCTGCTGAAGCCTTCCGATGAGCTGGTACAGGTGGGCTTCAGCGTCTCTGTCGCCGCATTGTTTCGCAAGTGCCATCGCATCCCGGAAGCACATCGCGGCACTGTCGCGCCGACCTGCAATCCGGTGAAGATCGCCAATGTTCGTGAGGAGGCGAATCCTGCTGTTCTCGGGAATGAATCGTCCCGCATTCCGCAGCGCTTTCTGAAAATAGGCCATGGCGCTGTCGGGATGTCCCGCCATGCGATGAACGACACCGATATTGGACAGCACTTCGGTTCTGTGCTGCCGGCCGCCGGGTTCCAGGCTGCCGTGAAGAGTCCGCAGCGCCTTTTCATGCATCCCCTGGCGAGCAAAGATCATTCCGATGGTGGACTGTATGTTTGCAGCTGCATATCGGTCGCCTGATTTCTCTGCGAGTGTACGTCCTTGAATAAACCGCTCCATGGCACGGTCGTAGTCCCCGCTTTCAAAGAGGAGCTTCCCGCTGTTGCTGCAGAGATTGAGGAGCGTCTGTGTGTCACCCTGTCTGCGTGCGACTTCAGCACACTGATCGTAATACATGACTGCGGAATCAACTTCCCCGGTCATGCTATGGAACGCACCGATGTTTCCGAGGAGAATCGGTATCATCATCGTGTCACCGACTCCCCTTGCGAGGCAAAGACTCTTTTTCGCACAGATGAGTGCTGAATCGTACCGTGACCCCGCGGCCAGCGAGGTGGAGAGATAGTGCAGCGCTGTGGCGGCGGAGAGTGTTTTCCCATGTTCGCGGCAGAACTTCAGCGCTTGCCGGGCATACGTCAACGCGCACTGATGCCGGCCCTGCAGTGCGCAGGTCTTGCTCAGGTTCAACAGCGGCTCGTCGAGATACGTTGTATCTCCGTTTTGCTCGTACAGGGAGATGCTTCGGGTGAAATACGCGCGTGCGCGATCCAGTTCACTCTGCATGGCGGACACGATACCGCGGTCATTCAGACAATTCGCAAGGCGCGGCAGATCCTGAATGTTCTCAAGAATCAGCTGGGCGCGTTCCAGGCGGCGATCCGCGGCGGCGATTTGGCCGCTGTCCTGATACGCGACCGCCAGTCGCTGAAGAACAAGGGCCATGGTGACGCTGTCACCTCTGACCTCGGAGCGGTGCAGATCTGCGATAAGTGTATCGAGTTCAATGGTCTGGGCACGGAGGGGCGCTGCCAGCAGAAGCAGCGCTGGGAGGAACAGGAGCATGGAGGTGCGTTTCATGGTATTCCCGGCTGTATGAATAACCAGACGCGTATGTCGGACAACGATGGTGACAGAGGAAAATATACTGTCCAAGAGGTCTGAGTGCAACGCATCAGGGTATCAGCCGCAGCTGATCAAACGGCAGGATGGAAATCTCTGATCTCGTTCAGGAAACCTGCCTCTTTTCGAAAGCCCAGACTCCTGAGCCAGTCCATATCGAAGGTGTAGTCCAGTCGATGGTGGAATCGGAGGATTGAAACGTCTGTGGCGAGGCTGCTTTCGTAGAGTATCGGCACGTCCGGCCACTGCTCGTAATAGACGATCCAGGCATCAATCCATCCAATGCCCATGGCTTCATGCAGCCGGAGGTGATCGGAGGGAAATACATCCACGTGGGTCGCAATATAATAACCTGCGAGGTCGATGTCATGACACGTCTGATCAAGGAAATTGAGCACGACACCTCCGCCGATGACGAGGTTCGGCTTGAGCATGATTCCGGCGAATCCGTTGGCGATGGTATGGAAATACTCTCTCCGGCTGGTGCTTCGAGCACCCACGGAAACATACCCCTTCGGTATGACAAGTGCGGCTGCCTCGGTCATGACATGTTCATCCCAGACACGGGGATTGAATGTATGTTCATACCGGGCCAGAATCCAGGGTGACCCATTGCCGCCTGCCAGCAGGCCGCCGGTGATCTGATTGCGATAGTTCAGTGCCTCGTCGCTGTCCGTTGCGTCAACGATATATCCGCGAAGCGTCCCACCAGAGCGCAGTTTCATCTGTACATGTGCAGCTGCACGGCCCGGTGTCACCATCAGTAGCAGGAGAAGAGCAAGTAGCAGCCGGCCGAGGAGGCGGCTGCGCAATGCACTGTCGGCAGAGCTGCCTGCAGCGTGGGACGAAGGATGTGCATCTTTCGCGAAAATCCGTATCTTAGTCATGGTCCATCAGTTTCAGGTTGTATGAAGTTTCGGATGGGTGTTCGCAGCGGGGAAGGCGCTCGCAGACCTGTCGTCATCCGATGCGGGATCAGCTGTGTGTAGCCGTACGAAGTACAGGATCACGCATCATTTTTTTGAGAAGGAGATCCCATGGCGGAAGATGAATCCGCGGAAGCGGCAGAACCTGTTCAAGCAGACAGACGCGAATATCCGCTTATCCGCCTTGCCGCGTTGAGCGATGCCGAAGCGAAAGGACAGTACGATCTGCCAATGCTTTACCGGCGGCTCGCGGATGTGGAGGAAGCCGCACAGCAGTATGCGCACAATCCGCGGTTTATCCGCACTGTCCTGGACCATACCACACGTGCTCGCCGGCTGCTTACCGGCGCGAGTGCGACCGAAGCCATCGCCGAGATGAATCGCGCCGTCGCGCTGATCAACCGCGCCATTATTTCCGAAGAGACGCGGGATGTGCGCTGGCGCATCTTCTTCGTGAGCCTCGTCTGGTTCGCGGCCCTACTCGGAATGGAATACGGTTTCCGCTCCATGGCGGATTCGGATATCTCACTCGGGAAATTTCTCCCCGATCTCTATCAGTACCTCTGGCTGGGCATGCTGGGAGGAGTGACCGCATCCTTCTGGGGCATGGTGCGGCACGCCCGCAGCCTGGCGTTTGATCCGTCCTATTCAACCTGGTATATGTTCAAACCCGCGATGGGAGCGATCACGGGCGGCGTCACGGTGCTGATCATTCAGATGGTCCTCCTCGCGATATCCCCGGAAGCGGAGATCGTGCATAATCACTTTCTCCTCATCGTCGCCTTCCTGGCCGGATTTGCCGAACGATTCTCCATCCGCATGATCGACAGGGTCATGGATGCATTCTTCGGTGCGAACCGCAAAGCAGGCGACCGGACGTCCGAATTCGGATCGCCCTAAGGGGAGAAGCACCGAGGGGACTTCCGGGAGGAGTCGGCGAACGGATCACCCCTGTGGGAACTGGCGCTTCCCCGGCGTCACGCCTCGCACTTTGATGCGACGTACACGCCGTAGCTGAAGCATTCGCGGTATCGTTCGTAGAGCGCGATTTCCGCTCTGTTTTCTTCGACGATTTCCCTCGCCGCGTCGCTGTGTCTCTGCCGCCTGAGGAAGGCATCGAATCCATTCTGCAGAGGCCGGTAATAGTTTTCAATCCAGCAGTGTTCGGGCAGGACGAAATATCCCTCGGGGCAGTAGCCGTGGTGTTCGAGAATGCCGATCTTTGCGGAGGCGAGGCCGATCTCGGGGTATTCGCGTTCCCAGAAGGACTGGATTTCAGGCGGTCGCGTGGCGCGGAGCCATGTGACTTCCGAAACGATCAGTTTGCCCCCCGGTTTCAGGAATCGGCGCCAGGCGGAAATCCCGGCTTCGAAGCCCATGTTGTAGATAGCTCCCTCGGACCAGATGACGTCAAATTCTCCGTCAGAGAAGGGCAGGTCCTCCATAGAGCGAGGCAGCGTGGTGATCCTGTCCGCCACGCCATGCTCCTTCGCCCTGCGCTGGAGTTCGTCGAGGAATTCCGGCAGAAAATCCACCGCGGTAATGTGCGTATCCAGTTCTTCTGCAAGCTGTATCGTCGATGCGCCCGTGCCGCAGCCTATGTCCGCAATCTTCAGAGAGCGCGACCGATCGAGTCCGGCCAGACGCAATGCTGTTTTCACCTCCGCCTCTCCGCCCGGTCCCTGACGCGGATTCGATCGGTGCAGGTCAATCATGAGCTGCAATTGTGCTTCGACCATATCGGATCTCCATTTGTTCCGATACAAAGATTAAGAATGTCTGTCAGGAGAGCAAACGCTGCAGGTGTATCTGTACATTGTGTTCACACTGATGCGTGATTAATGGCGCGTTTGTCTGTCGTATGAACAAGACACAGTTTTATCCAATGAAATTTCAGTCAGAACAATGAAACACGCACCTCTACTATTTATTATGACACTGCTTCTGGTTGTTTCCGCATCGCATGCCCAGCAGCGAGACGTCAATCCCGAATGGGAGCAGAATATCAAGCGCCGCCTGCATGAAATGCTGGAGGAAAAACTCCGCTCGCACGAATTCGAACAGCGTGACGGCAGAGGCATGGAAAAAGGTGTGACGCAGATCGGCAGCGAGGTCGAAGTCAGCGGTCACGCGCGCACCGAATCCGAAATCCATGCCGCCATCAATCCGACGGACACGGCGAATATCGTTATTGCACCGATTCAGGAAGTGTCATCGGGTGGTTCCATGGGCGGCGGACAGCTCTCGCTGCCACTGTATATTACCACGGATTTCGGGCAGACGTGGACGACCTCCTCGTTCAGCGGCGGAGGGGGCGGCGGCGGAGATCCCGTGCTCGCGTTTGCCGCGGACGGCACGCTGTATTTCAGTTGGCTCAACCTCACACAGAGCGGCTTCTCCATGACGATCGACATGCTGTTTGCCTCGTCGACGGACGGCGGCTTTACGTGGGGCGCGGTCGATACGATCGACAGTGGCTCGATGGGCATGATGGGCGGCGGCAGAATGGTCGACAAGCAGTGGATGGCCGTCGACAAATCGAATTCCTCCAGGAAAGGCACGCTCTATACGATCTATGTACTCATGGAAATGCAGGGGATGAGCCAGAACATGGGGGTGGCCATGAAGTACAAGAAACCCGCCTCCTCGAAGTTTGAACCTTCAGTCATCCAACTCACCGACGCATCGTTTTCGGACGTGCAGTTCCCGAGCATCAACGTGGATGCGTCGGGGATCGTCCACGCTTTCTGGTGGGGAAAAAAGAATGGTGTATCCGGATTATGGCACCGGTCGTCGAGCGATGGCAAGACGTTCGGATCGACGCATCAAATCGCCTCGGTACGGTTTCCGCAGCAGGGCAACAACACGAGCGTGCCTGATCATCTTCCGCAGCGCCTCGGTGTGATGCCGCAGTTCGAAGTGGATAATCATCCCGGAAGCCCGAACACGGGTACGATGTATGCTGTCTGGAATGCGAATGATCCCGGCTCGGGCGCGGGCTCGTATAATGAGCCGTTCCATGTGTACTTCTCCGCCTCGACGAACGGTGGCTCCTCCTGGTCCACGGCAAAGCGCATCGACGATCTCAGCATCGATAACACCCACCAGTTTCATCCCAGTGTTTCCGCGAGTCCGAGTGGCGCTGTCGTCGTTACCTGGTACGACGGACGCGATGACACGATGAACACCAAGGTCCACTATTACACGGCGCTGAGTACGGACAGGGGCGCGACGTGGACGCAGAACATCCGCGTTTCGACGCGCAGTTCGAACATGAGCTCAAGCATTCAGGGCAGGTTCGGCATTGGCGATTACGACAAGGCGCTCAGCACCGAACATTATGCCATCCCGATCTGGAGCGACGGCCGTTCGAACAGCGGTGATATGAATGTCTACGCGGCCTTCGTGCCGATCGACCAGGCGGTTCCCGTCGAGCTGTCATCCTTCACCGCCGATGTCAGTGGCAAGATTGTCACATTGCGCTGGCGCACGGAATCCGAAGTCAACAACGCCGGCTTCGAGGTGCAGCCCTCGCCGGATGGGGAAGAGTTCACCACGAGTGCATTCGTGCCGGGACACGGGACGACCTCCCTGCCGCGGGAGTACGTGCATCAGGAACCGATCGACGAACCGCGGTACTATCGCCTCAAGCAGATCGACCATGACGGTACGTATGACTACTCGCCCGTCGTGCAGGCCATCCCCGCCGCGCCCGATGGTGTCGAACTCGGACAGAGCTTCCCGAATCCGACATACGGCGCCACGACGATTTCCTTCATGATCGCGCAGCAGTCGCAGGTCTCACTCACGATTTACGATCTGCTCGGCAAGCCGGTCAAGACGATTGCATCCGGCACAATGCCGGGCGGTTCGCATGCGGTATCATGGGATGGAAGGGATGCGCGCGGCGATCGTGTCGCTCCCGGTGTCTACATGTACGCCCTCAGAACACCGGATGCGCTTCTCACAAGGACGGTGACGGTCCGGTAGCATCATCACCGGCATGCAGCACGTGAAAGGCCCCGCAGCAGGGGCCTTTTTATGAAAGATGCTGCGCCGGCAAGAGCGCCGATGGCTGTGCATTGCGTCCTTGCGCACCGTCTGCCGCTCCCGCTTATCGTCTGCTGCCCCCGCTTATCGTCTGCCGTCCGCGCTTATTGTCTGCCGTCCGCGCTTATTGTCTGCCGGCCGCACTGTGGCGCACCATTCGCTGGATCGACCGTTTCACACCGGGAGACAGGGTGTCGAGGTACCAGTTCTGCGTCAGTCCCGTGATCTCATTCGACAGTTCAGGATACTTCTCCGCCATGTTCACGATGAAGCGGAACGCAGTCGAACGGACGGAAGGTGATTTGCCGGGCTGCTCCCAGATCGACACGCAGATATCGAACAGGAGCGCTTCATGTGTTTCACCGAGTTCCATGCGCAGGAGGATTTTCAGTAATTCCCGCTGATGGCCATCCTTCCGTTCCGGCAGCGTTTGAATAATCCGTTTGATGTGCTTCCGCACGCGCCCATCATTCTCCTCCATGCAATTGAACAGCAGCCAGGCTGAGCGCCAGGAATACGGCTGATCATCCGATAGGGCCAGCGCGATCGCCTCTTCGAAGTATTCCGGATGCGAGTTCAGGAAGGCGATCATCTCGTCCCTGTACGCGCTGATCAGGATATGTTTCAGTTCCGACATTGCCGCGGTATTCCGTGTATGATGCAGGAAACTATCGACTCCGCCGTTTCCAGGCAACCATCGGCTGAAACACCCATAACTGAATACCGACCTTGTTGTATCTTCCAGTATCTCCCGACAAGGGAGGTGTCTTGCTTCATCATCCAGGAAATTATGAATCAGTCTATGCGAAATCCGAGACACGGCTTGCTGCTGCTCTGCGTGAGTGTTGTGCTATCATCTCCTGCTCTGCATGCCCAGGTCCAATCACCGTTTCCCTGGCTCCCGACGAACTTCGATACTACCGTCAGCGGCAATTACCGTGGTGCGCGCATCACCTCGCTTGCGCAGCTGGATTCGATGGGGCGCATCTACGGGATCCGCACGATCATCAACCTGGCCAAGGACGCACTTCCGAAGAAAGGCCCGAGTGAAATCGAGTGGTCAGAAGAACTCGGGATGGAATACGTGTCCGTCTATCTCGGTGCTTCGCCGCCTTCTGAAAAGGACTGGCGGAAGATCCGCGATCTGCTGTCGCGCGGCGGAGTCTACCTGCATTGCGCGCACGGCGCCGACCGGACGGGTGCCATCATCGCTAAATACCGCGTAGAGGTTGAAGGTGTCGAGCCATGCGACGCGTACCACGAAGCGAGGCGGTACGGATTCAAACCCTGGCTTACAAAACTCCGCGCATGGATAGGGTGCGAAGATTGAGCAGAGAAGCTGCTCGCAGGAAGTTCGCGCGTTGACACCGGGGCAGGCTCCAGCGTAAGCAGTTCTGAAAGCGCCCGGTACAAGTTACGTCGGCTTGCCTGGGCGCAGATCTGCGCAGCGAAGCGGAGGCTGGTGGAGATGGGGCCTATCGCAACGGATGGGCGAGCCATCCTTCCAGACTCCGTGACGCATGTCGCAAGCTTGTCGCAAGCTTGTCGCAAGCTTGTCGCAAGCTTGTCGCAAGTTGTGTCGCAAGCTTGTCGCAAGTCGTGTCGCGAATCAGTCCGAAAGTCGATAGACGAGTTGATTAGTGGCTCCCTCGGCAATGATCAGATCCTGATTCAACATCCCCTTCAGATCTCGTTGGAGGCTGCGGCGGTTTACGTTCGGGCACAGGGATTCGAAATCCTGGATACTCATTGTTTCGTGTTGGAGGAGGTGCCCAAGCGCCTTCGTCTGTCGCTCGTTGAGGCCGTGTTGCTTGACGAGGATGTCGCGACGGATGATCTGCTCGCTTCGGTCGCGCACCTCGGCCATCTGGGTCTCAAGTCCGGTGACGAAATACTCGAGCCAACCGGTCATGTCCATCCCGTTTTCACGCACGCTCTGGATCGACCTGTAGAAGGTCGGTCGGTCGCGGTCGTAGTATTCGCTGATAGTGAACAGCCGCTTGAAGTCGTACCCGGCTTTGTAAAGGCAGAGGGTGGAGAGGAGACGCGAGGCGCGGCCGTTGCCATCCAGGAACGGGTGGATGTGCACCAGCTGGAACTGGGCGATGCCGCTCACCAGTACAGGATGGACATCGAGATCGGAGTTCAGCCACTTCACCAGTTCGGACATCATCACCGGCACCTCCATCGCAGTCGGTGGTGTGTAGATGACTTCTTTCGTGCTGGAGTTGACGACGTAGTTCTGGATGCGACGATAATCTCCTGGCGCCGCGCTGCCGCCACGCACACCTTCGACCAGTTTGCGGTGAATCTCCCGGATCATCCCTTCGGTAATGGGATCACCGCTGTTCAGGCATTCGGAGACGAACTCGAAGGCGCTGCGGTAATTGAGCAACTCCCGTGCATCGTCCGGATCAGCATCCGGCACGGTTTCTCCCTTCCAGAGACGCGCGGCCTGATCCAGCGTCAGCTGGGTGCCTTCGATATGAGTAGTGTGATGCGCCTCCAGCATCAGAGCCTGCTCACCGACTTCTCGCACCCAATCGTCAGAAAGCTGCGCCGCTTCCAGGAAACCCCGCGCCCGCTCAATGCGAGTAATCGCCTGGGTCATGCGGTTGGTGATGGTGAACCGTGGCTGGAAATTCAAATCCGAATCCCGCTTGTGGAGTTGTTTCACAGGAAAATAGACCTTGTGGGCGGGAATTCAAACATGGAGTCTTGGAATGGAATTGTCTCGGTCGAAAACAACGGCTAGGCCATAAGCCTTGAAAAAAAGCACACTATGTCCTATAATCAGATTATTATAGTAGTTCGATCATCAGGTCATGGGGGTGGAGAATGTCCAGTCGTATTCTTGTGGTACTCATGTTTTTCATCGCATTTTCGACTTGGGAAATGCGCGCGCAGCAGGTTGGAGGATTCTCCTTCATCGGAAGAAACGTCCATTACGGTGTTCCATCAGACATGGTCATCGGTCCCGATGGCACAAGGTTCATCTCATATTCCAGGGGTGGTCTGTGGGCGTACCGATTTGATGGTGCATTTTGGAACTGCATTGATCGATATCAGCAGGATGACTGGCACTGCCTGGATGTGGAAATCGGTTTGGATGGAACTCTTTTCTGCGCGGGAGATTGGGGTGGATTGAAAGCGTTTTCATTCAATGGGAGCACGTTCACGCTTGAGGCGGAACTGCACGGAGGACAACCACAGAGACTGAGAGTTACACCTGAAGGCACCATCCTGGTAGCGGATCCGCGCGAGGGTCTGATGGCATATCAGTATTCCAATGGCAAATTTGAAAGAATCGCCGTGGCATCTGACGGGATTGGTGTTGGCGATGTCGAACTTTCTGCAA
The DNA here is from genome assembly GCA_913061095.1 of uncultured Ignavibacteria bacterium. Classification (GTDB taxonomy): domain Bacteria; phylum Bacteroidota; class Ignavibacteria; order SZUA-365; family SZUA-365; genus BM516. Next base: position 55,355 of record CAJXVM010000012.1, read on the forward strand.
CTGGTACAATCTTCACAGCAAACGGAACCGCCGGTATCCGTGCGTATTCATTTGATGGCCACAGCTTCCAGTGCAATGCTGCAGTCACGGAGATGGTCTCCGGTCAGGATATCTGCCTCAGCTCTGATGGACGAGTAATAGTCGCAGAGGACAGTGGAGGTGTTGCAGTTTACAACTATACAGGATCCGCATTCTCGCTCATTGCGAAAAAAGACGATGGTGGGTGGGCTAAGGGGGTGAGTGTTGACGAGCATGGCACTATCTTCGTAGCTGTCGTCTCACGCGGCTTGATGGCATACAGCCTCAATGGTGAGTCGCTCGCCCTCAAAGGCAGCATTAATGATGGATTTGCCTGGCCGAGCAGGACAATGGTAGATCCACAGGGCCTCGTTTACCTTCTGGATATGCACGAAGGGCTGTTCTCGTATCACTTTACAGGCGAATCGTTTATCGCTCAATCATACCTCCATGAAGGAGGCTATGCGAGGGATCTGCTCATTGGGCAGGGCGGAAGCGTTTTCCTGGCAAATGCATATGGAGGAGTTCGCGCGTACCAGTTTAATGGCTCGGAGTTCATAACCACGGCACATCTCGATCGTGGAGGAAGCGCGAGACAGATTGCATCGAACAAAGACGATCTGCTTGCCGTAGCCTACATGCGCCAGTTACTCGTCCTTCGATACGATGGATATCAGTTCTCCATCGTCGCGGAGACTGCTTCCGACCCAACAGACGCAATATCTGCGCTCGAGTTTGGTCCCGATGGTACAATCTACACTGGGAGCCTGAGAGGTGTGATCCGTGCTTTTCGGGTTGAAGGTAACACTCTCATCGAGAAAGCGTTGATCGAGGATACAACCGAGGTGCCAATCGTATCCCTTCTTGTCATGCCTGATAGCACACTGCTGTACACTCTTGACATGACCGCACTTCCATCTCATGAAAATCGGGGCAGGATCGGGCTAACTCGTTATTCAGGACTATCGTTTGAATCGACATTGTACTTCGATTATCCGAAACTCATTGTTGCTTTGAATGCAACCAAAGAGGGTTTGATCATTGTTGGTGGACATGAGGGAATGTGGGCATATCGAATTCTTGGGGACCGACTTGAGGAAGTTGCTCGCATGCAGGAGAAGCCCGTATTCGATATTTCGCTCTGCGGGGGCAATACTGTGTTTGTTCGACATGGGAAAACGAGTTTCAGTGCTTACCGATTGGACGGGCATGACTTCATTCATGCTGCTTTCGCTGATGAACTGGATATGATTTGTGCCATCGGGGCAGACTGCCGCGGAACGGTCTTTCTTGCTAATCATCTGGATGGATTATTCGCCTATCGTTACGACGGAACAGCCAACACTGGATCCCGGTTGCAGTCTATTCCCCGAAGTATTCATCTGCATCCTCCTCACCCAAACCCAGTCGCGAACACAGCGACCCTTGATTTCGAGTTGGAACATCCGTGTCGCATCACAATGAAGGTGATTGATGGACTGGGACGAGAAGTCGCAAGAATCATTGATGGTGCGGCATATGCTGTCGGCAGGTACAACGTGGAATTCAACGCGCAATATCTCTCCTCCGGCGTCTATTTCTGTCGCATGGATGCAGGGGGCGACGCAGTGATAGCGCCCATTCTGATTCAACGCTAAGATTCGGATTGATGATCTGGAAAGTTGGGATGAATCCTCTTGCACAGGCTGAGTTCCATCCGACCTACGTTGTTTTCGCTTCGGGCGTAGAGCATCGTTGAAAAAACATCCAAAAAACATCCAACATGCAGTCGATTCCAGTGGATTCAGTCGATTCGAGTGGAAGAGAATCAACGAAAACAGCCCGGAAACGGCAATTCCGGGCTGTATCGATAGGGGAGTGGAGATGGGGGGAATCGAACCCCCGTCCGAAATGCAGAACCTGCAGCATACTACGCTCATAGTCTGTCTTTGAAGGTTCGCTTCCGTGCTGCCCGACAGACAGGACGTGCGCGGAAGCTAGCTCGAAGAAGTGTTTCGGCCCTCTCCTCGAACGCTTGAGGTGCCTATCCTGCTTTTAGCGTCGTCCGACCCTTTGGCCAGCAGGCGGGTCTCCGGGGGACGTGGCAGTCAATTAAGCTGCCAGTGCGTAATCGTGGTTGGCAATTATACCAGTTGGTACAGGATTTACGTGCGTAGTACCATGCACGGAACGCGGCTGCATGACCCCGACATCCCGTCGAAACCATTGCATCCCCTGTGCTATTGAAATCTACGCATCGATCTCGCCTCATGCAATGCCTTTCCCCGGGTACTGAAAGCAGTGATGCGCACACAGAAATTCATACAACCGTCTGACCTATCTCAGTGTGCCCGGCGATGCATGCCGAGCGCGACTTCCGATCCCTCAGCGTGCAGCTGCCAGCGCGTGCGCGTGACGGCGGAAAGGAACGGAAGGTCATGACTGACAAGCAGGAGTCCGCACGGACAATCGCCGAGCGCACGCTCAAGACACGCGATGGACGCGAGATCAAGGTGGTTCGTGGGCTCGTCCATGACGATCAGGTACGGCTGGCGGATGATGCCCAGGGCGAGCAGTACCTTGCGAAGCTCTCCCGGACTCGCGTCGTCATTCTGCAGAAGCCGTTTCGGATCCGAACCGAGTGCACTGACGACGGTGAACACCCTTCCGCGATCCTCCCTCGGAAGGCGCCTCACTGCGTTCATGATACGCCGCGTACCATCCAGATCGATCTCCTGCGGGAGATATACCAGGCGGTCCGGCTCCAGATCAATGCGCTGCAGGATGTGGCGGAGAAAGGTGCTTTTCCCAAGGCCGTTCGCTCCCGTGACGGCGAAGCGGTCATCGCGAAGCATAGTGATTGCGGGGATATGCAGCGTTCTCTCCCTGCCGAGCGGCAGGCGTTCCGCGGGGAGGGCAAAGAGAACGCGCCGGGGGGAGACGGAACCTTCGAGCCAGAAGCGGGTGTGGTGCTGCGGATCGACCTCGATGCCCGCAACATCCTGACCGAGCTGCGCGATGCGACCGTCCAGCTGCCGCGCGAGGCGTCCCGCCTGGCCGTCCTTTCCCGAAACGCGAACCAGATCGAGTTTCGCCCTGCCGTCACTGTCGCCACGCGCGAGGCTGCGCTTGGACTTTTTCCTGTCTGCCTGCGCCGCTTTCGCATGACGCCGTTTTGATTCCCGCTTCAACTGCGCAAGCTCCTGATGAAGCTGTGCGCGCCGGCGGCGTTTGCTCGTTTCATCCCGCGTCGCCTCGACCTCGGCCTCGGAGTAATTGCCCGGACGCATCACTGCGCGAGGCGGGGAGAGGAGGAGACACTGGTGACAGAGCGTATCCAGCAGCTCGCGATCATGACTGACCACGATTCCAATGCCGTGAAAAGTCGTCAGCGCCTCACGCAGCAGCGCGCGTGCCTCGGCATCGATGTGGTTGGTCGGCTCGTCGACGAGTAAGACATCCGGCTGTTGCCAGAGAGCAACCGCGATCTGCGCGCGTTTGCGCTCACCATGACTTAGCGTCTGCCAGCGTACGTCCCAGTCGTCTCCGACCCGGAGACGGCCGCGCAGAACGCAGGCATCCGCGTCTGTTGCCGCAAGAAACTCTGTCAGCCGAGACGGTGCGACATCGGTTCTCTGCGGACAGAGTACCGCGTGCGCGGGACGCTGAATTTTTCCTTCCTGCGCCTCGAGCTGGCCCGCGGCGAGTCGGAGAATTGTTGTTTTTCCTGACCCGTTCACGCCGGCGACGCCCGTCCATCCCGAGTCGAAATGTGCTGTCACGTCTGCGAACAGAGGATTCGCCGCCCCGTCGTGTGTGAATGTCATGTGATGGAAAGAAAGCGTCATGAAGCTGTTTCTCCTACCGGTGCGCGATGATGCCGAGTGCCGTGCTTTTCCTGTCGAGTTGATCGCCGGCCAGAGAACCTGCGAGCGTTTCGATGGTGAAGCCGGCTTCGCGGCATTCTTCCGTGAGTCGTTCAGGGGTGAAGTACTGGAGCCAGTTGAATATCTGCCACTGCTGATCGGGTTCGATGATGAGGAAGTGGTCGAGACACACTGCCTCGTCGGGATACAGCGTCGTTCTTTGCATTCCGATGTAGTCGCCTGCAGCCCAGAATCCGTCCATGAGATTTCGTTCAATGATCGTCTGTTCATGGCGTGCGGCGAGGCTCGGTATCCCCATGGCATCCATGACAAGGTATCCGCCGTGATTGAGCATCGAGCGTATTTTCTCCAGCAGTGAACTCCGCTGCTGCGGCGAAAGAGCACAATAGTCGTAATAAATCAATGTGACGATGTCGAATCCACCGGGAAGAGGATCCAAAAGGTAGTCCGCGTGCAGGTAACGGATGTCCTTCCCGGACTGGGAGGCCGACGTTTCGGCATGGTCAAGCGAATGCCCGGAGAAGTCGATACCCGTTACATCCGCGCCCTGTTCTGCGAATTGTTCGGCGTACAGTCCCGGTCCGCAGCCCAGATCGCAGAGTCGTTTCCCGCGCAGGCCGATGGTGCGCTCGAGCCAATCCACAATCGCATGGATGCGATCTGTCGTTCTGGATGCAAGGTCCGTGCCCTGGTCCAGATGGAATGTGAGCATCTGCTGCGCGATATGGGGACGCGTCCAGAGATCTCGGGCGGTGTACCGGGAGAATGGTGCGTGACGATGGGTGAATTCGTGCAGAAGTGTATACATGACAAACCCTCAGATTCATTGATGCTGTTGCGATCGGTTTCCGCGGTGATCCTGGCCACAGTCGAAGGGAAGGAAACGCCGCGCAAAAGGGAAGCCGCAGCCATGCGGCTGCGATCAATGCTTATGTATGAGGGATTGTCACTTCATGATGCCGGAATATACGGTCATCCCGGGAAAAGTTTCAACATGATCAGCAGCGGCTGGAGAAAATGGCCGGCCAGTGGGAGGATCGCCACTCTGGAATGCGACCTCATTTCTTGATGAAGGATCGTATGACGCACGACGACGCTTCTTCTGCAATGAGGAAATGGATTCCCGGATTCAGCGAACTGACTTCGATGGTCAGCTGCTGTGAGTCATGAATATGCCGCAGGATGGTACGTCCAGCGGCGTCGACTATACGGACCGTCCCCGGATCGATCCCTTCGATATGCAGTGCTGAACTCACCGGCAGGGGATATAGATCGAGGCGGGGAGTCTGACGATCGCCCTGAATCCGGATCGATGTCGCGGACTGTGCGCAGACGCTGGAGGTGCGCCGTTCATTCTGTTGGAACATCAGCCACGGCGGACCAGCACCCGTTCCGATGGAATATGCATACGCGCGGCCGAATCCGTTGGCGATCTCCGGATACTCGGCATGTCCGCCGACGATGAAGACATCCAGCCCGCCGTCGCCGTCGAAATCCGCGATCACAGGGGCGTGGTCGAGCGCAAAGCGCGTGTCTCCGTACGCCGCCGCGAGGTCCACGCTCCATAGCTGCGCGCCGTCGCTGCCGCGCAGCGCGATCAGTTGTCCGCTGCTGGTTCCGAAGACGGCATCAGGCAGACCGTCTCCCGAAACATCGGAGAGTACGGCGCCGCGAAAAGCGGTCGCTCCACTTGCAATCGTGTAGCTCCAGAGACCGCCGCCATCCCCGTTCAGCGCGATGACGCGGTTCCAGCTCACGAGCACGAGCTCACAATCCCCATCGCCGTCGAGATCGCAGGCGATGACCGGGGCGCCGATGTAATGTCCCGTGCCCAGTGATGGCATGGTCCAGACCGTGCTTCCATCCTCGGCGTTGAGCACGGAGAGTGTGCCGCTGTAATCGCCGATCGCCAGTTCGGGTTTCCCGTCACGATCGAAATCGGCGACGGCGGTCCCGTGATAGGTCACATCCTGCAGCGGTGTGCGCCAGAGCAGTTCCGCGTCCGCAGCGCGGTAGGCGTGGACGGCGTTGGTATCTCCCTCTGTGCGATTCCATGTCGCGACGATAAAATCCAGGGCGCCATCCCCATCGGCATCGAGAAGCGTCGGTGCCGTCTGTATCCATGAATGCGTATCCACAGCCCGGTGCCAGGCGAGGCTGCCGTCTCGGGCATTGAGACAGCGAACGTACCCGCCGAATTCCCCGTGAAGAATTTCGAGCTCACCGTCCGCGTCCACATCCGCCACTGTCGGCGGCGAATCACTCCCCCGTGTGGGCGCCGTCCAGCGGATCTCTCCGCTCCGTCCATCCAGGCAATATGTGACGGGATTGCAGGAGGCGGGCACGATGACCTCCATTGTGCCGTCACCATCCGTATCGATGATAACGGGAGCCACGTCATTGCAGCCCTGTCCCCCGGGAGCGGCCGTATGCACCTGCCATAGCAGTGAACCATCTTCCGCGTTGAGAGCGTAAATCGAGCTGTCGTTTCGGTAGCAGCCAAAAACGAGTTCAAGCCTTCCGTCACCGTCGATGTCTCCCGCTGCGGTCTGTCCGAACGAGGCATCCCCCGTATCGAAACTCCAGAGCAGTGAGGGGATCTGGGCGGATGCGGTTCCCGGGGTGAGCATGAGGAGGAAAACGTTCAGCGTCAGAAGAGCGGTTAGCGGGAGCAGGCGTCGGCTACATGCGGGAAGGGAATGGACGGTTGCCATGGGGGACATCTCCGGGAGATGTGTTCACAGGAGGCGCGTCGGGATCTCGGATGCGCGCCGGATTCCAGTCTCCCTGAATGTACGCAGAAGAACAGGCAAATGCCGTTTCCCCGCGAGAATTTGCCGGCGCCGGAGAAAGCAAAAGCCGATCCCGCGAAGGGACCGGCTTCTGCGAACGGGGGACCGGTTTGCTGTCGTGGTGTCTCCCCGCCTGTCATCTCATTCACCATGATCGACATCATGGATATGATGTCGCCGGTACCGTTGATTGTTGCATCACCCCATGCCGTTGTCTCAGTGCCGTTTGAAATACGTCAGCGTGACGGGATGATCCATCAGCGGGGATGAAATGGTCACGGTCACGCGTTTCGTGTGTGTACGGTGTTTCACCGGCGTATCGGGATTCGCGGCATCGACATACTGCACGCGGCTGGAAAGCCGGAAGTCACCGGTGCGCGGTGTGCGTACCGTGGTGGTGTACCCGTTGAAATCGTCCACGTCGTTGAAGCTCGGGTAGGATTCCCACGCCCCGTGGCCGAGTGAACGCGGAGCGGTGAACGAGGATATCTCCGCATCGGGATTCTTCACCGTGGCCGCGTCGAATTTCTTTGTGGCGATTTCGTTGATCAGCGTCTGTCCCACGGCCGTGGCGGCCATCACGTATTCGGCATTCGACACCTGCTGATCGGAGAACAGTTTGCCTCGATTCAGCGTCAGTACCAGCACCGACAGGAGTGTCAGTGCGGCGAGTACGAGCATCATCTGTAGGCCGTTCATGATTCCTGCCTGGGGGAGTGTCGTGATTGCAGTTCTTCCCATGAGATCCGGTAAAAGACCCGGGATGGTTCTCAATTCAGCATACAGGATAGAAAAATCCTGTAAGCTGTGTCGCTGAACACAATCTAAACATGCATTCATTATCTTTGCCTGAATAGCGGATTACGTTTGGATTAAAAACCTGAAAGGAATGTTCATGATTATGCAGCGTTATATCATCGCGCGTGTTTTCCTCACCGCGCTTCTGCTCTCGGCGGTGTCGTGCTCTCAGCCGGAAGAGGGGCAAGAGCAGACGGGCGTCATGACCGGGAGTGTCATCTTCATCCATCCCGATGGCGCCGGCGGAGCGATGTGGACCGCGATGCGTGCCCTGAACTACGGACCTGACAGTCTTTCGGAATGGGACCGTCTCGCGCATATGGGACAGTACCGCAGCCATCAGCGCAACAGTATCAGCACGACCTCGCATGCCGGGGCCACCGCGCATGCCTACGGCGTGAAGGTGGATCGGGACACCTACGGCAGCGTGCCGGCGAAGCCGGTCCGCTCCGCATCGGGAAAAAACGTCAGCATCATGACCGAAGCGCTGAACGCCGGCAAGGCGGTGGCGGTCATCAACAGCGGTCATCTCTGCGAGCCCGGCACGGGTGTATTTCTCGCCAGCGCATTCTCGCGCTCCGCGCACGATTCGATCACCGTGCAGATTATTGAAAGCGGCGCCGATATCATTCTTGGCGGTGGGGAAGTCATGCTGCTGCCGGAGGGTGTTGTCGGACGTCACAGAGTGGAAGGTCGCAGGAAGGACGGACGCAATCTCATCGAGCACGCAAAGTCGCTTGGCTATTTGGTCGTCTATGACAGGGAAGAGCTGATGGCCCTGCCCGATACGGCATCCCGTGTGCTCGGGGTGTTCGCGGCATGGCACACCTTCAATGACATGTCGGAGGAAGATCTCGCCGCGGGCGGACTGCCGATGTACAATGCGGGGGCACCAACAATTGCGGAGATGACGGAAAAAACGCTGCAGCTTCTTGAAACAAAGAAGAAGGATTTTCTGCTGGTGGTTGAAGAAGAAGCCACGGACAATTTCTCGAATGACAACAATGCTGCCGGGGCGCTGGAGGCATTGCGCAGGGCTGACCTCGCCATCGGTGCCGCCCGGCGTTTTGTTGAGCAGCATCCGAATACGCTGCTGATCACGGCGGCCGACAGCGATGCGGGAGGAATGGGAATCTGGGCGCCGGAACGCTGGGACGTGACATCAGTGGATTTTCAACAGCCGCTGCCGCCCACAGCCGAGAACGGCGCTCCCCTCGACGGAGTCAGCGGAGCAGGGACGCCTCCCTTCATCGCTGCACCCGATGCAAACGGGAGACGGCTGCCGTTCGGCATCTCCTGGGCCGCCTATGGGGATCTGGGCGCGGGCGTCCTCTCGAAGGCCCACGGCGCGAACGCGGATCAGCTGCCCGTCAACGTCGACAACACGGATATCTATCGCCTCATGTACCTGACGCTGTTCGGCGCATGGCCGGAAGCGGGTGCTCCCCGGATGCGGTAACACCTGTCGGAGCTGCGAATCGCTGCAGTGCCGCCGTAGCCCGCAGCGTATTGCCTGACAGGTGTTCGCAGGCTTCGCCGGCTGAGCTGGGAAGTCGACGTGATGCGAATGAACAGGATAATATCGTATGATACCGAATAAATGACCTGTGTGTCAGCGTGATGCTCCGTAACATGGCATAGTCCCCGTTGTCTTACTGGTACGACCACCACAGCCTACGGAGCGTAGCCATGCTGATCCAGAGATGCAGTTCCACAGCGCGTGCGAGCGGTCTGCTCCTCGTGGCCTGTCTGCTGCTGTATGCCTGCAGCGAGCAATCGTCAGAATCCAATCCCGTCGAGGATCCGCTCGGCAGAGTCATTTCCACGACAGGGTGCAAATCCTTCCAGAATCCGACCGACGCCTCGGGCGCGGCGCAGAGCTGCGTTCTCTATCGGTACGATGAAGAGCGGCAGTTGCTCGAACTGACACACGAAAACGCCGCTTTCAACTGCTGTCCGGAAGAAATCGGTGCCGATATAAGCATCGACGGCGGACTGATCGTCATCTCGGAATGGGAAAGAGACGCGCTCTGCGACTGCAACTGTCTCTACGATGTCGAGATGGTCATCGAGCAGCTGCAGCCGGGTGCATATACGATCGCCTTCGAGGAGCCGTACCGGACCACCGAGGATACGGAGCTTCGTTTCGCAGTCGATGTCGCCGCGGAGCCCTCGGGACGCATCTGCGTCCCACGCACACATTATCCCTGGGGAATTTAGACGGCATTCGTTCCGTATGTCATGGTTGCATACCACACTGACATCATTACAAGGAGCTCCCCATGTCACGCCTTCGCTGTATTGTCTTTCCCCTGCTGTTCGCCGTGGTGCTGACTGCCTGCAACGAGCAGGACCCCGGCACGGATCCCGATCCGACGGTCACGCCCTCAGCTCAACTCATTGCGGCCACGGACTGCAAGGAATTCGACGGGTCGGCCCTTGCCGCAGCCTCCTCATCGAGCGAGAGTTGCGTTCAGTTCATCTACGATCCCGGAAAGCAGGAGCTTCGTCTCACACATGTGAATGCGGGATTCAACTGCTGTCCTGGACAACTGAGTATCGAGACACGCATCGACGCCGGTATCATCAGTGTGCTCGAAAAGGAGCGCGAGGCGGGCTGTTACTGCGACTGCCTCTACGATCTCGACATCGTCATACGCAACCTCGCTCCGGCGCGCTATCGCATCGTGTTCATTGAACCCTATCGCCATCCGGACGACGCGGAGCTGTCCTTTATCATGGATCTGCGATCTGAAACCTCCGGGACCAACTGCGTGCCGCGCACACATTATCCCTGGGGCATCTGATCGGCAGCTGGCCGCGTGCTGAATTCAAGCGTGCGTGGCCAGACCCCGCGAACATGTTCCACAACCGTACTCAGGGAGCGGAAAGCGGATAGATTCTATCCGAATGGTTTCGTATTGTTGCCATCATTTCAAACAGCAGCGAACAATGATGCGAAAAAGACTCCCGCTTCACGACTGCCTCGGTGCTCTGATCGCGCTCAAGGGCGCCGGCATCTTTGAGGCACTGTCTGTGCCGGGTACAATCACCGTCGTGTGTATCATTTTCCTGACCGCTGTCATCAACATGTTCGTGGGCTCTGCGTCAGCAAAATGGGCACTGCTCCGGTTTTCGTCCCGATGCTGATGCTGTGGACGCTGTTCCTTCTGATGTTCTGGATTCTCGGACTGCCGCTCGGTCTCGAAGGGCGCTATATTTATCCCTGAACCGTTGAACGGTCATGCCCGCCGCACCCGTGTCGCGCGATTCCGCTTGCGCTTCTCGGCTGGCATTGACAGATTTCCCCGATGTTGAATTTGAGGAGCAGCACCATGTCATCAATGCGAAGCATATTGCTGGCCGCACTGTTCATGCTTGCCGGCACTGCAGCCGCGCAGCACGGGAGCGGGGAAGGACGCACACAGCTCATTCTGCTCGGATCAGGCAATCCGAATCCCGATCCGGAACATGCGGGTCCCGCCGCGGCGGTCGTCGTCGATGACCGGGCATATATCGTCGACGCGGGTGCGGGTATCGTACGTCGCGCCGCACAGATGTCCCCACGCTACGGTGGCAGCTATCCCGCTCTGGCGGCGCGGAATCTCACGCGCGTGTTCCTGACGCATCTCCATTCCGATCATACCGTGGGACTTCCCGACCTGATGCTGACACCCTGGGTGATGGGAAGGAACGAACCGCTGCTCCTGTTTGGTCCGGAGGGGAGCGCCGCCATGGTCGAGCATCTACTCGCGGCTTACGGTGAGGATATCCGTTACCGCCTGTACGGAGAAGAACCGGCGAACAACGAAGGGTGGCGCGTCGAGGTGGAAGAATTTCTGGAAGAAGGAGTGGTGTACCGCGACAGCCTTGTCACCGTTGAGGCATTCCCTGTGACGCACGGCTCATGGCCGGTGTCGCTGGGATACCGCTTCACGACGCCCGATCGCGTGATCGTGATATCGGGGGATTGCCGTCCGAGCGACAAACTCAGGCAGTACGCGCGCGGCGCGGATGTGCTGCTGCATGAAGTGTATTACGCCAGAGGACTTGAGGAACGTCGCCGCCATGCCTGGAAATCCTACCACCAGGCGCATCACACTTCGACATACGAACTCGGCCGCATTGCAGCCGAAGCGCAGCCCGGACTCGTGGTCATGTACCACATCCTGTTCTGGGGGGCGACGGAGCAGGACCTGCTCGATGAAATCGCTCAGGAATTCGATGGACGCGTGCTCGTCGGGCGCGATCTCGGTGTGTACTGACTCCGGTGTTTTTTTTCGTCCCCTTCGTGATTGATCGCGGTGTGGTTTGTCTTATTTCCAGAAGCCGGTCGCGGCAGCAGGGAAATTCCGGAAGCTGAAACACACAATCCGATACATCGAGGAGGCGGTCATGAAACACCTGGTCCTTATCCCAGCCCTTATCCTGTGCATGGCGGGATTCCCGGCATGCAACGAGACGGACGAAAGCACGAATCCCACAACCGTCGACGAACCGGAAGTCCAGCTGCTGGACGCAACGGAATGCAAGAGCTTTGACAAACGTCCCTCTGCCGCATCGATATCATCGAGCGAAAGCTGTCTCGAATACTCCTACGATGCGACCAATCAATCCCTGTCGTTTCGGCATGTCAACGCCGGATTCAATTGCTGTCCGGGATTGCTCACCGTGCAGATGACGCTTGAAGAGAACATCATCACAATTATCGAGCGCGAAGAGGAGGCCGGTTGTCACTGCCTCTGCCTTTATGACCTCCATTTCGCCATCCTGAACCTGAAACCCGGTTCGTATCGAATCGTGGTCATCGAACCATATCTCCAGGATGAGGACGCGGCACTGTCATTCGCGGTGGATCTCCGGGAGTCGCCGTCCGGGAAATCAATTGTCCCGCGCGTGCATTATCCGTGGGGAATCTGAATGCAGCCCCCTTGTCCAGACTGACGGGCGGATCGCAGTGCGGTCCGCCCGTTTTTGCATCACCGGGTTTGATTCTCCGATATCCTGGCGCTACATTTCCGGTCGCGGCGGGAATCCCTCCACAGCTGCTCTTTCACCCCAATCCTGAACGACGAACAAGGAATGTTTATGGCAAGTACCGAGGAGTATCTTCAGGAAGCATTTGCCGGCGAGAGCCAGGCGAATCAGAAGTATCGTGCCTTTGCAAAAAAGGCGGAGCGAGACGGTTTCCCCAATATTGCAAGACTTTTTCGCACGACGGCGGAAGCGGAACGCATTCATGCCGAGGGACATCTCGGAGCCCTCGATGGAATCGGCTCGACTGCTGAAAACCTGAAATCCGCCATCGGTGGAGAGACCTACGAGTTTCAGGATATGTATCCCCCGATGCTCGAACAGGCCGAAGAGGAAGGACATCGCGCGAAGCGGATGTTCAATTATGCGCTGACCGCGGAAGCAGTGCACGCCAAACTCTACCAGCTGGCACTCGAGGCTGCCGAACGCGGCGAAGATCTCGCCGAAACCGAATTCTATCTCTGTCCGGTCTGCGGTCATATCGAATTCGGAACACCGCCGGCTGAATGTCCTACCTGCCGGCTCAAAGGAGAAAAATTCGTCCTTGTCTGAGACCACGACTCCCTCGAGCGACTCATTCATTTTGCTGAAGGATCCCCATGCCGTATAGTCGCAATCCGATCAAGCACAGTCCCGCCTTCCGACGCCGTCGCATCGCGAACTGGCTGCCGCTTGGGCTGACATACGCCTTCCTTTACATGGCGCGATACAATCTCACCGTATCGAAAAACGCCCTCGGCCCACTGATGTCGAAGGAGGCCTTCGGCATCATTTTCGCTGCCGGGACGGTGACCTACGCGTTTTCATTTCTCATCAACGGGCCGCTGACCGATCGCATCGGCGGCAAGCGCGCCATACTCATCGGTGCGACGGGTTCGGCGGTGATGAACGGCGTGATGGGACTCATGGTGCTGGGCATGCTGGAGTGGGGATGGTCGCTCAATCTCACTCTTGCGTTTTCCATCGCGTACGCGATGAACATGTACTTCCAGAGCTATGGCGCGGTGGCGATCGTGAAAGTGAATTCCTCGTGGTTTCACGTGCGCGAGCGCGGAATTTTCGGAGGCATTTTCGGCATCCTGATTTCGCTCGGGCTGTATTTCGCCTTCGACTGGAGTCAGGCAATCGTCAACTGGACCGAAGCGGTCAATCCCGAACATCCGCAGTACTGGCTGGTGTTTTTCGTCCCGGCCGTCATCCTGCTATTCTGGATCCTCCTCGACATCTTCGTCCTTCGCGACCATCCGAGCCAGGCGGGATACGAGGATTTCGACACTGGCGACGCGTCATCGGGAGAGGAAGACACGCCGTTTGTGCTCAAGGATATTCTCCGGAGAATCTTCACCAATCCTGTCATTCTCACGGTCGGACTGATCGAACTCTGCACCGGTGTGCTGCGGAACGGCGTGATGCACTGGTTCCCTATTTTCGCGAATGAGCGGGTGGAGGCATTGATGGATGCCCCGGCCTGGGAATTCTGGCTGAACAACTGGGGACTCATGCTCATGATTGCCGGCGCAACAGGCGGCATGCTGGCGGGGTGGATGTCGGATCATCTGTTCGGTTCACGACGCGCACCCGTCGCGGGTATTCTCTACAGCGTTCTGTTGGCGGCGGTCATCGGGATGGCGTTCAATCTCTACGGATCGCCGCATGTGCTGGGCATCCTCGTCTTCATCATTTCCATCGCGGTAATCGGCACGCATGGCATGCTCAGCGGGACGGCGACCATGGACTTCGGCGGTCGCAAGGCAGCCGCCACGGCGGTCGGACTCATCGACGGACTGGTGTATCTCGGCACGGGAATCCAATCCATCTCCCTCGGCTACATCACCAGCAGCGACTGGCAGTACTGGCCGATATTCCTTGCACCCTTCGCCGTCATCGGTATTCTGCTGACGATACGTATCTGGCATGCCATCCCCAGCCGCAAAACGTGAGCGCGAAAAGAAGCCCGAGCAATGGCCAACAGCCAACGTCCAACGGCCAACAGCCAACGGCCAACGTCCAACAGCCAACGGCAAGAAACCAATAACCAATAACCAATAACCAATAACCAATAACCGAAATCCTATGCGCCCCGAATTCCCCGTAATCATATTGACCGGACGCCCGGCCTCGGGCAAATCCGAAGTGATCGATTTTCTGAAAAAACTGCCGGTGGAGGAACGCTACCGCCGCTTCGGCATCGCGGCCTTCGACGAGATCGACGATTTCCCCATGCTCTGGGCATGGTTCGAAGAGGATGCGATTCTCGAAAAGATCATGTACAAGCCGCGCATGCATACGGACAGAGACGGCTATTTCCTGCATCAGTACCAGTGGGATCTGCTCATCGAGCGCATCAGCCTCGACTACAGCAAGAAGCTGCGTGACGAGCACTACCATCAGACACACACCGCCATCCTCGAATTCTCACGCGGCACCGAGCACGGCGGGTACCGCTCGGCATTCGAGCATCTCAGCGACGAGATTCTCGAGCGCGCGCTGATCATCTACATCGACGTGCCGTACGAGGAGTCGCTGCGAAAGAACCGCAAGCGTTTCAATCCCAACCGGCCCGACAGCATCCTCGAACACGGATTGCCCGACGAGAAACTCGAGCGGCTGTATCACGACGTGGACTGGGAGGAAGTCAGCGCCGAGTCACCGACGCACATCACCATCAAGGGACACAAGGTCCCCTACGTGGTATTCCACAACATGCCAAGCCAGACTGACGACCCCGAACTCCTCGGTCCCGCGCTGGATGAAGTTTTCGTCAAAGCACGCGAAGTGTACAAGAAAAGCCATTAGCCGTTGGCCGTTAGCCGTTAGCCGTTGGCCGTTAGCCGTTAGCCGTTGGCCGTTGGCCGTTGGCCGTTGGCCGTTGGCCGATGGCCGTTGGCCGATGGCCGTTGGCCGTTGGCCAGTTTTCGTTATTAGCCGACGTTTTGAAGCCAACAGCCAACAGCCGACGGCCTATTCAAAGACGTTCAGCCTCGCACGTATCCCCGCATACGCCTCACGTCCCTTGACCGGACCCCAGGAAAACGTGGGTTCGAAGTAGCGGTCGAAGGGATTGAACGCATTGAGTATGGGATCATCCTGCCGGAAGTCGAGCAGATTCTCCACACCCGCATAGATGTCGAACGCCTTCCAGCTGCGCTGCACGTGCAGATGCAGCAGCGCAAACGGATCTCCATGCGAGGACAGCTGAAACGCGGCAGGATAGGCACCCGTTTCCGGGAGGCGTTGTTCGCCGCGCCACTCAACGGTGAACGTCCCCTGCCACATGTCGTCCGTTGTCGTGGCGGTCAACACGGAAAGAACTCGATGTTTCGGCACGAAAGGAAGCGTACGTCGTGCACCGTTCTGCAGTTCGTAGACGTCGGCGAACGTGTAGGACAGCCGCGCGGTCAACCAGGCCGTGCTTGCGGTCACCTCGGCAAGAATGTTGTCGGAGGCCGAACTGCCGTCAAGATTGCGGAACAGAACGGCAGTGGGATCTTCGTCGTATTCGGCGATGACCTGGTCGGAGAATTCCGTGCGGTAGAGATCAAGGGAAAACGTGCCGTTGAACGCACCGACGTCGTAAAGCCTGGTAAGATTGATACCATAATTCAGGGCGCGCTCGCCGTCGAGGGGACCCTCGATGCGCACGTTACGCCAGCTGGCAAGCACAGCCGGATTTTCGGCGAAGGGCCGGGCCACCCGGTAGGCGGTTCCGATCGAGGCCCGCAGTGTCGTGCGCTCGTCGAGATCATAGCGCGTGAAGGTACGCGGCGTCAGGATCGTTCCATGGTCATTGCGAAAATCCGCACGCAGCCCGGCCACGACGGTCAGCGCGTCGTTGAGAAAATGCGACGTGTTTTCCGCGTACACACCGGGTACCGACTCACGAAATGTATAATCGCCCGCGTAGCTTTTCCCGTGGGGATTGCTGCCGAGACCGATGGTTTCATCGAGCTGACTGAACCGGTACGAGACGCCGGTTTTCAGTTCCTGGTCCTCGGCCCAGGGCACTGCCCAGCCGAGATCCAGATACGCGGCGCGCTCTTCGGCGTCGTAGGCGGTCGTGCCATACCATGCGTTCTGCGTATGCAGGCTCGCCGCTCCGTGGAAGATGATCGCCTGATCCTCACCGACGGCGAACTCGGTCTTGTCGTAGAATTCGATGCGGCGGTTTTCCATCAGCTGACCGTAAAACGCCTGGCCGCCGAGATGTGCGTCCCGGTCAAAATCCTCCTGTCCGCCGAGCCGGTTTTCCCAGGTGTACTTCACGCCGTTGCGGGAAATGATCCCTTCCTCTTCGCCATTGTATTTCCACTTTGCCAGCGCGGAGAAGCGGTCGGTCAGCGGTGCGTCGAGGAAGCTGTCGCCGTTGCGGTCGATGCGCACACCGCGGCGGATACCCTGCGCGGCGATCATGCCGCTCCAGTCACCGGATGAGCGCATCACATAGGCATTATACTGTTGTTCGAGAAAGCTGTTGGTGAAAGCGTTGAAAAGCAGCGGCTTGTTTTCGTCGCTTTCGTGCATGAGCACGTTGATCTGGCCGCTGAAGGATTCACTTCCCTGCAGCACGGAATTCGCGCCCTTGCTGACCATGATCCGGTCGATGAACGGTCCCGGAATGAAACTGACACCGAGGTGGGAGTTCAGCCCGGTGATCAGATGCGGCGTATTGTCGACGAGCACCTGAGTGTACACGCCGTCGAGTCCGAGCATGGTGAGCTGCTTCGTATCGGTGATAATGTCCACCGCGTCGGGCTGCACCGATGACGTGGTGCCGAAGCATCCCGACAGATCACAGCAGGCGGCGTGCTCGAGTTCCTCAGACGTAATCACCTCGGTTTTCTGCGGCATCGGGGCCAGGTAGGTGTCGGGCGCCTCGGCGGAGACTTCCACTTCCTCGGTCCGATGCTCGTGCTGCTGCGCAAGCGTCACCGTGATTTCACTGCGGTCGCCCACGACGATGGTCTCGGGTTCGTAGGAAATATGGCTCACGACGATGCGGCGGTCGGTGATGCCTTCGCCGTGGAGCATGAAATGACCGTGATCGTCGGTGATCACGCCCTTCTGTGTGCCCACCCAGTAAACATGCGCTCCGGGCAGCGGTTCGGTATGGTCTCCGTGCGGCACGCGCACGTCGCCGTGAAGATCCTGTGCCGCAGCGATGTCGGCGATGAACAGCATGCTGATCAGTATGAGGACGGCCGCAAGCAGCCGGCGGGTCGCATTGTCGTCTGTGTGCTTCAAATGAACGGATGCAGTCACTGCATCCCGACGGGAGAGAGATTTCCTCTGCATGAACTTCTCCTTGGATAAAACGGAATACGGGAACGAAAAACGGATGGAGAAGTTCAGCCGCGCGGGGGATGGAAGGGGGGAGTGGTGTCGGCTGCGAGGATGAAAGGATGTGCGGGCAGCGCAAGAGCGAATGCTCCGTGCAGGAGGGATGCGTGCAGCGTGGGGAGCGGGGAGGACATGGGGATGTGATGACAGCAGTTCGTGCAGTCCTGATCGCAGTCACCGCAGTCACTGCAATCTTCACAGCCGCCGTCTTCGAGACTGCCGTGAGGGTCGTCTCGATCCCCGCTGCAGCAGATTTCGACTTCGGCGCTTCCACAGCGCTCATGACCGGAGTCGTCGTGGGAGTACTCACCGCAGTTGTCGACTGTCCCGGGATGCTCCCGGCTGAGCGCGGGATCATGGAAGGCCGAGGCCGCCTGTCCGAACAGAATGACAATCACCGCAAGGACGGCACCCCAGCGGGGACCGTTGAACGGGGAGCGATATGTGCTGCCGTAACGCAACATGAACGAAAAATATGCAAAAACGGTCATTCCATGCAATGCCATTCTCTGAGTGCTCGCAGCCCACGATTCGGCGGCATCATGCTTTCATAATTTCGACCTTGTGCATCCGATATTTGGCGCAGACGAAAAAAAACGCATCGCCGTAACTCCGTTAAGTCATTTAAATCAATGACATAGGTAGTCACGAAAAAAATCTCTGTGGAAACATTTGCTTGTGTTACAAAAAAAAACTATTATCGGGTTAGAACATGCTTAACACTTGTTTATTTAGAGTTTGTATAAACAAGGTTTCATGAAGATTACCGAAAAGATTACCGAAGCACATTCTCACACCAGCTTGAACACACGCCAGCAAATGCAAGCCGATAGACGGCCAAGACCCACAATCCCACCATTATCAACAGGAGAGGTTATGAAACTAACCGCCATGCTACGTGCATTCGGCGGCATGCTTCTGATCGCATGCCTCGCATTCACTCTCAGCGCCTGCGAGGGTGAAGAAGGTCCGGAAGGACCGCAGGGACCGGCAGGTCCGCAGGGCCCCCAGGGTGAACAGGGCGAAAAAGGTGATCCGGGTACAGACGGTGAAGACGGCGAAGCCGGCACCGCCGGTTGTGTCCAGTGCCACGACGTTTCCGCTACTGTGAAGGCGATTGCCGTGCAGTACGAAGCGTCCAAGCACGGCTCGGGTATGACTTTTGAGCGCAACGGTACGTCCTGCGCACCCTGTCATACGCATCAGGGCTTCGTTGAAGTGCTCGAGACAGGCCAGGGCAGCACCGCCGCCTCGATCATGAATCCCGCACCGGTGAACTGCCGCACATGTCACAACATCCACGTGAACTATGATCAGTCCGACTACTCGCTGGCCACCAGCGATCCGGTGACAATGTTCACGGGAGAGACCTACGACATGGGCAGCAGCAATCTCTGCGCCAACTGCCACCAGCCGCGCTCGGCGGATCTTCCCGAGATCGACGGTCCGGACTTCGAGGTCACAAGCGTTCGCTTCGGTCCGCACCACGGTCCGCAGTCCTCGCTGCTGATCGGCGCCAGCCTGATCAAGCTTCCGGGTTCGGTGAGTTACAGCAGCATGAACTCGCATGAGAATGTGGATGATGGCTGCCTCACCTGCCACATGGCAGAAGCATACGGCGCCCAGTCGGGTGGCCATACCTTCTCGATGGGCTATGATTATCATGGCCATACGGTCGGCAACACCGCCGGCTGCGAGAGCTGTCATGGTGAAATCGAGGACTTCGATATCAACGGTGCTGTCACCGAGATCGAAGGATATCTCGCGCAGCTGAAAGCACTGCTCGAGGCCGAGGGCTGCCTGGACGAGGAAGGCTATGCCGTTCCTGGTACCTACGGGGCCAACCTTGCCGCCGCACTGTGGAACTACCGCTACATCGCCCTCGAGGATCGCTCGATGGGTATCCACAATCCGCGCCTTGTCAAGGCCGTGCTTCAGAACTCGATCGAAGCAGTGCAGTAAACTGTTTCGTTCAAGCTGAATAAAAAACGTCCCTCTGGTGCAGGGGGACGTTTTTTTATTCTCTTTACTGTAAGGTATATAGGGCGTTTTCCCGAGCTTCCATAAACGGCACTATCCATGGAATGTGGATGGCGTTGCCCGTCATATGGGAGGTGACACGAAGTTATTTCAGCTGCTTTTTGATACTCTCGAGTTCCCTGATTGCACCGCTGAAATTATCGATAAGGCGGTCGATGACGCCCTGAAGCTGTGAGATGTCGACCGGCACGTAATTCGTGTTGATCATACCGCTTGCATCTCCGGCACCTGCCTTCGAAACCGGCTTTGGTCCTCGTGCACCGGGACGCGGTAAGGGCTTCCTGCCCGGCTTATTCCCGGAAGCGGCTGCTGCAGGTGTCTTAGCCACCATCTTCGAAGACGACTTGCGTCCGCGCTTCGGGGGCTCCACCTGTCCCGCATCCACCTTTGCTTTCAGATCCGCGATACGCTGATACACCTTGTCGGTGATGCGCTGCGCCTTCCGGTTCTTGATGTTGCCGAGCGTGATCTGGTTCACGCCGCTTTCCTTCGAAATCGCGGCCGCCGTCCAGCCATTGTCCAGCATATCATGCACGTGCGTGACGGCAAGTTCGAGTTTGTCTTCGCTCATGTGAGGATCCTCGTTTGATGGGAAAAGTTATATGATGTTCGTGTCGCTCGCTCCCAGAAAACCGTATGTCCGGGACTCCCGAAACATTTATATCCCAACATAGGGAAGATGAATATGATTTCATTCGCCGTCAGACTTCGAGATTGCTGTATTCGTCCGTAATGATAAAATCATATTCAGGGTACTCGTAGATACCCAGACGCGGTTCGGTTTCACCGATCGAGTACCCGAAAATATCCATATAATCCGCGGCATCCTCGCCGATGTCCTCGAGCTGCTGCAGGTATTCGCTGATGGACTTCGATTCGATGATGATCACTTTTCCGAGCTTGTGGATGATGGGACTGTGCTCGCGGGTGATATCATGATCGAATGCGAGGATGCGGCGTCCGTAGCGCGTGATGCCAATGACGCGGAAGGTCAGGCTTTTTCCGACCCCCGGCAGATTCAGCACGTTGCGGTCGGTGGCGAGAAAGGGCAGGCTCGCATCCTGCCGCAGGGCAGACATGCTTTCCACGAGATTATGCGGATCGTCAGGGAAGGAACGCACGCGCTCATAAAATTCCTCGGGAATGCTGCCGAGTACCTTCTCCTCGAGCTGCTCCTGCACAGCGCGGGCATTGGTCGCAAAATTATAATTGTTTTCCATGTATCCCTTCACCGTAAAGGTATAATAGGGAAGGATGCCGACGTCGTTGAGCACCTGGCGCAGGCGCGCGGTATGTCCGCGACGCGATGCGGCCGTGGTGAATACGAGCTGATTGGTGACGATCCATCCGGCATCGAGGAGGCGCCGGACGGCATCGCGCGTGGCAGGCGTGATTTCCATCGGCGACTCGATATGCGTCTGCACGACGAACTGCCGCACGCCCAGTTCCACGGCTTTTTCCCTGAATTCACGAAGCACCTCGGCGAGTGCGGGAGTGACGCGCTGCGGCAGGTATGCCAGGAGCCGTGAGCCGAGGCGCACGCGCAGCAGCTCCGCGAATTTGTCACCGTCCTCGCGCTGCTCGTTGGCTTCCTTCTTGCGCCGCGCCATGTCATATATGCGGTCGAGAATCTGTTTGAGCGAATGGTCCGAACTCATCAGCGCATCCCCCCCGGTGATGAGAATGTCACGCAGCTGCGTGTCCTCTTCGAAATAATGCATCAGTCTGTCGAGGCGCTCCGACCAGGTCTCTTCCGGACGAAGCTTGTCGAGATTGAAATTGAGATGTCCGCTCTGGAAATCGTACATGCGCTGGCAGGAGGCACAGAGCCCCCCGCAGGCGCGTCCCATCGTATCGGGAATGAGAATGGCCACCTCGGGATAGCGGCGGTGGACGTTCCGCTCGGACGCGGTGGGCAGCAGCCAGCCGGCGGCGTTTGGTTCGCCCGTCTTAACAGTATCCTCTTTCTCCCAGGCCACGATATGGCCGAATTCATCAATCAGCTGACGGCTGTATATGACATAATGCCGAATCGCGAGATCCGCCCCGATCGCGAAATACGGGACGCGCACATGCAGAAGTGACAGATAATAGGGATTCACGAAAAACGGGATGCCCTTTTCCTCGGCCTCGTACAGCAGCTTCATTGTGTCGGGATCCAGCGACTCGCCGAGGAGTCGGTTGAGCAGGTCGGGCGAGCGAACCGCGAAATGCAGATGGAACGTGTACTCATCCCACCAGCGCAACATCTGCAGGAATTTCTGTTCGCGGGACATCCCGCCACTGAATTTATACTTGTTGCTCGAAATTTCCCCCGCGTCGATCATGTCGATGAGCACGTTGATGATGCGGTCGCGGTTTTCCTCGCGCAGCTTGATGATACGCGGATCGAGCGCGCTGGGGAAGCGCTCCATCCACGCCTGGACGTGTTCGGCGGACGGCGGCTGCGGCTGCTCGGATCCGGTGAACTGACGAAGCAGGTGCAGCATGTCTTCGAAAAAATACGGCTTCGCGCCGCCGGTGCCCTTGTTCACCGCCAGCCAGAGCAACTTGATGGGATTACTGACCGCGATCTCCCCGCGCAGGTTGGGATCGGGGAATTCGCGTCCGGCGTTGTCGATGTAATCCAGCAGGCGGATGGCGGCGTAATCCTTCCATGTCAGTTTTTCGAATCGCTCACGTCCCGCATGCTCATTGATGTAATAGTCGTACGCGTCGGGATTTTTCCGCAGTTCCTCCATCACCCATTGCTGCACGCCCACGAGCGCTTCGGTCTCGTTTTTCGAGTTGCGCATGATCTCCTCGAGTGAGGGATTCTCCTGCAGCAGCTGTTTGAGCAGCCGATGTGATTTTACCGTTATAGCAATTTTATCGAGTCTGTCCGCTTCCTTCATCACATCATCCTTTCGTCATATCCATTTTCTATGATACTATATATAGAGTAATAAAGAGGAGAATGAAATGCCAATATCGCCGGACTGCGACGCAGCACGCGTGCGCTCCGCTCCGGTGTGGACGGAGAATGCCCCTGCATCGCGGAGTATTTTGATGCAATTTGGTGTTATTGTTGCAGAGTATCATGAACAGCAGGAATATCATGAAACTGTTCACCATCGTTTTCTCAATGCTGCTCCTGCAGACGGGCGGCTGCGACAGAGCGCCGGAAGGCGAGCAGATACGATCGTTCCAATCACAGCAGAACAATGGAGGCGGGAATATGAATGCAAACCCGGCGATGAAGCGAAATGACAAAGCGCGCACAGACGCTGAGAAACATGCTCCGGGCGGAGAAACCGATACCGCGACATTCGGCGCGGGCTGTTTCTGGTGCGTCGAGGCCGTGTTCGAACGCCTCGACGGGGTGCAGTCCGTGATCGCCGGTTATGCCGGAGGCGATGTCGTGAATCCAACGTACGAAGAAGTGTGCTCAGGGACGACCGGACACGCGGAAGTTGCGCAGATCGTGTTCGATCCGGAGACAATATCCTTCGCGGAACTGCTCGAAGTATTCTGGCAGGCGCACGATCCGACGACGCTCAACCGGCAGGGTGCCGACGTGGGAACGCAGTATCGATCGTCGATTTTTTATCATGGTGAACAGCAGCGTGAAACAGCGGAGCGATCGAAGAAAGCAGCTCAGCAGTATTTCAACGATCCCATCGTCACGGAAATATCGCCCCTCGAGGAATTCTACGTGGCGGAGAATTATCACCAGGATTATTACACCAACAATCGCAATGCGCCTTACTGCCAGGTGGTCATCCGTCCCAAGCTCAAAAAGCTGAACCTGGAAGACTGACAGCACCCGACACGGCACCGGAAAACAACGAGGGCTGCCCGAACCGCGGGCAGCCCTCGCTGTCTTGTAGGGAGGAATGGATGTTTACTTCATGAGCGTCATGCGGCGCGTCTGCACTGTACCGCCGGCCTCGAGCTGATAGAGATAGATGCCCGAGGGAAGCGAAGTGGCGCGGAAAAGCAGGTCATGGCTGCCGGCGTCATGGACGCCTTCCGCCACGGTCGCGACCTGCTGCCCGAGGAGGTTGAATACGCGAAGGGAAACGCTCATGCGCTCGGGCAGTGTGAAGCGGATCGTGGTCGAGGGATTGAACGGATTCGGATAATTCTGCTCCAGTCCGACAGTGGTCGGTACACGCGGCTGATCCGCGATACCGGTGACGGATGTGGGCTGGAGACTGAAATCGGCATTGCCTCGCGCATCCTGCACGGCTGCCTGGCCTTGACCCGTCTCATAGGCGACTTCAGATACCATGATGTCGAGCGTGCCGTTGGGCGTGTTCTCCATCAGGTAGCTGCCGTCGGGACCGGTCACGCTGAAATACACGTAGCCCGCGGCATCCATGCCATATACCCACGCGTTCGGAAGCGGTGTGCCGCTCCGGGCATCGGTGATCCGGCCGCGGATTTCGGCGAGTCCGTTGTCGGCAAGCGGATCAAGCGTGAGTGTCATTTCGCCGGAAATGCCTTCCCAGCGGCTCTCCTTCCAGCTGTGCGTGTTGCCCGCATACACGCCGACATAGCCCAGCGCGCGGGCGCGAATCACGGCGTTCTCCCAGGCCTGGATTTCGAAATTGCCAGCAGCATCCGTCGTCGTGCTGATACTCGCTCCGGTCGCGGGATTCAGCGCTTCGACGATAACAAAGGAGGGAATGCCACCACCGCGCGCGATCACCCGGCCGCGGAAGGGACGCGGACCGATGGGCGCTGCTGCGAGTGCGAAGTCGATACCCTTGACGGGGGCTGCGTTTGCAATGGTCACGGCAGTCGCCTGCTGGTGTGTCTGCGCGTCATCGTAGAACTCGCCCAGATGCTTGTACGCGGCAGCGAAAACGATGTAGTCGTCATCCGGCAGTCCTTCGACGGTGTACTGGCCGTTCGCATCTGCGCGCGCACCGCGCTCGAAGCGATGGTTCGCTGCCCGCACCTTGACGAATGCGTGCGCGAGCGGATCACCGCTGTCTTCGTCGGTGATCGTGCCACTGATGCTTCCGCCTGTCCCGAGCGCAAAATCGATGCCGGTCACCGGCTGCGCGGCGACACTGACCTTTGTCGCTGCGGAAAGATCGGAAACGCCGTCGTAGTACTCGGCGATGAAGCCCTGCGCCTCAGCGCGGACATGATAGTCACCCTGCGGCAGGCCCTCGATGAGATAACTGCCGTCGGCGGCAGTTACCGCGCCGGCGAAGCCGCCCGGCATGCGGCCCGGTGTGGGCTGAATGTTCGCCCACGCGCGCACGCGTGCATCGGCGATCGGTGCGCCGTTTTCGTCACGCACCACACCGGCGATGGAACCGCCGAACCTGTCGAGCGCGAAATCGATGCCGGTCACAGAACCGGTCTGCGACACGGTGACATCCGTGGCCTGCGCGATGTCGGTGACGTTGTCATACCACTCATTCTGGTACCCCGCCGCCGCACAGTGCACGCGATATGTGCCGGGCTGCGTGGCGAGGTTGTATTCGCCCTGTGAATCGGTATAGGCGAACGCGCGGGAATTCGGTCCGTCGAGCACGACGAGCGCTCTGGCAATCGGTGCGCCGGAGGAGGCATCGGTCACGGTGCCGGAAATGCCCGGCAGCTGTTCGAGGTCGAAATCGATATTCTTCGTCTCCTGCCCGTCAGTGACGGCCACCTTCGTCGCGGCAGAAATGTCTGCCACGCCGTCATAGAACTGCTGCGTATAGCCGTCCTTTGTGGCCATGACGTAATAGTCGCCGGTCGGGAGTCCTGTGAGCGTATAGGCGCCCGACGCATCGGTGCGGGTGAACATCGCGTTCGTGCTGCCGGAGGGATTGCTGTTGCGCTGCACGGCGATACCGACGGCGGCGTCCTCGATGGGATTACCGGTCGCGGCGTCCCGCACGATGCCGCTGATCTTCCCGCCCTCGCCGAGAACGAAATCGATGCCGGTCGCTGAGGGATTGGACGCATCCAGCGTCAGCTTCGCAGCCTGCTGCGCGTCGGGAGCGTTGTCGTAATACTCGGTAACAAACCCCTGCTTTACGGCCCAGACGACGAAAGTGCCGCTGGGAACCTTCAGTTCGTAGCTGCCGTCGGCTTCGGTGCGTACCTGGAGCCAGCGCAGCATCGGACCGCCCCACATCTCGGTAAAGATGATGGCATCCGCGATCGGATTATTCTGTGCGTCGTACACGGTGCCGCTGATCGTGAATACCGGATCCTGCTGACGCTTCTGCAGAATGAAATCCACACCGGTGACCGTGGAGGAGGAGGTAATCGTGACCTTGTCGGCCTGAGATGGATCGCTCTTCCCGTCATAGTACTGCGTGTGATGGTCGCGTTCCTGGGCGACCACGATGTAATCCCCGTCGGGAAGTCCGCTGATCTCATATGCGCCGTTGGCGTCGGTGCGGGCGCCGAACGTGTTGCTGCCGTTCGGATTGCTGCCGCCGTTCGCGGGCTGCAGCATGACCGTGGCGTACTCGAGCGGCGTGCTGTTGTCTTCGGAATACACCGTTCCGCGGATCGTGCCGCCGGTGCCGAGCACGAAGTCGATCTTGTCGATGAGCTTGCTGGCGGGATCCGTGGTGAATTTCGTCGCCGTGGTCATGTCCTGCGCGTCGTCATAGAACTCGGGCACATATCCTGTCGCGGCCGCGCGCACATAGTACTCGCCCGCGGGTACGTCAATGCTGAATGCGCCCTGGGCGTCAGTCTTGCCGTCGACCATGAACGGCAGCATGCCCGCACCCATGATGGAAACATGCGCATTCTCGATCGGTCCCGACGAGCTGCTGACAGTCCCTTCGAAGGTGTATTCGTGCTGCGGCGGTGCCAGCATGATGGCGACGGTGCCGCGCACCGTGGCCGTGCCGACGGTCGCCGTCGCGATCACGGCGCCGCGGGGGGCGGGATTCTGGGCTACCGTCAGCAGGCCGTTTGCGTCGATGCTGCCGAATGTAGCGGGATCGACGTCCCAGCTGAGCTGGTCGATCTGGACTTCCTGCTTGAGCCCGGTCGAGAATTCATATGCTTTGGCGGTGAACTGCACCGTTTCCCCCGCCTTTACGGTCAGCGGACCGTTCGGGGAGTGCGAAGGCGTGATCTCCAGTATCAGCCGCGCCGGTTGGGCGAACGCGAGCCCCGATGCGGAGAGCAGTATTGTGAGCGCCAGTAACAGACCTCGTTTCATGGCGTATCTCCTGTTATGATTGTACGTGGTACGTGAATACTTGGGCATATATATGTAAGACAATCATCCCCCCGCGTTTGTTACACTCCGTCCCCGCGACTCCGTCAGGAAGCGCTTCCATCGGGGAGACGCGCTATTCTTCTGATGCAACTGCGGGAACAGGGATAAATGAAATCCCGGCAGGCACGAATCCTACATTTTATTCATGTGCAATTAAGCTCCTGTTAATGTTCGCCCCTTAGATTGCAGGCAGTTGCTTTGTCGCGGCAAGTGGAGATACGCCGCTGCGGAGCACGAGGAAGAGGAGTAACTTTGTGAGGCACGAGCCATGCTTCGGCGAACATATCGAGAATTAAGCACTTTTTCCCTGGTCCTGCTGCTGCTCTGCTGGGCCCTGTACCTGCTTGATTCCGTCCATACGCGATGGGCGGAGAGCCGGGTGCGGTCTACGGTGTCCGGTCAGCTTGTACAGCAGGGTGTTGTGCTCAGCAACACGCTCAACAGCAAGCTTGCCCTTCTGTACGGACTGCGCAGCTATGTCGAGGCCGATCCATCCACGGCGCGGCTGGACAGCGAATTCGACCTGATCGCGCGCTCCCTGCGCGAAAACACCGTCGGCATCCGCGCCCTCCAGCTGGTGAAAGACGGCAGAATACAGTACATGTATCCCACCCGTGGAAACGAGGCCGCGATCGGACTCGATCTTCGCAATGATCCACGTCCGGATGTACGTAAAACCGTGCGCAAGGCGATGACATCGGATGGCATCACCATCAACGGTCCCCTCGAACTGAAACAGGGGGGAAGCGGGATTGTCGCGCGTCTTCCCATCCACAGTGACGGAGAGATCTGGGGACTCGCGGCCGTCGTCATCGATCTGCCCGCGCTGTTCGCCGAGGCGGGCATCCAGCCCGTGAGCGGCGAACTGCATGTTGCCGCCCGTGACCAGGAGCGTGCGGTGTTTTTCGGAGACGAGGACGTGTTCGCCGGACAGCCCGAAATGCAGCGCATCCCGCTCATCGACGGCGCATGGGAGCTCGCCGCAGCGCCCGGTGCCGGCTGGGGCACCCTTGTCGGCGACCAGATCATTTCATTCCGCATCGCGCTCGGCGTGGTCCTGCTGCTGCTCGTCAGCCTGTTTTTTGTCTCCACGCGAAACAAGTATGTGCTGCAGAAACTCGTCGAACGGCGCACACAGGAACTGCGCTCGCTGAACAGCAGCCTCCGGAAGGAAGTTGACGCCCGGCGCCGCACGGAAGTCGATCTCGTCACTGCGCGCGACGAAGCCGAGCATTCCGCCCGCCTGAAGGATGCATTCATCGCGAGCATGTCGCATGAAATCCGCACGCCGCTGCACGTGATTCTCGGATACGTCGATCTGCTGGCCGGTCCCGAAGAGGAGATTGCCCATGAGAAGCACATGTATATCGAGAGCATGAAGAACGCCGGCAGCCGGCTCATGCGCACGATCGAGGAAATCCTCCACATATCGAGCCTGCGCGCCGGCACCTATCGGCTCAACAAAACCGACATGGATATCGTCTCGACGACGAAGTCGCTTTTCCACCGGTATTATTCCGCCGCGGCAGAGCGCGGGCTGGAGATGATCTGGCGTTCCGACATCGTGCGTGCGGACCTGCACGCCGATCCGCACAGCCTCGAGCTCGCCCTGACGAATCTGCTCGACAATGCATTCAAATACACCGAGAAAGGTTCCATCGCGGTATCCGTTACGGGAGAAGGGAAGTACTGCTCGATCAGCGTGCGTGATTCCGGCATCGGCATTTCGGATGAATACATCGAGCAGGTCTTCGATGTCTTCTCGCAGGAAAAGACGGGATACAACCGTCCGTATGACGGACTCGGACTCGGACTGACACTCACGAAACGGTACGTCGAGCTGCATGGCGGAAGCGTCGCCGTCGAGAGCGAAAAGGGTGTGGGATCGACGTTTACGATGACGCTGCCCGCGCATGCTATTGTTCGCCACGCCGTGCCGGAGGAAGAGACGCGCGAGGTGCGTCCGGTCGTGGAAGCGCCGCCGCTGACGTTAATCCGCGGGTCCGCGAACGTGGCGTAGCCGCCAATCCCACAGAACATACCTCATGGACAAACGCGCTGCCGCACGCCATCACGGGTGCGGCGGCGTGCTATTGGGCGCCGCGGAAGTCGAATGCGTATATTGCATCGCAGCACTCTGAGAATCATCGATGAGGATTCCGATCTCAGCGTCAACATTCAATATCGTGCTCGTCGACGAGGATTATTCCACCCTCCGCCTGCTGGATCTGACCATCAGCCGATCGTGGGGACACCGGACGGAGAGCTACCGGACGGCGAGCGCTTACCTCGCGCAGGCGTCCGACGCTCCCGACGTGCTGCTGTACGGACTGCCGCCCGAGCTCGAAAATCCTGCGGCATCGCTGCGCTCCCTGCAGCGCCGCTTTCCAGGAATGCCGATCATCCTGCTCTGCAGCAGGGAGGATCACGATCGGGCCGCAGCACTGCTGACGAAAGGCGCATGGGATTATTTCACGCGTCCGGTGGATCTCCTGCGGCTGCGCGCCGTGCTGCAGCGCATCGCCGATGTCCGGCAGCTTCTCGAACGCATCGCCGAACTCGAGGAGCGCCTCGCCGGCCTCGAAGAACGCCTCGCCGGTCAGAGATCCGGCGACGTCCCGAAATCCGGTGTCCGTCGTGGCGCGCGGAAATCAGACGCGGAAGATGCCGGCGCCATCCTCACCATGGATGAGGCGAAGGAAACCGCGATTCGTCGCGCACTGCGGGCGTCAGGTGGCAACGTCAAGGAGGCCGCCCGTCTGCTGGGCATCGGCCGTACGACCATCTACAAGCTCATGGAGAAATTCAACCTCCATCATCGATCGGATGATACCGACTAACGCATATCCGCACCGCTCCGCCGAGACGACGTGTCTGCGTGTGATCGATGTAACTTTTTTCTTCTCAATGTGTTAGATTGTTTTGAATGACATTGTGCCCAGGCTCTCGTATGCGCCGGTGCTTCGCGGACGCTCCGCGCGCTGCCTATCCTCATCATTCACTAGGTGCCGTATGCGATTTTCCAGAATACTCCTTGTCCTCCCGCTCGTCATCGGACTTTTCGTTTCCTGTTCGGAAGACTCCGCAAACGAACCGCAGCGCGTCACACTCTCGGGTGTGATCCAGAAAGCCTCCGACGGAACGCCGCTCGCCGGCGCCGAGGTGATCGCCCTGCAGCATGAAGGCGGTGAGGAACTCGCCCGCGCCGTGTCCGACTCCGGCGGACATTTCGCCCTCTACGATCTTCCGGCCGTCATGCTGGATCTGCTTATAGAGGCACAGGGCTACGCGCCGGTGCACATGGAAAACATGGATCCCGCCCAGCCGCCCGAGGCGCTGCGGAACCTCGCAATCACCATGGAGGGCGACAGCACGGAAGAATGCTGCGACGGCGTCCTGACAGTGATCGTGCGGGACCCGCAGAATCAGCCCATTCTCGGTGCGCTGGTGCGCGTCTGGAAAGATGGCGCCATCCACAAGAAAACATGGACGGATTCCTCCGGTATCGCCGTGCTGCAGGATCTCTGCGGCGGCGAGTACGGGGTGGATGTCACAAAGGATGACTGGACCGACCGCGAATTCACCTTCGGCATCAACGAGAACTGTGATCCGGTCACGAAGGAAGTGACGATGGAACGGCTCGGTTGCTGCGATGGCGTGTTCACGCTCATCGTGCGTGACGGCAATGGAGATCCGGTTGAGGGAGCCAAAGTACAGGTGCGCAAGGGTATGAAGACGCTGGAGGATCCTCGCACGGATGCGAACGGACGCATCGTGGTCGACGGCCTCTGCGAAGGCGAGTACAACTACCGCGTTTCGAAGGAGGGATACAAGGTCGTCGAGGGCGTATTCGCCATCAACGAGAATTGCGATCCGGTCACGAAGGAAGCGACGATGGAACGGCTCGGCTGCTGCGACGGCGTGTTCACGCTCATCGTGCGGGATGGGAACGGCGATCCGGTCGAGGGAGCCAAAGTGCTGGTGCGGAAGGGATCGAAGGCAATCGAGGATCCTCGCACGGATGCGAACGGACGCATCGTGGTCGACGGCCTCTGTGAAGGTGAGTACAACTACCGCATCTCGAAGGAAGGATTCAAGGTCGTCGAGGGCGTATTCTCCATCAATGCAAACTGTGATCCCGTAACCAAGGAAGCTACGCTGGAGACCAATGCGGCCTGCTGCACCGGTGTGCTGACGGTGACCGTGGTCGATTCGACGTCCACGCCCATTCAGAATGCGATCATCAGACTTTGGAAAGACGGTGCGATGCTTGAAAAGCAGCTGACCGGCAGCAACGGCAAGGCCGTGTTCGATCACCTCTGCGCAGGATCCTACGGCGTCGATGTCGAAAAGGCGGGACTCAAGGCGCGCGAATTCATGTTCTCCATCAACGAAAATTGCGATCCGTACAGCAAGACCATTGAACTGCTGCCCTGAAGCAGGCTGAAATTTCCGTGAGGTACGCCGAGACGGCATTTCCTTATACAGCGCACACGCCGCGTTCCCGTTCGGGAGTGCGGCGTGTCTGCGTTTCAGCTCTTGACGAAATGCGTGATCCGCGCCGCCGCCGCCCCGGGTGAGAGAACACGGAGCAGGTATGTCCCGGCCGGAAGATCGCGCACGGGAATGTGCACGGTCGCACCGTCGGAGAGCGATACCTGTGTGCGGAACACGATGCGCCCGAGAACATCCGCGACTTCCAGCATGCTACTACCATCCCCGCCTTGGATCCGGCATGTGAGCTGTTCACGCACGGGGGAAGGATAGAGATCGAGTCCCGGATGCCGGGCGAGGGGAGCATGCCGCGTGCCGGTTGTGCTGATCGCCTGCAGCGCCGCTTCCAGCACTTCGTCGCGTCCGTCGCGAAGTCCTTCAACGGTCGGACGCACGAAGATATCCGGCTGTATGCCCAGGCGCTGTGTCGGTCTCCCGTCGGGATAATACACGCCGAGTCCGGTGAACGTGATCTGCACGCCGCCGGGGACATATATCCAGGTGACGTTTCCATCCGAACCGCGCGTCGGCGACCCGACCGTGGTGCAGTTCGGCGCCGCCTCGAAAATCATGCAGGTGTACTCCGCGTGTGAGATGGCCGATTCGTCATGCAGCACATAGATGGGACCCATGTACGTCCAGTTGCCATTCCCCCCGAACGATGCGGTCTGCCATTGCAGCATGCCGGGATAGTTCGCGTTGGCATTGGAGAACAGCGCCACCGGTGTATGAAAGGGGAGGAGATATTTCGCGAGTTCGATGATCGCGCCCTGCGGATATCCGCGGACATCGAACACGAGCGCGTCATCGGCTCGGTGGGCCGTCATGACGTTGCGCACGTCCGCCTTTTCCAGGTGCACTACATCGATATATCCCACATGCGCACCGTTCGCGAGCACGGTATCGAAATGCAGGGGATGGAAGGGTTTGTAGAACACGGCATTGTTCCCGCTCGAACGCTCGAATGATTCCGTCCGCACTCCGTCGCGTCCTTCCAGCACGACTTCCGATGGTCCTTCCGCACCGCGGGCGATGCGGTAGCCGAGCACATATTCGAAAGAATGCGGATTCGTTTTATCGCAGTACGGGGCGAGACTGTCGCGAAGCGATGCGAGCGGAACGCCGTCGACGGAGCGCACGATGTCGCCCGGCCGTATATTGGGGACGAGGGAGCGCTCGACGACCGTGACGTTGTCGATGCGTTTCAGCATGAAGGGCGCCATGGACATCCCGAGAAATTCGCTGAGATATGTTGAACCGATCCCGGCGTGTCCGTCGCAGACTTCGAGCGCTGTCTGAAATATGGCGACATGATAGGAGAGCGTGTCGGGGGCGTGGACCCAGCGCACGCCGTTCGTTTCGAGCACCTCATGCCAGCTCCGGTCGGGAAGATCGCGGTAGGGGGAATAGTACTTGAACGCATTCCAGAAGCGGCAGAGCGCGAGCATGCGAAGCGCCTCGGGAGGATAGGCATCCAGAGGATCGTAATAGCGGTCATCGTCGTCAAAGTCAGGTTTGTATGTCCCCGGTTCGGCGGTGACCAGACAGTGCTGGCGACATCGCACGAAATCGCGAAGCTGCCGCAATCTCCGGCCAAGTTCGCCGGTGTAAAAATCACCGTCGATCCACGAGAGGTCGAACAGAATCCGTTCACGATCCGGGAAGTTCTCTGCTTCGCTCTGCGGCATGGGTACTTCCCCGACCAGGTCGAGCAGCGCAACCAGCTCGGAACGAAGCGTGTTTTCATCCACGGCGGACATGACGCGGGGATACTGCCGGAGCAGCGCATCGTCCCAGCTGAGTTCGCAGTCCGCGATGCGGGGATGGAAGTATTTTGCCAGTCCCCAGACGCGGCAGAGGTGGACGATTTTCTCCGATGCGAAATTCTGCGGCGCCTGCTGTGCGAATTGCATCGCTGGGAGCAGGAGGTGCAGACAGAGCAGAACACTCAGCATGCGCGCGAAAGACAGTATCATGGCGGGCTCCATTGAAGGAAGTCACGTATAATTGACACTCACTGGACACAAAAATCGGGAAAACGGTTACACGGATACAGAAATTCAGATTTTCCTGCTGAAATCGAGAAATTTTTCGTGATTGTTTGGATAGATTTGCAATGAGTGATAATTTGCAGAATGAAATCTCTTAATCTGAGATGCAACTCCAATTCACGTGAGTTTCTTAGAGAGGTACATGGATGTCAGAAAACATTGAAACGGCCGTCAGAAACATCTGCGAGAGTGTCGGGAACGACAGGGCCCGCATGATGGACATCGTCCGGGAGGTTCAGGAAACCTTCGGCTGTGTCTCTGACGACGCCATGGATCTGATCGCCAGTCAGGTCCGGACGCCACGCGTCGAAGTGGAAAGCGTAGTCACCTTCTACGCTTTTCTTTCAAAAAAGCAGAATGGCAACGTCGTGATCCGCCTGTGCGACGACATCATCGACCGCATGTTCGGTTTCGAACGCATCAGGCAGACGTTCAGTGAAGCCCTGGGCATCGGCATCGGTGAGACCACCGAAGACGGACGCTTCACACTCGAGACCACGCCGTGCATCGGCATGTGTGACCAGGCCCCGGCTGTCATGGTCAACGACGAAATCTTCACCGATGTCTCCCGCGACACGGTGGTCGATATTGTCGAGCAGCTGAAGGCCGGTGTCGCCCCGGAACGTCTGCGCCGCAGACTCGGCGACGGATGCAATTCGAATCCGCTGGTCAGCGCCGCGGTATCGAATAATCTCCGCCGAAAGGACGCGGTGATCTTCGCGCCGCTCGAGTGCGGCAACGCCCTGAACAAAGCGCTCTCGATGAGTCCCAACGAAGTCATCCGCGACATCAAAACCGCGCGTCTGCGCGGACGCGGCGGCGCCGGTTTCCCCACCGGTATGAAATGGGATTTCACCCGTGCGGCAAAGGGCGAAAAGAAGTACGTGATCTGCAACGCAGACGAGGGTGAACCGGGCACGTTCAAGGATCGCGTGATCCTCACGGAACGGCCGGAGCTGCTGATCGAAGGCATGGCCATCGCCGGTTACGCTATCGGTGCCAAGGAAGGAATCATCTACCTGCGCGGCGAGTACGCCTACCTGCGTCCCTATCTCGAGGATGTGCTGCAGAAAGCACGCAACATGAATCTCCTCGGCACGAACGTGCTCGGACATGAGGGATTCGATTTCGACATCCGCATCCAGATGGGCGCGGGCGCCTACGTGTGTGGCGAGGAAACCGCGCTGATCAGTTCCTGCGAGGGACTGCGCGGCGATCCGAAAAACCGTCCGCCGTTCCCCGCGCAGAAGGGCTACCAGGGATATCCCACGACAGTCAACAACGTCGAGACGTTCTGCTGCGTCGCCCGCATCCTTGACCAGGGCGCCGGCTGGTTCTCGCAGATCGGTTCGAAGGGAAGCACAGGCACGAAGCTGCTCAGCATCGCCGGTGACTGCCGCCGTCCGGGCGTGTATGAAGTGCCCTTTGGCATCAAGCTCAGCGAAGTGCTCGAGCTGGCCGGTGGTGACGGTGCCGCGGCCGTGCAGATGGGCGGACCCAGCGGACAGATGGTCGGTCCCGAGGAATACGATCGCACGATCTGCTACGACGATCTCGCCACCGGCGGCGCCATGATGGTGTTCGGTCCGAACCGCGACCTGCTCGAGGTGGTGCATTACTTCATGGAATTCTTCGTTGAGGAGAGCTGCGGATACTGCACGCCCTGCCGCGTCGGCAACGTGCTGCTCAAGGAGCGCCTCGAGAAAATCATGCAGGGCAAGGGCGAGCCCGCCGACCTGCAGTATCTCGAGGAGCTGGGAACCTCGGTCAAGTCCACGAGCCGCTGCGGCCTCGGACAGACCTCCCCGAATCCCATTCTCACGACACTGAAGAATTTCCGTCCCGTGTACGAAAAGCTGGTCACCGAAGACCAGGAATTCCGCCCGACCTTCGATATTCAGCAGGCGCTGGGCGAAGCGAAGGCAATTGCAGGACGGCCGTCCATGCATTTCACCGACTAACACGCCATTGAACGAAATCGGAATAGAATCATGAGTGAAAACACCATTACGTTTGAAATCGACGGCGTCGAAGTGCAGGGTGCGCCCGGGCAGACGATCATGCAGGCCGCCGACGCGGCCGGGATCTACATCCCGCGGCTCTGCGCCTTCGAGGGACTGCCGCCGTACGGAAGCTGCCGCGTGTGCACCGTCAAGGTGAACGGACGCTTCCAGTCCGCCTGCACCCAGCCGATCGCCGAGGGTGTCATCGTCGAAAACGATACCGAGGAACTGCTCGAGTTCCGCCGCAATCTCGTCGACATGCTCTTTGTGGAAGGAAATCACTTCTGCATGTTCTGCGAGAAGAGCGGCAACTGCGAACTGCAGGCGCTGGCCTACCGCCTCGGCATCACCGCACCGAAATACCCGTACATGTTTCCCGCGGACCGCAACGTCGATGCGAGCCACAAGGACATTTTCATCGACCACAACCGCTGCATTCTCTGCGCCCGCTGCATCCGCGCCTCGCAGGATCTCGACGGCAAGAACGTTTTTCAATTCGTCGGCCGCGGACCCGAGAAGCGCATCGCGGTTAACGCCCGCGCGCGCCTGGTCGACACCGACCTGGATGTGACCGACAGGGCGGTTGACGTCTGTCCCGTCGGCGCCATCCTCCGCAAGCATGTCGGCTATGCGACGCCTGTCGGTGAGCGCAAGTATGACAGCGCCCCGATCGGATCGGACATCGAAGCACACAAACAATGACGAAGGAGCAGGAACACACCATGGCCAAGCCGAAAATCGCAACCACATCCCTGGCCGGATGCTTCGGATGTCATATGTCCATCCTCGACATCGACGATCGCATCCTCCAGCTTGTGGAACTGATCGAATTCGATAAATCCCCCATCAACGACATCAAGGAATTCACCGGAGAGTGCCTGGTCGGGCTCGTCGAAGGCGGCTGCGCCAACGAAGAGAACGTGCGCGTGCTGCAGGAATTCCGCAAGCACTGCAAGATTCTCATCTCGCTCGGCGACTGCGCCATCAACGGCGGACTGCCGGCGATGCGCAATACCATCCCGCTGCAGGAGTGCCTCGACGAGGCCTACCTCAACGGTCCGACCGTGCACAATCCCAGCGGGAAAATCCCCAACGACCCGGAGATTCCGCTGCTGCTCGACAAGGTCTATCCCTGTCACGAGGTGGTGAAAGTGGATTATCACCTCCCGGGATGCCCGCCGTCGGCGGATACGATCTGGCAGGCGCTCACGGCGCTGCTGACCGACAAGCCGCTCGAGCTTCCGTACGAACTGATCAAGTACGACTGACCCGGAAATTCACGAGAAACGAACAGGAGAAAGCAACGTGCAAGATACACAGGATTTGAAACGGGTTGTCATCGAGCCCGTGACCCGGGTCGAAGGACACGGGAAGGTGACCATCCTGCTCGACGAGCAGAACAAGGTCAAGCAGGCGCGGCTGCACATCGTGGAGTTCCGCGGCTTTGAACGATTCATACAGGGACGTCCCTACTGGGAGGCACCCGTGCTGGTGCAGCGGCTCTGCGGCATCTGTCCGGTCAGCCATCATCTGGCCGCCGCCAAGGCGATGGATCTCATCGTCGGTGTGGACAAGCTTACACCCACGGCCGAGAAAATGCGCCGGCTGATGCATTACGGACAGATGTTCCAATCGCACTCCCTGCACTTCTTCCACCTCGCCTCGCCCGATCTGCTGTTCGGATTCGGTGCCGACGTCGCGATTCGCAACGTCATCGGCGTCGCCGAGAAGCACAAGGATCTCGCGGTGCAGGGTGTGATGATGCGCAAATACGGCCAGGAGATCATCAAGGCCACTGCAGGAAAGAAAATCCACGGCACCGGCGCCATCCCCGGCGGCATCAACAAGAACCTGTCGATCGAGGAACGTGACAGCTTCCTCAAAGACATCGAGCAGATGCGCGAGTGGTCGCGCGGCGCGCTCAAGATCGCGAAGGATTACACCGTCGAGAATCTCGAGCAGGTCGCGCCGTTCGGATCCTTTGATTCGAATCACCTGTCGCTCGTCCGCGAAGACGGCGCCATGGATCTTTACAACGGCAACCTCCGCGCCATCGACGCGCAGGGCGAGAAAATCTTCGACCAGGTCAGTCCGCTCAAGTACCTCGACTACATCGCCGAGGACGTGCGCGACTGGTCGTACATGAAATTCCCCTTCATCAGGTCGCTCGGACCCGAGAACGGCTGGTATCGCGTCGGTCCGCTGGCGCGCGTCAATGCCTGCGACTTCATCGACACGCCCGAGGCTGAGGAAGCGCGGAAGGAATTCATGGCGGTCACCGACGGCAAGCCCAACAATCTCACGATGGCCTATCACTGGGCGCGCATGATCGAGACGCTGCATTCGATCGAGAAAATCCACGAGCTGCTCGAGGATACCGATCTGCAGGGTGAGGATCTCGTCGTCAGGGGCGAGCGCCGTCCTGAGGGCATCGGACTGCTCGAGGCCCCGCGTGGCACGCTCTTCCACCACTACAGAGTGGACGAAAACGACCAGGTCACCATGGCCAATCTCATCGTGTCGACCACCAGCAACAACGAGCCCA
This sequence comes from uncultured Ignavibacteria bacterium, assembly GCA_913061095.1. Classification (GTDB taxonomy): domain Bacteria; phylum Bacteroidota; class Ignavibacteria; order SZUA-365; family SZUA-365; genus BM516. The sequence goes on from CAJXVM010000012.1 coordinate 93,567, forward strand.
TGAACCGGGCCGTGACGAAAGTGGCCATGGACCACATCTCCGGGCAGCCGGAGATCACCGAGGGACTGCTCAACCACATCGAGGTTGCGATCCGCGCCTACGATCCCTGTCTTTCCTGCGCCACGCACGCCCTCGGCCGCATGCCGCTGGTCGTGCGTATGGTCGACGCCGAAGGAAACGAGGTCGCGAAGAAGAGCACGTGATGGAGCACAGGGGCGGCATACTTTTGATCGGCTACGGCAACCCGGGACGTCTCGACGACGGCCTGGGTCCGGCAGCGGCAGCGGCGGTCGAGCGCTGGGATCATCCCGGTGTCACCGTCGACTCCGACTACCAGCTCACGGTGGAGGATGCGAGCGACATCGCCGCACACGACGTCGTGATCTTCGCCGACGCTTCGGTCAACGGGGAAGAGCCGTTCTTCGTCAAACCCGTCCAGCCCCGGCAGGCCGTGAGTTTTTCCAGTCACAGCGTGGAGCCGGAGGCGCTCATGCACATGGCCCACACGCTGTTCAACGGAAACACGCGCGGTTACGTACTGGGCATCCGCGGGTATGAATTCAACGAATTCGGCGAACGCCTTTCTTCACGTGCAGCGGAAAACCTCGACAGGGCGCTGCAGTATCTCAGACTCGTGCTCGAGGATCCGCGGCTGCTCGATATGCCGCGCGACGCAGCCAACTGAGCGCGGGTGATTCCGGTTGTGAATACATGAGAATTCATCATATGGAGATGCACAATGAACAACGGTAAACACGTGATCCTGTACCTGGACGACGATCAGGACATGCTCGACGCCGTGCGCATCATTCTCGAGTCCAACGGCTACGAAATGGTGGAGGCGCACAGCGCCGAGGAAGGATTACAGGTCTACAAGGAGACCGACCCCGACTTTCTGCTCGTCGATCTGATGATGGAGGAAGTGGATGCCGGCACCAACTTTGCCAAGGAGATGAAAGTCCTCGGCAACGATGCGCCGGTCTTCATGCTCAGCTCCGTCGGCGACAGCCTCGACGACAACACCGACTACAAGGAACTCGGCCTCGACGGCGTGTTCCAGAAACCGATCCATCCCAAGACACTTCTCTCGATCCTGAAGAAGAAATTGGGATAGGATTTCTCTTGGTGGGCACGAAGACGCGAAGCCCCGAAGACACAAAAGACATGTGAACAACGAAGCGTCGAAGGGAGCGAAGGCTTCTTTCTACCGAAATGCACGAGGGCACCGGATTTCCGGTGCCCTCGATGCGTACTTGAGGCAATACTTTATCTGAAATCTGCTAATCTGTTATATGACAATGATTTTAGGTGTGCCTAAAATATATTTTAAGATTGCCTAAAAGTCATCTGTCAGTCGAAAACCCACTCCCCCTGCCGCTTGAGGCGCTGGTCGAGCTTGTTTTCGATGAGCCAGGAGGCGGTCTGTTCGGGTGTGCGCCGGATGTAGGGGAGGTCGGCGCGGTTGGCCAGCTCGTATGCGAGTATGGCGACGACGCCGGCGGCTTCGGAGAGGTATTTTTTGTTGACGAGATCGAAGGTGTCGCCGAAGTCGTGATAGGTTTTCACCATGTGTTCGTCGAGGTGACCCAGCGGCATGGCGACGGGGATGCCGGCCAGCATGAAGGGCTGGTGGTCGCTGTTGGTCCACGGATGACTGATCACGCCGCGCGTCAGGTTGAAGCCGCGCATCCCCTCGTAGAGGTCGGTCAGCAGCGGCACGAGATGCTCGTTGCCCATGGCGTTGAAGCCGTTCGGCGATCCGGTCATGTCCATGTTCACCGCCGTATGAATCTTCTCGTCCCTGTGCATCTCCACGTACTTGCGCGCGCCCCAGAGACCCATTTCCTCGCCATTGAACCAGACCAGCTCGATGGTGCGATGGTTTTCGGGACTGAGCGACTGCAGGATGCGTGCGATGTCAAACAGAATGGCCGTGCCGAGTCCGTTGTCGATACTGCCCTGGCCGAGATCCCACGAATCGAAATGCGCGCCGACGACAATCTTTTCCTTTGTCTTTCCGGGGAGGGTGCAGACGAGATTCGCGCTCTCCACCGGCGTGCAGTGCGAGTTCACGGTGATGCGCATGCGCACGGGCACGCTGCGTTCGAGAAGGCGCTGGAGGCGCTTGCCTTCCTCCCAGGTGAGACTGAAGGCAGGCACGGAAGCAGGATCGCCCTGGAAGTTGCCCATGCCGGCGAGATTCATCTGTCCCTTTTTGTTGTTGATGAACAGCACGGCACGCGCGCCGGCATCCGCGGCGTGACGGATGACCTCGGAGCGGAGGAGGGATTCGCGTCCCTGCTGGCGCTCCTGCGTGACCAGCGCGATGCGCCCGCCGGCGTCGGTGGTGTCGAAATCCTCGACGGATCCGCGGTTGGCCCAGACGAGGTTGGCCTCGAAGGGAGCGGTGCGGTCGGTGTAGCCCAGGGCGACGGCACGGAAGACGCGTTCGGAGGGTTCGAGCATGCGCACCTCGTCGTCGCCGCGCACCCAGCCGGGCACCATGAAGCGCTCGAGCCGGGGCTCGAGTCCGTGCCGGCGCAGCTCTTCGCTTAGGATGCGCAGTCCCAGCTCGTTCTGCGGCGAACCGATCCATCGTCCGCCGGCTTCGTCGCTGAGGCGCATCAGCATGTCATAGGATGCGTTGTCGAGAAACGCCGATCCGATCATGCGCTGATGCAGCGAGTCGGACTGTGCGAATGCATTGCCTGCTGCCATGCAGACAACCAGGGATATGGTGAAGCAGAGTGCTGATTTTTTCATGATGGTATCAATTTCAAAGTGCAAAGTAGCGCCGAGCAATCGGCTCGGCGGGTCTATTCGTGGTGACAAACACCGTCCTGCCTCCTGCGTCCTGCCTCCTGCCTCCTGCGTCCCGCGCCATCCCCACGCTCACGCGTGGGGCTATCCTGCTCCCCTATCCTCCCACCGCACTGGTTTTCAGTTTGCCGGCCATCCAGCCGCGGGCGGCGAAGAGGGCGGCGGGGGAAATGAGGGCGATGAATCCGTAGATCAGCCAGAGCATCTCCGAATTCTGCGGTCCCTCGGCTGGCACGTAGTTCGCGAGCATGTAGCCGGAGTACAGGCTGGTTACCACCTTGGTGAGGAACCAGGGGAACTGCGCGATGCCCATGTACTGTCCGGTCTTGCCCTCGGGCGCCAGCTCGGCGGCGAGCTGCAGGAAGCGCGGCTGCCACATGGCCTCGCCGGCGGACATCAGGATGATGTACGCGAAGAGCAGTACGACGTTGGGACCGATGGCGAGCAGGAATGTCGGCACCGCCATCACAAAGGTCCCGATGATCATCATTTTATATACATCCACCTTGCTCGTCAATGCGGCCGCGAGCGGCGTGAGTACGAAAATGAGCAGGGGATTGAGGTTGACGAAGAACTCCATGTTTTCGCTGACGAAGCCGGGGAAGGCGCGGTCGACGTACTGCGGCAGCGTGAGCCACTGATGCGCGAACAGCGTCTGCACGGGAATGAGGATAAAGATGAAAAAGGAGAACTTCACGTCGCGCAGCGGATGCTCGCGCAGCCAGTCCTTCAGACGGAAGGGCTTCGCTTCCTTCGCCACGGCCTCCTCCGATCCGGTGTTCTCGAGCCGCGCCGCGCGGATGGCGCGATCGACGGTTTTCTTCGAGAGCACCCATAGGATGACCACGACGCTCACTGCCGTCAGCGCGGTGTACACCCAGTAAATACCCGTGATACCGTAGGCATTGCGCACGGGCGGAGAAAGGAGCCCGGGCAGGAAGCCGCCGAGATTCATAAGGGCGTATAGCGCGGCGTAGCCCATGGCGGCGGTTTTTTTCGTGGTGAACTGGCGCACGGCTGTGTACGCCGCGGGCTGGTACATGCCGTATCCCAGAATGACGAGCAGCAGTCCGCCGGCGGATGCGAGATACACCGGCGACCAGAGTCCCTCGCCGCCGAACAGCGGTCCGCTCGAAAGCAGGATGCGTCCGAAAAACATCAGCAGCAGCGCGAGGGCGAGAGCGCGGCGCACGCCCCAGCGGTCGGCCATTTCGCCGAGAAAGAACATCGCGAGCGTGATACCGCCCGTGAAGGCGCCGACGATCCAGCCCGCCTGCGCGTCGCTGAGACCAACCACCTCGTTGAAATAAATCGCCAGCAGCGTGAGAATACCAAAATAGCACATGCCCTCGAGCAGGTACGTGGCATTGACGCCCCATAGGGCGCGTGGTGCGCGGGCGATGTAAATGAACGGGTCGACGAGTTCGCGGAGCGGACCCTTTGATTCCTCTACCGGATCTTCCTGCATTGGAATCCCTTCTATTCATATCCTGCGAATTGCGGGATCGGGGCTGCCGATCGGAAAGAATATACGGATTTTCCCTTACCGATTGCGATATCGATCTCGATGGCGAGAGCGATGGCGAGAGCGATGGCGATGGCGATGGCGATGGCGAGAGCGATGGCGATGGCGATGGCGAGAGCGATGGCGATGGCGAGAGCGATGGCGATGGCGAGGGCCAGGGCGAGAGCGATGGCGAGAGCGGTGGCGATGGCGATGGCGAGAGCGGTGGCGATGGCGATGGCGAGAGCGATGGCGAGAGCGAGGGCGATGGCGAGAGCGAGGGCGATGGCGAGAGCGAGGGCGATGGCGAGGGCGAGAGCGAGGGCGATGGCGAGGGCGAGAGCGGTGGCGATGGCGAGGGTGGGGCGATCGAGTATGGAGGTTCTCGCGCGGCTCCCACACGCTCAAGCGTGTGGTTAACGCCTGACATTTACCGAATGCGATAACCACACCCGTCAGGGTGTGGGGTACGCGCCGGGGAAATACCTTAAACCCTCACGTCACCGGCAGCCAGTAGGTAATTTTCAATGCGATGAAATTCGCGCCAGGAGAGTCGAAGGAGTGGAAGAGGTCGTTCGGACCGATGATGGAGCCGGTGGGATGGAATCCGTAGCGGTCCTGCTGCCAGACGAGAAACAGCGTGCTGCCGCGTATCCACTCCCAGCGAAGGACCACGTTGCTGCGGAAACTCAGCACATTGAAATCGGGATCGGGGAAGGAAAACTCTTCGTCGTCCTGTGTGACGGTGTAGAGTCCGGTCGCGGGATCATACGCGATGTCACCGCCTTCCTCCGTGCCGTATATCCGCAGATCCATGCTGCGCGGCGCGGGAAGCTCCCCGAAAGCGACGTAATCACCGCTCGCCGCGAAGGGCTCTGCATATACCTCGAGCGTGAGATCCGGTGTGAAGGCATAATTCACGCGGAATTGCGCACTGAGTGTGCCGCGATCGATGGTCGAAAAGATATAGCGTTTACCGTAGGTCGCGGCCGGGCCGCCGGGGAGGGTCGCAAGGTACTGTCGTGTGCTCACGCTGCGCGTGTAGCTCGGATCGATGGAGAGGTCGAGACGCCCGCTGGCGCGGATCCTGATCGAGCCGCCGAAGGAATAATTCCACGCGTCCAGTTCGTCACGAAACGTCGATGCCCATGCGCTCCAGCGCGTGTCAGCAGCGTAGTTGCTGCTCATCGAATACGCCAGATTCCACCCGGCGCCGCTTCGCATCAGCGGTCCCCCGCGCGTGAGGTGATCGCTCAGCGCGCGCAGACCGTAATCGAAGGAGATCGTCGACGACCAGAAATTTTTCCATGTCGCGTTGAACGACAGCCCGAGATTCGTGTACTGTTTGATCCCCCCGAAATTCCAGCCGTTCGACCCCTCGAACTGGAAACGATAGTTGTGGAAAAGCGATCCCGGGATGTTCTCTCGATACTGAACCCAGCCGCGCGCATCGAGATCGTCGGCAGCCTGCAGCAGCCCGGCGTCGTTGATTTCGAATTCCGGCGATTCGGCCTGACCGGCAACGCCCCAGAGCCAGTGCCGGCCGCCGAGCTTGTCAAAGCTCAGTGACGCCGTGTATCCACTCAGTGAGGTGCGCGTCGGATCGAGTGAGATGTAATCCGCGTCGGGACGCTGGAAAAAATGTGCGCTGCTGCGCTGGATACGCTCGATCGCCTCGGCGGAACCGCGTACATGGCTGAACCCCGCGAAGCCCTCGAGCTCATAGGTCCCGCGATCGAAGCGAAGCTTCCAGTCGGCTCCGCCGCTGAATGCCTGCCTGGTCAGTGCGGCTTCGGACATCCCGCCGCGGAGATCACGCTGCACGCCGGTGAGCATCAATCCCACGGTGGACGCGTTTTCACCGATCTCCTGCTGCACACGCACCACGCTGAATCCCGTCAGCGGTTCGATTTCCTCCTCGCCGCGTTCCCTCGTAACCGGATCATAGGTGGCTGCGTATTCGCGCTCGGTCACCGCGGTCAGCGCGGCGATGGAAAGACCGGAGGCCAGCCGGCCGGTGAGCTTGCCCGCGCCGAGAATGGTGGTGTTCGATGGTGAATCGAAATACTGTGTGCTCGGCTGCAGCCGGGGGGGTGCACCGATGCGGCGCGAGTAGAAATAATCCGGTCCCTCGCCCTCGAGCAGCTGCGAGCCCTCGATGAAAAACGGCCGGCGCTCGCTGTAGAAGGTTTCATAGGCGGAGAGATTGACCTCGGCGGGATCCGCCTCGACCTGCCCGAAGTCGGGATTGATCGTCGCGTCGAGCGTGAGATTCGGTCCGAGGCCCATCTTGAGGTCCACGCCCGCATTGCCGCTCCACTCGGTTTCTTCCTCGAAGGGATTACTGACATTCTGCACCCGGCTGCTGGTCACGTCGAACGCGGCATACGGAGTGATTTCCAGACGGGAGCTTGGCGATATATCCCTGATGCCCTCGAGATCCCCGAAACGCGAAGACCAGCCGGTTTCGTCCTTGGGGATGAGCACCCAGTACGTGTCCTCGTTCCGCGAGGGGATGTACCGGTTGATGTTGACACCCCACGTCTGGATATCCTGCTCATTGAAACGCAGCTGCGAAAAGGGGATGCGCATCTCCGCCGTCCACGCGCTGTCGCCGCGATGAACACGCGCCTCCCAGACCGGATCGAAGGAATAATCGCGGTCGTGCTCTTCATCCTCGGAATGGTAATAGTCGAAACGCACGCCGTCGGCCGTCACGCCGTAGGTGTAGGCGGTGCGGTTGTCGTTGTATGTGTCGAGCGAAATGATGATGCGCGCGGAGTTGCCGGTATTGTCGCGGCGGCTCATGGTGGACTGGATTTCCGCGGGATCATCGACGAACATCGTGGCGCCGATGTACAGCGCCCGGGCGTCGTAGCAGAAGCGGATTTCCGTCTCCAGCGTGGCGGGAATGCCTTCGTTCGGTTCGCGCTGACGGAAGCCTGTCGCGGGACGCGCACGCTGCCAGCACCGTTCATCGAGCATGCCGTCAACGTGGGGGGCTTCGTCAGCAATGCGTTCCGCACGCACCGCGGGAGGATTCCGATCTCCCTCGAATCCCGACTGCGCCGCCGCGCTGAGCGGAAGGAGCAGGAAGTAAATGCATGCACGGATGCATCCCGGTCGTATATACTGTGCGCGTTTCCTCATTCCGGACGGAGTGAAATCGGCGATACCCCTTGGCCTTGTTCAGAGCTGTGTCAATCAGCAGTTGTCCGCCATAACGGCCGGACGGCGAAATCTGACCAAATATACAATTTTTGGGATACAGAATCCTCATTTTCCGGCATTATTTCGTCAACGTGTCGGAACATGACATTTCAGCCGGGTTTATCTCCCGGACATTACTCCCGAAGGATGATGAAACTGCGCGGACCCGGCGGGTTGTGCGCAATGCCGGGATTCAGTAACATTGATTCAACCGCTTCGTCACAGATGCATTGTTCGATATGGAGCAGGATTCCACACAGCGACAACCCGTATCCTGTCTTGTCGTCGGGGCAGGAATCGCGGGATTGATGGCCGCGCGCGAACTGCAGCGTCAGGGCGTTTCCGTCACCGTGCTCGACAAGGGACGCGGGGTCGGCGGTCGCATGGCCACGCGGCGCTTCGGCGGCGGCGTCTTTGATCACGGCACACAGTACTTCGCGCCGTCGAGTCCCTGGTTTCAGAGCCGCATCACCGAGTGGGTGCATGACGGCTTTGCGCGGGAATGGTTTCGCGTGCGCGCCTATGAACTGGATCCCCGTTTCATTTCCGCCGCACGCTTCTGCGGCTGCCCCACCATGACCGCTGTTCCAAAGCAGATCGCCGATGGTATCGAAGTGCACACCTCCGCACGGGTGACACATCTGCAGCGGCAGGATGATATCTGGGATATCGGTACAGAGGATGGTACGACATACCGCGCGCTGAGCTGCATTCTCACTCCCCCCGTACCGCAGACACTCGACCTGCTCGACAGTTCGCACTACGCGGTCGGCGCCGATGAGCGGGCGGTGCTCGAGAAGCTGGAATACGAGGCCTGTCACGCGGTGCTGGCGGTGTGCGATGGCATCCCGAAGCTTCCGGAAAACGGCGTACTGGAGTTCGAGCGTGGGAATCTGCGCCGCATCATGGACAATACGCGCAAGGGCATTTCTCCCGACGTGCAGGCGGTCACGATTCATTCGATGGGGGATTTCAGCGCGGCGCACATCGATGACGATCCCGAGGATGTCGCCCGCATGATGATCGAGGAGGCGCAGCCGATCATTGAAGTGCAGGTCCGCGAATTCCAGGTGCACCGCTGGCGCTACAGCCAGATCGTCGAACCGCACGGCCGCCCCACGCTGCTGCTGGGCGAGGCTCCTCCGCTCGCGATCGCCGGCGACGCCTTCGGCGCGAACGGGGTGGAAGGCGCCGCCCGCTCGGGCATGGAGGCCGCCCGCCGTATCATGCGCGCGCTGGCGTAACGCCACGTGTGAGCGTGGGGGTGATGCGGGCAGGCACACCACCACACCCTCACGGGTGTGGCTATCGCATCCTGCTCATGCTCCATATTCTTGACATTCATCCCCCCGCTGGGTATTCTGTGAATCCCGTACTGATCACAGAAGACGCAGCGCCATGAGTGACCATCCCATCACCGATTTCATTCTCCATCATTACCGTCATTTCAACGCCGCTTCGCTGGTCGATGCCGCGAAAGGATACGAGAAGCTTCTCGGCGAGGGCGGCGGGATGTTCGTCACGCTCGCCGGCGCGATGAGCACCGCGGAGCTGGGTCTCTCACTCGCCGAGATGATCCGGCAGGACAAGGTGCATGCCATTACCTGCACCGGCGCGAATCTCGAGGAGGATGTCTTCAATCTCGTCGCGCATGATTATTACGAGCGCGTGCCGCAGTACCGCGATCTGACGCCGCAGATGGAGCAGGAGCTGCTCGACCGCCACATGAACCGCGTGACCGACACCTGCATTCCCGAGGAGGAGGCCATGCGCCGCATCGAGCATGCCATCCTCGAGCTGTGGAAAGAAGCCGACGGGAAGGGCGAGGCGCTGTTTCCCCATGAATTCTTCTACCGTCTGCTGCGCGAGGACCGTCTGCGCGAGCATTACATGATCGATCCGAAAAACAGCTGGCTCATGGCGGCCGCCGAGAAGGATCTGCCGATATTCGTGCCCGGCTGGGAGGATTCGACGCTCGGCAACATCTATGCCGCGCACTGCATCGAGGGTGACATACGGAACGTGCACACCGTGCGCGGGGGCATCGAGTACATGATGAAGCTGGCGGAATGGTACACCGCCTTCACCGCCGAGCGGCCGCTGGGCTTTTTCCAGATCGGCGGCGGCATCGCGGGTGACTTCCCGATCTGCGTCGTGCCGATGCTGCATCAGGATCTGCGCCGCACGAGTGTGCCGCTCTGGGCATATTTCTGTCAGATCAGCGATTCCACCACGAGTTACGGCTCCTACTCGGGCGCCGTGCCCAACGAGAAAATCACCTGGGGCAAGCTCGGTGTGGATACGCCGAAGTACATCATCGAATCGGACGCCTCCATCGTGGCGCCGCTCATCTTCGCGTATATCCTCGGCTGGTAGCCGTTGGCTTTTGGCTGTGAGCAGTGAGCGATGGGCTGTGAGCCCACAGCCATCCACCGAACGCGATAATTCATGTACAAAGTGTTTCATGCACAGAGGATATCCCCAATGATCGATTCCTACACCCGCCAGATCGGAGATCTCGAAATCCAGGTGCTTCCCGGACAGTGCATCGGCTCGAGTGCCTGCGTGCACACCGCCCCGGATGTGTTCCAGCTCAACGATCAGAACATCTCGGAGCCGACGTCCGACGGCAGCGACAGCGAAGAGAACATTCTGCTCGCCGCGCAGGCCTGTCCGACCGCTGCCATCGTCATCCGGAAAAAGGGGAAGCAGGTCTGGCCGGAGTGAGCCGCGGACCCGTATCCGCCTTGTTTCGCATCAAGATTTCGAGTATTTTTGTCCTAAATATACTCCCCGCCGATTGTGCCGGGAATGCCACTCTTGCAGAAGTGACGAAGAAAGCAGCACCTATGGCTCCCGCCTGTTGTATCAAAACCAATTCGAAGCATAGACGCCCCCCGCAGACCGTGATCAGCGGGCGGCATGACCACGCAGAAACATATTCAACACATTTCATTCAGGAGTAGATGTATGGCCAAGATCCGCGGTGACATCAAGGTCGACATAGAGAAGTGCAAGGGATGCGAACTCTGTGTTGTCTCCTGTCCGCAGAATGCACTTGCGCTCTCCGACGGCATCAACAAACAGGGATATCATTACGCAGTTCTGATCGAAGACGTATGCACAGGGTGCACCAATTGCTCCCTGGTCTGTCCGGATGCCGTCATAACCGTGTACCGCGAGGACCGCAAAACCGGCAAGAAAAAGCCCGTGGCGGAACTGCGCAACGTGACCGGAGACATCAAAATCGAGGTTGGCGCAGAGGAAGAGGAAGGGAACTGATCCGCCGCCGCACCTCTCAGCACGTACGTATTCATTTGAGCATATCCGACCAAAGGAGTTTTCCGTATGGGTGAATTACGACTCATGAAAGGCAACGAAGCGCTTGCCGAGGCGGCGATCCGTGCCGGGATGGATGCCTATTTCGGCTATCCCATTACGCCGCAATCCGAAGTACTGGAGTACCTGACACGGGAGGCCTACAAACGCACGCAGTGCACCATTCTGCAGGCGGAAAGCGAAATCGCCTCCATTAACATGATTTACGGCGCATCCGGCGCGGGAGCGCGCGTCATGACATCCTCCTCCAGCCCGGGCATCAGCCTCATGCAGGAGGGGATTTCCTATATCGCCGGCGCCGAGCTGCCCTGCCTGCTGGTGAACATCAACCGCGGCGGCCCCGGACTCGGTACCATTCAGCCCTCGCAGGGCGACTATTTCCAGTCCGTCAAGGGCGGGGGACACGGTGATTACCGGCTTATCGTCCTCGCCCCGGCGACGGTGCAGGAAATGGCCGACTTCGTGCAGGACGGCTGGGAACTCGCCGAAAAATACCGCAATCCCGTCATGATTCTTTCCGACGGCGCCCTCGGCCAGATGATGGAAAAAGTCGAACTGCGCGAACAGATCGACCGCAGCAAACACGTCATCCCCGAGTGGGCGACGACCGGCAAGAAGAAAGACCGCGAGCGCAACTTCATCACCTCGCTGTTCATCCAGCCCGAGGAGATGGAACAGGTCAATCTGCAGCTGCAGGCGAAGTATAAAACGATCGTGGAGAATGAAATCCGCGTGCAGGAAGTGCAGACCGACGACGCCGACTTCGTGATCGTCGCATACGGCCTCTCCGCCCGTATCGGACGCAAGGTCATGGAGCTGCTTCGCGCCGACGGCATCAAGGTCGGACTGATCCGGCCGATCACGCTGTGGCCGTATCCCTACGAGACCGTCTCCAGGGCGGCCGAGCGCGTCAAGGGCTTCCTCAGTCTCGAACTCAACGCGGGACAGATGGTCGAGGACGTGCGTCTCGCAGTCAACGGACGTTGTCCGGTCGAGCATTACGGACGCATGGGCGGCATCATTCCCTCACCGGATGAAGTCGCGGACGTCATCAGGGAAATGTATTCGAAGATTCAATAATAGAAGCATCGTTGGAGTAGCAAATGCAGGAAATCGAACACCATTACGAAGACATGGACATCGTCTGCGAGCGTCCCACGGCGTTGCTTGACAAGCGCATGCACTACTGTCCCGGCTGCGGGCACGGTGTGGCGCATCGCATCATCATGGAAGCGGTCGAAGAACTTGGCATCCAGGAAAATACGATCGGCGTCGCTCCGGTCGGCTGCTCGGTCTTCGCCTATCACTACATGAACGTGGACATGCAGGAAGCGGCGCACGGGCGCGCCACGGCCGTGGCCACGGGCATCAAGCGCTGCCGGCCAGACAAGTACGTCTTCACCTATCAGGGCGACGGCGACCTCGCGGCCATCGGTACCGGCGAGACCATTCACACTGTAAACCGCGGTGAAAACGTGCTCATCGTCTTCATCAACAACGCCATTTACGGGATGACCGGCGGACAGATGGCGCCCACGACGCTGCTGGAGCAGAAGACCAGCACCACGCCATACGGACGCGAGGCGCCGTTCATGGGCAATCCGCTCAAGATCACTGAACTGCTCGCGCAGCTGCCGGGGGCGTTCTACGTCACGCGCCAGGCGGTCAACACGCCACTGCATGTGCGTCGTGCGAAAAAAGCGATCGTCAACGGTTTCAAGTGGCAGGCGCTCAACAAGGGCACCTGCTTCGTGGAAATCGTCTCAAACTGTCCGACGAACTGGGGCATGAAGCCCGTCGAGTCCAACAAGTGGCTCGAGGAGCACATGCTGCCGTTCTATCCGCTCGGCGACATGAAAGTACCGTCAAAGGAGGAGTTAGAGAATGGTTGAGGAAGTCATTTTTGCCGGATTCGGCGGACAGGGCGTGCTGTCGATGGGACAGGTGCTCGCATATTCCGGGATGATCGAAGACAGGGAAGTCTGCTGGATGCCGTCGTACGGTCCTGAAATGCGCGGCGGTACCGCAAACTGCATTGTCACGGTCAGCTCGTCGGAAATCAGCAGTCCGATCATCGGTACCTTCGACACCGTCGTCGCGCTGAACCAGCCCTCGCTCGACAAGTTCGAAAGCGCGGTCAAGCCCGGCGGCACGCTGATTTACGACAGCACCAATATCATCGATCCGCCGAAGCGCACCGATATCGACATCGTGCCGATTCCGGCCAGCGAGGAGGCGGTGAAACTGAAAAACACGAAAATCATGAACATGATCGTGCTCGGGGCGTTTCTCGCGAAGCGCAGCACCGTCAAGATCGACACCGTGCTCAAGGCGCTCAAGCAGGTGCTCCCCGAGCGGCATCATCACCTGATTCCGCTCAACGAGCAGGCCCTGCAGCGTGGCCAGGAACTCGCGAACGAGTCTGTTCCCGTTTCCTGATCCCTGTCGGCACGTACGGAACCGGAAGAGGCTGATTCGCTGTGCGGACAGCCTTTTCCCGTTTCTGGGCCTGTCTGTGTCGCTCCCCGGTATGATGCTGTCGCTCCCTGGGCAAGGTGTTCCCGCTCTCGGGATATGAGGTTGTCGCTCCCGGGTACAATTGTTGTCATTGACCGGTGCCGGATTCCTGTGTATTCTTACTGAAATTAGGATCTTTTCGCGCATTCCGCGCGTAACTTGTCTGTTTGCCGCGTGTTATTCCTGCATGAAGATGAAATACCTGTCGATAGTCATACTGATCGTTCTTGTCGCATCCCCGCTTGCCGCGCAGCAGGTCCGTTTCGATGCGCTCGAGAAGGATCTCGGCGATATCAAGCCGCTCGGAAGCGCGAGCGCGGAGTATGTCGTCTACAATGACGGTCCGGGCACGCTGCTTCTCGCCGATCCGAAACCCAGCTGCGGCTGCACGGCCACGATTCTGGACCGGCATGAGCTTGCGCCCGGCGACAGCGCCGTGATCGGCGTGCGCTTCCATGCGGCCCCGGGCATGATGGGTCCGATGAGCAAGACGATCGCGGTCCGCGCCCGGGAAAACGGAGGCGAACGGCATATCGGCACACTGCGGGTGCGTGTACGCATCGTCGGTTCGGTGATATATGAACCGGGGATGCTGCGGTTCGAATGCGTGATCGGCGACACCGCGACGCTCGAACTGACGCTGAAATCCAGGAGCGACCATCCCGCCCGCATCGAAAACCTCTCGGCATCACTGCTTGCGTATGTCGATACCACCGAGGGAAACACCTATCATGCGGAGACGGTACAAACCCGGCCGTTCACGGATTTCGATCTGCGCATTCTCGAGCAGGAAATCCCCCCCGGCGACTCAACGACAGTAATTCTCACCGTGCGTCCGCTTGCGAAAGGACAGATCAACGGCTCGCTGCGCATTCCCATTCCCGACGGCGAACTGCGCGTCCCTGTCGTCGGCGTCGTGCTCCGCACCAGAGCCCCCTGACAATCAACAACCAAAAACCGAACTCCCGGTTTTTCTGCTGAAGAAGAAATTTCGTAATTTTAATAAATCAGCCATTTGAATGGAGGTATCATAGAATGAAGATCGTGAAGATGTCGATCGCTGTGGTCCTGCTCTCGCTGCTCGCAGTATCCGCCGTACGCGCGCAGGATGCTCAGCAGTGTTTCAAGCTTGACGGCACCACGGATTACTACTTCGGCGAAATCGATCCGAACGAAACGGTCGAGCACACGTTCGTGTTCATCAACAACTGTTCGGAAACCGTTGAAATCAGCCAGGCCCGCGCAAGCTGCGGCTGTACGGCCGCCGTGCTTTCAGAGAAGTCCATTGCCCCCGGAGGCAAGGCGGAAATCCAGGTGAAATTCACACCCCCGCGCGGATCCCGCGGCAAGGTCACCAAGACGGTGAGTCTCTACCTGCAGGGCGATGACAAGCCGCATACCGTCATTCGTTTCTCCGCGAAGATCAAGACCGACTTCGAAGTGCATCCGGCATACATCCAGTTGCTCGGCGCCGAGGTCGGCAGGGAAATCTCCGGTTCGGTGAGCGTGAAGAACGTGACGGACAAGGAACTGACCTTCTCTGACGTTTCGATCAACATGACCACCTACGCCGACACCGCGGGCAACGGTCGCACGATCGCCATGCCTCTCAAAGGCGTGAAGGTTTCTCCCAGCACGCTGACGCTGCAGCCGGGGCAGAGCGCCGACGTCAAGGTGACGCTCACGCCGGTATTCAAGGGACAGGTCAACGGTGCGGTGCGTCTGAAAACGGCCAAGAACGAAGGCATCATCCAGGTCTTCGGTGTTGTGCGCGAGGCGCAGTCCACATCGCTGCGCCGAACAGAACCGCAGGGCGAAACGCTCATGCTCGATTCGAAATAACCAGTACCCAGGAACACAGGACCAAAAGGAGCTCGGACGGAATGAAGAGGGTCATCCCCGAATACACATCACTCGAGGACATTCTGCAGGACGCGATCGACAAGGAAAACGATGCCCGGGAATTCTACCTGCAGGCCGCGCAGCTTGCGCAGGCACAGGGCATCCGAGACTTCCTCCTTGAAATGGCCGATATGGAGCAGGGGCACGCCGACCTGCTTCGGCAGAAGCTGGAATCCGTCAAATCGGACCAGACCGTCATGAACGGCATTCTGTCCAGTTTCGACGACGATCCCGAGCAGGACAAGGAAGACTGACGGGATACGGATTCTTTGTGCATGCGGCGCCGTTCCTCGCGGGACGGCGCCGTTTTTATTTGCGAATCCGGGAAAATACTCGTTGTATAAATGATACCATGATTGATCTCAATGCATACGATGCCGCCGTCCTCGATATGGACGGTGTCATCACACAGTCGGCACGCGCCCATTTCAAGGCGTGGAAGAACATGTTCGACGATTACCTGCGCGAGCGTGCCGAACGCGGTGACGGTGACTTCCATCCCTTCACCGAAGAGGATTACTACGATTACGTGGACGGTAAGCCGCGCTTTGACGGTGCGCAGAGTTTTCTGGATGCCCGCGGCATCGATCTGCCCCGGGGAAATCCCGACGACGATCCCGGCGAGGAAATCGTCTGCGGGCTCGGAAACCGCAAGAATGAACTGTTTCTCGATCATCTCGAGGAACACGGCACGGAGTCATATCCCCACGCCCGTGCGTTCGTTGAGGAAATGAAACGCCGCGGAAAGCCCGTGGCGGCGATCTCCTCCAGCCGCAATGCCAAGGCAGTGCTCGAGGCCGCGGGAGTCCTCGACCTCTTCGATGCCATCGTCGACGGCGTCGTGTCGCATGAGATGGGACTTGAGGGCAAACCGGCACCCGACATTTTTCTCGAAGCGGCGCGCAGGCTGGATGTCGCGCCGGAGCGCAGCATTGTCGTCGAGGATGCGCGCGCCGGAGTGGAGGCAGGGAGGGCCGGCGGCTTCGGCCTCGTGGTGGGCATCGACCGCTCGGGAGAGAATGCCGGGCTCGCCGAACACGGTGCCGATATCGTCGTGGAAGATCTGTCGCACATTTGGAGAAAAGAAGATGATGAAACGGCCGGCGAATGAGCTGCCTTCGGCACTCGACAGCATTGCACACATTCTGGAAACGCTCGGTGAAGGCACGCCCGCGATATTTCTCGACTATGACGGTACGCTGACGCCGATCGTCGAGAACCCCGAAGACGCCCGCCTGCCGGAGCGCACGCGCGAACTGCTGCGGCGCATCGCCGTCCGCTGGCCATTGGTGATCATCACCGGACGCGCGCTCGAGGATATCCGATCACTCGTCGGACTCGATGACATCATCTACGCCGGGAGCCACGGTTTCAACATCGCGGGAGACGGCGATGCGCTGCGAGAGGAAAGGGGAGAGGAGTTCCTTCCGTCGCTTGATGAAGCGGAAAAATCGCTGCGCGATGCGGTCAGCGATTTCGACGGCGTGCGGGTCGAACGGAAACCATACGCCATCGCGCTGCACTTCCGCAAGGCGGATTCCGGGGTGGAGCCGAAGCTGGAGTCCATCGTCGATGAGATCGCCTCTGCGCACGACGATCTGCGGAAAAGCAGCGGGAAAAAGATATTCGAACTCCGGCCGGACACGGACTGGGACAAGGGCCGCGCCCTGCGGCATCTGCTCAACACGATGCACGTCGATGAATCCCGCGCGGTACCGCTGTACATCGGCGACGACACCACCGATGAGGATGCCTTCGAAGCGATCGCGGACGATGGCATCGGTATCCGCGTCGGACGTGAGGATACTGAGACCGCCGCCTCATATCGTCTCGACGATACCGGTGCCGCGGCGGATTTCCTCGCCGTGCTTGCGGATCGTGCGGAGGAAATGCGCAACACCGATGCATGGTCCCTGGTATATACGGATTACGATCCGGATTCCGAGAAGCTGCGCGAAGCGCTCTGCACGCTCGGCAACGGGTACTTCGCGACCCGCGGCGCCGCGCCAGAATCCGATGCCGGGGAGGTACACTATCCCGGCACATACGTCTGCGGCATTTACAACCGGCTCGAAAGCGCGGTGGAGGGGAGGACGATTGAAAACGAAAGCCTGGTAAACGTGCCGAACTGGCTCCCGCTGTCCTTTCGCATCGATGACGGCGAGCCCTTCGATCTCTCGGAGGTCGATATCCTTCAGTACCGGCAGGAACTCGACATGCGGAACGGCGTGCTCATCCGCACCGTGCGCTTCGAGGATGCCAAAGGCAGGCGCACGACCTGCACGCAGCGGCGCATCGTGCATATGCGCTATCCGCACCTGGCCGCGCTGGAGACCATTATCGAGGCGGAAAACTGGTCCGGCACGGTGCATGTGCTTTCCGCGATCGACGGTCGCGTGCAGAACACCCTCGTTGAGCGCTATCGCATGCTCAACAATCAGCATCTCGAGCAACGCGGGGCGGGGACGACCGATGACGGGCTGATCTGGCTGGAGGTGGAAACCTCGCAGTCACATGTGCGCGTCACGGAGGCCGCGCGCACCATGCTGTATCTCGATGACAGGCCCGTGGACAGCGAACAGCGGGCGATCGAGGAGGATGGCTATGTCGGACGGCAGTATGCAGTAGACATGCACGAAGGTGCGTATCTGCGTGTGGAGAAGACCGTGGCGCTGTATCATTCGCGGGATTTCGCCATTTCGGAAAGCCGCGTCGAGGTACTCGACCGGCTGCGTCATGCGGGCAGCTTCGAACAGCTGCTGCACTGGCATGTCATCGCCTGGAAGCAGCTCTGGGAGCGCTGGTGCATGCAGGCCGAAACGGAGAGCACGCGTGTATCGCAGGTGCTCAATCTCCATATCTTCCACCTGCTTCAGACTGTTTCTCCCAACACCATCGACCTCGATGTCGGCGTCCCGCCGCGGGGATTGCACGGAGAGGCATATCGCGGACTGATCATGTGGGACGATCTGTTCATCTTTCCCATTCTCAATCTGCGCATTCCCGACATTACGCGCACGCTGCTCATGTACCGCTACCGCCGTCTGCCGCGCGCGTTCTGGGCGGCGGAGGAGCACGACCGGCAGGGCGCAATGTTTCCATGGCAGAGCGGCAGTGACGGACGCGAGCAGGCGCAGACGCTGCACCTGAATCCCGAATCCGGCAACTGGATCCCGGACAATTCACAGCTGCAGCGGCACATCAATCTCGCCGTCGCATACAATATCTGGCAGTATTACCAGGTTACCGGCGACAAGGATTTTCTCGCTTTCTACGGCGCTGAAATGTTCATCGGTATCGTGCGTTTCTGGATGAGCAAGGCCGAATACGACGAAGAGGATGACCGCTATGACATCCGCGGCGTCATGGGTCCCGACGAATTTCATGACGCGTACCCCGATGCGGACGAACCGGGAGTAGACAACAACGCATACACGAACGTCATGGTGGCATGGATCCTTGTCCGCGTCCTGGAAATGCTCAGCATTCTTCCCGGGCGCCGGCGCAAATTCATGATGGACGATCTCGCGCTGACGCAGCAGGACATCGACCGCTGGGAGCGGATCAGCCGGCGGCTCCGGCTCGTCTTCCACGATGACGGCATCATCAGTCAGTTCGAGGGCTACGGGGATCTCGAGGAGTTCGACTGGGAGGGATACCGCGAGAAATACGGTGACATTCATCGACTGGACCGTATCCTCGAAGCGGAGGACGACACGCCGAACCGTTACAAGGTCTCGAAGCAGGCGGATCTGCTGATGCTGTTTTACCTGCTTTCGGCCGAGGAGCTGCAGGAGCTGTTCGATCGTCTCGGGTATCCGTTTGATGAGGAGACCATTCCGCGGCACACCGAATACTATCTCGATCGCACCGCGCACGGATCCACCCTGAGCCGTGTCGTGCATGCGTGGGTGCTGGCGCGTTCGCAGCGCGGCATGTCGTGGCGCCTGTTTCGGGATGCACTCGAAAGCGACATCGAAGACATCCAGGGCGGCACCACGCACGAAGGCATCCATCTCGGCGCGATGGCCGGCACAGTGGATCTGATCCTGCGCTGCTACAGCGGGATCGGGAGCCGCAACGACGTGCTCTGGTTCAATCCCCGCCTCCCGGAAGAACTTCGTTCGCTGGAATTCAACATGCAGTACCGCGGCTGCCAGCTTGCGGTCACCATCACGCCAGAGATGATTCGGCTGCGCTCCGCCGCGGATTCGCCCGCGGCGATCACCATCGGTTTCGACGGCGACACGTTCGCGCTCGAGCCCGGGTCGGATAAGAAGCTCGCATTACCCGTATCGCAGTGATCCGGCAGCCCCTTCACCCGTCGCTGCCCGCACCGCTCACGCTGAGCCCCACCCACCCTCGTCACACTGAGCCTGTCGAAGTGTGGCGGTGGGACTCCACACATGCATGGACCGATTCCTCCTCGACCTTTGTTAGGGAACAAGAGACCCGAATGATCAATCAAGGAGACCCCATGAGCAAAGTCGCAGCCATTCTCACGAACATGTTTGAGGACGTCGAATACACCGAACCGGCAGATGCCTTCCGCGGTGCCGGGCATGAGGTCGTCACCGTCGGCCTGAAAGCGGGGGAGACCGTAAAGGGGAAGAAAACACAGACGCCGGTGGAGATCGACCGCGCGTTTGAAGATGCGAGTCCCGAGCAGTTTGACGCGATGCTGATCCCGGGCGGATTCAGTCCCGACATCCTCCGCGCGCATGACGAACCCGTGAACTTCGTTCGCGACTTCATGCGCAGCGGCAAGCCCGTCTTCATGATCTGTCATGGCGCGCAGCTGCTGATCACCGCCGACGTGCTGCGCGACAGGAAAGCCACCGGGTACGTTTCCATCGTGCAGGACATCAAGAACGCCGGTGCGCATTATGAGGACAGGGAAGTCGTCGTCGACGGCAACCTCGTTTCCAGCCGCAATCCCGGCGACATTCCGGCCTTCATCCGCGAATCGCTGCAGGTACTTGAATCATAGTGGAATTAAAAACGATAAGCTAACCTTATCATCTTGCATTCCATATTCCCGTTATGTATATTTATTGTTCACGATTGCCTCTCCACTGCTTTTAGTATTCAGGCGCATAAACGGGAACTGCCTGCCACCCGTGAAGTGTGTTACAGATCACCTCAATTATTCGAGGGACACATGGAAACAGTGGATAACTGCTCCTCAGGTCGCATGGTGGCAGGTGAACTGCGAGACACTGTTCCAATCCTGCCGACAAGGGTGAGGGATTTTGGAGCACTAAAAATCGTTCTTCTGCAGAGCGCTGCTTTGGTTCTTCTCGATGAGCATGCTCCGGTGAACGCAGCAGGCATGACCTCAAGGGAGATCAGTTCGACCCTGCTGAGGTCACAGTCAGTTTACCTTCTGCGGGTCGGGTTCAATGTTGATCGCATCATGGCTGCACTCAGGAGCGGGAGATATGAACGCTGTTCTCCGCGTGATGCGACCATCAGCATCAAGAACGTGCTCAGAGATGGTGCGAAGGAACAGTCGCGACCGCACTCCTTTCCAGCGGAAAAACAGATCCAGGAAAATTCACAGTTCGTATTTCAGTCATCCGAAATGCAGAAACTGGATTATGAGGTTTCACGCATTGCGCGATTCGAATTTGATGTATTATTGAGCGGCGAAACCGGGGTGGGTAAGGATCTCGTCGCATCGGAAATCCATCGACGGAGTCCCCGGCACCGCAGTCAATTCGTGTCAGTGCCCCTGCGCAGTCTGAGTCCGACCTTGATCGAATCGGAGCTGTTCGGCCATGAGCGCGGTGCATTTTCCGGCGCGGAAAGGGCAAAGGCGGGGAAGTTCGAAGCTGCGGAGAAAGGCACGGTGTACATTCCCGAGATTTCCTGTCTCAATGAGGAAATGCAGCTCAAACTACTCTACTTCATGCAATACAAGCGCTGCCATCGGGTCGGGGAGGATCCGCGCAAACCGGAACGGCGCTGTGATGTGCGCATGATATTCGCCACGAACGATGACCTCGGCAAACTGGTCGCATCAGGCCGTCTGCGCGAAGATTTCTACTATCGTATCAAGGGCCTTTCACTGCACATCCCACCGTTGCGTGAACGGAGAGCGGATATTCTTCCGCTCGTCAGACACTTTATCCAACGATACGGGCATGGGAGACAGTACAAGCTTCCCGAGGATACCCGGCGTCTTCTCACTTCCTACAGTTGGCCGGGAAACGTACGTGAGCTCGAAAATTCGATCAAGGCTGTCATCCCATTCGCGACGGGTGAAAACATTACCCCGGAAATGATACCCATCGGAGGAAACGACTGCAATTCGACGCAGCAGCACTGCTTTCACAGTCAGATAGAAAAGATGGCTGAACTTCCTCCGTTGGCGCGACTTGAGCAGGAATTCCGAAAATCATATTTCGGCAACGTTCTCAAACGCTGCGGAAATCACATCCCCACGGCTGCGTCCATGGCAGGTATGACCGAACAGGGTTTTCGCAAGGCAATTCAAAAGCTCGACCGTGGTGGCCGGTCTCCGCAACAATGAGAATGATCTAAAGCAGGAGACATCCGCAAACAGCAACCACAGTTTCACTCCGGAAACTGTGGTTGTTTTATTTCATACGCCTGTAGGGTGAATAGAAGTGAAAGTGCGGATTTCCTTCTGGCCTGATTCTTGCTGTGTAAGGATCACTCCACTCGTTTCTCTTGCCAGGGGACAACATGTCCGATTATTACAAGCTCTGCCCGAAGTGTGGTCATTTCGTGAATTCAGAAGAGGAACATGTGTACTGTATTGTCTGTGGAACACGCCTACTTGAATCCTGTCCGTCGTGCGGGATCCCCATCACCGCCCCGGTCGCGCGCTTCTGTCCGTCATGCGGCGGGAGATTGACCGGTGAGCTTCCCCTCTCCAATTCTATTTCTCACAAAGGATACGCAGGTTCGAATTGATGCAATACCGGAATATACGGAGAATGTGTGCAAACGGTCTCCAACGCATGCGATGCTGGACCACTGCTCCGGCAATACTGCTCATATGTTGTTGTCCGGTGATAGCATCTGCACAACACGAAACTGATTCATCAGCTCAGTCGAAGACGACAGAGACCGCAGACGACACAGCAGTGAGTGGCGCACTGAAGGATGGTCCGGGAGCAGACGAGGGGCCCGGTGATACCGTAGTTGAGGAACTTTCCATCGCGACAGAGATCGGTGGCATGATTGTTGACGAAACACAGACCAAGATCGGGCGGGATTTCTATGAATACTTCTTTGCCAAATGGCAGGCGCCACACGGCATTCATGACTATACGATCACCGTGCGTGAAAAACCCATGCCGCGGCTCGGCACGCAGGTGACGGTGACCGTGAATGACATGGATGCATTCGAAGGATTTGTCCAGCCCCGTCTGGAAATCATTGAGGAGCTCGCTGCGTATGCGGTGCAGCGCTCACGATCGCTGCTGCAGAATTATCAGGAAGTCCTGGAACAGTTGCAGGGTGATGATATGCAGGGCTCCGGTATATACTGACACAGGAGATGATATATGATACGTCGTGCAGTTTTTGCGCTTTTTTGGCTCGTGCTATTCGGAATGTGCACTTCGATGTCAGCACAGGATCTGGTGTACAATTTTATTGATCCGGCGTTTTCCGGCGGCAGCTATTTCAATGCCTCCTGGTTGCTGCAGCAGGCGCAGACACAGAACGGTTTCACAGCTCCGTCGAGAAATTCCACAACTTCTCTCTATGATCGAAATGTACTTGAGGATTTTTCGGAATCTCTGAACCGGCAGATCCTCAGCAGGCTTTCCCGCGACATTGTGGGCGATATGTTCGGAGAAGACGGTCTGAAAGAGGGGCAGTACACTGTCGGAGACTTCGAAATCGATGTGTCCGAGACAATCGAAGGAGTGAAGGTCCTCATTCGCGACAACGGTGACGGCAGTGAAACCTCCATCATTGTGCCTTATTTCTGAGGAACGGAATGCTTACACGCGCATCAATACTCTGTGCTGGATTGCTTCTCGGTTTTTCAGGATGCATGACAACATTCGAACCGCTGCGCACGGAACCGGCGACACTGGGGCATTCCACCCCCGCAACCCGCACTCTGCGTGTTCTGCCACCTCCGGCGGAGAAAGTGTATGTTGCCGTCTACAAATTTCGAGATCAGACGGGGCAGTACAAACCCTCATCGGTGGGTACGAGCTTTTCGACTGCCGTGACGCAGGGAGCGACATCCATCCTGATCAAGGCGTTGGAGGAATCAGGATGGTTTATTCCCGTCGAGCGCGAAGGACTCTCGAATTTGCTCAATGAACGGAAGATCATCCGCTCCAGTCGGGCCGGTTTCCGCAGTGGGGAAGACAACAATGGAGACGCCCCCATGCTGCCACCACTCCTCTTTGCGGGAATCGTGATCGAAGGCGGTGTGGTCGCATATGAAACAAATGTTCTCACCGGTGGCGCAGGAGCGCGCTATTTCGGTGTAGGTGCGTCCGGACAATACCGACAGGATCGGGTCACCGTGTATCTTCGGGCAGTGTCCACACAAAACGGCAGAATTTTAAAGACAGTTCACACGACGAAAACAATTCTCTCACAGATGATCGATGCCAATCTGTTCAAGTTCGTTGACTTCCAACGGCTGGCAGAAGCAGAAGTGGGGTACAGCTCAAATGAACCACCGCAGATCTGTGTTACCGAAGCGATCGAGAAGGCCGTTCAGGCACTGGTTATCGAGGGTGTCTTTGACAACCTCTGGGCGTTGAAAAATCCGGGGGATATCGATGGGACCGTGTTCCGCGGGTATCGCCAGGAAAAGGTGCTCGCGCACAGGATGGATGTGTTCGAGATCAGTGCGAATCAGCATGCACGCTTGTCGGTAGGACTCTACGGCAGTCTTTCCCTGTATTCAGGGGATTATGCGCGCGCGGCATGGAAGGAGGGGGTCGGGATCGGTGCTCGCTACTTCGCGATGGAAAAAGTCGGTCTGGAGGTTACGGCAGGACTCTCTTCATTGAAAGCGAGCGGATCCTTCGAATCCGAGGGTACCGTTGCGGTTGTCTCTGCCGTGATTCTGCCTTTCGGACGTTACGGGGTTTCACCCTATGTATTCGGTGGCGGTGGCCTTTACTTCGCGGGCGGCGAATTCACCAGTCCGATTTCTGAGCCAGCGGAGATGATTCCACTGCTGAACGGAGGCGCTGGTATCCTCTTCGAGATCGTCAGTGGTGTAGCACTTGATGTGCGATACGGAATCCACTACTACCTTGACGATTCACTGGATGGTGCGGCGCATGGCTCTTATAACGACTATACGTGGTCATGGTCATCCGGAATCCAATATTACTTCGGGAGATGATGGTGCTCCCGCATTGCTTTCAAATCCGGCAAGATCGAGAATGGCATGAATAATCCGTCACATCAAAGCAATACCGGCAATGGTCACATCATGAATACACCAAGACATATTCTGCTATCATCTTTCCTGACTGTGATCTCGCTCCTGCTTGCCTCCGTCCCGGGCATGGCCCAGGATACGGAATCTGCCGAAAATCGAAAGGAAGAAGATTTCCGCGCATGGCTCATGACGACGGGGGCGCAGGATGGAACGGAGTCGTTCCACCACGACGCAGGTCACACTGTTCATTTGCAACAGTCCGGCCGGAAAAATTCCGCGGTCATCACTCATGAGGGAGATGGTCTCACTGTGGATGCGCGTCAGATCGGAGAAGAGAATGCGCTTTCGACGGATATCCGGGGAACGGGTATCTCATCACAGCTTATCCAGTCGGGTATGAACAATACACTGAATCAGAATGTACGGGGTGATGGTCTGCGCTACTCCATTTTTCAACGCGGAATTGACCTTGCCTTGGAACTGGAGGAGCGCGGTCCGAATGCGACATCATATGACATTTTTCAAACCGGGATCGGCATGCATGTCATCATTGTCAATGGAGCGTTCAAGTGATGAAATGTAACGGCCTTACAGTGTACTTCGTCTCACTCCTTATTCTCATGCTTTGGGGCGCTCCGAGCGCTGCCCAGAACGCGGGACAGAAGAACGATCGTTCAACCAGATTTTGGCTTGTGGTTGCGGAAGAATCATCTGTGCTGCGGGTTTCAGCCTACGGAAAATCGCCGGAAGCGACCGATACGCTGACGTACCATCTTGAGGTGGCGCGCATTGGCGAGGCAGGTTCTTCCGTCTCCAGACAGTCTGGTGCGTTCGTTCTGACGGCGGAAAAAGAAAAGCAGCTTTCGCAGTCCTCAGTCAACCTTGCAATGGGAGAGGAGTGCTCAGCGCACTTGCGCGTGTTCGCGGGGGAGCGCTGTATCGCGGATATCGAAAAGGTCTACACGCTTTCGGGAAAGACGGACGATGAGGGAAGGCGATAATCAGTCACAGACATATTGAGGCGCAACTCATGAAGCGCATCCCGAGAATTCTTTCGCCCCTGCTTCTGTGCACGGCCGTGCTGTTTGTGGCATGTGCGGAAGACACGATCGAACCCGTGCTGATGGGAAACATCGAAGGTACCGTGCTCGATGCTGAAACGGCGCTTCCACTGGGGGGTGCCAGTGTCAGCACTAATCCGGCGACCGACGCTCTGCTTACTGCTCTCGATGGGACATTCATTCTGCGTGACGTCCCGGTCGGGACATATTCGGTGCAGGCAAGTCGAGCAGGATATCAAAAGGAAACAGTGAGTATTACCGTGCGTGAGAACCAGACGGCAACCGCGCAGATACTCCTGGAGGTCGCTCCGGAGACTAACAATCCACCGCGAATTCCGATGTCCCCGATGCCATACAACCGGGCCGACGACCTGAATACGCAGGTACAACTGTCTTGGTCCGGTGGTGATCCCGATCAAAACGATTCGACGCGATACATCGTCACTGTGTACGAGGGTACAGACCCCACCCCATTCTCGACATTTGAAAACCTCGCTGATACACTGCTGCTGCTCAGTGGTTTGCGTTTCAACACCGTGTATTACTGGCAGGTCACGGCGCGGGACATGTATGACGAAGAGACACGCGGTGAAGTCTGGTCATTCCGCACCCGTCCTCTGCCGGCTGCGCCTTTCCTGTTCACATCTGCGGCCGGGGGAAATGAGAACATCTTTCGGACGGATTCCACCGAAGCCAACACCGTGCAATTGACTGCCCATCCGGGGCGTGATCTCTGGCCCCGATGGAACCGGTGGCGCAGTAAAATCGCCTTCATCTCTGACCGCGAAGGGGCCTATCACATATACAGCATGTTGCCTGATGGCAGTCAGCAGACGCGACTGACGTCAGTGCCTGTGGACGGCTACCACAACAACGGAATTGGATTCGCATGGACCCCCGACGGGGGATGGCTGTATTATCCTCATTACGACAAAATCTACCGTATTGATCAGTTCGGTTCGAACCTTTCGGTGGTAGTGACTGCTCCAGCGGGAAGACATTTCCGGGAGATCGAGTGGTCGCCGCAATATGATCGTATCGTTGCTCTGACCATAGGCGTGAATCACTACGATTCCGAAATCTACCTTTACGATAGACAGGGAAATGATCCCGAACTTCTCGTTGACAATCTTTCCGGCGCCCTGGGATCACCGAGTTTTTCCATTGACGGAGAGGAGGTCGTATATACGCAAGATCGGTCAGGATATGAATCAACCGACGGACGTCAACTGGACGCATGTATTTATATGATTCACGTGGATACGAAGGATACGGCCTGTGCGTCGGGCGGAAAACCGCCCGGGACAAATGATCTGTATCCTCGTTTTTCACCCGATGGTGCGTGGATCCTGTTTGTAAACCAGCCCAACGACCGGTCCCGTCCGGGAGATCTGTATATCATGCGGCGGGATGGTACGGAGCGGCGAATGATCGCAAGGAATGTAACGTCTGCCGACTGGCGATGATCCTGTCCGAGAGGATATCCGCTCACGCCAGCTGTTCATTCAGGAATACAGTAACGAAAGATGTGACATCAGAAGGAGGAGGAATATATCGAGATGGGCTGAATATGTACATGCAAAAAACAAACGGCAGTGCCGGACTGTGAGCGGCGTCCCCGGAAGGGATCTCCGCTCGGGCCATCAGACCAGCACCACCGTACCTCCAATGTACGCAAGCGAAGCGATTTGCTCAATGGCATTGGAGGCCCACCCTGACTGGAGACCAATACCAATCAATAGGAAGGTGACAGAATGAAACGCATTCTTTTTGTGCTTACGGCTTTTATTGTCTGCTCCGGTCTCGCGCTGGCGCAGAGCAATGTCGCGACTACGACGCAGACCGGTGCCAACCAGCAGGCCACGGTTTCGCAGAACGGCGCCACGAATACCAGCACGATCGATCAGTATACGGACAATAGCGGTCCGCAGAGGGCGACCGTTACGCAGACTGGTACCGACAACATAGCGGAAGTTGATCAGGACCAGAAAGGTGGCGGTAACAACACGCCCGCCAATAAGACCGTTCTTACGCAGACTGGCGATCGCAACAAAGGCTATCAAACCGAGAACGCACCGGGTTCCAACTCCGGCCAGAGCGAGTATGGCACGCAGACCGGTAACGACAACATACTGAAGCAGACGATTTCATCAGGTTATACTGACAGGTTCGACGCTGTCCAGACAGGCGAAAGAAACAACTCCGAGCAGAATATGGCTGCGACGCATTCGCACGGCGAGGTGCTCCAGAACGGCGATGACAATATCGCCACACAGGATCTGTACGGCAGCAATAATGGGTACATGGGTGCACGTATTCTGATCGATCAGGATGGGAACTGGAATACCGCGGATCAGGATATGCGCGGTCACGGCAGCAGTCACCAAAATCACGCTGTCGTCGATCAGTTCGGTGATGACAACTTTGCGAAGCAGAACGCGGACGGTCGTGACATGAATCTGCAGATCTACCAGGTCGGCAACCTCAACGAAGCTTCGCAGAACTCCGTCGGTAGCCCCTATGGCCATCGCAACGTCGCCTTCATCGAGCAGATCGGTGACGAGAACATCCAGTGTCAGGATCAGAATGGTGATGACAACTACGCTCAGATCAAGACGAACGGAGACAAGAATACCTACCTTACGGGCTACGTATCAGTCAATAATGACGACTACGCCGGCGGGAATTCACAGATCCAGGTCGGAAATGACAACGACGCACTCCTCTCGATTGATGGCAACGAAAACCATACCACGCAGATGCAGGAGGGAAATCGCAACTACTCCGAGGTCGACATCGACGGAAACGGAAACAAGGTTGCGACGCTGCAGAACGGTGACGACAACTGGCTGGATTTCAATGTGAGCGGTGATAACAATGAGATCGCCAACTGCCAGAACGGCAACGGAAACAAGTCGTGGATCGATGCGAGCGGCGACCTGAATACCGTTTGCGTGACGCAGACTGGCAACGGTCATATTAATGACATTGACATCGTTGGTGATGATAATCTCGTGACGGTGAAGCAGGAAGGGTGCTTCCACGAGAATTATTCGACGCAGATCGGAGACAGCAATGTGATCGATGTGACGCAGATTGGCTGTGCACCGTAATGATACTGTCCTGACAATTTCTGCAAAACGGGCCGGGTTCATCCCGGCCCGATGTATTCGGGCAGAATCGCCCATCCCTTCACCACGTCTGCTGCTACGGATTCGGCGTACTGCTGGGCACCAACTGAAAGCTCCTGCAGATTCCCCAAGGTTGCATTCCCGGCCGACTTTTCACATATTATTATTCTGTTGATGATGATTGCTGTCCGACACTCGGCAGTCAGAATCATTTGAACCGTTACGCAGTGGAGCCAGCCCAACACCGTCGGTATTGCGTCATGGCATCGGAGCGGAGGGAACTGAACATATTTTGGAGAGATGCCGGAGTGGTTGAACGGGGCGGTCTCGAAAACCGTTGTACCCCTCGCGGGTACCCTGGGTTCGAATCCCAGTCTCTCCGCAAAACAGGCTGAATTCGAAGATTTCCGGGGTCACGACGACCCCGGTCGACCTCGTCAGGTCGCATTTCAGTAGACACTTTGGTAGACACCACACGTAAAGGTGACCACCATGGTGAAGAAATTCCTGACGAAGCGTCGGCATGGAATCTGGTACGTCGTGACGACGCACGAGGACGGTCGGCGAACATTCAAGTCGACCGGCACCCGTGACCGGCTCGCAGCTGAAGACATTCTCGGGGAAGGGAGCAATCTCCGGGAAGCATCCACACCCACTCTTGTCCGTTTCATGGACGAAATTCTCGCGTATACCGGGGCGACATTCGCGCATGCGACGATGCAGCTTTACCGGGATTCTCTCCGGGCCCTGCTCGGAGTGTTCGGTGATATGCCGATCGACGGCATCACGGCGCGGCATGTCGACCGCTACAAAACGACACGTGTTCAGCGCGTCAAACCGATCACGGTCAACAAGGAACTGTCGACGCTTCGCGCGGCGTTCAACATCGCCGTCCGCTGGGGCTATCTCGAGAAGAATCCGTTCGTCGGTGTGAAGAAGCTCGTGGTACCCGAGACGCCCCCGGCCTTTTTCACCCGCGAAGAGCTGCAGCGTCTCGAGGAGGGGACGCGCGGCCACTGGATACATGATGTCATCGTTCTCGGGATTAACACCGGGATGCGCGCGGGAGAACTGACGAGTCTCACCTGGGAGAGTATCGACTTCGAACGTCGGGTGATCCGTCTCATGAATTCGAATGACTTCCGAACGAAGACGGGACGAGGCCGTGTGATTCCCTGTAACGCCCGTGCATGCGATCTGCTGGTAGAACGGAAGCTTCGGGAAGAAGACTACGTGCTGACCATGGGAGGTCGTCAGATAAAGAAGAACTGGCTTTCGAGTGCGTTCAGGAAAGCCGCGCGTCGCGTCGGAATTCGGGAGGAACTTCACTTCCATTCCCTCCGACATACATTCGCGTCCTGGCTCGTGCAGGACGGGGTCTCTCTTTACCAGGTCGCCCGGTTGCTCGGTCACAGCGATGTGAAGACCACCGAGGTCTATGCACACCTTCAACCGGAGACCATGCATGACGTCGTTGCCCGTCTCTGAAACGTCGAAGTGAATATTTCCTTCCGGTACCCGATTAGAACAGCACCGGGAACTCCCCGGAAGACGCGGTATTTGCCGGTACATTGCGCGTGATGATTGACCGCGCAGACTCATCTATTCCGAAACCCTAATTCACTATCCACTGCGCGGGATCGTCGATGAATTGGAGGAACACCATGAATCATCCCGCAACACCGGCAAAACCCCTTACCGCGAAAGAAGCCGCCGACTACCTCGGCCTGTCGATTTCGATGCTGTACCGTCATGTCCGTGAAGGAAGGATCCCCGCGTTCAAACCGAATGGCAAGAAGTGGTATTTCTGGACCGAAGACCTCGATCGATGGATTCGGGGCGGAATGACTTCTCCGTCTGTGACGGACGCTGATGCCGCCCGGACTACCTCTGTCGGCAACGGCGACGTGAAGTGAGGGAGGGCAGTATGAAACACATCACATCGTCCTGCGAGATACATCAGCTGCCGACCGGGATGCTGCCGGGAGACGGCAGTTCACCCGACCCGAAGCCTGACGATACTGCCGGTCATGTCGATGCGGAAATCCTTCCCATCAATCCGTTTCATTCCGACAAACGTCCCGGGATGATCTCGTTCGCACTCTGGTATGCCCGGGTGTTGAAGTGGCACGTGATCCCGCTGCACACGGTCGACGACGGGGGACGCTGTACCTGCGGCGAAGCCAAATGCCCCTCGGCCGGGAAACACCCGCGCATCTCGCGATGGCAGATGGATGCGTCGAGCGAACCCGTCCGTATCCGAAAGTGGTGGGAGCGGTGGCCGGATGCGAACATCGGCATCCTGACAGGGAAACCGGCCGGACTTCTGGTCGTCGACGTCGACCCGAGAAACGACGGCGACATATCATTCGATCAGCTGGAGATGGAGGGGAAGAAGATCCCGAACACCGTCGAATGCCACACCGGGGGAGGCGGGCGGCATTACTACCTCCGGCGTCCGGAAGGGAATGCGCGTTTCCCGCAAAAACTCGCTGAGGGAATCGATCTGAAGTGCGACAGTGGCTACGTTGTTGCTCCGCCCAGCCGGCACCACAGCGGGGATGAGTACGTGTGGGAAGTATCGAGCATTCCCGGTGAAGAGCCGATTGCCGATGCACCGGAGTGGATCATCGATCACCGGGAGACCAGCGATCGTCCGTCAAAGGAAACCGGAGAAGAGCTGTCGGTCATACCGGAAGGACGGAGAAACCTAACACTGACATCAATGGCCGGCGTACTGCGGAGGCAGGGACTCAGTGAACAGGCAATTTGCGAAGAACTTCTCGAGATGAACAGTCGAAGATGCCGGCCGCCGTTGTCCGAAGCAGAGGTACGCACGATCGCAGGGAGTATCGCGAAGCATTCGCCTTCACCTGACGAACGCGTCGTACCGGATGTTGTCCTTCCGCCTGAGGCAAAGTCACCGGATTGCGATGGACTAGCGCAGGGACGAGCCGCGGTGTACAACGCTGCTGATCTGGCGAACATCGAGTTCGGAGAAGTCCCGATGCTCGTCCCGGAGTTTCTGGCGGAGGGAGTGTCTCTGCTTGCGGCGGCACCCAAGACGGGGAAGTCATGGTTCGTCCTCGATCTTGCGTACAGCATTGCTTCAAGAGAGGATTTCCTGAACTTCCCGGTCGTTGACCCGGGCGTCGTCCTGTACCTGGCCCTTGAGGACACACAGCGACGGATGCAGCGCAGACTTCGGAGTCTTCTCGGTCCGGAGTATACGATACCATTGAACCTGAAAGTCGTTCACAATTGGCCCCGGCTTGATACAACGGGTTATGACGAATTGCGAAAGTGGGTGGTTGAGATATCCCCGCGGCTCATCATTGTCGATACGTACGTCAGGTTGAAGCGTCCACAGAGAGTCGGAAGGTCGATATACGAAGAGGATTACGGCAACATCAGGCCGTACGTCGATCTGTACCGGGATTTCGGCTGCAGCGTCCTGCTCGTGCATCACACGCGGAAGAGTGAGGCCGAGGATCCGCTGGACCTCATATCCGGATCCAACGGTCTGAACGGTGCGGTCGACGGGATGATCGTCATGAAACGGAAGAAGGGCGTATCCGAAGGCACGATGCTTGTCGTGCACCGCGATCTCGACGATGAACTGGACCTGGCCGTGAAGTTCGATCGAGAAACCTGCAGGTGGAGGATTCTCGGTGACGCAGGCATCGTCAGGCATCGGGGAAACAAACGGATGATCATCGACTACCTGCATTCGATTCATGAGACGGTATCGGCACAGGAGATTGCCTCGCAGGTCGGGCTGTCGCTTTCGCACGTCAGGAAGGAAATCTCGGAGCTGAAGGATGAGGGTTTCATCATACGCGTGGCCCGTGATCAGTACAGGGATGCATTCTGAGATGCCCGGACGCGGTGTAGGGGTTCGGTATGACTTCCTGCCATCGTCTTCGAACGGTCATTCAGGATGATGAAAATAGTAATAAAGGTAAGAACAGTAAGTACGGTAAGGATCGTAATCACGGTAAGCCCGGTAATTTCCGTAATGTTCCATGGCTTCGATTGACGTGACCGGGGAAGCCGCCGGCCTGGTGACCATCAATATTACGGTGCTTACTGTTCTTACGGTCTGTTCCAGCAGGACGGACATGACGTCGGACACAGTATAGCGGGCCAGGCCCTGACTCGGTAACTTCTCCGCCGCACGCGTGTTCCTGCTGGAGACATCAAAAACGGGATTTCGCTTTATGCGACGAGGAGTTCAAATTTTCTTTCTGGTTATCCTCTTTCTGCCGCGAGTCGTGACCGCACAGGACTTCTGGGAGAATCTGCTGGGGCCGCCGCCCACTGAACTTCTGCGGACTGTCGAAGATCTTGTCGTCATTGGCGAGGACACCGTCGTCGCATCCGGACGGAACGGTCTCTACCATTCTGAAGACAGGGGAAGAAATTGGCAGCGGATGCCGGATCCTGAACCACGGACCTGTCTCCCGGTGATGACGGCGATGGACTCAAAGGGAACGCTCTACTGTCTCTTACGGATGTACGATGGTCAGATCGACTGCAGCATCTATTTTACGATGTCAGCGACTTCCGGCCGGGAATCTACTTCGTGAGCCTCAACGGCGACACGCGAATCACTCGCGGGAAGTTCGTCGTCGTGAGCGGGAAGAGGTGACCGGCCCGCCGTCTCTTCGGGATCTTTGCACCATGCACGACGCAGCTGAAGGGAAGCCGAGGAAGGATACTTGACGATCATACCTGAGTTCAGTAGGTTTCGGCATACATTGCAAGGAGGGCAACATGAGACCGTGCAGCAGGGAATCGAACGTCCGGCAGGTCGGGATGTCTTTGAGACAAGCGGCACGCAAGGGAATGACGGGATTGACTATCTGTCTTTCGGTGATTGCATGGTTCGCTTTCCTGTTTACGGCACCTGTGGCCGCCCAGGTCTCATCGACGGACCTGTCGTATTATCCCCTCCACGTCGGGAATATCTGGGTGTACCAGGTATCGGAATTTTTCCCCTCACATCCGCAGTGGAGGCCGAGCGGATACGCCAGAATGGAAATCGTCGGAGATTCACTGCTGCCCAACGGGAAACGGTACATGCGGTTCAGCTCCGGACCTCTCATCCGGTTGGACAGCGCATCGGGTATCGTGTACGAGTACATTCGAAACGGCTATCTACGGTCCACCTGTCCTGACAGCACCGAAAATGAAATCTTCAATCTGACGATCGACACGACAGCAGGATACTCACGCTGCAACGACCGCTCCACAGGTTACCATGACACCTGTCGTATCATCCCACTCAGCTCGGAAAAGGTTGCTCTCTTGTCGACGATGAGGCCGCAGCGCATCTGGTTTACGTCCGACTTTCTGGGTACGGAATACAAACTCGCTCAGGGCATCGGCGCATGTGTCATGAGCGGAGCGATGTTCAGTGGAAAGAAGTACGAGCTCACCTACGCAAAGATCAACGGAACAGAATATCTCCCGGTCGAACTGCGATCCTTCACGGCCACATTGCTCGAGGGATACGTCGTTCGTCTGCAGTGGGAAACGGCGAACGAAGTACAGAACCGCGGCTTCACCGTTCAGCGGAGCGAGCATGCGCGAGAAGCCGTGTGGATTGACCTCGCGTTCATTCCATCGAAGGCGGAAGAAGGACAGGGGAGCGAATACCAATACATCGACCGAACCATGATGACCGAATGCACGGGTACGGCGGTGTACTACCGGCTTCGCCAGCAGGATTATGACGGGGCGGTGTCGTATTCACCGGTCGAGGAAGTTCATTTCTCACCACCTACCGGTCCACCCGATCTGGACCTGTATCCGAATCCTGTCGCCTCGGGCGAACAGGTAATCGCTCAACTCGGTGGTGCCCTCAGGGATGACGTCACGCGAGAGCTGCAGGTGTTCGACGCGCTCGGCCGCCGGGTCATGATCCGGACCTTCGATCGAACCGCAACGTTGAACACTGCAGGATTGCCGGCGGGGTTGTATTTCGTGTACATCCGGGGTGAACCACAGGCAGAACCGGAACGTCTCGTCATTTTCTGAGTATTCAAATTGACATCAAGTCACGCAATCAGTGACGGGGTTGAAACGTATACCGGACATCGGTATCTTCCGTGCATTCACACAGCCGGGAGGTTGGATGCCAGTCCCTGATTTTCAGACGATCATGTTGCCACTTCTTCAATCGGCGAGCGATGGTGAACTGCGTTCTTCGAAGGAGTATCGGGATCTTCTCGCACAGCACTTTGAATTGACACAGGAAGAACTTGATGAAATGCTTCCGAGCCAGCGAGCACCACTGTTCAGCAACAGGGTAGCATGGGCAATGACGTACCTTCACCGAGCCGGGTTAATGACTCGTCCGAAGAGGGGGCACTACAAGATAACCGATGTTGGCCGTGATGTACTGAAATCCTCTCCGAAAGCCCTCAACATCAAGTACCTTGAGAGATTTCCGGAGTACATTGAATGGAAGAACTCTTTTTCGGATTCATCAAAGCCGAATCAGGAAGATGAAACCGAAGATCTCACCCCCGAAGAAGTCCTGGATAAGTCATATCTGAGGATCCGCCGACAACTTGTCGCTGATCTTCTTGATCAAGTGAAATCAGGGACGCCTCAGTTCTTCGAGATGCTCGTCGTAAAGCTTCTCGTTGCGATGGGATATGGTGGTACGATGAAGGATGCCGGGATGGCAGTTGGGAAAAGTGGTGATGAGGGGATCGACGGAATCATAAAAGAAGACCGGTTGGGATTGGATGTGATTTACTTGCAGGCCAAGAAATGGGACAGTACGGTCGGGCGTCCCGAGATACAGAAATTCGTCGGCGCCCTCCAAGGCAAGCGTGCGAAGAAGGGCGTCTTCATGACGACAGGTACGTTTGCACAGGGGGCAGTAGAGTATGCGTCACTCATTGATACAAAGATCATCCTGATTGACGGCGAAAAACTCGCTGAGTACATGATCGACTTTGGCGTTGGTGTCACCACGAAAGAAGTCTACGAGGTGAAACGTGTCGACACTGACTTCTTCATCGAGGAGTAACTATGCCTAAGCTCCCAGACAGACACTACGACTTCGACGACATCCCAATGGGACACGCGCGCGTCGTCGACCCGGACGAAAATGGGTTTACTACGGTGCTTCGTGTGCCCTTGTGGAGGCCATAGAATATGAAAGATGACGAAATATCGCTTGATAACTTCATCGTTGCTTTTGTGGACGTACTGGGAACGAAAGATGCATTTCTTAAATACCCAGCAATTACGTCTCGCATGTCCGAAGAGGATGTGAACGAAATGAAGAGGTTGGTCGGTCGTCCCCTTTTTAACTTATTCGACTTCCACGATGCAGTCAAAACGATGTTAACAACAAATTACTATCACCCAGACGCACATCGACTGCCACCAGAAGTACTGAAAGAATATCTGTACAACATTCAAAATGACATCAGAAGTCAGAATTTTTCTGATGGATTCGTGTTGTATATGCCGATTGATTCCAATCACCACAATCCTCTCGCGGCATTTTGGTCTTTGATTTATTTTACCGGAGGGATAATGTTGTACTCGCTCGCTAAGGGCAGTCCAGTAAGAGGTGGAATCGAAATTGGGTGGGGTACGCTGCGAGATAATCAATTGTTTGGAGGGGCTATCGCTTCTGCATATACACTGGAGTCAGGGATCGCGAAATATCCCAGAATTGTTCTTGGTAAGCATCTGCTTGAATATCTCAATAGTTACCGAAACACTTCCTACGGAGATCGTAGGGACGAAATGACGAAAGGCCTGCTCGCTATGATAGATCAGTTGCACAAGCCCGATATCGATGGTGTAGAGATCGTTCATTGGCTCGCCAATAGGTATAAGGATTTATTTCGAGATGAGCCGAATGGTGTATCTGTTGTGTTCTCTGATGTAAAAAAGTTTGTGGACCGGGAGTATGAGAGATTCATGGATACGGGTAATGCGAAACTTGGCCAACGCTATTTCTTATTATCGACGTATATCGACGAATATGAAGAATCGTGGCTGAAAACATGACCAACCAACTCTTCTACTCTACGGTGACTGTCTCGACGTACTTCGTGACCTCGCGGACGATCGGGACTTCCCCGGTGTCGACCTGATCTACCTCGATCCGCCGTTCAACTCGAAATAAGTCACGTTAAATGCACGTAAGAAGGGCGAGTATTATGCGAAGTGTGCTGCGTGTTGTAGTTGCCGTACTTTTTGGTACATGGTGCATGTACCAGGTGGCCGGATGCGACAGGGGTGTTGATCCCGGCGATATAGTTCTTGATGATCCCATATGTGATTCGCTGGATATAACGTTCCTTGATTCGATGGTGCTCATTAAGCAACCGATTCTAGTCGGAAGGCGTATGGTATTCACAACTCAGGTTATATATATGGGA
The DNA here is from genome assembly GCA_913061095.1 of uncultured Ignavibacteria bacterium. GTDB lineage: Bacteria > Bacteroidota > Ignavibacteria > SZUA-365 > SZUA-365 > BM516. Next base: position 130,865 of record CAJXVM010000012.1, read on the forward strand.
TCAAGCCAGAGTAATATCGTATACAATCTGGAACGTGACACAGTCGAAGCCACCTTGCCTCCATCGTATTTTGACTATAATAATGGTGAAGTGTTGTTAGCCAGAAGTGAAACCGTGTACAAGTACAAAATCGAAAGTCAGGAAATGGAGAAAGTGGTAAGTGGCTTCTATTGGCCAACATATTCGTGTGATGAAAATCATATTAATATTCGAAATGCTTCTGGCACACACAAATATGATCTATTGAGCGGAACCATAGTGTATTCCATTCCAAGATATGATGCTAGAGAATATGCTAGCGGTATGTATGTCTATTACGATGATGGCTTCTGGATATATTCGGCTGATGCTCAAGTGTCCGAGAAGCTTGATATTGATGGATATCCCAGAAGGGGTGGACAGTTAAGAATTATTGATTGGGATGTGTTGAGGTCAGACCGAAAAATTGTAGTACATAGTAAAAGTGTCATCGTTGGTGATAGCTCTGGAGGATTGTATGAAGTAGATCTCGAGTCTAGATCTGCTGATAGAATACTGAAAGAAACAGATGGTGATTATACTCCGCAGTATGTTGATGATTCAAAAATCTTTTTAGTTCGTGCATGTCAGCCTAAGCATGAGTGTTATGTTATTGAATATGATCGAATACGTAGAAAGGAGAAAATTAAACTTACTGTAAGATTTGTATCGGAGATGGATGTGCGTTACGAAACGTAGGTGTTTCAATGATACGTGACCTGGTCGGTACAATTGACCGCGAAAAGGCTGAGATTGGACTGTTCGTCACCTTGACCGAGCCAACAAAGCCGATGGTCAAGGAAGCGGCTGCACCAGGCCTGTACGAATCCCCACACAAGAGTCAGAAGTACCCCCGGATCCAGATCCTGACGATCGAAGAACTGATGCACGGGACGAAGCGACCGGAGTACCCGGACTTCTCGGGAGGGCAGACGTTCAAGAAGGCGAAGAAGGAGTCCAGTATGACGGACGAGCAAGAGGAGATGTTTTAAATAGGAATATACAATGAGGTGATCTCGGAGGTGCCGTTATGTCAACAGTAATAAAGTCAACAGTTCACTTGTTTGTGGTCGCATTTCTCTTCTCGTGTGGGGGTGGACCGCCGGTAAAACAGCGGCCTGCGAACAGCTATCTTTCGATGAATGAGTGGAAAGAGAAGTATGATACGACGAACCAGTTGGCAGAAATTGAAGGAATATGGGCAATCGTCAATAGCACTATCGAAATTGCTATTTACCGTAACCAATCGGAGATGTATTCAGATTATCAGTACATCGGGATCGTCGCTAGTGTTACTGAGCTGCCAGACGGACCTGATATCGAAAAGGTCGACGAAGGGCACGTGTATTTTATGCTTAACCCAACGGCAGTGGAGGGCTATTATAAGGGGATCTCCAGAAGAAAACCGTGGTACTCGGTAAAAACAGAGATTGCCTCTTTGTCAATCCGTGATGACAACTTCCTTACGGGAAAAGCCGGTGATGCTGATTTCCTCGCAGTAAGAAGTTACCCTGTTGAGACGAATAAGAGGCGAAGGGGATCCGACACCACGGGTGCTTATGCGGCGACCGGCACTGGATTTCTGATTGGAGACGGGTGGATAATTACGAATCTTCACGTTATTGAAGGCGCGCAGGATATAGTGGCTCAAAACGAAAACGACACTTACGCGTGTTCGTTAGTTGGACGTGATATTAACAATGATTTAGCGATACTGAAAGCAGAAGGACTTCCTGACAGTCTCAACAACGTGGCTTTGTCTATTGATGCGTCCACTCAACTTCAACCTGGTGAAGAAGTATTCACGATCGGTTATCCACTCGTAGAAGAGATGGGAGAAAGGAAAAAATTTACTGCCGGGACGGTGAGCAGTACTACGGGAATAAAAGACGACCCTACCATGTTGCAAGTGAGCTTGCAGATTCAACCGGGGAATAGCGGTGGACCGTTGATAAACAGCATGGGAAGCGTCGTGGGTGTGGTTACTTCAACAATCAATCCGGCATTGATTATTGCGAAGCATCAGACCTTGCCACAGGGAGTAAATTATGCCGTTAAAAGTATTTATCTGAAATCCTTAGTGGATACGTTTGGTGGTGAGGTCCTTGAGCCTACTGTCAACAAACGACTAACACCTTCAGAAGTGTATGAGCGATCCAGGTTCGCGGTTTTCTTGATTAAAGCAAATTAGAAGGCTTTCGATAAAAGAACCATTTCCTTGGAATTTTCATGGATTCCTTGTCCCTCGTACATACTTTTCGGTGACGTATAAATCACTAATCCGAGGGAAGCATGCACCCGATAACACTCAGTTTCACAGTCACGGACGGCACGTCGTACAAAGTCTCAGTCGACGCCAGCGACATCCGGGAAATCCGGGACCGTCGCGATGCGACGCAGCCGGGGACGCCGATTGTCGGATCGACTATTCACTTCAAGAGCACCGAGACGGCCCTGGTCGTCAACGAGCCGCGTGAGACGGTCGTTTCGATGATCGTCCCGCCGGGTCCGAAGAACGGCAGCGCGAAGAAGTCCACGAAGGACGAGAAGAAGTAGCCCCTTCAGAACCACGAGAAACCCCGGTGTGGCCGTCGCGTCACATCGGGGTTTTTGTTACGGTACTTGATAATATCGTCCGAAAAACGTAACGTCACACGAACATACAAGGGTATCCATGGACAAACTCAGTCGAACATGCCCAGACGATGATCCATGACCTTCTCGGGTCCGGCCTTATGATGAAGGACATCATTGCCGGATCAGGCGTGAATCCCACGACGCTCGGATTGATTCGGAAAGGCCGCGTTGACAAGATATCCGCTAAGACGTACGACCGGATCAAGGACTACTGGACGAATGAGGTTTGCGTCGGGAGGGATCAGGGCAACTCGCGATTCAGGTTATCAGGGGAGATGATACGGCCCACACGCTGAATTATTGAGTGAAGAGTATTTCCCACTGCGAGAATAACATGAGCAAATTATTCATTATGCTATTACCGATTCTCATGCTTGTGACGTTATTCGGAAATGGTTGTTCGCTTTTAGGTTATGCTGTGGGAAGCGAGATTGACAAGGGTGCATCTCCGGTGGATGCGCCGACACGTCGATCTGATCTGCTCTCTGCATCTACGGGTGACCGTTTTTGTATTCAGGCGAAGGGACAGAACATGCGGGAGCTGGTATTCTTGGAGCTTGTGCAGCCGGACGAAGAGAGAATTCTTGAAAATGTCGTTGACGCAGGGCAAGAGAGTGCGTCAGACTGGGGGATATATCCCGGTGACCGTATTGGTGTGCAGTTGGCTGGCGGGGAAGAGGACTCCGGGGTGCTGTTGGGAGCGACTACTACAGACGTTTGGTTCGAACGCTCCGGAGATGGCGACCTACGCAAAGTGCCGTTCAGTCGCCTGATATCCCTGCACTCAGGGGAAGTGGAATTCACGGATTCATATCTCAGGAAACTGATTGAGGGTAAGATCCCGCTGGTCTATGATGTGAGAATGACTGTTGACAAAGACACCATTTCCATTCCGGCACGCAGTATCGTCCGGATTCTAAGGCCAACGACATCCTCCACGACAAAAGGTGTCATGACAGGTATCGGTGCGGCGATCGACATCACACTCATCCTTCTTGCTACTGGCGCTCTTGCCGCTTTTTTTATCGCTATCATGGTTGCCGGGTCATCATAGCGAACAGCCATGGACGAGGAATGATTTCGAATGGCTATGGGTAATGAAACAGGGATCCATAGAATGGCATATACCGGATCGATCATAAGTCTACCGGTTCAACTGAAGCGGCACGAACTGATAAAGAAACATTCTTGATGAGAAAGTGTATTCTGCAGTGAAGGCAATAGAATGCAGCCGCTTGTGGGACTTCTCGATATCGATTATTAAAGAATACACATCTGAGTAAACGAAAAATCTTGTATCCGGATAGGGCATCTGAATAGGTCATCCAAAACTCGTACTTCTCACTCAAACGGATGCTCATACCCGCTCTCAATGCGGTCGATCTCATGGACTGGAATCAGGATCCAAGTCTTGACTGCTGAGATCTCGCCGTTTTCGTACATGATCTTCCATTCACCTTCCTCGGCCCGAACGGATGTGCCGTCGAGAAGGATTACCCTTATGGGCCAGTCGAGTGCCAGATAGCGGATTTCGGATAAGGGAATGGCGTGGTATTCCAGATCAGGAAAAGTGGATCCATGCAGATAGCGTACACCCTTGACCTCAACAAATGAGGCGTATTCTTCAGAGAAGTGTATCTCTGCTGAGTCTGTTCCTACGGTCGCGTCGAAAGGGAATAATCCGACAGGATTCTGCAGGAATCTCTCGAACACAAGACCTCGCTCGTGATTCTGCCGGATCGTTGCTTTCTGCCAGCGCTGATGCTCCTGAATGATGTAAGGAATGCATCCGGTGGAGAAGAGGCAAATGAGAAATATGAGAAGCCTGTAGGTCATGGGAGTAAAATAGCCGATTCCTTGAGTGTTTTGTCATGGAAATGTAAAGATAAGCATCGCTTCTCTTTACTTTATGTTCCAATACAGGCGCATCCATAGGGAGCAGTGTCCTTCAAAATGGACCTGTCTGTACTTCTCGTAGTAATCCTCATCTAGACCGATTCGTCCATCCTTTAGGTTGTACGGAAATCCGCAAATAATCGCAGCAATCATCGCTGCATCTTCGCTGATGTATCCTTTGTAGCCTGATGGCTGCTGTTCGATCCAGTAATGGCTGTTGTATGATCGTCTATTGTGACTCAGAGAAAATCGGTAGCGAAAATAAGGCTCTCGAGTTACTTTCCCACATCATCCCGCGATAGAATAAGAAAGAAGCTCAAGAGAGTACCTGAGGTACTCCGGGTCGCTCCCGGGGGTGATGAATTGTTCCATGCGAATCAGCCCCACACCCGGGCAGTATTCGTGGAGATACCGAAAACGCACCGTCAGTCCACCTGAGAGTGACGGCGGCTGCATGTATTCATAGCAAGAGAATGTGCCACCAGGGACCGTTACAATACGATTAGTGGAAACTACGTGTACGGTGTCTCCGTGCCGTTCAGTGAAAGTGTCGCCATCCTCAGCCGGATATTTCGCAGCAAGGCCGGGGGTGGATACGTTCTTTTGGCGGTACCAAAGTCCATCGGTTTTGTTGGTGAAGAACTCGCCAGCAGGTTCACTCACACCCCAGGCAAACCATTGTTCATTATCGATTAGGGTATCACCAAGGATGAAGACGGTGATGGTATCTCTGATCAGGACGCTTCCGTCCGCCTCGTAGTTCGAGCGCTGGTATACCCACTTATTTCCGATATCTAGTGGCGATATGACTGAGGCGATTTCCGGAGGATTTACCGGATTCTCATCATCTGAGCAGGCTGACAAGACGAGGAGCAGAGCAAAAAAGTATCTTGAAGCTTTCATGGTGGCCTCCGAATGAACGTTCATTTCACGCAAAATACCTCAGCACAGAAGAGCCGATGTCACGATCCTGTCATTTTTTCAAATATGTTGCTATTCGGTGCTAAATGTCTTATAATCTCGGAAACATCAAGGAAACCATATGGATCGTTCCGTCGAAAATGCCCAGAAAATCGTCCTGGACATGCTGAAGGGCATGACGCAGACCAAACTTTCAGAAACCACTGGCATCAATCAGGTCACGCTGGCGAACCTGAAGAACGGGAAGGCTTCTCGGATATCTGAGAAAGTCTGGAACAGGCTCGTGGCCATCGACACAGTTCCGAAGCCTGAGAAACCCAAGAAACGTGTCCTGAAAAAGAAAAAGCCGGTGATCGCCGTCGAGAAGAAGGCAATCAGCCCTCAGCCGGAGCCACCGAAGCTGATTGAGTCCATTGATGGTATCGTTGCGCAGCTGGAGGAACTGAAGAAGCAGATAAAGCCGCTTGAGGATTTACGGGATCTGTTGATGAAGGTGAAATGAAGTGGTCTGCCCTTGGTGGTCGGTGACAACACAGAAATTGATCACGTAGATTGTCGTCTGATATGTGGCATTGATTCTCAAGACATACGATGAATGGCTCCGCCCAATTCTCAATCGTCCGTACGCTCCTGCGTGATAAAGCCAGCAAGGCTCCACGCCGTCACGTTCATTTCGCACGCGGCACGTACTTGCTTCTTATTCTTGGGATGGTGATGCTCCCAGGCTGCTTTCATTACACCACGGAGCTCACGCCACGGGGAATAGAGAATCTTCTCGGCAGCGGTCCATCTCTGTATAATGAGGATGTGAGCATACGCACGATGGAAGGGAGGGTCGACTATGCTTTTGGCGAATGGATTGGGGTTGACAGCAGTGGGAAATTCCTCGTTGGCCGTCGTGAATATATCTCTAGACCGGACACGATACCGCTTAGTAGTGTGCGTGCCCTGTACTACAACCTCGGAATAATTGCTGTTGATGCGGAAGGGGGAGAATACGAGTGGGACGAGGGTGAGTGGTTTGTGGAATATGGTAACGGTGTGCCTCTGGCGCTAAAATCGACAGGTTCGGATGGGATGCGCATTCCACATGAGAACATCCGGGTTATCACCTTGGTTGGCGAACCCACCATCTGGAACGTTCCCTTCTATTTCGGCATATTTATGTTGCTCTCCTTTGCGATGTTCAGTGATATTTGAGCGACAAAGTAGAAAAGTAAGGCAAAGCCTTACTTTTCTAATACCCAGCGCATTGCCGTCGTGAACTCGTCTTTCTCGGGACCAACGAATCCTAAGACCCCCTTGGAACGTTGTCGATTTTGCACATGGAGATGTAATGGAGCAACTAGACCATCTTGAATCACGGACCAAGATTCGCCTCCTCCTGTGGGGTGCATTCGTGCTCTATCTGACTTATCGACTCCTGAACAACCTCGATGAATGGTACTACACCGCACCGATAATTGTTATTGTAATCTGGCGTTTCGTGAAGGACTATAGAGACGGGAAGTCATTGACGGTTGAGGAGGATGAAAAGTAAGGCTTCGCCTTACTTTTCTAATACCCACCACTTTCCGCTGGTTTTCTCGAATCCGAGGCTTTTTAGGAGGGCTTCACCCTCCGTCGACATCCCTGTTACTTTAATCTTTGCCAGATTCCGCACATTGTACAGGTACGGGATTACGATGGACTCCATGAATTTCTTCATGATGCCCTGGCTGCGATACACTGGAAGCATGTAGGCGTGCAAATCGTCTTTTTCGCAGATCATCACGCCGCCGATGTATTTAATATCGGATTCCTGCTCCTGATTCTTGATGAGAAGTGTCTGCTTTTCGCGGCAGTAGTCTGTCTGCGGATTGTGTTGGGTGATTGTGAATCTATGCTCTCCGGAAAGTTCCAGGAGAAAGTCATGAAATTGATGGTTTTTCATGTTTTTGTTCTCGTATTAACGTTCAGAGGCTCCTTCCTAGTAAGAAGGAGCTATATGTTTTACTAGGAACCGCGTGTTCCCAGGTGTTGGGGCAAGTTTTGGTTAGATGGGGCAAGTTTTGCCCCAGAAAAACGCTTAAAACAGGCTGGAAAGGGCAATTATAGGGTTTGGGGCAGAATTCTGCCCCGTTTTGAATTACTCCCTTTACCAATCTGCTGGAGTTTTTAAAAATGGGGCAAGTTTCTGCCCCAAATGGTGATTCTGGGCTGTATAGGCCAATTATCCCTACTTTTTTTGCCCCAAACTTGCCCCAAACTTGCCCCAAGTAGGGCAAGTTTTGCCCCGAGAGTGACTTACCAAACATAAATATACTCTCCATTTCTCTTCTTACACTCGATTCCATGCACGGCGAGTTTCTTCGTCAGCGCCTGCGTGGATATTTCGCCGCCGTAAATGGCCTTGAAGAGATCTTTGGCTTCGGATCGGCGGATATTTCCGCTGAGATCGTCGTCGAAGGAGGGGGAGTAAAGAAAGTTATCATTAGCGCCCTTCAGCCACTCTCCATCGTTTGCCTTGAGCTTTGATGCGAATTCCTCGTATCGGTCCATGGCGGCAGCAGCAAGATTCCGCTTTTCTGAAGTATCGAGCGCTGTGTTGGCCTGGTTTTCATCGTAGGGGAAATTCTTGAGGTATTGTGAGAAGGGTAAAAGCTCCGCTTTTATCCTTTCGAAGAACTTATCTCCCGTGAAGAGATCTCGCGTTGCGAGATTGCCCCCCGTGCGAACAACAGTGAACCTCCTATCGGACTGCTCAACGACCAAAGGAACGGCTTCGTTGGAGAAGAACACGCAGTTCATGCGGTTTTCGATCTCATATGCCTTGTCGTTTTTATCGTTCAGCGTGACTTTGTCATCGGTAATCAGTGCTTTCAGCTTCGAGTTCAGCCGATTGCGGGATTTATTATCATGGGCGACCTCATCGAAGGCCAGAAAGAACGCGCCGCGCATATAGGGATTGAAACGCTCCTCCAGATCTTCATTTTTTACTACCCTGCACTGATTCCGGCCGAAGAGAGGAGCCAGGATGTGTTCGAACATTGCATTCTTACCTGCTCCCTGGGCGCCCTTGAAGACAAAACTTGTACGAAGCTTCTTCTTCGTGTTGAAAATGGTGGCCAGCCAGTTGACGAAATGGTTTTTCTCGTCCTCCACCGGCATCACGTTGCCGAGCAGCTGCCAGATCGTTGGAAAATCCTTCGTCGGAACGAGCGTTGCATCGTTTCGACCAAGCTTCATGTACTCGCTGGGCTGAAAGTAGTTGATCGTGCGTTTCATCAGGTCAATATGCCACGGATCATGAGGATCGAATTTGGGAAACAGGATTTTCTGCCGCTTCGGCGCCTTCATTCCGAAGTTCGAGTACAGCGTCTTGAGCTCTTCCTTCGGAATTCCATACTGCTCGCCATCATAGAGGTAGTGATGCCGCTGAGCCTTGGCATTGAAGAATACCCATGGCTTTCTCGGATCAATCTCATTGTGCGTCAGCACACGATAAGCAAAGGCAATGGGGGATTCCTTTCCTATTTCCTGCATGAGCGGACAACGCTCGACGGCACACATTGGAGATGATGAGCAGACTGAAGGAAGACCACCAAGTGAATTGAGCTGCTGGTCGGTGTATTCGGCGTCGTAGTCACTGAGTTTGCTGAAATACTCGTGAACAATGTCGTTTCCAAACGGTTTGAGGATATTCGCGAGCCATATCCGCTCAGCATGCTCGAGATGCTGCTCCTCTTCGATGCGCTTCAGCAGCTTTTGCATGTATGCGCAATTCTCTATCACTACTGGAAGCTTTTCAAGTGCTAGATCAGGGTTCGAAGAACCTTGATAGGTTTTGAAGGCTTTTCGTGGCTTTTTCGGCTCCTCAGGGAGCTTAGGAAGCTCTACAAGCCCCGTACGCGTGATTTCCGGCAATCCAACGATCGGATTGAAGTCTTCATCGAGGAAATAAGAGCATTTCCCGCTTTTCCGATTTACCTGCAGCGGAAACTTGACAAAATTTCCGTAACCGTCCGCAGAAATCTTGTCCTGCTTAGGGAAGAGCTCAAGGGCAAGATCTTTAGGCATTGCCGGCAGCAGCGCTCGAATGTGCTGTATCCACCGGCGGACATCGGCCGCAGGCATCGGTTTGTCCAGAAAGAACCAGATGTGGTACCCCTTGTAGCCGGAAAATTCCGGATAGCACGGAATATCCAGGCTCTGGAGATATGCGAAGCAGGATTTTGTGTGCTGCTTGACGGTTTGAATCCATTGATCCCATTCGTCGGCTGACATGGAATCCTTTGTCTCATGGATTTTCTTGTCGATATCGAAATCCAGGCAAGCATTGATTACGTTGGAGCTGCGATCAAGATTGTAGGTCCCTACTGTTTGATCGCCAAAGAGGATATCGTCGGTGAGGGGGGATTTTGCACGATTATAATTGCCGTCAGCTTTCTGGTAGGCGTAATCGTCTTCGCGGTTTACAAAGAGCTGCTTGAACAGCTCACGGTCATTAGCGTTTAAGTCGTTTTTAGAATGAGAATCCTTCTGTTTGTTTAACATCTGTGTTTGTTCCTGTCGTAGTCGTTAAGGGAGCGTGGTCATACATCACACGCTTAAGTGAGCGAATGCTTCGCCCAAAGTTAGATGGCTCGATACGAGCTGTGAGTTTGTAATAAGAGTCAACAAGTCCCTGTGTTCTGGGACTTTCCTCGAACCAGAACGTACTGAGCTTTCCTGAGCGCTCATGTCGTTGCAATGGCACATTGCAGCTGATCAAATACGCGCTCAGCCAGAAATCCTGGGTCTTGAAAGTATTTGTATTCATCTTGAATATCTCCGTTGTCGTGTATCGCATGCACCGCAAAGGTGGGACGGGCATGTATATAATTATCTATATATAGTTATAAACTATTTTGTTGGAATAGTCAAGTGTTTCTGAAAATATATTTTATCAGCAACTTCCTAGTAAGCCTGCATCCCGGCCAGCCAGGGCAAGGCCTGAGGCCCTATATTTGTGGCGTAAAAAAAAAGTATAAAAAATATAAACTATGCAGGAACAGGGGGGGTATGTATATGCGAAGGGTACCCTTCCCCGTGATCGGTGAACCTGGGAAAAAGCATGGGGGGTGCTACATGGGACCCAATTTCCAAAGTTCGAAAACGGAATCGATTTATCGCCGCCTGCGGTGACGCTCATCGCGCCAAGCACGCATTATGGTGATTTGCTGTTTGCAATGAGAGCTTCAGTACA
>CAJXVM010000013.1 GCA_913061095.1 uncultured Ignavibacteria bacterium
CATTCCCAGCAGCGGCACGAGCAGGACGAGCACAATGGTGTGTTTCAGCATATCAGCCTCGCGTGATGTCATACACGGATGCATCCTACTGTAATTCCGGGAGAAAATAAAGGGAAAAACAGATGATGAGGGGTTTTTATAAAGCCGTTGGCTTATAGCCGCAGGCGCGTCACCCCGAGACAATGTATTCGCCCTGAAGGGGCGATATGATTCAGCCCTGGGCTGAAGCGTTGCGCCCTTTCAGGGCGCTTCCACTCTGATGTCTACCAACCACCAACAGCTAACGGACTACGGCCAACAGCTTTGTCATCACCCCATCAGTACTCCGCAACACCCCCACATACACTCCCGCCGTCAGGCGCGGCAGTGTGATGCGCGTCGTGCGCAGCCGGGAACCTGAGGCCGGCAGATCGCGCGAAAGGACGGTGCGGCCGAGCTGGTCGGTGAGCACGAAGGTCGCGGGTTTGCCATCGGGAGTACGCCATTCGAGCATGACGTTGCCGTCCTGCCGCAGGGGCTGCGGGTACAGCGCCAGGTGCATGCCCGCCGGCGCAGGCGTTCCGCCGAGCGCAGTCGTGATATCCCCCAGTTCATAATACATGGTGTCGGCGAAAGGGACGCGCGAGGTCCACCCGCGGTTGTCGCTCGCGGTGACGTACCACTGCAGCCACGAGGCATCCCCGGGGATGTCGAGCCAGACATCCTCCAGCTGCCCGGGCGTGACGCTGAAGGCCGTCTCCCGGAACGGATCCCCCGGCGCGGTGCGCCAGTGGATGGCGGCGGCCGTCAGCTCCCAGTCCGGATCCCAGCGGTCGCCGCGGATCATCGTGCGCAGCAGCACGCGATCGCCGGGCGGGAGTCCCCAGGCGGGAGTGTGATAGATGTGCGGCGCATGCGTCCATGCGTAGTCGCCGAAGGGTTCGAGGTGGTCGTACCGGCGCTGCCAGGTGGTGTACATCATGCCGTGGAAATCCGGGGCGCCGCGCGTCCACTCGCGCCAGCGCCGGATCTGCCGCTCGTCGTTGTCGTAATACGGCGCGGAGATCTGCTGGAAACCGCGCTGCGCGAAGAAGTCGAGACTGTTCTGCACGATCCCCTCGCGCCCGTTCCAGTTCACCATGCCGATGTCGTTCGCGATAAGGTCCGCGCTGCCGCGCAGGTCGCCGTTGACGAGGTAATACGGACCCTCCACCGCGTTGTGGTGCGCGTCGAACATGTCCGACCACACCCACACCTCCGCGCCGGGATGATGCTTCTCGATGATGGCGGTGCATTTCCCGACGTTGTCGGCGATGATTTCCGCCGGAGTGAGACCGCGCGCCCGGTCGCCGGCATCCCAGTTCATCGTCCTGATTTCGTCATGCTGCATGAAGTAGCGGTCCGCACCCAGCAAGGAATCCAGCAAAGCGAATTCCCGGTCGAGGATGTCATACACTTCGGGATGCGACATCGTCGCCGCCACCTGTCCGTCATTGATCACCACCGCGTGATAGTAGGAAACCAGGATCGTGTCGCCGCCGTTCAGCATCCCGCCCTTCGCGGTGCGCAGCGTGGGTGGGGTGTGCCACTTGTCGTAATTCCCCGGCCAGCGGTGCATGCCCATGCGCGCGTCGCGCAGCGTGTCGAAATCCGTTCCCTCGGTGTACACGATCGCCAGGCGGGGATGCGCCACGGTCAGCGGCGCGCCCTCACGTCGGATGAGATTGACGAAGGCGCACTCCTCGAAGACGAGGTCGTCCCACCAGATGCGGCCGGACTCCGCGCCCCACACGCCGCAGTACAGTCCGATCGTATCCGCCCCCAGCGTGTTGATGGTATAGTCGATTTTCATCCAGTCCGTCGTCGCGGGGATATCGAAGTCATTGTAGGCGAGGCTGTAGCCCGCGTTGCTCAGCACGAAGAGATTGATCGACGAGGCGGGGCGCAGGTCCTCGGTTTTCACCCAGGCGCTGACGTGATACTGCGTGAACGGCTGCACCGGCGTCCAGTACGAGACGCGGCCGTGTCCGTGCTCCGGCGAGTGCGCGGCAAAATTCTCCATGCGCACGCTCACCGCGCCGGAGCGCTTCACCTGCGTATCCGCGAAGCTGATCTTCCCCGGATGGTCGATAAAGAGGAAGCCGGGGAAATTGTCGCCCGTGTGCTGTTCGAAGCCGCCGTTGGGAAGCGCCACGTCGACGCGCGGCACGACGCGCGCCGTGTCGGCAGCGATGACGAACTTCTGCTGCCGCACCGGGAGTCCCGAAGCGAGATCGGGATTGTGGAAGAGGATGCTGTTGGAATAGCCGAAGGGCATGACGCTGGGGATGATCTCCAGCCGGCGATCGCGCGCCCAGTCGCGCAGGGATGCCAGCGAATCGAGGTAGCGCCGCGGCAGGGTGGTGGGACGCGAGAACTTCGAATCCGCCAGGTGCACGCCGTTGAGCCGGTACGTGAGCGCCTCGCTCCAGAGCGCCTTCGCCGCGGTGACATTGTCTCCGACCAGTATGTTGGTGGGATAGTAGAACCAGCGGATCGGCAGCTCCGGTGCGTCCACGATGCGGCATCCCTCGAGTCCGAACCAGTTCTCGTCGGGATACAGCATCTGCGTGAGCGTATTGAGCGCGTAGGCGAGGCCCGCCTCGTCGGATGCGTTGATCAGCATGCGTGAGGGGAGCACGTCGATCGCGTAGCCCTCCGGTCCCGGGAACGCCGGCGTCACCACCAGCTCCTGGTCATCGATCGCCGCCAGCATCGCGTTGATCTCCTCCGAGCACACGCCGATGAAAATGCCCGGCTGCATCGAATCCGCCGGCGCGTACATGCGGATCTCCAGCGTATCCTTGCCTTTTGCGCGAAGGAACGCGTTCAGCTCCGCCGCCGTGCCGTGCATCGGACGCTCCGGCATCAGATAGATGGGATACGCGGGCGTGGGTTCGAACACCGCGCTCGTAAAGCGCGAATACGCCTGCCGGGGCTGGGGATGGATGAGGGAGAAATCCGTCTGCGCGGGAGAATGGAAAGATGACAGGATGAGAATAATGGCAAGATAAGCGGCGAATCTCATATCAGGCGGCTCCGTGTGATGCGTATCCGCACGTTAGGGAGATTTCCGTACAAATTCCAGAGGGGGGGGAGCGGGGAGGAACGGGACGTATCGAGGGACCGCGGCTTCGCTCCTCATTTCCAAACCTGTCATCCCGAGTAGGTCATCCTGAGCCTGTCGAAGGATGACCGTATCGAGGGATCATCGAATCTCACTTCACATGCAAACCATTTTTACCCGGGTAAAACCCCATTTTGGGCAATTTTACCCGGGTATAACGCCTATTTTACCCGGGTAATATTCCGCAATAGCACTCCTTCCTGGCAATCCGCGCGCACAGCGGCAAACAGCATGAACAGCAGTGGTTAGAACTACTTCTCTGTGAAATATTGATACTTGAAAATACAGAAATTGCGATGCAGGAAGATCCAGACCATATCTCCACTGTCAGGATGCACGAAAACAATCTTCAATCGAGCACGTTCCTGCCCATCATCCCTGATAAATGCGTTCGATTCTGATGCTGTTGTATCGTACTCAAACCCTCTATCCAGAAACTCGAGCAAAATGTCAGGGAAATATTCAATAGGAACTGATATCAATCCGAGCCTGATGGAATCCTCATCAGCGTTATTATCGAACGCCAATCCATAAAACCGCTGTTTCAAGAAGTATTCAGCTCCCTTGATAGAACTATCAGGACTTGCGATGGCAATGCTGTCAACCATGGCATCGAATTCATTCCAACTTCGCAGGCCTGTAAGCGGATGCTGCCAGAGCCACATTTCGGAATTGCGGTCGTACGCGAGCTCTGTGAATCCAGACCGTTCGAGGAAGTTGATTGATTCCCGGCTATCCGATACCGGGCTTTTAACAAAGTACTCGATTGCTGAAAGATAATCAGATACACTATCAGCTGATTCGTTCTGGGCACATCCGTAAGAGAGAACGATGATCAGCAATATCAGAGGGTTGATCAGTTTCATTTTCAGACTCTTCACAGGAATGTGTGTGAGGTGCCCTGGGCGGCCGCGCGGCCGGCGATCCCCGCCGCAAACAGAATGAATAGAAGTGCAAGGACAGGTGTTCGCAGCCTGGTCATGATATCGCCTCCTCCAACAGTACACGATGACGGCAGCCCGTGCGACGGATCACATCTCCGCCACCCCGGTTGTGGGATATGAACGGAGATTAATGACTTTTTATGACAAATTCCAGTGGGTGGGATGGAGTGCGCTCGGCCAACCCCACGCTCACGCGTGGGGCTACCGCTTCCTGCCTTGTTTCGCAGGTATCGTCCCGATAAATTGCACGGTTTGATCACGCATGAACGGACGGTATGCAATTTCTCAATCCGCTGTACCTGATCGCACTCGCCGCCGCGGCGATTCCCATCATCCTGCATCTGCTGAACCTGCGCAGAACGCGGGTGATCGAGTTCAGCACGCTGAGCTTTCTCAAGGAGCTGCAGAAAAGCCGCATCCGCAAACTGAAGCTCAAGCAGTGGCTGCTGCTCGCCCTGCGCACGCTGATCATCATCTTCGTGGTGCTCGCGTTTACGCGTCCCGCGCTGCGCACGGGCTTCGGCTTCCTGCCCGGCACTTCGGCGAAAACCTCGGCCGTGATCGTGCTGGACAATTCGTTCAGCATGCTGACGTCGGATGAACACGGACAGCTGCTCAAGCAGGCGCGGCAAAAGGCGACGGAGCTGGTGGACCTGATGGAGGCCGGCGACGAGGCGGCCCTGGTGCTGACGACCGCGCCGGATGAAAACGTCGATTTCACCGCCGCGCTCAACGCGCTGCGCGGCGAGATCGAAGACGTGCAGCCATCCTACGCGCACGGCGATTACCGGCAGGCGCTCACCGCGGCCGGCGCCCTGCTCGCGCAGAGCGACAATTTCAACAAGGAAGTCTATATCCTCACCGACCGGCAGCGCTCGCAGTACGTCTCGGATAACGACGCCCGGCAGCCGCTGTTCGGCGCCGGTGTGCGCGTGTTCGTGCTCCCCGTCGGCGACGGCGACCAGGGAAATACCGCCGTCGTGGAGGCCGAAACCCGCAACGCGATTTTCGAACGCGACAAGCCGGTCGACGTCGGCGCCACGGTGCGCAACCTCTCGTCGAACGCCCTCGGCGGATCCATCGTCTCGGTGTTCCTCGGCGGCGAACGCGTCGCGCAGCAGACCGTGGATGTGGAAGCCGGCGGCTTCGAACAGGTGAATTTCACCGTCGTGCCCAAACGCGCGGGATGGATAGACGGCTTCGTGGAGCTGGAAGACGACCGCCTGCCCGAAGACAACCGCCGCTATTTCGGATTCTACATCCCCGAACAGCTGAACGTGCTGCTCGGTCCGACCGGCGGACGCGACGCCCGCCTCCTCTCGCTGGCGCTGAATCCCGCCGCCGCCGATCCGGACGTGCCGCAGAGCTTCCGCATCGACGCGGCGGACCGCGGCGCGCTGCTCTCGGCGAATCTCTCGCGCTACGACGTGGTCGTGCTCACCGGCGCCGAAGGTCTCTCCGACGCGTTCATCCAGCGCCTCGCATCCTGGGTGCGCGACGGCGGACGCGTCATGCTCTTCCCCGACGCCGACGGCGATATCGACGCGTGGTCGACCGTCCTTCTCCCGCAACTCGGCATCCCCGCCCCGGCGGGCACCACCGGCTCGCTCGCGGAGGGATCCTCCTTCGTCAGCTTCGGCGAGGTGGATTTCGATCACCCGCTGTTCGCAAACATTTTCGCGCAGACCGACATGCAGGACGAACCCGAGATCGAGTCCCCACGCCTGTATCACAGCGTGCGCCTGCGCGGCGACGAACGTGCCCGGCAGGTGATCTCCACGCGCGCGGGCGATGCCTTCCTGCTCGACGCGCGCGTCGATGACGGACGCGCGCTGGTCTTCGGCGTCTCGCCCGATCTCGCCTGGTCGGATTTTCCGATGAAAGGGATTTTCGTCCCTCTCGTCAACCGCGGGATGTTCTACCTGGCCGCGCGGGACGACAACGCCCTCGCGCTGACCGTCGGGGAAAACACCGAGATCACCATCCCCAAGACCGTTCCCGGCGACGACCTCTTCGAGCTGCGCGGACCCGAGGGCACCGTGCAGCGCATCGTGCCCAAGACCCTGCCGTCGGGACTCGTGTTTCCGGTGGAGTCGCCGTCCGCTCCCGGCGTGTACACGCTCGCCACCGGCGACCGCGTGCTGCGCAGCATCGCGGTGAACACCGATCCGGTGGAATCCGATCTCGCGCGCGCGGATGCGGAGCTGCGCGAGCAGTTTTTCGCGCGCCTGGGCATCGCGAACATCGCTGAACTCGGCGCGGATGTGAACGTGCAGCAGGCGGTGGCGCAGGTGCGCTACGGCGTGGAGCTGTGGAAGTACATGCTCGGGCTGGCGCTGCTCTGCGCGCTGCTGGAAATGCTCGTGGCGCGGGATGTGAAGCGCGAGGAGATTAATATTGAAGGATAAGTCTTGGGGGCGCGAAGGCACGAAGACGTGAAGACACGAAGAAATAATTTGAACAGCGAAGGAAGCGAAGGGACGAAGGATATTTCGAATATGACCGAAGAACGAGAAAACCATGTTCCCTACTCCGAGGAGCCAGTTGATGCCGGGGAGACGGAGGAGAAGCGCGCGTATGTGAAGCCGTCGGAGCGGATGTTCGAGACGGAGAAGGATGTCGAGCGCGTGATCCTGATGGGCGTGTCGCGTCCCCCGTCGCAGATGCGCTACGAGACCGATGAGCATCTCGACGAGCTGGAGCTGCTGGCGGAGACGGCCGGCGCGGAGGTGGTGGAGAAGGTCTTCCAGAACCGCTCGGCCATCAAGGTGACGACGTTCATCGGCAAGGGCAAGGCGGAATACCTGGCCGAACGCTGCGAGGATCTCAACGTGCAGACGGTGATTTTCGACGACGACCTCTCGCCGGTGCAGCAGCGCAACCTCGAGCGCGCGCTCAACCGCAAGGTCATCGACCGCACGTCGCTCATTCTCGACATCTTCGCGATGCACGCGCGCACCAACGCCGCGAAAACGCAGGTGGAGCTGGCGCAGCTCGAGTACCTGCTGCCGCGCCTGACGCGCATGTGGACGCATCTCTCGAAACAGTACGGCGGCATCGGCACCAAGGGTCCGGGCGAAACCCAGATCGAAACCGACCGCCGCATCGTGCGCGACCGCATCGCGCATCTGAAATCGAAACTCGCGCGCATCGACCGGCAGCGCGAGACGCAGCGCAAGGGACGGCAGGACATCACGCGCGTCTCGCTGGTGGGATACACGAACGTGGGAAAATCCACGCTCCTGAACATGCTCACCGGCGCGGATGTGCTGGTGGAGAACAAGCTCTTCGCGACGCTGGACTCCACCGTGCGCTCGGTGGATGTCGAGGGACACGACGTGCTGTTCTCCGACACGGTCGGCTTCATCCGCAAACTGCCCACGCGCCTGGTGGCCTCGTTCAAGAGCACGCTCGACGAGGTCGTGGAGGCCGACATCATCCTGCACGTGGTGGATGTATCGCATCCGCATTTCAAGGAGCAGATCGACGTCGTACGCGACACGCTCCGCGAGCTGGGCGCGCAGGACAAGCCCACCATCATGGTGTTCAACAAGATCGACCGGCTGGAAAACACGGGCAGCATGGCGGGATTGAAGGAAGAGTATCCTTACGCCGTCTTCATCTCCGCCGCGCGCGGGATGAATATCGGACAGCTGCGTACCGCCGTGCTCATGCTGCTCGAGGAGCAGCACCGGGAGAAGGAATACGAGATTCGTCCGCCGGACTTCGCGCTCAGCGCCGAATTCCACCGCCTCGGTCGCATCATCGAGGAGAAGTACGAAGAAGATCACATCCGCATCCGCTGCGTGCTTCCTCCCGACACCGAACAGCGCCTCCTCAAGCAGCATGCGGATAAACTGCGGGTGGTATAACAGGGAGTGGCTATGCAGCGGATTGTTCGGATTCTTCGCCCTGAAAGGGCGACATGTCTCAGCCCCAGACGAAGTCCGGGGTTCCGGGCGACGCACCCACCCCCTCCTCTTCGTCCTGAAAGGACGACACAATTGCGATTAATCCTGTGTCGCCCTTTCAGGGCGAATATATTTCGTTGGTTGTCGCGCTCATTCCCGGGGCTTCGCCCCGGGCTGAGACGTACCGCCCTTTCAGGGCGGTCCATCCAATCCACCCATTTCCTGCTCGTGCTCGTGCTCCTGCTCGTGCTCGCCAAAGGCGCCAGCGCGCAGGGCGTCATTTCCGGCACCGTCCAGGAGGCCGGCTCCGGCGAAGCGGTGATCGGGGCGAACGTCGTGCTGGACGGCACGGGCAAGGGCGCGGCGACGAACCGCTACGGCTACTTCGCCATTGCGGGACTCCAGCCCGCCACATACACGCTGCGCATCAGTGCTGTGGGATACCGCACTTACACAAAGGATATTCGCGTCGCGAATTCCGATGAAATCCGTCTCGACGTGGATCTCGAGGAGTCGGTGATCGAGCTTGGCGCGGTGTCCATCGAAGCCGACCGCGAAGAGTCCACCGCGCGCCGCGTCTCCGCGGTGGATCTTCCCGTCGAGCAGATCCTGCGCCTGCCGTCGCTCGGCGGGGAAGTGGACATCTTCCGCGCGCTGCAGCTGCTGCCGGGCGTGCAGGAAAGCTCGGAGATCTCCAGCGGCCTGTACATCCGCGGCGGGAGTCCCGATCAGAACCTCGTGCTTCTCGACCGCATGGTGCTGTACAATCCCTCGCACCTCGGCGGCTTCCTCTCCACGTTCAACGCCGACGCCATCAACAACGTCACGCTCATCAAGGGCGCCATGCCGGCCGAGTACGGCGGACGCCTCTCCTCGGTCGTCGACGTGACCATGCGCGAGGGCGGACGCGACCGTATCCGCGGGGCGGGCGGCATCAGCATGATCGATTCGCGGCTGACGATCGATGGTCCGATAAACGACGACGTCACCTTCATGATCTCAGGCCGCCGCGTGTACCTCGACTGGCTGGTGGACCTGATGTCCGACGAAGGATCGCTCAATTACTACTTCTACGACCTCGTCGCCAAGACCAACATCCGGCTCGGGGAGAACGACCGGCTGTTCTTCTCCGGCTTTTTCGGGCGCGACGTGATGGGCGAGCCCTTCGATGACGACGACGAATTCAACATCTCGTGGGGCAACAGCGCCGGCAACCTGCGCTGGACGCACATCTTCGGCAGCAAGCTCTTCACCAGCGTCTCCGCCGTGGTGAGCGACTACCGCTTCAGCTCCGAGATCGAGGAGTGGGATGAGTCCCGCTTCAAAACCGTCTCCGGCATCCTCGACTACTCACTGCGCGGCGAAGCGGAGTACTTTCATTCCGCCGAACACACATTCAAGGCCGGACTCGAATCCACCATCCACACCTTCACCTCGGAGGCGTCATCCAACCAGGGCGAGTTCGAGGAGTTCGATCCGCATCTGCCCACGCATCGCGGCACCGAGCTGTCGCTGTTCCTGCAGGACGAGTGGACCGTGAATGAGCGCCTGCGCCTGCAGCTCGGCGGACGCGGGTTCTATTTCGACCGCGGCAACTACCTGCGCTTCGAGCCGCGGCTCGCGGGTTTTTACACGCTCGACAACGAGATCACGCTCAAGGCCGCATTCATCGGCGCGAATCAGTTCCTGCATCTCGTCACGCGCAACGACATTTCTCTGCCGACGGACATGTGGTTTCCCTCCACCGCTTCGCTGCCGCCGTCCTACGCCCTGCAGTACGTGCTCGGCGCCAGCCGGGATTTCCATGACGGCATGTACAGCGTTTCGCTGGAGGGGTATTACAAGACCATGAACAACCTGCTGGAGTTCCGCGACAACGCGTACTTCTCGATTTTCGCGCCGCTGGAGCGCGAGCTGACCGGCGGCGACGGACGCGGCTACGGCGTGGAGTTGTTCGTGCAGAAGCGCAAGGGCAGCTTCACCGGCTGGCTGGGATACACGCTCGCCTGGACCGACCGCACCTTCCCGGAGCTGAACGGCGGCAAGCGCTTCCCGCCGCGGTACGACCGGCGGCACGACATTTCGCTCGTGCTCAACTACCGTCTCAGCGACCGCTGGGAGTTCACCGGCGTCTGGGTGTACGGCACGGGACAGGCCTTCACCTTTCCCGTCGCGCAGTATCAGCTCGACGTGAACGATCCGGTGAAATTTCTTTACAGCGACCGAAACGGGTACCGGCTTCCGTCGTATCACCGCCTGGATCTGAATTTCAGCTACGCGTTCAACTGGTTCGGGTGGGACTGGAAGGCCAGCATCAACCTGTACAACACGTACAATCACATGAATCCCTTTGCCCAGTACCTCGACTCCGACTGGAACTGGGATCCGGTCACCGGCCAGGAGACGCGCACGCTCAAGCTCAAGCAGATCACGCTCTTCCCGCTGCTCCCGACCTTCGGGCTCAGCTTCACGTTCTGAGATATGAAGAAAGCACTACTATATATACCGCTGCTCATCCTGCTCGCCTCGTGTGAAAACGAGGTGGATGGTCCCGCCTGGCCCGACCACGATCCGAAGCTCGTCGTCACGGCGAACATCCGCGTCGAGGGGGATTCCGTGCAGGTCTTCTGCCGCGTCTCCCGCACGATGGCGCTGAACGAGGAGTTCCGCATCGACCGCGCCATGGTCAACGACGCGGTCGTTGAGATCCACCACGACGGTGAGATCCACAACATCCCCTACCGCACGGGTTATTATCCCTACGATTTCGATGTGAATTATGCGGGATTCCTGCCCAGGGGCAGCTCCGGCCGCTACGAGCTGGTGGTGCGCAAGGATGCCATGACCGCGCGCTCGGTGCTGGAAGTGCCGGAGCTTCCGTTGACATTTGATCAATTCAAAGTACAGTGGTACGATCCGTCCAATCGGGAAAGCAATGTATACTACCGGCTCTCCACACCACAGAACAGGATCCGCTACGACTTGATCGTGGAAGGTTATTACAGTGGTCCCGGTGGGGGTTGGTACGTGATTCCCTTTGGAGGGAGACCCCTTATTGAGGCAAGCTATGCCGCCTACACTGAGGGGACGTTCAGACTAGGGTATTCTCATCCGGAGCAGGAGCGCATGCGCTATATTCTGACTGCCATCAGTCCGCAATACACCGCATTCCAGGACTCCCGCTGGTGGTCGGGCTACTCCGGTTCCCCGTTCGAGCCCGAGGAGCAGAATCCCGCGTTTAACGTCGGCGGCGACGGCATCGGCTTTTTCTGGTGGGAGCTGGTCGGCGAGCCGGTGGAGTTCTCCTACTGATGGTTGGATTCGGAGAATGGCGGGAAATTCCGTAATTATGCTGTGATCCTCCACAAGCCGCATTCGTGATATGGCATTCGATCCGGACAAACCTTACAACGATCTGCCGACGCTGCCGCCGGTACGGGATGTCGAATCCGCCAGGGTCCTGAAAGCGGCGCTGCGTGCGGGCAGGGCACTCGCCGAGCTGAAGGGGATCGGTGCGACGATCCCGAATCAGTCCATCCTCATCGATTCGCTCATCCTGCAGGAAGCCCGGGCCAGTTCGGAAATCGAAAACATCATCACGACCAACGACGCGCTCTTCCGCGCCTTCTCGTCGGAAATCTCCGCGACCGATCCCGCAACAAAGGAGGTCCTGCGCTATCGTCACGCCCTCTGGCACGGGTTCAACGAACTGATGGAGCACGGACTGCTCACCACGAACCTCTTTGTCAACGTCTGCCAGGTATTGCGCGATACCACGGACGGCATCCGCCGCACTCCCGGCACCAAACTCGGGAATCCTGCGACGGGACAGACCGTGTACACTCCCCCTGAAGGCGAAGAGGTCATCCGCGAAAAGCTGAAGAATCTTGAGGATTTCATTCATGAGGACGGAAGCCTTGATCCGCTCGTGAAGCTTCCGCTGATTCACTACCAGTTCGAGGCCATTCATCCATTCTCCGATGGCAACGGCCGGACAGGACGCATCATCAACATCCTCTACCTTGTGCAGCAGAACCTGCTGGATCTGCCCGTGCTCTATCTCAGCAAGGCGATCATCGAGCATAAATCGGACTACTATCGACTCCTGAGAGCTGTCACGGAGCTGCATGAATGGGAAGCATGGATATTGTACTTTCTGGATGCCGTAGAAAATACTGCCACACATACTCGTGACCGTATGCAGGCAATCCGTGAACTCCTCAATGAGACACTCGAAAAAGCACGGAAACAATTACCAAGCCGAGTGTATTCCAAAGAACTCATAGAACTCCTTTTCAGGCAGCCTTATGTGAAAGGGCAGTTCCTCGTCGATTCAGGGATCGCCAAGCGAAAAACCGCTGCGGAGTATCTGAAAGAGCTCGAAAAAATTGGGATTCTCAGTCTGCAGAAGGTCGGACGGGAGTCTCTCTATCTGAATGTCGGTCTCCATAATCTTTTGAGCAGTTGATACGTCCACGTCATGGACATATTGATAAAACGTGTCCAATTTTCCGCATAATATGGACACATTCTTGCACTCTGTCCATGTTGTACACTTATCTCGATCAAACACATCCATGACCCAGGAACGTCCCGAACCCCGTCCCGGCACGCTGTTTGTCGTTGCCACGCCCATCGGCAACATGGACGACATCACGCTGCGCGCGCTGCGCATCCTGCGCGACGTCGACCTGATCGCCGCGGAAGACACGCGCACGACGCGCAACCTGCTGCGGCATCACGGCATCGAGACGGACTGCATCAGCTACTTCGCGCGCAACGAGCGGCAGCGCATCCCGATGCTGCTGGAGCACCTGCGCGCGGAGCGCACGCTCGCGGTTGTCTCCGACGCCGGCACTCCGGGCGTCTCCGATCCCGCCGCGCTGCTGATCGCGGCCGTGATCGAGGAGGGGATGGAAGTCATTCCCGTCCCCGGCGCCTCGGCCGCGCTGGCGGCGCTCACGGCCAGCGGACTGCAGATGGACCGCTTCCACTTCGAGGGTTTCCTTCCCATCAAGAAACGCCGTCAGACCCGCATCGCCGAACTCGCCGGTGAAACGCGGACGGTCATTCTCTATGAATCCGTGCACCGCCTACTCAAGACCCTTCGCGAACTGCATGAGGCAATGGGCGAGCGACGCGTCTCCGTCTCCCGCGAAATCACGAAAAAGTTCGAGGAGACGGTGCGGGGTTCGTTCGACGAGGTGATCGCGCATTTCGAGGCGAAGCCGCCGAAGGGGGAGTTCGTGATCGTCGTGGAGGGCGGGGAGGTCGGAGGCCGCAGGCCGTAGACTCGCCGAAGGCGAGATCGTAGAGGTCGGAGGCCGGGACCTATCGAGGGACTGTGCACAGGAATAAACGAAAGGCTCCCCATGCGCGCATATATCCTTTTAAAGCTGTCTGTCCTTCTCCTCACCGCCTGCGCCGGCAGGCCGGATCTCTCCGAGCAGATCACCGGCCGCTGGGAGATGGAACAGGTCCTCCGCAACGGCAATGACGTCACCGCCGAGCACGATCCGGATGATGACCGCTTTATCGTCATCATTGCCGACGGCACGTTCAGGAGCGGCGGCCATTTCGGCGAGAACACCGGCAGATGGAGCATCGATACGGATACCGGGGAGCTGTTCATCGACAGCGACGCCGGCGAAAATGACGACAGCTACTGGTTCATCTCCTTCGACGACGATGTCATGACCTGGACCGGCGCGCGCGGCTTCGGAAGGGAATTCATGCTGAAGCATCGGCGCAGTCAATGAATATCCTCTTCGTGCAAACAAACACGGTCGGACAGCTCATGCCGCTGCCGATCGGCGCCGCGATGGCCGCGAAGCATCTGGAGCGCAGCGGACACCGCGTGCGCTTCCTCGACCTGATGGGAGAACGTGATCCCATTGCGACCGCCCGCCGCGTCACCGCGGAATTTCGGCCGGATCTCGCCTGTTTCTCCATCCGCAACCGCGACAATCAGTCGCTGATGAAATACCACGATCCCCTGCCGGGAATACGTGATGTTGTGAATGCCGTTCGGGAGGTGGCTGACAGGTCCCTCGATACGTCCGCCTCCGCTCCGCTCCGGCGGACTACCCGGGATGACGATCGATTCGACCCTCACACTCCTCACGCTCCCCACGTCCCCATCCTCCTCGGCGGCACCGCGTTCACGACGTTTCCGCATCGCATGATGGACTACTTCGGCGCCGACTACGGCATCGCCGGGGATGCGCTGGCACCGGTGTCGCGTTTTGTCGCCTCGCTGGAGAACGGCGCGCCGGATTTCGACACGCCCGGACTGGTGTACCACGACGAGGACGGCCGCATCATCGCGAATCCGTTCCAACTCGAGGGATACCACGAGATCGACACGGACTACCACGATTTCATCGACGCGAAGCGTTACCGCAAAACGTACTGGGACGCCGCGATCATCACGCGCAGCGGCTGTCCGGAAAACTGCGAGTACTGCGACACGTTCCGGACCTTCGGCCGCGAGTTCATTCTCCGCGACCCCGATGCGATCACCGAGGAAATGCTCATGCTCAAACGCGCGCGCGGTGCGCGCTCGGTGTGGCTGGTGGATGCAGGATTCAACCGTCCCCTCGATCACGCGAAACAGGTGCTCGAGGCGATCATCCGGCGCGGCGCGCAGATGCAGCTGTACAGCGTCTTCGATCCCTGGGAGTCCGATGCGGAGTTTCTCAGTCTGTACCGTCAGGCGGGCGGACTCATGTTCATGATGTCCGCCGAAAGCCTGTCCGACCCGGTTCTCGAGACCCTGCAGAAGAAATGCCGGTTCGGGGATATCGAGCGCGAGGCACGCGCCATCCGCGCGGCGGGACTCGATTTCATGCTCATGCCCGCGCTCGGGAGTCCGGGAGAGACGCGCGACACCGTGGAGGAAAGCCTCCGCCGTGCGCCCGGACTGAAGGCGGTAATGACGGATTTCGGCATCGGTTGGCGGATACAGCCCGACACGCCCATGCGCGCGCGTGCGGTGCGTGAGGGAATGATCAACGAAGAAGACGACTGCTGGGACGCACATTTCTACCTCTCACCCGAAACGCCGCTCAACTGGCTGCGCGCGCGCCTGCGCCGCTATCGCCGATCACATGCGCACCTCGGCCTCCGCATGCTGCCGTTTGTATGGCGGGCAATGACACGGCGTCCTGCTGCATGAAATGAAACTTCTGCATCTTCTATCCGTTATTTCTGGAAGAACCGACATCGGCACGTCCTACAGTAATGACATAGAACAATGAACAGACTTCTCCCTCCCACGTACTTCATGATCGCGCTTGTGCTCACGGCGCTGGCGCATTTCCTCTTCCGCACCGGTGATTTCCTCACATTCCCGTGGACGCTCACCGGCATCGTACCGATCGCGATCGGCAGCTGGCTCAATCTCGTGGCGGACCAGGTATTCAAAAAACGGCAGACCACCGTCAAACCCTTCGAGGAATCAAGCACACTCGTCACCGACAGTGTTTTCCGCCTGACGCGCAATCCGATGTATCTCGGCATGATCCTCATCCTTCTCGGCGAAGCGCTGCTGCTGGGTTCCGCCCCGCCCTTCCTCGTCGTCCTCATCACAGCGGTATTCTTCGACCGCGCGTACATCAAGCCGGAAGAACATATCCTTGCGGCGACCTTCGGCGAGGAATTTGACGCCTATCGCAGCCGTGTGCGCCGCTGGGTCTGAACATGAATTGAAACTGAATTCCGTATCTTTCCGGTCGGCATCGTATCACGACTCCACTGAATGGAAATGGCCGCCGTCCTTATTACCCTCGCGCTCGCGTTCTATTCACTCGGCGTCTGGGCCGAACGGTTCGCCCGCTACCTCCGCGGCTGGCACGTGGCCGCGTTCTGGACCGGCTTTGCATTCGATGTTTCCGGCACGTACGCCATGCACCTGATGGCGACGGGACCGTTCGACATCACCGAGCCGCATACGCTCACCGGACAGATCGCGCTCTGGCTGATGCTCGGGCATGCGATCTGGGCCACCGCGGCCGTCCGCCGTGGATCGGAACGCATGCGCACAATCTTCCATCGCTACAGCCTGTTCGTCTGGCTGGTCTGGCTCGTGCCCTATTTCGGCGGCATGTACCTCGGGATGACACAGTAACATTAAAGAGAAAGGATCCCCATGCAGCACGACGCACTGCGCGCCCACATCATCGACCTGCTCGACTGGCACGATGCCCACGCCACCTTCGACGACGCTGTGCGCGATATGCCCACAGAACTGCAGGGCGCACTTGCCGACGGCGTCCCCCATTCCCCGTGGATGCTGCTCGAGCATCTGCGCATCGCCCAGCGAGACATCCTCGAGTTCTGCTGCGAGGGAGAATACACGCTTCCTTCCTGGCCCGACGACTACTGGCCCGCGGATCCCGCGCCCCCGAACGCGGAGGCGTGGGATGAACGTGTGCGCCGCTTCCGTGAGGATCTCGCTACACTGCGCGACATCGCCGAACACACGCCCGATCTCTTCGCGGTCGTGCCGCAGGGCGAAAACGAAAAACAGACCTACCTGCGCGAGCTGCTGCTCGCCGCCGACCACAATGCCTATCATGTCGGACAGCTGGTCATCCTGCGGCGCACGCTCGGCGCATGGCATTCGTGAAACGGAACACCGGCACCCGCAACAATCGAATGAAACATCCGTTGAAGTAACCATCCAACTGCGGGTATCCTCTGCCAGGAACTGCCGCACTTCCCCAACATTCCCTGACAAGAATCCATCATGAACGACAGATCGACAATTCCCTTCACGATTTTCTTCCCCGTCGGCACAGCACTGCTCGTGATCGGTATCAACACGACTCCTGTCCTTATCGCATTTGGCGGCTTTTTTCTCCTCGTCGCGATTCTCTCACTGACAAAACTCCGTGAAGGAAAAAAACGCAGTTCAGGCGACGATCGCGACAGCACACCCTGAATCCTGCTGCCCGCGGCACTTGCGTTTGAGAAAGCTCGTACCCATTTTTCCCCTGATCATCCGATACACACACTGACCGGAGGCTCCCCTGCCTGAGAAACTTCGCATCGGAATCGTCGGCGGTTCACTCGCCGGCTGCGCGGCCGCCATCCTGCTGCTGCGCGAAGGACACACGGTCACCGTATACGAACGTCTAACCGGGAACCTCGAGGGACGCGGCGGCGGTATCGGCACCACGTCGACCGTGCTCGGCGCGTTGATGCGCAATGACGTGATTGACGAGGACTTCCCACACTGCTCGGCAAGCACCATGCCTTTCGTGGGCAAAAGCGGGGAACATGAGCCACTGGGACGCATCCCATGGTCCATGCCGCTCGACCTGCAGACCTTCCACTGGAGTCATCTCTGGAAAACGCTGCGTGCCCGCGTGCCCGATGATGTCTATCACGCGGGGCAGGCCATTACCGGGGCCGATGTGCTCGACGAACGCACCGTCGGCGTACGCACGGCCGACGGCGACGACGCCGAGTTCGACCTCCTCATCTTCGCCGACGGCGCACAGTCCCTCGGCCGCCGCCTTTTATTCCCCGACGTGCAGCTGCTGTACCGTGGCTATGCCCTCTGGCGCGGACTCCTCCCGGAAACATCCATCGACGACACCGCTCCGATCGACTCCACGGTTCCGCGCATCTCGCACCGTCATCAGCCCGGCGATACTGTCATGTACTTCATTCCCGGCCGCGACGGATCCATCGAACCCGGCAGCCGCCTGTGCAACTGGGCGTCGTACGTCCCTCTGCGCGAGGAGAGCATCCCCCGTTTCATGACCGACAGCAGCGGCCGCCAGCGCGAAGGCATGATTCCCCCCGGCTCGATGCGCCTCGACGAGGAACAGCGGCTCAAGCAGATGGCGCTTGACAACCTCCCGCAGTGGTACGCGAATGTCATCGCGCGCACGGAAAATACCTACGCACACCTGATTTACACTGTCGACGTTCCGTCCTACTACAAGGGCCGCATGTGCCTGATCGGTGACGCGGGCGCGGTCATCCAGCCCTTCACCGGCTCGGGCATTTTCAAGGGATATAACAACGTGCGCAGCCTCATTGACGCGCTGCAGGACCAGGGGAGCGTGGACCGCGCCCTCCGCCAGTGGGATGCGATGCAGGTCGTGATCGGCCGGCGCCTCCTGGCACTCGGCGAGCAAATGGAACAGGCATTCATCTGGAATCCCATCGATCTGTCGACCGCCGACGAAAAAGCGACCCGGGAATGGTGGCAGTCGTCCGTCCGCTTCCCGGAAGATTTCAATTTGCAGCGGCGCTGACATCAGGCGCAGAATCCTGCATCCCGGCTGCAATGATCCCGGCCGGGATGTGCTGTGCAGAACAGCTGATCAGAAACAGAGAAACAATTATCCGATTCATCCGTATTGACTGGCAACTCCCCGATTCATTGTCTATGCGCAGGAGATACGCATGAACGTTCGAACTCGTACCGGAATCCGGTTAGCCGCGGTTCTCTGCATCCTCTGTTTCGCACTGTCAGCACATGCCCAGGATGAGCCCCGAATCGGCCTCCTGCAATTCACCGCGCACATCAGTGCGCAGAATGATTGGGACGAAGCCGTCCTGGAACAATTGCGTGATCGCATTCGAGAAGAACTCGTCTCTCACGGTATCTCTGTCATTCCTCCCGACGAAATACCGGATGAACTGTCTCCGATGATGACATACGATGCGGAGGACTTACCGGAAACGACCTGGGAAATTTTGAATCGCGTGCACGGCCATACGAAATTTGTCCTCGGAACAGTGGAAAACCACAAAACCGGCGAGACCTCGCTGTCACTCGCGTGGATCATTCCGGAAAGCGGACGTGTCATGAAATCCGCTGCCATTACACTCGATGCCGGTGAAGGCCTGAATGACAACATCATGCAGAAATTCGTGCAGCGTGCATCCGATGTGATTCGCGCTGGTGCTTACTGATTCACTGACCGGTCAACGTTCGCTCACCGGCGCAGAGTGACACGCCATGACAGGACAATCGACACGCATGTTTCACCTTCGCTCTGCATTCCGGAGCGGCTGCGCGGCACTGCTGTTCTGCATGTTCCTGCCGCCGGTCCTCTCCGCGCAACACAGCATGAACACACGCATCATCATCGATTTCTCGAACACCGCGTCCTGGGAACCCTGGATGCCCGTCAACGACGTCGTCATGGGCGGAGTCTCGTCCAGTGAAATCTCCGCCACAGACAGCGGCACTGCCGTGTTCCGCGGTACGGTGTCGCTGGAAAACAACGGGGGATTCGCGTCCGTGCGCTCGGGGCCGGCGGAGTTCGACATGGAAGGTTACGACGGCATCCGCTTGCGTGTGCGCGGTGACGGCAGTGACTACCGCCTGCGGCTGCGCACGACCGACAGCTTCGACGGTGTCGCATACCAGCAGACCTTTGGTACGACCGCGGGCGAATGGATCACCGTCGACATCCCCTTCGCGGATTTCACGGCATCGTTCCGCGGACGCCGCGTCCCTGACGCCCCGGCGCTGAATCCCGCAAACATCCGGCAGATCGGTTTTCTCATCGCCGACAGGCAGACGGGACCCTTCGCGCTCGAGATCGCTGAGATCCGCGCGTATGTCGGCAGCGATTGACATTCCTTCCGCTTTTCGCGAAACTGTTCTCCATGCTGATTTCACTCATTGCCGCAAACGGGTCTGATACCGGCAGCGTCGCGCTGCTGATCACGTACGTGCTGCTCGCACTTGTCGTTTCGTTCCTCTGCTCCATCGCGGAAGCGGTGCTGTTGAGCATCACACCATCCTTCATCGCCGGACTGCGGGATAAAACACCGAAGAAGGCCGAGTTGCTTGTGCGCCTCAAGCAGGAAAATGTCGACCGTTCACTCGCGGCCATTCTGACGCTCAATACCATCGCGCACACCGTCGGCGCCATCGGCGCGGGCGCACAGGCCGTCGCGGTGTTCGGCAGCGCCTGGTTCGGCCTGTTCTCGGTTGTCATGACGCTGATGATTCTCTTTCTCTCGGAGATCATCCCGAAAACGCTCGGTGCGGTGCACTGGCGCACGCTGGCCGGACCGATCGCACTGTTCGTGCGCGGCATGATCATCGCACTCTATCCCCTTATCATCATCACTGAAAAACTTACACGCCTGATTTCCCGGAACAAGCAGATGAAACTCTTCAGCCGGGATGAATTCATCGCCATGGCAGGCATTGGCGAACGCACCGGTGAAATCAACACGCGGGAGTCGCGCATCATCAGCAACCTGTTCAAATTCTCAGTCATCAAGGCGCGTGACATCATGACACCGCGCACGGTCATCTTCGGCATGCGGCAGGATGTCACCGTCAGTGAGGCACTTGATGCGGCTCCCGAAATCCCCTTCTCCCGAATTCCCGTCCATGATTCCGACCTCGACAGCATCACCGGCATCGTGCTCAAGGACGACATGCTGCTCGCCAAGGCGCAGGATCGCGGGGATGTTCCGCTCTCTTCACTCAAGCGTCCCCTGCACAGCATCCTTCCCGAGACGCCGCTGACCGAACTGCTGGAATTCCTTCTCGATCATCGGCAGCATATCGCGCTTGTGGTCGACGAATACGGCGGTACGATGGGCATCGTTACACTCGAGGATGTCGTCGAAACGCTGCTCGGAATGGAAGTGGTCGATGAGATGGACGAGGTCGTCGACATGCAGGCGCTCGCACGCGCGCAATGGAAGCGGCGCGCCCGCGATCTTGGTATTGATCCCGACAAGAAGTGACTTCCTCCCGCGCCATCAATCCTCGTAATAAATCCGGTATACCGCGCCGCCCTTGTCGTCGGAGACGAGAAGGGAGCCGTTGGGATTCATGCGCATGATGGTGCCAAAACGCTCGTCCTCGCTCTCGCAGATGTTGCGCGGCACGCCGACCGGGATGTACAGCTTTCCGTCGGGACCGAAGGCAATGAATTTCCATCCGTGGTGCTCGCCGGTGGGCACAGCGCCCGCCGGGAACACGCACGACATGAGCATGACCGCCGCGGCGGTCAGCAGCAATGCGATGAAGCGGCGCTTTCCGCGCCTGCGGCCAGAACCGTATCCGCTGGTTCCGGTAAACAGATCGGCGGTGTTCATGAGATCTCATCGCGATGGTGAACGTACGCTTTCATTGTAGGAATTTGCGGACGGGAAGTTAAAAGCAGGGCGCCGGGGCGATCATGGCAGAACATCGAACGAATCGCTATATTGTGGTCGATTTCACGTCCAATATTTCACGAGGAGGATTCATGCAGCTACGTTCAAACGTGCAACGCACCCTGTTTCTGCATGTCTGCATCGCCGCCGGCGTCCTGTTGATCGCAGGAACGGCCTGGGGACAGGCAGGCAAGCAGCTCGTCATCAATCATTTCGTGTCGGATCCGCAGGTCATCGAGGGACATCTCGTCGTCAGTGATGTCGAGGGACGCGGCGGCACGATCAACGTTGCCGTGTACGATGAGTCGGGTGCCCTCTATGGGAAATCCGAAGAGAGCATACCACCGGGCGGGAAACTGAACATCAACGCCGAAAAATATGTGCAGGGCCGCAAGATGGTCGGCACCATGCGCATCACGGCCACGACGACAGTCGTCGGCCAGTACTGGCAGTTCTACAGGGATCCCGCGCTCGGCTGGAAAAACATCGCCGTGCCGGCCGCTGTCGGACCCGGCGCCACGAAGCTCATCTGTCAGCATTTCGTCGCGGATCCACAGATCGAAAGCTACATCGTCGTGGCCGACGCTGAAGGCACCGGTCCTACCGTGTATGTCGAATGCTACAACGACCAGGGAGAACTGGCGGGACAGAAAAAAATCAACATCCCGAAATACGGCAAGTTCTCCATCAAGCCGCTTGATCTCGTCGGCGGAAAGAAAATGACTGGTGTCGCCTACATTCAGACCGAGGGCGGCAAGATCACCGGTGAATACTGGCAGGTTTCCGACGCTGAGCAGTACCAGGTCGCGCATGCCATGCAGGGAAGCGCTCCCGTCGCGGAGGAGATCAAGAAGGATCCCATGATCCGCGTGCAGGTGCAGTTCGATTTCGACAGCGACAAGATACAGAAGCGCTCGTATGCGGATCTGATGGAAGTCGCCAAGGCCATGAAAAGCGGCGGCAACCGCGACGCGCGCTATGAGGTCGGCGGACACACAGACAACGTCGGCGACGAGGCCTACAACATGAAGCTTTCCGAACGCCGCGCACAGTCGGTCAAGCAGTTTCTCGTCGACAGCGGCATCGATGCGAGCCGTCTGCTCGTCGTGGGCTACGGACCGAAAAATCCGCTGGTGCCCAACGAAACACCGGCACAGCGCGCCATCAACCGCCGCGTCGAATTCAAGAAGCTCTGATCATGGCACCCCGCAACGAACGCAAAGGAGAAACAATGCAATACATCAGGCATATGCTCATTGCCGCTTTCCTGCTGCTGCTCGCCGGACAGGTGTCGGCACAGGGCGCGGAAAAGTACATCATCAATCATTTCGTCAATGATCCCAGCGTCATCGAGGCGCATCTCGTCATCACAGACGTACAGGGCAAAGGCCCCATCGTACGCATGAAATTTTACGACAACGACGGCAAGCTCATCGGCGAGGGCAAGGAGCTGCTGCAGCCCTACGGCAAGCTCAACCTCAACCCGGGCAAGTACGTCAGCGGCGTCGCCAACGGCACCATCCACATCGAAGCCGAGGGCGGCAACATCGTCGCCGAATACTGGCAGTT
Source organism: uncultured Ignavibacteria bacterium (assembly GCA_913061095.1). Lineage (GTDB taxonomy): Bacteria > Bacteroidota > Ignavibacteria > SZUA-365 > SZUA-365 > BM516. The sequence goes on from CAJXVM010000013.1 coordinate 22,722, forward strand.
TTACAAAGACCGTGCGGAGACCTGGAAAAACACCACCACGGTCGGACAGGAAGCCAGGGGCTACAGCAAACTGGTCTGTCCGCATTTCGTCAGCGACCCCGATGTGGAAGTTTACATCGTCCTCGCCAACACCGACGGCAAGGATGCCGTGGCCTCCATCACCTTCCACAACGACAGCGGAAACGAGGTCGGCAAGGCGCGCGAACTGGTGCGCGGAAACGGCAAGACCGTCATCCAACCCTACAAGATCATCGGCAGCAAGGCCAACGGTGTAGCATTCATCAGTGTCGAAGGCGGTAAAATCACCGCGGATTACTGGCAGGCGGAAAAAGCCAAGAAGTATCAGATCGCCACCCCCATCGCAGGGATCTGAATCCCGGCTGCACCGGATATCAACCTTTTGACGACCTCCCGCGTCCCGGCGCGGGAGGTTTTTTTGTATTTTCCGCAGATGGATCTGACACTGAGCACGACCGATCTTCTGCGTCTTTCCGTTCTCGCGGGCGCTATTCTGCTGCTGCTGGGACTGAGTGAAATCCTTCGCCGGCGCTTTCGTCTTCCCGACGAATTCACACGCAAATTCGTGCATGTGGCAATCGGTGTTGTCATTTTCTTCGCGCCGCCATTCTTTCCCAACGCGGGAGCAGTCGCGCTCATCGCAGCGGTATTTATCGCGCTCAACGCAGCCGCCTACGCCGCCGGTGTGCTCAAAGCCGTGCATCATACCACCCGCCCGTCGTTCGGCACGGTGTACTATCCCCTCGCTCTGCTGCTGATCGCCCTGCCGTTCTGGAATGCATGGCCCGACATCGTCGTCGCCGCGATCATGGTTATGGCCGTCGGCGACGCCGCTGCAGGCATAACCGGCGAGAGCATCCGCAACCCGCACCTGTATCACGTCACCGGCGATCCGAAATCCCTCGAAGGATCGACGGCGATGCTGCTCGGCAGTCTCGCCGCCATCCTGCTGACACTTATCGTCTACGGGGATATCGGACTGCAGGCGGCGCAGCTTTTCATGCGGTATCCATTCGCCACCGCCGCAGCCATCCTTGCCATCGCGTTGTTCGCCACCGGCTGGGAGGCGGCGTCTTCGCGGGGAAGCGACAACATCACCGTCCCGGTCATGACCGCGATCGCGCTGCATGTGGGATTCGCGTCCGGCGCGTCCGCGGACATGCTGCGTTTTGCCCTCGGAGCGGGACTCGGCATCGTTATCGCGGGAGTCGCGTACGCGCTGCGCATGCTCAAGTCGTCGGGAGCCGTCGCGACCTTCCTGCTCGCGACAGTGGTGTATGGCATCGGCGGCTGGCAGTGGACCCTGCCGATCTTCACGTTTTTCCTGCTGTCCAGCCTGCTGTCGCGCTGGAGGAAATCGCGCAAGCAGGTATTCGATACCGTGTTCGAAAAAAGCGGCACGCGGGATGCGGGACAGGTAGCCGCGAACGGCGCCATCGTCGGTGTCCTTGCGATCGCCTGGCATTTTTCCGGTCCCGATGCGCTGTACCTGCTTTCGCTCATCGCGGTCGCCGTCGTGACCGCGGACACCTGGGGAACGGAAATCGGTGTGCTTGCGCGGCAGACCCCGCGCAGCGTCATCAGCGGGAAGCGCGTTCCCGCCGGGACCTCGGGCGGCATCACTCTGGCCGGAACGGCCGGCGGAGCACTCGGAGCACTTGTCGTCACGCTCAGCGCCCTGCCGTTCATCGCACTCAGCGGAGTGGCCTTCGCCGGCATCGTGCTGCTCGGAGTGACCGGAAGCCTCATCGACAGCATCCTCGGTGCCACGGTGCAGGCGCAGTACCGCTGCCGCGTCTGCGGAAAGGCGACCGAGAAACGCCTGCACTGCGCCATGCCCGCCGAACGCGTGCGCGGCGCGCAGCGCATCACCAATGATACGGTGAACTGCGTCTCCACGCTGATCACCGTGCTGATCGCAGCGGCGGTGCTGCTGTAGGCATTCATCCTCTTTCCCCTTTCGCGCGAACGTCCTGCTGCGTATGTTGTCCATCCGGCGAATACAATCGAAGATCATGAACGAGAGCCTTCACAATCTCCCCCGCAGCGCACGGTTCGGGCAGACCCACGCCGAACGGAGCATACTGCATACTGCCTACTGCCTATTGCGTACTGCGTCCTGTTTACTGCGTACTGCTATCCCCACGCTTACGCGTGGTGCTATTCTGCTCCTGCTCGTTCTCAGTGCTTGCGAACGCGAACGCATCGTGGATCCAGGCCCCGACACCACGCCGCCGCTTCCGCCGGCAGGTGTGCTGGTCGAGGGTGCGCGGGACGGCTACATCTTCATTGGATGGCTTCGCAACAGTGAACGAGACCTGCGCGGCTACATCGTGTACCGGGCCGAGGAAGATGCCGACGGACCGTACGCTGCCATCGACACCATCACACAGAATTTCATCATTGACCAGCAGCGCAGCTACGACACGACGTACCATTATTTTATCACCGCCGTTGACGAAGCCGGAAACGAAAGCATCGCCATCGATACGGTTTCCGCGGAGTCACCGAATCTCAGCGATCCCGATGAGACGCGCAACATCGCGGCGAATGGGTTCAATGACGGTCGTCGCCGCCTGCTTCGCCTTTCCTGGGTTTCCGTCGAGGAGGCGGATCTCGCCGGCTACCGCGTGTACCGATCCGACACTCCCTTCGATGACCCCTCGGCTGCGCGTGAGATAGCCACCACGGATGCCGCATTTGTCGAAGACAGCACTGACGTGCAGCCGGGCAGGCGGTATTATTTCGCTGTCGTAACCATTGACCGCGGCGGACGCGAGAGTGAACTCTCGCCGCTCGCATCCGACCTGATCGCGACCCGTCCCGTACCCATCGCACCGGCTGACAACGGCCAGGCGCCACCGTATCCACAGCTGTCATGGCTTTCCGTGCCCGAGGCATCACGGTACCTTGTCAGCATTGCACTCTCTGAAACGACCGGAGAAGTCTGGAGCGGATACGTTTCCGCCGGCACTGATGACACCGTGCGCGTGCGCTATTCGGAATCCCCGCTCACACCGGGTGTCACCTATTACTGGCGCGTCTCCAGCGTCACTGCAGCGAACGGCAAACCAAACGGTATCTCCGACGTCCGGCGATTCATCGTCGAGAACTGATCGGCGTTTCCCTGTTCTCCTTTCGATCCCGTATATTTTACTTTCTGCGCTACGGAAGCACCGCTGTCCCATCATCCGGAAAATCCGTGCTCCCGACGTATCCCCGCTCACACATCGCATTCTTCCCGCGACTGTGCACACTGCTGTGCACATCTGCAATGCTGTTCGCATCCGCGCTGCTGTTCTGTGGAACTGCATCCGCACAGCAAATGCCCGCTGACAGCGTTGACGCGGATACGGAAGCGGCCATCCCCCCGGATGAACAACGGGATGCCGGACCAGGCCAGCTGTCCGCCGGTTTTGAACGAAACGTCAATACCTTTTTGTGGGATCTCGGCGGCACATTCCGGCTTGAAGAAAATGGCTGGCGCATCGATGCCGACGAACGGTTCCTTCGCACACTGATCCGAACCGACCGCAATACCATCAAGGATGAGCAGAGTTTCCGCCTCAATACGGCACGCACGCTGACGCGTGGATTTGCCGTCACCGCGTCATTCTCATCGTTTATTTTTTCCGACAACCGCGCGCTCGGACTCAACGACCTCTCCACCAACAAAGCGCTTGCAGGTGTGCAATGGGATGCCCTGCCGGTACTTGAGATTCAGCCCATGGCGGGCGTGAGCTTCGACAATCAGCAGGGAATCCTCGACCGGGGATTCATGTACAGCGGACGCGCACGACTGCACGATCTTCTTATCGGACGCACGGCCGCTCAGGCGGAGCTGTATTCCTCGGCGGAGTTCATCGACCCGCGTTTCCAGGCGGAACATCGCGGCAGCGCAGATCTGCTCGCCACCGTGGGAGACAACAGCATCAACCACACACAGCTCCTCATCCGGCAGGTGCGCCGGGAATTCTACCTTCCATTCGATTCACTTTTCGAAGCGCGTACGGGTGTGACAAACCAGATCGAATCGCGGGAAGAGCGTATCGTGACACTGTCGAACACGCTGAACTACCGCATTATGCGATCGCTTGAACTGCAGGCCGCCGTGGATCTCACCCAGCGTGACATCGCACGCGCCCGGCAGCGTCATGATCCCGGAAACGACAATCCTTTTTTCGATACCGATATCAGCGAGTTCCATCTCAATGGCAACATGCAGCTGCGCTATGAAAACAGCCGTGGAACACGGGGCATGGTACGCCTTGAACTCAACGAGCGCGACGAGAGTCACGCGATCAATCCCTTCGAGGGAGCCAGTCCCGTCAGCATCGCAAGGCAGGAGATGCTTGAGACACAAAAGAACAACAGCATCCAGCAGACCCAGCTCGCGTTCGACATCTCCCAGGCGCTCGGCAGCAGAGACACGCTTTCGCTGAGCGCTTCGACGGTGAAGATGCAGTATGATACGCCGAGCGAGGAGAACTACGACGACCGCGACGAACTCTGGGTGCTCGCCGGACTTCGGTGGATGCATCGTTTCAGCCCGCAGTTCCAGGCAGGCGTCAGTGCGGATCTCAACATGCGGCATACGGTATTCATTTTCGCGGAACGGAGTGCAAACAATACATGGAACCGCGTCCTTCGGCTGCGTCCGATGACCGAGATTCGCGTCGGACACGGGTTCGTCAGCCGCAACACGGCGGAGGTTGTGGCAAACTATACCGTTTATGATTTCGAGACTGCGACACTTGCGCAGCGCAGCTTTTCTCTGCGGCAGCTCACACTCAGCGATTCCACGACGATGCATCTCGGCGGTGATTTCTGGACGGAAATCAACCTGCATCTTCGCTTCTACGAGCGGGGGGAACTGCGCTGGAGCGCATTCACCGTTCGTCCGGTTCAGTATTTCGATGAACGCACGCTGTCGATATCCATGCTGCGCGTCGGTGAGGCCGTCCGCGCCTCTGTTGGCTTCCGACTGTTCGAGCAGCGGCGATACGCTTACGAAGGACGCGAAAAGGCGCGCAGCGGACTGCTCCGCAGCTATGGTCCGACAGGAAGTCTGCGTCTTCGATTCTCGCAAGCGACCGACATCATCGCGGAAGGCTGGTATCAGCTGACCTCCGAAAACGACGGTCCGCAGCGAAGCACGCCGAATCTATCTCTGCGTGTGGTTTGGAATCTGTGAGGCAGATTTTCTACTTTTATGTTCTAACAGTCCGCCGACCGAGGAGAACCCCACTCTGAGCGAACCCGTCTTGAAAAAATCCGTCAGCTTTTCCAGTGTTCGATCGAATATCAGGCTGGTCGAGTCCTTTATCCTCGAGATCAACGATGCACTCGATCTCGAGTCGTCGATTCTCGACCGCATCATGATATCGATCACTGAAGTCGTCAACAACGGCATCATTCACGGAAATCAGTCCGATCCCGCAAAGCAGGTGCATCTCAGCTGCACGTGTTACGAAGACCGCATCGATTTTGTCATCCGCGACGAGGGAACGGGATTCAGCCCCGATGATATCCCCGACCCCCTGGATGATGAAAACCTCCTCAAGGAAGGGGGGCGCGGAGTATTGATCGTGCGGTCGATGATGGACAGCGTCCGGTTCCAACCCTCCGCGGACGGAATGGAAGTCCATCTCTCCATCAGCAGAACGGAAAGCTGAGCGCCTATCTCACCATCCAACAGAGGAACGTCGATGTCGAACCGCCAGTACATTCCCGGCGACGAAACCCGCCTGATGACCATCCAGCGCTACATCGCGCAGGAGGAGCGTCTGCACCCGGAAGCGACCGGAGAATTTTCCACGCTGCTGCGAAATCTCGCGCTCGCAGTGAAAATCGTCTCGCGCGAGGTGCGGCGGGCCGGATTGGTGGATATCCTCGGCCGCGCAGCCACGACGAATACCAGCGGCGACGAGGTCAAGAAGCTCGACGTGTTCGCCAACCGCATGATCATCAATGCGCTCGAGACCGGCGGACAGCTCTGCGTGATGGCATCCGAAGAAAATGAGTCGGTCATCCCCATCCCGGAAGAATTTCCCTGCGGCAAGTACGCCATGCTTTTCGATCCGCTAGACGGCTCTTCCAACATCGAAGCCAACGTCACGATCGGAACGGTGTTCTCCATTTTCCGCCGTGTGAGCGACGGCTGCCGTGGAACGGAACAGGACGTCGTGCAGTCCGGCGTCAAACAGGTCGCTGCCGGCTATATCATGTACGGATCGAGCACCATCATGGTGTTCACCACCGGCAATGGTGTGCAGGGATTCACGCTCGATCCCACCATCGGTTCCTTCCTGCTCTCGCACGGCAACATGAAAATCCCCGCCCATGGAAATATCTACAGCGTCAACGAGGGCAACAGGGAAATGTGGGATGAGGGCTTTCGGCGTTACATTGCGTGGCTTCAGCAGGAGGACACTGAAAGCGGACGTCCCTACAAGGCACGATATGTCGGATCGATGGTTGCGGACATCCACCGGACGCTTCTCTACGGCGGCATCTTCGCCTATCCCGGTGACAGGAATAATCCGCAGGGAAAACTGCGCCTGATGTACGAGGCGAATCCCATGGCCTTTCTCGTCGAGCAGGCAGGCGGGCGCGCGAGCGATGGTTCAAAACGCATTCTCGAAATCGAACCGACCGATGTGCATCAGCGCGTCCCCGTGTTCATGGGGTCCGCACATGACGTGACCACGGCGGAAGAATTCATGGCGGGAAAACGCTGACAGCAGGGTGACAGCCATGCGGAAAACGCTGCGCATACTGCTGACGGCCGTGCTTCTCCTCGGTCCCGCAAGCCTCTTCGGTCAGCGGTCGGCCGGTGATCGCGCCAATATTGATCCCATGTTCCTGGTCGACATGCCGGTCGCAGGTATCCTGCCCGCCACGTCCGGTGCGGTGGAGACCTATTTCTATCCCGACGGGGGCGTAATCGCCACATTCACCTACGGACTCTTCACAAACCTCAATGTCGGTGCTTCCTTCGGAGGAACGAACATCATCGGAAGCGGGGGCATCACGTGGAACAACCTTCCCGGGATACACGCGCGCTACCGCGTGATGGAGGAAGGAATGCGCTCTCCGGCGATCGTCATCGGATTTGATTCACAGGGTCGAGACGGATGGCTGACCGGACTCCGGCAGTATGTCATGAAATCACCCGGCCTGTTCGTCACCGTTGGGAAAAACTATCAGTTCTATGGGACCGTCAGCTTTCACGGGGGCATGAATTACACGCTGGAACGGCATGACGACGACATGGATCCAAACGTGTATGTCGGACTGGAAAAATCAATCGGTCCGATCGTGTCATACCTCGCTGAATACAACTTCGCCTTTGACAACGATCGCGACCAGCGCGGCTTCTGGAACGGATCGATGGGGATGGGCATCCGTGTTTCGACGAATATCGGTTTCAATGCCGACATCCTGTTCAAAAATCTGCTGACATCGGGCTTCGCGCACGACAGGATTATCCGGTCGATTCGCATTCAGTACGTACGATATCTGTGACACCGTCGTGATGGCGGGTTGAATCTTCAGGTGGTTCTTCCGCTGCTCCCGCGTCACGCTATTCCTCCCTGTGTGCTTTTTCACACAGGTACTGTCCTCTGCAGTGGTCACTTTGCTTGTCCTTTCATCTTTCCGCTCAAAGATATAGCTTGATTAGGGCCGATTCGGCGATTTTTTTCGGGTGAATCGGGAATATTACGGCATGATATTTGTTGATATAACAGTAGAACGCTACGATAACCGATGAGGTGTGTCATGAAACGTACAACGACTCTTCTGCTTGCGATGGCTTCTGTCGTGGTGCTGCTCGGAACGTCGGGCTGCTACACGCAGATTGCCGTTCGTGATGAGTATCCGCGCTATGAGGAATACGATTACTACCCTGAGTATTCCGAGACCTACGAAGACAGTGTCGGAAACGTCGTCACCAACAACTACTATTACGATACCTTTCCCCGCAGCAGTATCTACTTCGACTTTTACTACCCCTACCGCTGGGGATCGATGTGGTCAGCGCACTATGATCCCTGGTACAGCTGGTACAGTCCTCCCTACTACGGCTATTACTACAGCTACTGGGATCCTTTCCATTTCGGACCGTCCTGGTACTGGCATCGTCCGCTGTATTACGGGGGCTGGGCTTCCCATGGCTGGGGATACGGCGGCTGGTACAGTCCGTATTACTACGACAGCGGTACCCGTCTTGTGACACGCAGCCGTACGTCGGCCGTGCGCACCTCCGGCATTTCACGAACGACGCTCGACAGCCGAACCCGCAGCACCATTTCCCGCACCGGTGTCTCACGCACGACGACGGGATCTTCTGCGGTCGGTTCGACGACAGGACGCACGCGCTCGACCTACGATCGCACACGTGAATCCGTGAACAGCAGCCGTTCGCGCAGCGCCACATCGCGCAGCGCCACATCGCGCAGCGCAACCACGCGCAGTTCCACTTCGCGCAGCCGCTCCTCCGGATATGAGTCCGTGCGCTCGCGCAGTTCGGAAAGCCGCAGTTCGGGTACAAGCACACGGTCCTCGAGCGGACGCTCGAGCAGCTCCGAACGCTCATACCGGGCACCTTCACGCTCGCGCAGCTCCGGCTCCTCGAACAGAAGTTACACTCCTTCGTCGCGCAGCAGCCGCAGTTCGGGCTCCAGCAGAAGCTACACACCGTCCTCGCGCAGCAGCCGCAGTTCGGGAAGCAGCCGCAGCTACTCACCGCCGTCGAGGAGTTCCGGTTCAAGCAGCGGGTCCCGCTCCTCCGGCAGCTCAGGCTCGTCGGGCGGCAGCCGCAGCCGTTCACGCTAACAGCGAACACAGCAATACGATCGGGATACAACGAAACGATTTGATCCGTACCGGACACACCTCATCGGTATGGTCTATCAGGAGGTCATCATGAAACGCGCGATATATATCTCTCTGGTTTTCATCTTCGCCGCCGCCGGAATGCAGGCGCAGACCATTCAGGACGCCCTGCGCCTCTCGCGTCCGGCGACGCTGTTCAGTCCGCGCAGCGCAGGCATGGGAAATGCCTTTGTCGGACTTGCCAATGACGCATCAGCGCTGTACTTCAATCCCGCCGGACTCGGGCAGCTCCGCCAGAAAGAATTCAGCATCGGTCTCTCCAACATCGGCTTCGACAACGACGCCACCATGTTCGATGTCACCACCAGCGGCAGCGAAGGCGCCACGACGCTCACCAACCTCAATCTCGCCCTGCCATTCCCCGTCGTGCGCGGAAGTTTCGTGCTGTCGGCGGGCTATAACCGCCTTCTTGACTTCAACGGCGCGATGGATGTCGATGTATACAACCCGCAGAGTTCCATTCAGGCCTCTTTGTTCAACGATGATCCCGAGCTGGATTTCGCCTGGAATCTCGGTCTCGAAGACACACTCGTGCTGAGTTACCTGGATGCCGGCGATCCCGGCTGGTTCGCCATCCCTGTCGCGAATCGCGTCCAGCAGACCATCGACGTCACCGAAGAAGGAGGCCTCAACCAGTGGTCCTTCGGCGGAAGCATGGAAATCGCCCGCAACATGATGGTCGGTCTTTCGCTGAACGTGCTCACCGGGTCCTACCTCTACCAGCGCACCTTCATCGAGGCGGATATCAACGACGTCTGGCAGGGTGAAATTGTCGGAATTCCCGCTGTGGAGGACGGACCGTACATCACGCGCACGGATTTCCAGGAGCTTGAACTCATGGAAGAAATCGAACAGGACATCTCCGGATGGAACATGAAATTCGGTTTCCTGTACAACTACCGCGACAAGGCGCGCTTCGGCATAGCGATCCAGACCGCCAGCTACATAACGATCAACGAGGATTACTACAAGTCCGGCAACAGCTATTTTGCCGATGCGACCGTCGGATACGATCTCGTTTTCGAGAACCACAATTACGAAATCAGCACGGCGCCGATATACAGTTTCGGTGCGTCGTGGTCGCCGGTGGAGTTCGCCACGGTGAGCGCGGATTTCGAGCTGGTGGATTTCTCGAATATCGAATTCGAGGACAGCAACGACTGGGATCCCATCCTGATCAGTGACCGGAACAGGGAAATCCGAAATACCTTCCGCGGGGCCAACAACTTCCGCATCGGTGCGGAGTTCAACATCCCCGAAACCGGACTGTTCCTGCGCGGCGGTTTCGGGTATCGCTATTCTCCGTATGAGGTGGACGAGAACACCACCGACTTCGACGTCAAGACAATCAGCGGCGGTATCGGATATCAGTTCGAACATAATTTCGCCCTGCAGGCGGCGTATTCCATATCGAACTACCGCGCCATCGTTGACAATTACTTCGATCCGGACGCGGCCGCTCCGCTGAGCGCATTTCAGGCCGATCAGGACATCAGCGTTTCACGGCTCATGCTCGGCCTTTCCTACCGTTTCTGATTTTGAAACGGTTCGCACACACCTCAACACGACGCGCGGTCACATCGGTGGCCGCGTTTTTTTTACACCAGCTTCCGTCATAGCACCAGCGGCGCATAACGGCAGCGGCGCATAACGGCAGCGGCGGCAATGCATCAGCTGATCGGCTCCCCGTCGCAGGCCGCGTGTCGCACTCCCCACCGCCCCTCCGCCACCGAAAAAGACGAATTCAGGGGTATCCCCCTGTCCATTGCGTCATATAGGCAACTCCCCTATATTTGTTAGCTTGTATACCTATTCTTTGAATTCGTGGAGTAGATTGACATGGGTATGATGACAAAAATGCGCGAGAGAGCGCACGTCTTCATCATCGCGTTCGCCGTCATCTTCGTTGCCTTCTGGGTGGTCAGCGATGTCGACATCGGATCGATCATGCAGGGTTCGGCTAATGAAATCGGAAATGTCGGCGGCAATGCCATTTCATATCAGGAGTTCCAGGCTGTCGTCGAGCAGGTTGCCGAACAGCGCCGTCAGGAGAATGAAGGCAAGGAACTGACAGAGAACGATTACATGCAGATCCGTGAACAGGTCTGGAATGATTTCGTCACGCAGTCCATCATCGAAAAGGCCATCGAGGAATTCGACATCCAGGTGACCGACGAGGAAATACGCGATTGGATCTGGGATGTAAACAATCCACCCCAGCAGTTGGCGCAGTATTTCATGGATTCCACCGGCCGATTCAACGCTGAAACATACCAGCAGTTCCTTCGCAATCCCGGTCCCGAAAACGAGGAAGCGCTCATCGCCATTGAGCAGCAGCTCCGTTCCGAACTTCTGCGTTCGAAACTGACGAACATTCTCAGCTCCTCCGTCATCGTTTCCGAACAGCAGGTCAAGGACGAATTCCTCAAGACCAACCTCGACTTCAACGTGAGCTACGTACTCTTCGATCCCCGCGTTTTTGCGGCCACCGACACGGCTGCTCCGACGGAAGAAGAATTCAGGGAATACTACGAAGAGAACAAGGAACAGTTCAAGATCGATGAGATGCGGAAGCTCAAGTATGTGCTCTTCGAGGAAACCCCGTCCAAGGGCGACACTAACGCGATCGTGAACGAACTGCGCACGCTGAAGGAAATCGCGGACGGCGGCGGTGACTTTCTTGAGCTCGTCGACGCCAATTCCGAGGAACCATATGATTCCACTGCCTGGGTCACGCGCGACCAGGTTCCGGATGCCGTCTCCGACAGCGTATTTCCCGCACCGGTCGGTTCCATTGTGGGTCCCGTGCCCAATGAGACCGGACTCTCATTGTACAGAGTGATGGACGCGCGCGAAGGAGAGAACACTCTGTATAAGGCGTCACATATCCTGCTTCGCACAGACGGCGGACAGGACGACGCGGCACAGAAGGCAAAAGCGGAGGAAGTACTTGCCAAGGCGCGCGCCGGTGAGGATTTCGATCGCCTCGCGGCGCAGTACTCCGAGGAACCCGGTGCTGCGGAACGCGGCGGCTCACTTCCCTGGTTCGGGGAGGGACGAATGGTTGAGGAATTCCAGAATGCGGTCATGGGTGCGCGTCCCGGGCAGATCCTCGGCCCGGTGAAAACGCAGTTCGGCTACCATGTGATCAAGATGGAAGGAACGACGCGCCGCGAAGTGAAACTTGCCGAGTTGCGGATGTCCATCCGCGCCGGATCCCGCACACGCGACGATATTTTCGAGCGCGCGCGCAATTTCGGGTACTTCGCCACTGAAAACGGCTTCGAGCAGGAAGCACAGCAGAGCGAACTGCAGATCCAGGAAACACCGGATTTTGCGAAGCAGACCGGTTCGTATATCCCCAACATCGGAACAAATCCCGCACTGATGAAATTTGCCTTTGAGAACGGTGTGGGTGAGATCAGTGACGTGCATCGTGCCGCGGGCGGCTATGTCGTTGCCATGATTTCTGATGAGCGCGATGCCGGATACCGCACGCTCGACGAAGTTCGAGATCAGATCAAGCCGCAGGTGATCTTTGAGCGCCAGATGAAAAAGACAATGGAAAAGGCAAATTCCATTGTCTCGGCAGGAAAGACACTCGAACAGATCGCCAGTGCCGATCCCAATCTCAACGTGGAGAGTCCTCCGCCTTTCAAACTCCAGAACGGTGTGCCGAATGTCGGCCGCGACCAGAATTTCATCGGCCGCTTGCTCGCACTCGATGTGGGTAAACGCACGGAACCGTTCCGCGGAATGCGCGGCGTCTATGTCGCGCGCCTGAACGCCAAATCCGATTTTGACGAAACGGCCTTCAAGGTGAAAAAAGAGGAAATCCGCAAGCAGCAGCTCTCCAGACTGCAGAATGAATTCGTGCAGTCCTGGCTTGAGGAAAAGCGGGACGAAATTGACGTCGTTGATAATCGGGACAGATTTTTCCGTTGATATGACACGCGCAGACGTGAAAAGCCCCCGGGTGAAATCCGCTGGAACAGCGCTTCTCCGGGGGCTTTTCCTTTTCCTGCTCACGCTGCCCCTGCACGCGCAGACAGGCGACCACTCGATTGCCCTCTCCGTCGGATATCTCGACGCATCCCAGATTTTCCTCTACCCGCAGTCTTCGGATCCCGTGCTGCGTGATGAAACCGCCGACATCGGTAGCAGTTTCTGCTATGCCGGCGGATATCGCTTCAATCTGTATCCTTCCATCGCGGTACAGCTGCACGCGGAGTATGTTTCTGGCCGCAGCAGCCGCAGCGATCAGGTCGGAACTGTCGAGAAAAATGGTTTCGACGTGTGGCTTCTGGAAGCGAATGCCGTATTCACTCTTCCCTTCAGCACCCGGCGCTTTCAGATGTATGTCGGCGGGGGCGGGGGCATGTATCTCGGACGCCGCATACACTCGATCGCCGGCGTGTCCGCGGAAACCGTTTCATCAACACCCGCTGTCGGGATCCACGTACTCGTCGGCGCGGAATATATGCTTACCGAGCACCTCGCAGTGCGAGCCGACATCATTTTCCGCGATCCGCAGATTTCCGCGGAAAACCGTTTCCCTCAGGAACGCGTTCTGTCCAACGGAGTCGAATATCCCCTCCGCGATGAACCCTTCCGTTCCCATATCAATCTCAACGGAAACGTCTACTCACTCGGATGGTCCTGGTATTTCTGATTTCTCGCGCACACGCGCTGTTCGGCGTTCGTCCCTGAGCCTGCACTGATCCTTTCCTCCCATCGTGACTCTTCCTTCCCCTGAATTACATCTTCTCCGGCGCTGAGATTCCGATGACGGAAAATCCATTGGCAAGCACCTGCCGTGTTGCATGACACAGTGAGAGACGTGCGGCGCTGAGTTCGCGGTTTTCCGTCACTACCCGGCAGTCGTGGTAAAACTTGTGGAACGCGGTGGCGAGGTTGTGCAGGTACGTACAGAGATGCTGCGTTTCATAGGTGCGCGCACTGAGCGAAATGATCTCCGGGAACTGCTGGAGTTCCTTGATAAGTGCGATTTCCGATTCATGCGTCAGCAGCGACAGCTTTTCGGTGTCGCCGGTCGCGGGCATCCCTTCGCTCTCCGCGAAGCGCAGAATGCTGGCGATACGCGCGTGCGCATACTGCAGGTAATAGACGGGATTGCTCTCACTCTGTTCCTGCGCGAGTTTGATGTCGAACTCGAGATGCGAACTCGCCCCGCGCATGATGAAGAAGTACCGCACAGCATCCACGCCGACATCCTCGATCAGGTCATCGAGCGAATAGACGTTTCCTGAACGCTTGCTCATTTTGACGACCTCCCCGTCGCTGACGAAACTCACCATCTGATGTATGATGACATCAACGTGATCGGTCGAAAGATCCATCGCGCGCACGGCCGCCAGCACATCGGGAATGGTAGCGATGTGATCGGCACCGAAGATATCGATGATTCTGTCGTCGCCACGGAGAATTTTTTCCCGGTGATACGCGATGTCCGGAAGACGATATGTGGGCTCACCACTGCTCTTAATGATGACGCGATCCTTGTCCGCGCCGAATGCCGTTGTTTTCAGCCAGACGGCGCCGTCCTTGTCATACGCGAGTTCCTTCTCGCGCAGGGCGTTCAGTACGTCGTCGATCTTTCCGTCTCTGTACAGACTGTCTTCGTTGAAGAACACGTCGTGATGAACGGCAAGCCGATCCAGTGTGCGACGGATGGTCGCGAAGCACCACTGCTCACCGGTAGAACGAAAGAAGTCGAGATCGGCATCCATCATGGAGTCGCCATGCTCCTCGGATATGGCCTCGGCAATCTCGGAAATGTACTCGCCGGCATAATGGATATTTTCCTCTCTGATTTCCTCACCGTGACGTGCACGGTAACGTTCGCGTACCGTGATGGCGAGGTTCTGCATCTGGTTGCCGGCATTGTTGAAGTAGTATTCCCGCGTCACCTTCCATCCCGTGCGCTCCAGCAGCGAACATACCGTTTCTCCTATGCAGACCTGCCGTCCGTGACCGGCGTGCAGAGGACCGGTGGGATTGGCGCTGACCCATTCTACATTGACGGACTTCCCGCGATGCTCGTCTGTCGATCCATATGTATGCCCCCTTGTGAGAATCTCCGACAGGACCTCATAGAGATATGTATCAGCAAAGCGGAAATTTATGAATCCCGGGCCGGCAATCTCGACAGCTGCAATTCTCTTCGTATCAAGTTGCAGTCCATCGACGATATCCTGCGCGATCTGCCGCGGATTCTTTTTCAGTATACGTGCCAGTGTCATGGCGACGTTCGTGGCGAGATCGCCATGTTCGGCAATATTCGGTTTTTCGAAGACGATCTGCTCGTCCGTCACAGACACACCCATCGATTTCAGAGTAGTCCGGAGCTGTTCTTTCAGATATTGTTTCATACGGATTTCAGGTGGGATGAATACACTCGAAAATGCCCGGCACACTTAATCCGAGATGCGGGTCTGCGGCGCGTCTCCCCAGAGGCGCTCGATCTCATAGTACCTTCGTACCTTAGGAAGAAAGATGTGAACAACGACATCGACGAAGTCAAGCAGGGCCCATTGCAGCGAATCGAAACCTTCCTTTCGCCAGACCTTTGCATCATGCTCTGCCGTGCCGTCCATGATCGCGTCTGCAATCGCCTTGACCTGCGTATCAGATTCTCCGCTGCAGATCACGAAGAAATTTGTCACGTCGGACAGACCTGACAGATCGAGGATGACGACGTCCTGTGCCTTTTTTGTGACGGCGAGTTCCGCTGTCAGTTTCGCGAGTTCCTGTGCTTCCAAGTGTTTCTGCCCTTGTTGAACTTACTGCGACGGTTTGAGCTGTTCGTAGTCTCTCCCTATCACCACGGATACATTCAGATAGTAGTCCGGATTGATCTGCTGGACAATGTTCTTTTCATCGATGCCGAGGGCGTAGGCCACCTTGCGGGCTGCTGCAAGATCGCCTGTTCTGTCGATCACAAGCGATTCCTCCACATCAAAGGTCTTGTAATTCGCGGACTGCACGACATCGAAATTTCTTTTTCGCAGATAATCGGTAAAATCCTGTGCGATTCCGCGCACGCCACAGCCATTGAGTACGTCGAGCTGAATGATCTCGCCGGCTGCATCGCCGAGTTCAGGAGACTCGGTGGTCCATTCGACCGGCTTGTTCACGATCGAATTGGTGATGAACGAATAGAGAAGAAAAAAAACAATGACACCGAGAATAACGATGACAATGTTGAGAATGAGATTTCGCGGACTGAGCTGTTTTTTCTTTCCTACCCTTGCCATACCTGAATATACGAAAAAAAGCCGAGTCCCTGACCCGGCCATTTTTTGTCGCGAGGGTGCTTCCGTTTACCATCCGTCATCGAATTCATCGCGGAAAAAACCGATTCCGAGTGGAGATCCGTATCCGTAGCGGCTGTAGTACGGATCATAGACCGTTGTCGGCATGTTCCGGTACTGAAGACTGATATGCATGTCTTTTGTCGGCCGGTAATCAACGCTGGCGCGGCGCAGGAAAATACCTGTCAGATCATTCTTGAACATCGAGGATGCGCTGCCGAAGGGGGAGAAGAGCATGGAAATATCCGCACGCACAGTCAGGGGTTCTGATATTCGGTACCGAAGACTGTTCGTGTACATGGATACGCCCATTCCCTGATCGCCGAACATGCCGTAGCTGAACGAAAGGCTGTGCCGCATGTCCAGATTCTCCGGATGAAAGAAACCGAGAATAGCGGAATGCCCAGAGGACTCTGTCATCCCCTCTGTCACGGATGGGCGTCGGGGCTCTTCACCGCGAAACTGGGAGAGCAGTGTCGACGGCAGCAGCAGAATGGTAACAATGACGGCTATTCGCAGCATGGGCATTCGGATTCTGTGAAAATCACAACTGGAATTCTACGCATGCGGGCAGATAAAATCAAGTCAGGACGCCGTCTATCGCCGCGATATCCCGCAGGCAGCCGGACAGAAAAAAAACCTGAAAAAATCTTTCTCCCGTAAGTCTTTGCAGGTGCCGTACTTTGAAAAAATCAAGTCCTGAGCAAACTTTTTTCATATTGAAAATCACTTGCGGACTCTCTATACTAACCTTCGAACGCAAGCCGCTTTTTAATGTGAATAACCTGTGAATAAGTCTTGTGTTCTGTAGAGAACAGAGCTTATACGGTCCGCTGCCTTTTATCTCCCGAAAGAGGAAAATCGAGACCTTCCCGACGCTCTTATACTAAGTCGTTTATCTGGAATAGCTTACTGGAATCTGACCCTCAGATACCGTGGTGTTGTATGTTTTCACGACAATAGCGGCGAACAATTGACCTCCATGCTCCTTTTTTTCTGGTCCTGTGAATAACTTTATTGAATATGGCACTTGTTTCGGAAAAAACAGCTGAATCTGCCTGGAAAGAATGTCTCGATCTGGTCCGGCCTCATCTCAAGCCGCTGACCTTTAAAACCTGGTTTGAACCCATCATTCCCACAAATCTGGAAGGGACGTTGCTCACCGTCGAGGTTCCGAGCACGTATTTCTATGAATGGCTGGAGGAACATTACTTCGATCTTCTCCAGAAGTCCATTCACAGTGTGCTCGGGGCAGATGCCGTTCTTCAGTATGCCGTGAAGGTTCCTCGCAGTGAAGCAGCATCAGTCACCATGCCAGAGCCTTCTCAAGCAGGATTCTCCGCGGAACTCCTCCGGCCTGATCCGACATCGGCGAAGCCGCGCTCGAAGCATGAGGAGCCGTTCGTTACGAACCTCAATCCAAAATTCACATTCGAAAGCTTCATTCGCGGAGACGGGAATCAGTTTGCCCGTGCCGCGGCACTGAATGTATCAAACAATCCGGGTGAAACGGCCTTTAATCCTCTCGTGCTCTACGGCGGTGTCGGTCTCGGAAAAACACATCTCATTCAGGCGATCGGAAATCATGTCTCCCGGAACAATCCCGGAAAGCGGGTGTATTACGTCAGCAGCGAGAAATTTACGATCGATTTCGTCGAAGCCATCGAGCGCAACAGCACCATCGAGTTTTCCAACTTCTATCGAAGCATGGATGTGCTCATCGTCGATGATATTCAGTTCTTCTCCGGCAAGGAACGTACACAGGATACCTTTTTCCATACGTTCAATACGCTTCATCAACTGAAAAAACAGATCATTCTCTCATCAGACAGGCCTCCGCGTGATCTCGTCGGGCTCGACGAGCGCCTTATTTCGCGATTTCAGTGCGGGCTGACGGTGGACATTCAACCGCCCGACCTGGAAACACGCATTGCCATCCTGCGGAAAAAAGCAGAGAACGATCACATTGAAATTCCGCAGGACGTGATTGAGTTCATTGCGTCGAATGTGAAGTCCAACATCAGGGAACTGGAAGGCTGCTACATCGGACTCATCGCGCGTCATACGCTTGAGCAGTGTCCGCTGGATGTATCTCTCGCGGAAAAAGTGCTCAAAAACGTCATCTCTTCGGACAAGAAGGATATCACTGTCGAGCAGATCCAGAAAATAGTCGCCGATCACTTCAAAATTCCAGAAAATTCACTTCGCGCAAAAACTCGCAAACAGGAAATCGTCGTGCCTCGTCAGATCGCAATGTATCTCTCTAAAAATCTGACACGTGCGTCACTGAAAACGATCGGACTTCATTTTGGCGGCCGCGATCACAGTACCATCATCCACGCGTGCAAAACCGTGGAGCGCAGTTTTGCCGAGGACGATTCGCTTCGCCAGCACGTTGAACAGCTCGAAAAACAGATCTCATACATTTCCCGATAACGTAATCCACTGATGGTTGAAAACCGTGTGGATAACTCCCTGAGGCAGCTTTCATTTTGTTGAAATCTGCCTTTTTTGTTTTTGCCGATCGGCTGCAAACACCACGAATGTCGTCTTCACACTGTTCTCACATATTACACACATGAAGTACATGTTTATATCTGACCACTGTATCTCATTGAAAACAATAACGTAAAACACTTCTAAACACTTTATCCACATATACACATGCCTAATAATAATTGGTTTTCATATACTTTCAGATCATTGTTCATGTATTTAGGCGGTTGACGGGAAAAGGTGATGAATAATTCGGAGAAGAACATCATTGAATGGTGGAATCCTGAATGGAATGTATTCCGAATAGCTCTGTGTGTAACCGGCAGTGTTGCCCGCGGAGAGGAAACACCGCATTCCGATATTGATCTGCTTCTGATTCATGATCCGGAAGAAGCCTGTGTTCGTCTGAGTGAACGCATTATCCGGATGCTGCATACTCGCTTCGAGCATATCAGCGTTGTGGCCCGTTCGCTCGAAGAGCATGATGCAACGCTCCTCAATGATCTTCGTTCACTCACCGCCCAGGCGGATACGCGACTTCTGACGGGAGACCCTGAGCTCTTTCGCCTGTTCAGGAGGCAGCTGTGCGGACAGATCGTACAAAACCGTCAGAGTGTGCTGAACAGTCTGCGGGAGTCATCGCAGGAACGGCACAGACACTACGGTGAAACTGTCGCGCTGCTCGAGCCGAACATAAAAAACAGTGCCGGTGCACTGCGCGATATTCACATCATGGGATACATCGCTGTTTCGCTGCATGCGGAAGAATGTTTCTCCACGGAACAGGATAGCATGATCTCCGTACCCGATCGCATTTCCATTCTTGATCTGCAGGAGCAGCGGAAAAAGGATCTGTTGTCTGCGTACCGTTTCATGCTCAACGTACGCCGCAGTATGCATGAGTGCAGCGGACATCTGCATGATATCCTGGGATTCGATCTGCAGCGTTCCGTTGCCGAGGCAATGGGGTATGGTTCACGTGATGAGAAGAGTGCCGTGGAAGAGTTCATGCGCGATTATTATCGCCATGCGAGAGTTGTTCACATATCGCAGGAACTGTTGTTTCACGATGTCCTGCAACACGGTTCTGATCCTCTGGTACTGTTTTCAGACACCGGATCCCCGAAACCAATCCCGGAAAGCGAGCTTCCCGAAGAAGTGCTGCGCATGTTCCTGCGCTCATGCGAAACAGGAGAACCCGTATCCATCGCATTGATGCGGACACTGGACCGTCATCCTGAGCTGGATTTCTCAACTTTTGAGGTTCGGAAAATATTTGATGAGATTCTTCGACAGCCGAAAAACGTGGCTGCGACGCTCTCGCGTATGCATGACATGCGCATTCTCGGGCGCCTGATGCCTGAGTTTTCTCTTCTGGATCACTTTTTTCAGCACAATATATATCACTATTTCACCGCGGACGAACATACGCTGCGGGCGCTGCACGCCTGTGAATCTCTTCATGGTTCCGGGGAACATGCGGAGCGGGCGCTGCACCGCATCAGTGACATGTCGGTGCTTCATTATGCGATTCTTCTTCATGACGCGGCAAAGCCGATCGATCTTTCCAACCATGAAGATGTGGGTGCGGAACTCGCACCTGTTGTTCTTTCACGTCACGGACGCGAAGATATTGTCGATGATGTAGTGTTCCTCGTTCGGAATCATCTCTTCATGGAGCAAATCGCATTTCGCAGGAATATTCGTGAGTCTGCGACCATCCGCGCATTTGTGGAACTGCTGGAGAATGAAAAACGACTCGATTTGCTCTATGTCCTGACCTGGTCCGATATGTCCGCACTGAATCCCGGTGTCCTCACGGAATGGAAGAAGGAATTGCTCGCCGAGTTGTACGACATCACGCGGGTGTATTTCGAAACAGGTGACATTGCACATGCGCCCGTCCCCGCGGAGTACGATGCGGAACCGGTTTCGAGCATGAGTTCTCATGAATTCCGCACGGCGGTGCAGGATATTTTTGAGGGGGAACAGGTGCGTATGCATATCACGCATCACCGTGCTTTCAGTGAAGTGACCGTTTTCTGTGTCGACAGACCACAGCTGCTGTCGCGACTTTCCGCAGCGTTTTTCGGTGCGGACTGTACCATCGTCGACGCCATGATAGAGACGCGGAACGATGTTGTCATAGATGTTTTTCGTGTGATAGACATCATATCAGGAAAGCACCTATCTGTGGAACAGGCGCATTCCCTTGAGCGGTTGATCAGACAGGTGTGTGCGGGAACGTTGAATTCGGAAGAACTCTATCACAGATACCGCAGAAAGTGGATCCGCCGTCTCCGTAAAATGCCCAAAACGGATGTGCGCCAAGACGTCGAGTATGTCGCCCATGTGACAGACAGCGGTGAAGAACAGACGATCATCGAGGTGTATGCCCCGGATACATTCGGCCTTCTGTACCGCGTTGCCGGTGAAATTTCCCGATTTGGATTGAATGTCGTATTTGCCAAAATTGCAACGAGAGTCGACGGTGTCGTCGATTCCTTCTACGTCGTGGATGAAAAGGGAAAGCCGTTCACGGACGAGAACAAGAGAAAACAGCTGCGCGAACAGCTGCTTTCACACATCACATCACTTACCCAGTAACGGATTGCGTTCATGTCAGCCTGGAGCATCCCGCAGCAGCAGAAAAGTATCGGCATCTTCGACTCGGGAATCGGAGGATTGACGGTGGTCCATGCACTCATGAAGCATCTGCCAAATGAGAACATCACATATTTCGGTGACACAGCGCGCGTGCCGTATGGCAGTAAATCGGCTGAGGTAGTCAGGGAATATGCGTTCGAGGATACGCGTTTTCTCCTGCAACAGGGGGTGAAAATAATAGTCGTGGCATGCAACACGGTATCCGCCGTAGCCATTGATGACCTCAAATCCCATTTCGACATCCCCATCATCGGCATGATCAAGCCGGGCGCGACGGTCGCCTGCGACGTTACAGCGCGCGGACAGGTTGGTGTCATCGGTACGCTCGCTACAATTGCCAGTGAATCGTACCCGCGTGCCATCAGGGAGTGCAGTGCGGATATTCGGGTGCATTCGCAGCCGTGCCCCCTGTTTGTACCGCTTGCGGAAGAAGGATGGAGCGATCATCCGGTCACACGTCTCGTAGCCGAGGAATACCTGGGGAAACTCCGTGACCAGGGTATCGATGCTCTCATTCTCGGCTGTACGCATTACCCGATTCTCCGGAATGTCATTCAGGAGACCATCGGCTCGCATGTGACGCTGATCGACTCGGGAGAAGCCGCGGCAATGCGCGTCGAAGAATTGCTGCGCGAACAGGATCTCCTGAACACATCGCGTGAACAACCCAACTATTCCTTCTTTGTATCCGACGTTCCACAGAAGTTCAAGCAGCTCGGTCAGATATTTCTCGGCAAATCCGACCTGCGCGTAACCAAAGTCCACCTCACCTGACACGCTGCAGTTTTACTACACAGCAGAATTCGCTAAATTTATCACGACTTCGGTTCTCTCCGCCGCATTTCAGCGTTCCCGGAGGGTCATTGTTACGAAAACAGAGCACGATCATGGCAGCGAAAGAACAACAAGAACAGCAACAGTCGCTTTTTTCGGACTTCACAACTCCCGGAAAAGCGGCATGGGAAGAGAAAGTCATCCAGGATCTCAAGGGGAAGGAAATCAGTACTCTGACCTGGCATCCATACGAGGGATTTCCGGTGGCACCGATGCTATTCCGTGAAGATGTCAGTGATATCGAACATCTCGGCTTCATGCCGGATTTTGCACCGTATCACCGCGGCAGCACCCCGGCATCCTGGACCATCGCGCAGATCATCGATGAGATAGATCCAGAAGTGGCCACCGAGGAAATCGAGCGCGCAGTCAACAACGGACAGCAGGCCGTCGGCATTCATTTTGATCGACAGCTGCACCGGGCGTCCTCGTTGAACACGGTCGTTGAAGAAGGCGGAACGGAAGGCCTTGCGGTGTATTCGCTGAAGGGAATGAAAACAATCGCCGATGTGCTCGGTGAAGAGACACCGCTCGAGATATACGGCGGGATGGCTTCACCGGTGCTTGCCGTCCTAGCAGAAGTATCTGGCTGCCTCGTATCGCACGTGGAATTCGATCCGCTCGGAACGCTTGCTGCCGAAGGTGCGCTGCCAATGAGTATGGAGTGCACGTTTCGTCTCGCTGCCGACGGAATCCGCATGGCAGAAAACGATGGACAAACAGCGCTCAGTGTAAGTGGTGAACCGTATCAGAATGCCGGCGCCAGCGCCGTCGAGGAACTTGGCTGTGTGCTTGCGGCGGGAGTCGAGTATCTGCATCGCCTGCAGGATATCGGACTCGATGCGCGAGACATCGCCTCTCGGATGCGATTCACGTTTCCTGTCGGGACAAATTTCTTTATGGAGATCGCGAAACTGCGTGCCGCACGCATGCTGTGGGCGCACATCGTCCGGCAATTCGGCGTTGAAGATGAAAATGCACAGCGCATGCGCATCATGGTTCGCAGTTCGCGCTGGTTCCAGACGAAATATGATCCATATGTCAACATGCTGCGCACGACGGTCGAAGCGATCGCGGGAGCCGTCGGTGGCGCGGACGCAATGCACACCGCACCCTTCGATGAAATCGCCGGTGAGCCGGGACCGTTTTCCCGCCGCATTGCGCGCAATACGCAGATCGTTCTCAGGGAGGAATCGCATCTCTCGCAGGTCGTTGATCCGGCGGGTGGCTCGTATTACGTGGAGGCACTGACGGATTCCCTTGCTCGTCACGCCTGGGATTTCTTCCGTGAGATTGAAGCGAAAGGCGGCTTCGTGGCAGCGCTCGAGGACGGTATTGTGCAGGCCCGCATCAATGCCACAGCGGATGAAAAACGGCGCAATATTTCACGACGCCGTGACGTGCTTGTGGGTACGACGCAGTACCCGAACATTTCGGAGAAACCGTTGCCGCAGGCCGGACAGGATCCGGTTGAACGGGCACAGCGCATGCGAAACGCGCTGCGTGCATATGTTGATGACCGCGGTGAACGCAATGCCGATGCACTGGCCGCAGCGCTTGAAGATCCCGATGCGAAAATCGGTGAAGCGCTTCGAAAAGCCGTGCACGAAGGACTGACGGTTCCGGAAATCTCTCAGATGTTGTGCGCATCCGGGATTACCGCGCCGACAGTACAGCCGCTGACGGCGTTCCGCGGGGCCGATACCTTTGAGCGTATCCGCGATGCGGTCACGAGGGCACCGAAAAAACCGACGGTCTTCCTCGCGACGCTCGGTCCGGTATTCTGGCGCCGCGCCCGCGCCACATTTTCCTCCGGCTTCTTCGGAGTGGCCGGCATGGAAATCATCGACAACCTGGGATTTGAATCTCCACAGGAAGCCGCGAATGCAGCGATCGACGCGCATGCCGACATCGTGGTCGCCTGCAGCGACGATGAAAGCTACGGCAGTCTCGTGCCGGACCTGATAAATGCCCTGGCCGCCGGAGGGAAAAAACCGCTGGTCATTGTTGCCGGGAATCCGAAAGACGACATCGAGGCACTCACCAAAGCCGGCGTGAACACATTCATTCATCTCAAGACGGATGCGGGGGAAACCCTGGCCGCCGTTCTCGAAACACTTGGAATCGAAATTCAATAAGGACGCAGGAAAACGATCATGAAACCAGATTTTTCCACGACACCATACAGCGTTTCCGCGTTCGATAAAAAAACCCGCAGCGAATGGGAAGCGCATATCACCAGCACACGCGGCATCGAAAATCCCGATGATCTGCAGTGGATGACTCCCGAGCATATCGATGTCAAACCGCTGTATTCCGAAGACGATCTTCGCGATCTCGAACATCTGGATTTTGCCGCCGGGCTTCCGCCGTTTCTGCGCGGGCCGTACAGTTCGATGTACGTTACGCGTCCGTGGACGGTCCGTCAGTACGCGGGCTTCTCAACGGCCGAGGAATCGAACGCGTTTTACCGCCGCAATCTTGCGGCGGGACAGAAAGGTCTGTCCATCGCCTTCGACCTGGCCACGCATCGTGGATACGACTCCGACAATCCCCGTGTGATCGGTGACGTCGGTAAGGCGGGAGTCGCGATCGACTCCATTCTCGACATGCGTATACTGTTCGACCAGATTCCGCTCGACAAAATGTCGGTCTCCATGACGATGAACGGAGCCGTTCTTCCCATCCTGGCACTGTACATTGTCGCCGCCGAGGAGCAGGGCGTCAGCATGGAAAAGCTCGCGGGCACCATCCAGAATGACATCCTCAAGGAATTCATGGTGCGCAACACCTACATCTATCCGCCCCATCCGTCGATGCGCATCGTTTCGGATATCATCGCGTTCACCGCGAAGCACATGCCGAAGTTCAACTCGATTTCCATCTCCGGGTATCACATGCAGGAGGCAGGCGCGACGGCGGACCTGGAGATGGCCTACACGCTGGCAGACGGACTGGAATATGTGCGCGCCGGCATGAATGCCGGGCTGTCGATCGATGAATTCGCTCCGCGTCTCTCTTTCTTCTGGGGGATCGGAATGAATTTCTTCATGGAGATTGCAAAGATGCGGGCGGCACGGATGCTCTGGGCGAAGCTCATCAAGCGCTTCGATCCGAAGAATCCGAAATCAATGTCGCTCCGCACGCACTGCCAGACGTCGGGCTGGAGCCTGACCGAGCAGGATCCGTTCAACAATGTCACACGCACCTGTGTGGAGGCGCTCGCCGCGGCAATGGGACATACGCAGTCGCTGCATACCAACGCACTCGACGAAGCCATTGCGCTGCCGACCGATTTCTCCGCACGCATCGCGCGCAACACGCAGCTGTTCATCCAGGACGAAACCAACATCTGCCGCGCGATCGATCCGTGGGCGGGTTCGTATTACGTGGAACGCCTCACGCATGAAATCGCCCATCGTGGCTGGGAGCTGATCGAGGAGGTCGAGGAACACGGCGGCATGACGAGTGCCATCGAGGCGGGCCTTCCGAAAATGCGTATCGAGGAAGCGGCCGCTCGCAAGCAGGCGCGTATCGATGCGGGCAAGGACACCATCGTAGGTGTGAACAAATATCGCCGCGAGGCGGAGGATCCCATCGATATTCTCGAAGTGGACAACACTGCCGTGCGTGAAGCCCAGCTGCGCCGTCTCGAAACGCTGCGTGCAGAGCGAGACAGCGCCGTGGTCGAAGGCGCACTGGAAGAAATCACGCGTGTCGCAAAAGAGGGCGGCAACCTGCTGCAGGCCTGCGTCGAAGCAGCGCGCCAGCGCGCGACGGTGGGAGAGATGTCTGATGCGATGGAGAAAGTGTTCGGCCGCCACCAGGCGGAAGTGCGCTCTATCTCGGGCGTCTATTCGAGCGAGGCGGGGGATGACGATGATTTTGTTTCAGCCCGTTCAATGACCGACCGCTTCGCGGATAAAGAAGGACGGCGTCCCCGCATCATGATAGCGAAGCTCGGACAGGACGGTCACGACCGCGGTGCGAAAGTCATTGCTACCGCCTTCGCCGATCTCGGCTTTGACGTCGATATCGGTCCACTGTTCCAGACACCGGAGGAAGCCGCGCGGCAGGCGGCTGAAAATGACGTACATGTCATCGGGGTGTCGAGCCTTGCGGCGGGACACAAGACGCTGGTTCCGGCGCTCGTTGAGGCCCTGCACGCGATCGGACGCGACGACATTCTCGTTGTGGTCGGTGGTGTGATTCCCGCTCAGGATTACAGTTATCTCTATGAAAAGGGAGCCGTGGCGGTCTTTGGTCCGGGTACGGTGATTTCTCGTGCTGCACAGCAGCTGATGAAGATTCTGCTCGAAGACTGACCGCGCGTCAGTTTCCGCATTGAACAACGGGGCCGTTTCACGGAAGCGGTCCCGTTTCCGTTTTGGGATTGAATATCTGTGCGCAAATCGATAACATGGAGTATACCGGAAACGACGAAGCATGAAACGAATGGGATTCCTGATGAAGCCATATCCCCTGACTGTCCTCATCATTGCGATCATCGCTGTTCTTCCAGCGAGATCGGCCAGAGCGCAGACCATTTCATATATGATTCCAGACATCGGTGCGCCGGGCATGAACGTTTACGTCGAGTTTATCGCTCCGCATGATGGCATCGGAAATTTCGGCAGTGACGGGATGTATCTCAACCATCCCGGCGACAATATCCGTCTCGAATGCGCCGATCCCGCGGATACGGGAGCCGTAACCATCGGACCGCTTGTTGTTTCATGGGACGGTCGTCTCGTCTCGACACAGATTTTCGTGCATCCACACCTGAACCCGCCGAGCAGCGACTGGAATGTTGTCGGGCCGGACTATGAAATTCCCCTGCGCTTTGTCCGCGGCGGCAATGTATCCAACGTCGAAACGTTTTATGTCGTGCGACCGCAGCCGGCCATCATCGATGGCGGCACGGGCGGTGAGATCGGCGGCGGCGGGAGATGGGGACTGCGGTCGCGACGAGGAGCCATGATTGTTGACAGTCTCGATCTCACGGGTGACAGCTACTCGATTTCCACGGTGGATGCGGATATCGCGGCACCCGGCAATCAGGGATATCTGCCGGCCGTCATCCTCTCCCGCGGTCCCGCGCGTTTTGGTGCGAACACACGGATGCACGTCGACGCCACCGGGAAGGTCGCCGGACCGGGAGGCGGCGGTGGCGGAGGAAATTTCTGTGATTTCACCGGTGACGGATCCGATGGCGGTGACGGATTTACGGGCGGCGGTCCGGGCGGGAGAAACAGATCCGGAAATCCTCTTGGAAGTGATGAGTACCGGGATCCCGGCGCCGGATCGGGAGCGATGATCGGTATGACCGGCGGAAGTCTCAACGGTGTGCGCGGCGGGAATTCACCTGCATACGAAGCGTCAGGTGGCGGAACAGGACACCCGTTCGGGATATCCGGAGACGGCTGCAACAGCGGTTCAAGCTGCAATCCGCCGGGCGGATTCGGCGGCGGCAGCGGGCAGCAGCAGCAGCGTCCGGGCGGTGGCGGCGGATATGCCACCGCGGGGGGCTCGTCGAACAACGGAAACGGCGGACAGGTGCATGGCAATGAATTCATCGTTCCGCTGGCAGGCGGCTCCGGCGGCGCGAGCGGTAATCCCCAGCAGGGATTCGCCTGTTCAGGCGACGGCGGCGGCGGTGCGGGCGCACTACGACTTTCCGCCACTCAGGTCGAAGGCTATCTTTTCACGGCGAACGGAGCCGGCGGAGGCAATGGCGCCTCGGGTGACGGCGGCTCCGGTTCCGGTGGCGCCGTGGAACTGCAGGCAAAACTCCTGTCCGGTGTCTGGAAGATCACCGCACTCGGCGGCACAGGCGCGGGCACGCCGGGCGGTGCGGGACGCATCCGCATGGATGGTCCCATCGGCTGGTACAGCAGCGGTATCCCGGTCGATGAATCCATGGCACAGGGGCCTTCGACCGATACGACGATGTTCGTGCGCAGGACCTTCGAGCTGACGGGAACGGGCGACGGGGAGGACATTCAGCTCTATCTCAAATCACGTTCGCAGCCCTGGACGCTGATCGACGTCATATCGGGATATTCGACAGACTGGCGCACCGATATCACGCTTCCCGAAAACGGCGACAGCCTGTTTTTTCTCGCCGCGATGCAGCAGGTGCCGACCCCTTCATCAGAGCGATACACCGCCCGGCCATCAAAAGTGTTTTCCCAGGCGGCGGCAAATATCCTCGTTCTGCAGACCATCCCTGAACTCGTCGCGGACGATTTCCTTCGTTTCCCGGAGATGCGCTGCGAGGATACGATGCTCGACACCGTGTTCGTCAGCAATGACGGTGACGGCATGCTCTTCATTGAAAACGCGTTTTTCCTGCGCGGCGACCAGGGATTCTCCCTGCTGCAGCCGTCGGGCTTCCCGCTGCCGATTCCGCCCGGAGAATCGGTCGCATTCATCATTCAATCCTCGCGCATCCCCGGTCTTACGGGTCGCAACGCGGATACACTCGTGCTCCAACACAATGCACGCGGTGTGAATCCTTTTTACATGACGGTGGAGCAGGTCGTGCAGAATGCCGCCATGACGGTCACCTCGCATGAAGTGTCAATGCCGGAACTGCTGCTCTGCGAAGGTACATCGACGGATACGACAATTCTGCTCATGAATACCGGAACAATACCGCTGCGAATTCTTTCGCCGCAGTTCAGCAATCCCGCGTTCTCTCTGGTTCGTCCCGCGCCTGCGGCGTTTCCCCTTGTGATCGATGCGGATTCCTCTCTGGAGCTGCAGCTTCGCGTTACGCACAGCGGCACGGGGACACAGACAGGAACACTGCTTCTCGAGGCCGACTCCAGCGGATGTTTCATCAATCACGATGTGATGCTGACGGCGCGCGCATGGGAGCCGGAGCTCAGCGTTACAGACCTTGATACATTTCCGACGCTGCTCTGTGACGGCGACATCGCCGATGATACGCTGTTCGTGCGCAACGAGGGAGAGGAAGATGTGCGCATCACATCCGTCATGGTGACGGATGCGGCGTTCGCCGTACTGTCTCCGGCTGTGCCGCAAACGCTTTCGCCGGGTGCCGAACTGCCGGTAGTGATCCGTTTTGCACCCGCTGCCGCGGGAAGCTTCAGCGGATCCCTCATCCTCGAGGCGGAACCCTGCGTGCTGCGTTTCGAGCGTGACCTCGCAGGTATGCGTGAAGCGGTCGAGCTCACAGCGGATGCATTGGATTTTGGTCTTGTCCGGGCGGAAAACCTGCCTGTCACCGCGACAACGATGATACGTAATCCCGGTACGGTGGCGATCACGATTTCTTCCTCGGTTGATATCCCGCCGTTTCGAGTCATCGGCGGACTTCCGGTGACGATCCCGCCGGGTGGCAGCGCGCCGTTGAACCTGCAGTTCGATGATCCGGGTTCGGACGGACCATACAGCGCAGAGATCGCGCTGCTTCATGATCCGAGCTGTGATCCCGTATTCGTGCAGCTGGATGGCCGGCGTGCGACGGCACGCATCGTGCTGATCGCTGACACGCTGAGCGCGGGTCCGTCGGAAGTTGTGGATGTTGCGCTGTACCTGCGCAATGCGGAGAACCTGCGTCTGTTCGGTGCGACGGGCATCACGGCAAATCTGCGCTACGAGAAGAGTCTGCTCGTTCCGCTGTTCGATCCTCCGGGCAGCATCGTCGGTAATGAGCGCATCATCCCGCTCGATCTGCCGCTCACCGTGGACGCGGATGACGTCGTGCTGCGTCTCCCGTTCATAGTGACTCTGGGCACGGCTCTGCAGACGCCGCTGCAGCTGACCGACGTGGAAGCGGTCGGGGGCGATCTGACCGTGGAGGTCATTGACGGACAGTTTACGCTGCTCGACGTTTGCCGGGAGGGCGATCCGCGACTCTTTGACGGATCGGCATCCATCGCGCTTGAACCGAACCGACCCAATCCGTTTAATCCTGCCACGACCATTCGATTCTCCGTCATTGAGGAAGGACGAACGCGGCTGTATGTGCTGGATGCGCTCGGCAGGAAGGTCGCAACGCTTGTGGACGGCATGCTGCCGGCCGGTGAATACAGTGCGGAGTTCGACGGCTCCGGTCTGCCGACCGGTATCTACTTTTCGGTACTGCAGACACCCTCAGTCGTGAAGATGCGGCGCATGCTGCTCTCGAAGTGAGGTATGACCGTGTTTGACCGTCACCAGTTGCCCGGCTTGAACATGCCCTGCGGGAATTTGCGCGACGCGGAAATACCGGGCTGGAACATGTCCTGCGGGAACACATACGGCTGAGCTGCTCGGCGATGAATGGATCGGGTTGCATTCCGGCGGGCGATTCACGAAATTTCGATACGCTCGAGTGGCGGAATTGGCAGACGCGCTGGACTCAAAATCCAGTGGGTGTTAAAACCCGTGCCGGTTCGACCCCGGCCTCGAGTACAACAAAGGCCGTCCCCTGAAAGAGGGACGGCCTTTGTTCCTTCCCGGCCTTTGCCACAATTGCGATTGTTATTTCCAGTGTACCGACACGGAGCCGAGACCGGCCTCGAGCTTGAGATATACGCGGCGGCTGCTTTGTTCGTAATCGGTCGTCGTGTACACGTCGTCTTCATGCTGAACGAAGCGGTACATCTTCGTTGAACTCAGCGGGTTGTCGCTGGTGATGGCTTTGGCAGCGACGCCCTCGGGAAGCGCGAGCTTCAATGAACCCACTCCAATGTCGGTTTTAATGCGCGCACCGTCGGGCAGCGCACCGCTGCAGTCGAGTTCGTATTCTCCGATACCACCGTCAAAATCGAGTGCGGAAAACCGGAGATTGCCGAGACCGCGGGTTTTCACCGATCCCACGCCGGCGGAAAATGTCACCTTACCGATGCTCTGCCTGTTGGGCCGGTCGACGCGCATGCGTACGCTACCAGCACCGGCATCGATGGTGAGACCGCGGACATGAATCCCCGTCAGATCAAGAGAGGCTTTTCCTGCACCGAGAGAAATATCGAATCGTATCGGCACCCGGTCTGTCAGTGTGACATACCATGTGCGGGAATCCGTCCCGCGGAAAAGACAGGCGAGGGCATTCATATCCTCACCGTCGTCATTCCCCAGATCCAGTGTCAGGTATCCGATGCCGTCACGGACGTGATAATCAACCGTGGCATCACTCCTCTGCTCGTCATCTTCCTGCCTTTCACGAAGCGTCATGAGCGCGGGACCGGATCCGCGTTTCAGATTCAGCGTTCCGATACCGCCGTTGATTTCAGCAACGACCTCGGTCGCTCCCTCCAGGTCAACGGTTGTTCTGTAACCGTCCTGTGCCTGCAGGAGAGGAACGAGAAGCATGCCCATGACAATGGAAAAAAAACCGGAACGTCGCATCGTATTCATTACCGTACACATCGTTATCTTTCCTTCTGTTGCTCTCTGATATACGAAAAAATCAGCAGAGTGTTTCGTGAAAGCAATCACATCCATTGATTTGCGCCGGGTGGTTTTGTAAGTTCCACTAATTACGTGTACAGGAGCATGTTACCTCAACTGAAACTTGACGCACCGGCCGTTGTTCAACAGCTCACCGGCTTCATTCAACAGGAATTTACGCGTGCGGGATTACCCAACGCGGTAATCGGTCTTTCCGGCGGAATCGACTCCGCACTTTCGGCATTTCTCACAACGCATGCACTCGGTGCGGAGCATGTGCTCTGCGTCAGGATGCCGTATCGCTCGAGCAGTGCGGAGAGTCTCTCCCATGCGCAGCTCGTGGTGGAGAAGCTCGGGGTGCGAAATGAAACAGTCGATATCACGCCGATGGTCGATCCCCTCATTGCAACCGATGAGGAAATGGACAACATCCGGAGGGGAAATATCATGGCGCGCGTGCGCATGATCGTACTGTATGACCGATCGTCACGCGAGAAGGCTCTTGTCGTCGGAACGGGCAACAAGACGGAAACACTGCTGGGATACAGCACGCTGCACGGTGACGCCGCCTGTGCGGTCAATCCGCTCGGAGATCTTTACAAGGCGCAGGTGCGCCAGCTGGCGAGACATCTCGGTGTGCCTGAAGAGATTGTTTCAAAGCCACCCAGCGCCGACCTCTGGGTGGGACAGACGGATGAGCAGGAACTCGGTTTCACATATGAAGATGCGGATGCGCTGCTGTACCACATGTTTGACAGAAATCTTGATGACACGCAGCTCATCGAGGTAGGTTTCGATGCCGGACTCGTAACATCCGTACGCGAGAGGGTGCGGCGCAACGAGTTCAAGCGCCGTCCACCAGTCACCGCCCGGCTGACGACATAAGCTTGAGGCCGAGAGACTCCGGCTGATCGACGGCAACATTTTTTGATGACGATTCTCGGCATCCCCGCAGCGAGGGGAGCTGACATCCCGCCCGTGTGGCCACGTTCTTCACAGGGACTGCAGTTGCAGTCATCCATCCGACCTGATACAGATTCGCCGATTCATACACAACCGTGGACAAAGGTCATGTTCGAACGGAAAATTGAAGAAACCATTTCCTCCCTGCTCAGGGATACGATTGCTGAACAGGAGACGATTACATCGAGGCAGATTTTCGCTTCTGATATTCCGGTGGCTTTGAAGGGCATGTTCGATCAGGACATCGATATCTGGATCGCCGAGGAGAAGGACCGGCTGTTCAATTCTCCGCATTTCCGATATGACGAGGACGACGTGCAGGCGTTGTTCGAGCAGATCGTCACACGCGCGAAAGAGTACGCCGTGTTCAGTCGCGAAAATTTCCATCAGGCGCTCGAGAAAAACGTCAAGCTTCTCTTCAATCATGTCTGCCGTCCCCAGTGGACGCTGCTGAAGTATTTTTTCGCCGACCGCGAGAATGCTTCCGCGGATGCGATTATTGAAGGACTGAAGTACTTCCACTACTACGAATACTATCGCGTCATCCTCACCGAGTATTTCCAGAAGAAAGAGCTCACGGTCATGAACGCGAAGAAGTTCGGAGAACTGCTCGAGTACATCGACCAGGAAGTCGTCAGGAATTTCGACAGCCGAAAGGTGGCCCACCTCGCGGAACCCGTGTTCGAAACTTTTTCGATCGGGTCGTCTGTCGAGGAGCAGTTCGTTCCCGTCGAGGCACTTACGCTGTTCTTCGACGACAAGAACATGCGTTCCATCGTGGAGCGGCTGGATCGTGAAAAGGAAAAACGCGAGAGCATCACGCTGCATGATCTGGTGATGCTTATCAGTGAAGTCGACTATGCAATGAGTTTTGACATCTCGGAGATTGTTCATGAACAGATACATGGAAGCAGCGTGATGAAGCCCGAGCGGAAAGCGACCGCGGGCAAGGATTTCGATGTTCCGAAAATTGATCAGCGCGTGGAATCCGATGAACGTCGAAAGGATATTGGCGAAGAGGAAGGGGATCTGGACTTCATCATCACCGATGAGGAAGATTCCGTCGTGGCGCATGCCGCGGGCGAGGATTCCATTGACGCGGTGCTGGAAGAGGAAGAGCTGAACACAGATATCGAGGATGATCTCGATGTGACCATCGAGCAGACTGAAGAGGAAGAAGATGAGAGCGGAATGGAATCCGCTGACGAGGGCGATGACACTCCGGAAGGCGATCACCTGCAGGAAGATTTTGATGAGGAAGAGCCGCATGATGCGCTGCAGACCGACGATGGAGAGTATCGTTACAGTCTCGAAGAAGAAATTCCCGTTCAGGATGACACGGCGGAGGATGAAGAGGATCTACTCGCTGGCGACGAATCGATTCTCGAAACGTCTTTCGATGCTGAAGATCAATCCGATTTCGAAGAGGACCTGATGGAGGAAGCATCCTCGATCGATCTGGCAGAAAGAATGGAGGAGCGTGATTCCATCCCTGACATGTCACTTGATGATATCGATGAGCTGGCGCGTGCGATGGGCGAGGAAAGTGATGACGAGATAGACCTCGGCACGGAAGATTTTGACCGGGAACTGCCGGATGATCAGCAGGATCAAGACGGCGGAGACGAAACGCTGTCCGAGATGGAAACGGCGGAGGACGAGGAACTTGACATTGACTGGGAAAAGGAAGCAGAGGATATCCCGGATGTCGATATCAATGCCGAAGACGAAGAGGAAACAGCGCGTGTCGATGACAGCATTCCCGGCATTTCTCTCACCGAGGACGAAGACCTGAAACCCGCCGAGGAACTGCTCAGTCAGCTCGACCTGGAAGATCTGGGTGAAGAAGAGAAGGCACCGTCCAGGAAATCATACAATGATATTCCCATCGTCGAAGATGAGACGCCGCCTCCGTCTCCTGTCACGGCTGAGGAGAACGGTGCGGAGGAACCCGTTCCGGAAGTGCCGGCCGACGAGGTCATCGCGGAGTTCGGTGACATCAAGGAACAGATTTCTTCCTCCGACAGGAAGAAGTACATCAAGAAGCTGTTCCAGAAAAAAGAAGATGCGTACGAGCAATCCATCCGTGTGCTCAATGCGAAACCCAGCTGGCGCGAGGCCTCGGAGTACATCGACGAACTTTTCATCAAATTTGATGTAGACATGTATTCGCGCATCGCGGTAAAGTTTACCGATGATATTTATAAACGATATCTGAAAAATCAGTAATACGTCGTGTTTGTCGATCAAGTCAGTATCACCGTCCGATCCGGGGACGGCGGCGCGGGATGCGTGAGTTTTCGCCGGGAGAAGTTCGTCCCGAAAGGAGGTCCTGACGGAGGCAATGGCGGACGCGGAGGGGATGTGCTTCTCTGCGCCGACAGCCAGCTACATACATTGCTCGATCATCGATACCGCAGGGAATACGGCGCCGACAAAGGAGCTCCCGGACAGTCATCGAGAAAAACAGGGCGGTCCGGGGAAGCGCTCGTCATTTACGTGCCATGCGGTACTGTCGTGCGCGATGCGGAAAGCGGGGAAATGCTCGCGGATCTCGTCGAACATGATCAGACGTATATCGCTGCAGCGGGCGGTCGCGGGGGAAGGGGAAATGCAGAATTTGCGACTTCGACGAATCGTACACCGCGCCGCGCCGAATCAGGACGTCCCGGCGAGGAGCGACAGCTCATGCTGGAATTGAAGCTGATCGCGGACGTGGGACTCGTGGGTTTTCCGAACGCGGGGAAATCCACACTCATATCAACAATCTCCGCTGCGCGTCCGAAGATCGCGGACTATCCGTTTACGACGCTCGAGCCTAACCTGGGGATCGTGCGATACAGGGAATACGACAGTTTTACGGTG
Source organism: uncultured Ignavibacteria bacterium (assembly GCA_913061095.1). Lineage (GTDB taxonomy): Bacteria > Bacteroidota > Ignavibacteria > SZUA-365 > SZUA-365 > BM516. The sequence continues at coordinate 58,199 of CAJXVM010000013.1, forward strand.
GCCGATTTGCCGGGACTGATCGAAGGCGCGCATGAGGGCAGGGGACTGGGAACAAAATTTCTGCGTCATGTTGAACGCACCCGAGTCCTCGCCGTCATCATCGAGTGTCTGAGCGAAGATTTCGGGAGAGATCTGGACATATTGCGGAATGAACTTTCATCCTACTCGGGGGAGCTTGCGCAGAAGCCCTGGTTTGTTGCGCTGTCGAAGTCGGATGTCGCGGATTCCGAAACAGAAGAACGCATGCGTACCTTCGAGGAGGAAATTGAGGTTCCCGTCCATCGTTTCTCCTCCGTCAGTGGTGTGGGTGTGGAGGCGCTCAAGGATGCAATGTGGCGTCTCGTGCAGGAATCCGGGTCGCCATGACAACGCATGCGCCATTGACCGCAGGGAAAACGGCGCGTGTGCTGGTGATGCTTGGAGTCCTGCTTCTCATCAGCGTGCTCGTCAGTCTGCGCATCGGCACATTCGATCTTTCCTACCGGGATCTTTTTTCCATACTGTTTTCCTCTGCGGGGGGGCATGGAGCCGGTGAATCCGCACGTGCCGTTCTGATGGAGATCCGCCTGCCGCGTGTGCTGCTCGCACTCCTGGTCGGGGGAGGACTGTCCATCGCCGGTGCAATCTTTCAGGTGCTGCTCCGGAACGTTCTTGCCGATCCGTATATTCTTGGCGTTTCCGGAGGAGCTTCCGTCGGCGCTCTGATCGCGCTTGCAACGGGGATGAGTGGAATGTTTCTGCTTGCTCAGCCCCTGTTCGCTTTCATCGGAGCGCTGCTGGCGGTGGCCGCCGTATATGCGCTCGCCTCGCGCGGAAGATCCGGGGACAACACGCTGCTGCTCAGTGGCGTCATGATCGGAGCCTTTCTGTCCGCGGTCATTCTCGCGCTCGTGTCGACGATGGACAGTCCCCTGCGAAACGCCCTTTTCTGGCTTATCGGATATCTCGGGAACGCGACACTTCGGGAAGTCGTCATTTTGTTTCCGATCGTCGGTGTGCTCCTGATGATATCTCTTCTCGCCGCGGCGCGCATGAATGTGCTCGCACTCGGCACGGAGGCCGCGAGTCACCTCGGAGTCGGTGTGGATCGGCTGCAGCCGATCCTGTATGTTGTTGCGTCGCTGATGACCGCGGCCGTTGTGGCATTTTCGGGTGCGATCGGGTTTGTCGGACTTATTGTACCGCATATCTGCCGCAGGCTGTTTGGTCCGGATCACCGTCTGCTGCTTCCGGCATCATTTCTTGGTGGCGCATCCTTTCTGATATTTTCTGATATCGTGGCAAGAAGCGTTCTGCATCCGGCTGAGCTTCCGGTCGGTGCGGTCACCGCAGCTCTTGGAGCACCGGTATTCATATACGTCATGCGAAGAAAATCATGACGATGTTCCTTGCATTTTTGTATAAGGAATGAGTAATTTTGTAGTTCTGTAAGGAATATTTCAAAACGCAACAGCGGAATCATGAAACGTACATTTCAGCCCAGCAACCGGAGACGCAAGAATAAGCATGGATTTCGCGCCCGCATGGCGACGAAAAACGGACGGAAGGTCCTTGCAAGAAGGCGTGCGAAGGGTCGCTGGAGACTTACAGTCAGTGACGAGCCGAAGCACAGGTAAATCGCACGGGCACACATTTCCGAAATCGGAGATACTTCGCGGGTACCGCATATTCGGACGCATACTATCCCGCGGAACCTCTGTGCAGAGCGATGCGATACGGTGCTTTTATGATGTCCAGCGGGAAATCCCACCTTACCAGTGTATGGTGGGATTTGCTGTTAAGAAGCCGGGCTCCGCTGTGAGGAGGAACCGGCTTCGTCGGCTTCTTCGTGAATCCTACAGGCAGCGAAAAAACGCGCTTACTGCATGGAGTAATGAGCAGCAGCTGCAGATTCGCTGTGTATTCATCATTGACGCGCAGAAAGCTCCGGACACGACATTTGCTTCCGTGGATGCTGCGATGGCGCACATCCTCGAGGCTCTGCTGATAAAACTGAAGGAAACATGAGACGCGCTCTCACTTATATCCTTGTCTTTCTGATACGCGGATACAAAGCCCTGATCTCTCCGCTGTTTCCTCCTTCCTGCCGGTATTATCCCACCTGTTCGAGTTACTCGATGGAAGCCATTCAGAAATACGGCCCCTTCAAAGGGAGCTGGATGGGTGCGAAACGTATTGCCCGCTGCCATCCATGGCATGAGGGGGGATATGACCCGGTACCGTAAAGCCAATAAAAACAATAAGATGTGACGATGGACAGACAAGCAATCATTGGATTCGTGATTATTGCCGTTCTTTTTGTCCTGTGGATGTTTTACACGGCACCTGATCCTGAAACCGCCCGCCAGCAGCAGACCGCAGAACAGACCCAGGAGGAAGAGCAGAAGACGCCGGCAGATCAGGTCACCGAAGGTGACGTCGAGACCCCCGCTGCGGCCGAAGCACCCGCTGCGGCAGACAGCACGGATTCGGAAGCGGAAGGAAAATACGGAAAGTGGTTTGGCCACTTGGTGGACGGCAGGGATATCACGTTCACCGTCGAGACGGAACTCTACGATGTTGTTTTTTCCGCCCGCGGTGGAACGATCAAACGCTGGACACTCAGTGACTTCACTACGTGGAAAGATAATCCGCTCCAGCTCATCGATTGGAAACGAAAAAATGACGTCAATATCGTGTTTGCCAGTTCCGATGGGAGAATAGTAAACACAAAAGATCTGTATTTCCGATTCTCGGAGTATCCTGAAAACGGGAAAGTGGTTCTCACGGACTCAATGACCTACTCGTTCGAGGCGATACTGCCGGTCAAGGGTGACAGTGTGGCGATTGTCAAGCGCTATGTTGTGCGAAGCGGCGGATACAACGTCGATTTCGATATCGAAATGCGGAATATGTCCGAGGTCATCGCGAACTATGAATATGAAGTGCTTATCCATTCCCCCGCTCTTTCGGAAAGAAACAGCGTAGAGGAAGCGAGCTTTTCCGAAGCGAACGTCTATGTCGAAGATTCCCGCTCATCATTCAATGCGGACGACACGGAGGAGAGGCTTCGAGAAGCCGTGCAGGGAGAAACGGACTGGGTGTCCATCAACAACAAGTATTTCCTCAGCGCACTTATCGCCAGAGATGAGTTCAAGGGCAACGGCGCTTATGTCGAAGGAATCATGAAGCCGCTTCCGGATGAAGGTCAGCGCGAGATTTACGAGGCCGGTATCATGGTAAAATACCGTGGGAACGAAAGAGAGGTTTCCCACTTCCGGGTATATATCGGTCCGATGGATTATGAACTGCTGCAGACGCAGCATGAAGGGCTGGAGCAGATTCTCAGTCTCGGCTGGGAATTCATTGTTCGTCCGTTCTCCGAGTACTTTGTCATGCCGCTGTTCACATTCCTGCACAAATTCATCCCGAACTATGGCCTGGTCATCATCATATTCTCGATCATCGTCAAGCTTCTTCTCTATCCCCTCACGAAAAGCAGCATGAAATCGATGCAGCGTATGCAGAAACTGCAGCCGCTCATCTCCGAAATGCGGGAGAAGTACAAAGATGATCAGCAGAAGCAGAATGTTGAGATCATGAAAATGTATAAAGAGTACGGGGTCAATCCAGCCGGAGGCTGCCTGCCAATGGCCCTTCAGATGCCCATTCTCTTTGCACTGTTCACGATATTCCGTTCGACCATTGAGCTGCGACACGAGCCGTTCATGCTCTGGATCGATGATCTCTCCGCGCCGGATATCCTCTTCAGCCTCCCGACGAAGATTCCTGTTCTGGGGATGAGTTTTGTCAGTGGACTTGCACTGCTCATGGCAGCCACGATGTTCATTCAACAGAAAATGTCTGTAAAGGATCCGCGGCAGAAATCCATGGTATATATCATGCCGCTGATGTTCTGGTTCCTTTTCAATTCTTTCCCCTCCGGACTGAACCTCTATTACTTCATGTTCAACCTTCTCTCAATCGGACAGCAGTACCTGATCAACAAGCGGCATCAGGACGAACCCCTAACAAAGGTCGCCCCCAAGGGTGGAAAGAAGAAAAGCTGGTCTGAGAGAGCGATGGCTTCCATGCAGGAAAAACAGAAAGAACAGGAAAAGCTCAGGAAGGCAGCAAAGAAGAATCGGAAGTTCTGAGTTTCTGTTTCACGTGAAACAAGCCCCCTCCCCGCGGAGGGGGTTTTTTGTTTCACGTGAAACAAGAGCGATCAAATACCTGTGTATTCGGGGCCTGTTTCATCTCCGCCATGATGCGACAGGTCAATTCCGGTGATTCCATCCACTAGATAGTCTGTATCATTGATGATCGGGGATATTGATCTGTGCTTCGCTACAGGACATACAGAACAGCAAAATTGAGTGTCATGAGTACATCGGAAGTTCATCACGCGTATTTCGATAAATCGTGAGATATCGATGAATGATAACCGGATGCAGTCTGGGTTGCATTCTTCGTGATAAACATCCGGTTTTGACGCAGATGCATATTTTAGATTCATGGATCGATGGATGCGATTGTGTGATGCCTCGGAATGCATAGTCTTCCCCGCTCTGGATATGAACTTTGGCGGGAAATGACGATCTGCCCGGGCAAACACCCATATATATGTTTGTTTTTATTGGGTTTAGTGTGGGATAAGGTGGGTTCTGGCGTTCTTCTTCCGGCGGGAGTTTTTCGTGAGCGAATCGTGCCGGGATTTCGTATTCCCTTGGAGATGAAACGGCATTCCATAGGTCTCGAGTGCTTTGTTCATTGGTATTCGTTTCGTAAATTTACTCTCTTGCATCATCCGAGGTGAAACTCATGCTGATTTGTGATCATTTCCGTCAGACAACGCACAGCAGGCTTCTGCCAGTTCTGATCACTTTCTTACTTTTCACTGCCGCATCCCATGCGCAGCCGCAGTTTCGCGAACTCGGACGTCCCTTCCCCGGGGACGTTAGCATGGGACTGCTCGCGCCTTCGGAGTATCGCACACTGATTGATCTCAATGGCGCATGGGAGTACCGGACAACGGAGGATGAGAACTGGAGACGGGTCGCGGTTCCTTCATCCTATGAAGGAACATATAAACTCACGTTTCGCAGGGATTTCAATGTTCCCCGCGCCCTGGTGACGGCTTCCGTGTTTCAGCTCCACGCTCTCAGTATCTCGTACTACTGTGAGATCAGTATTAACGGACAGTTTGTCGGCAAGCACGCCGGACTCACATCCTTCTCACTGAAAATTGATCCCGGCATTATCAAGCCCGGACGAAATACCATCGAAGTGCTCGTCCATAATTTCCTCGATACGCATGAAACGATCCCGCTGTACGAACAGCTCTGGGATCGTATGAATTATGGTGGGATCGTGCACGACATCGGCATCCTTGCGCATCAGGGTGTGTGGGTGCAGGAATCGTATGTCACGACTGATGTGAATGGCGAAGGACGATCGGCGGGTCTGCGCTGCAGGGCTCTTCTGAACTCCGGAGAGATATCCTCCCTCCCGAATGATACTGCGGGGACCTCGATTACGTTCGGGCGCACAACCGTCAATTACGTTGCAGAAGTACTTGACGGGATGACCGGTGCTGTGGTTGCAAGCAGTGAGATGCAGCAGGTAGAGGTCGAATCGGACCGTCTGCGCGAGGTGCGTGTTGAGGTTACCGTTCCGGCCGTGCGCCTGTGGTCGGTCGAGTCTCCGAATCTGTACGTTCTTCGTCAACGTGTAAGTCGCGGCGGCCGAGTGCTCGATGAAACAATGCAGCATATCGGTTTTCGCAGCGTCCGCATGCATGAGGGGCGCGTCCAGCTCAACGGAACCCCGTTGTTCATAAAGGCGATGACATACATGGAAGATTCGCCCCGTCATGGACGCAGTCTCTCTCTCGATGAGCTCGAGCGCGATGTCCTCATGATGAAGAATCTCGGCATCAATGTCGTGCGGCTTGCAGCCGGGAGCACGCATCCTGTGTTCATGTCGCTCTGCGATCGGTACGGTATTCTTGTACTGCATGATCTGCCGCTGCATGAAGTTCCGCAGAGCATTCTTGCAAAAGAAGCCATTCAGTCGACAGCGAAGAATCTCCTGCGTGAATCTGTTGCCCGGGACTTCAACCACCCTTCCCTGGTCGGGATTGGCATTGCCCAGGGAGTGCAGCACGGCGGGCAGGTTTTGAATCAGTATGTTTCGGACCTGCTGAATACATCCCGGCAGTTCGAGAATCTTCTGATATATGCGACCTTTCAGTCTGATATTCCGTCTGCGCTGCCCGAACAGCTGGATTTCGTCGGCATCGATGTCATGCCGATGGCGGATGCATCAGCGGCCGAACTCCTGACGAAACTCGCGGAAGGCAATGACGGGAGTGACCTTCCTGTCGTGGTAACCGCACTTTCATATCCTGTGCAGATTGGAAATTACAACGGATACAGTGACCCTCGTTCGATTGATGCCCAGGGGCAGTTTTATCTCCGGCTTTTCAAGCTTGTCCACGAACTTGGCTACGCGGGGATAACGATTCATTCGTTTGCGGACTGGGCGGTATCGCGTCCGATCATGTCTGTTGACCGCGTGCATCAGTATACCGCAACCGCAGGCATTGTCAATCGGTACCGTCAGAAGCGCATTGCGTATGATGTCCTGAAAGCGAATATAAACAACGAGAAACCACCGGTGCTCGTTTCGGGGAATTATGAAGTGGAGCATCCCGTCACCTTCGTTTTTCTTGGAATTCTGGCGATTCTCGTCTTTGCGATTGTATACAATCTCTTTCGCCGGTTCCGTGAAAATGTCGTGCGCTCTTTTCTTCGCCCCTATAATTTCTATGCCGATGTACGAGATCAGCGAATGCTGTCCATATTCCAGACCTCGATGGTCGGACTTCTCGGTTCGCTGTCCGCGGCACTGCTATTTGCGAATCTTCTGTATTTCTGGCGAATGAATATTCTGGTGGAGAAGGCGCTCTCGCAGTTTGTTCATTCCACCGGTCTGAAACAGGCGCTGAATTTTGCAGCCTGGAATCCGATGGAACATGTGCTTGTGCTTACACTCGCATTTTTCATCCTTCTTGTTTTGCTTTCGCTTCTGCTGCGTGTCGCAGCATTTGTAGTTCGGAAAAAAGTCCTTCTCTTTGATGCCTACAGCGTGTCGATGTGGTCGGTTCTTCCGATGATCACTCTCGCTCCTTTCGGGATGATACTTTACCGCATCATGGAGATTCCTTTCCTGGAACCGATCACCATAGTCACCTATTTTGTGTTTCATATATGGGTGATCAGCAGAATCCTCAAGGGGACAGCCATTGTCTTCGACGTGCGCCCACTGTTCTTCTATCTCGGCGGATACGTCCTGCTCGGGGCTGCGCTTGCAGTCTGGCTGCTTTCCCTTGACGGCGAGTACGAGATATTCGCCTACCTGCGTTATTACGTCGATCTCTGGTGGATGGTAACGCAGACGGTTTCCTGATCTCCCTTCAGATAAATCTGCATCTATGTATCTCAGCAAGCTCGAACTCTTCGGGTTCAAATCGTTCGCAACGAAAACCAATGTCGTGCTCAATGACGGCATAACCGCCATTGTCGGACCCAACGGCTGCGGCAAGACCAACATCGTTGACGCTCTGCGGTGGGCGCTCGGTGAGCAGCGCTACTCGACACTCCGCAGTGACAAGATGGAAGACGTCATTTTCAACGGAACGAAAATGCGCAAGCCCATCGGTATGGCGGAAGTCTCGCTTACGATAGAGAATAACCGCGGCATCCTCCCTCTCGAATACAATGAAGTGACGATCACGCGGCGTGTCTTTCGCTCCGGCGAGAGTGAATACATGATGAACCGCACTATCTGCCGGCTGAAGGATATCCTGAATCTCTTCATGGATACCGGCATGGGTGCGAACGCGTATTCAGTAATTGAGCTGAAGATGGTGGAAACCATTCTCAGTGACAAAGTCGAGGAGCGCCGCCGTCTTTTTGAAGAGGCAGCAGGCGTAACCCGTTACAAGGTGCGGCGCAAGGAAGCACTGCGCAAACTCAGTGACGTGGAATCCGATCTGCTTCGCGTGGATGATATCATCGCGGAAGTCAGCAAGGCCGTGAACTCTCTCAATCGCCAGGCAAAGAAAGCCGAGCGGTACAACGAATACATGGAGCGACTGCGCATCCTCGAGGTGGATGTCCTGCAGCGCGATTACGACAATCTCTTCCGACGCCTCGAGCCGCTGGAGGAACGGCTTCGGCAGACGATCACCGAGCGTGACAGCATGCAGAATCACATGGAGGAAGAGGAGACACTGCTCGAGGCGTACCGCAGCGAGGAGGAGGACATCGAACAGCGGCTGCAGCTGCGGCGGAACGAACACGGTCGTATCGTCGGGAATATCAGTGAAACACGACAGGAGCTGCTCGTCAGCGAGGAGCGCGAACGCTCGCTTCTCCAGCGCGCCGACCGCCTGCGCGAAGCTATTGACGGTTATGAGATCCGAATATCCGAGTACGAGCGTGATAAGGAAGACGTCGTGGCGCGCCGGGAGTCGCTTTCCTCGGAGCTGGAAGAACGGGAGAACAAAAACGAACAGCTGCGCAGTGCGCACCATGAACTCGAGGCGCAGGTCTCGGAAAAGAAACTGCAGTCAGAAGCGCGGCAGCAGCGTCGCATGGAACTGATGCAGCAGATCTCGCTGCAGCAGAACGATCTGGAGAAACTGCATTCGCGCCGGGAAAGTGTCGAGGGAATCCTGGCCAGCCTCGAAGAAGAGGATACCGATGCAAGGGAGAATCTCGATAGCCTTCGTGGGCGCATGGAAGAACAGAGCGCCGGGCAGGAAGTGCTGTCCACAACTGTGCTGGACGCGGAAAAGGAATTTCATTCGATGGAGGAGCGCAAACAGTCGCTGCGCGGTGACATCGATACGCTGCAGAACAAGGCGTTTGAGATCCAGGGAAAGATCGGCGAGAAGATGACGCGCATCGATTTTCTCAACGGACTCGTCGACCGTCTCGAGGGATACAACGAAAGCGTGCAGCATCTGCTGCGCAACCGTGGCTGGTCGACTTCCCGCTATGGAACGGTCGCAGATGCGGTAAACACGCGTGAAGATCTGCGTGTCGCGGTTGAGGCTGCCCTGGGCGATGCGGCACATTTCATCCTGGTCAACGACGTGACGGAGGCGGTCAGCGGCCTGCACAATCTCAAGGAGCATCGCAAGGGCAAGGCGACATTTGCAGTACTTTCGCGCCTGCCAAAGGCCGATGCAGGCAGTTTCCCGATTGCAGGAGACGGTATTCTCGGCTGGGCCATCGACCTGGTGCGCTATGAACCACAGTATCATGATCTCTTCAGCATGCTGTTGCGGAAAGTGCTGATCGTGCGCGACAGCGAAGTAGCGAATACCTGTATCCGTGAATATCCCCGCATTCGCTGCGTGACAGTGAACGGCGACCTGTTCGACAGCAAGGGGCTCGTACGTGGCGGGAGCCACGGTCAGGAAGAGGGCAGCATGATCGGAAAGAAGGATCAAATCGCCGCCCTCTCGAAAGAAGTTGCCCTGCTCAAGGAGGAATTGCTCCGCAATCAGCAATCTCTCGAGAAGATCAATGGTGAGTATACTGCGATCGATCTGCGAAAGTATGCGGAAAAGATGAAGCAGACACAGCAGGAGCTCTCGGCGCATGAACGGCAGGTCGCGCAGATGATGTTCGAAATCGAGAAATTCGAGCGCATTCTGCAGAAGAATGCGGAAGAACGCGCGCGTCTCAATGATGAACTCCGTCAGCTGGAAGCACGTGAGCATGAGATTCTGCCGCAGCTCGAGGAATTGCGAAGCCAGCAGAACAGTATCGAGGACGAAGTCCGTCGCGAGGCGGAGAACCTCAACACACTGGAGCAGTCTTACAACCGCAGCACCGAAGAACTCAACGCTGCGAACGTCGCCGTAGTGGAAAAACGCGGTGAGATTCAGAATCTGCACAATGAGTTCGAACGACTGACGGTTTCGCTTCGTGAAACCGAACAGGCACTCGAAAACGCGAAAGCCGAGATCACACAGTCCGAGGAATCCGCCCGCGGACTCATTGACCAGATCGCGGGACTGCGTACTCAGCTGGAAAGCATGGAACAGGAGCAGCATCTGTCTGCCGAAACCCTGTCCTCGATCGAGACCGAGTTGGAATCAAAGCGTGCTGAGCTCCGGAAGATTGAAAAAACCCTGCACGACGATCGACAGAAACAGAATCAGAACGTGAATCTCGTTCATGAGATCGAACTGAAAGTGACCGAGATCAAACAGCGTATAGCCAATCTCGAAGAGCACGCGCGTGAAGAATTCGAGATGGAGCTGAATCGCGGTACCGGGGATGAGGACGACGTGTTCGATCTCGCACAGGCGCGTGATGAAATCAATGACCTGCGGCAGAAAATCCGTGGTCTCGGTCCGGTCAATCCCCTCGCCTTCGAGGAATGGAAGGAAGAAAAGGAGCGGCTGGATCTGCTGACTTCCCAGCGCGAAGATCTTATTCAGTCTGAGCACACGCTCAAGGATACCATTCGCGAAATCAACGAAACGGCGAAACAGAAATTCTCCGAGACCTTCACCGAGGTTCGTGCGAATTTCATCAAGATTTTCAAGTCACTCTTTGATGAGGGTGACGAAGCCGACCTGTTGCTTCAGGAGCACGAAGATCCACTGGAGGCAAAAATCGATATCGTCGCCAAGCCGCGTGGAAAGAGACCGCACTCCATTGACATGCTGTCGGGTGGAGAGAAAACGCTCACAGCGATCGCCCTGCTGTTCGCCATCTACCTGGTGAAGCCCAGTCCGTTCTGCATTCTCGATGAGGTTGACGCGCCGCTCGACGACGCAAATATCGACCGCTATATCAAAATCCTTCGTGATTTCTCGGAGAACACGCAGTTTATCGTCGTCACGCACAACAAGCGTACGATGGCTGCGGCTGATACACTCTACGGCGTGACGATGGAGGAGGAAGGTGTGTCGAAGCTTGTCGCGGTGAACTTCAACAGGGATACCGTCGCAAAATTCGCTCAGAACTGACAGATCCCACGGCAGCGACGAACGCCTGCCATTGGAATCCGGGAAAGGGAGAAACAGTACATGCCAGCGAAACGAAGACCGCTTACTGGATCCAATCGGCGATGCGATCCATGGCCTCAATGGTATCCGCACAGTGCACGGAAAGGAAGTCGTCCGGAAGGGGCGCATCCAGAGGGATGCCTTCACTCGCTGCAAGGGCCTCGGCACCATCAAAATTCACATAGGCGAGTCGGGCGGTGAGTTCATCGGGGGGACGACCGAAATCCACACCGGGCAGGATGGCCACGCCGGTATCGAGAAGAAGACGCTCGGAAAGTTCTCTGCTGTCGTGTATCCCGGTTTCGCGCAGCAGGTCCGCATGCGGAGAGAAATCCGCGAACAGGTAGAACGCCCCGTTTGGATTGTGCACGCGAATGCCCGCACCCTGCAGAATGTGTGCGCATTCCATCCCCAGCTTGTGCAGGATGCGCCGCACATGGCTGAGATACTCCTCGATCTTCCTTCCTCCCCGAAACGCATGCACCGCGGCGTATTGAATCGGTGCGCTCACCGAGGTGAATGTCTCGCTTGCCGCCACGGCCATGGCATCCATCAGCCAGGAGAGGTTCTTGGGAAATGTGAATGTACCGAGACGCCATCCCCCGGCGCCGCACCATTTCGAGAGTCCCGAACTGATGATCGTGCCCTCCGGGTAAAAGCGTGCGATGGAGAAATGTCCACCCCTGTGTGCAAGCTGTCCGTAAATCTCATCCGAGAGCAGAAGAATTTCATATTCGCGCGCCGCTTCCGCAATGCGCTGCAGCTCCTCCATGGTATAGGTATCGCCGTCGGGATTACCGGGATAGTTGAGGATCATTAGCCGGGGACGATAGGTATCGTCTTCCTGCTCGAGGTAATCGACCATGCGCTCTGCGGTGATGCGCCAGCGCTCCTCATACGTCGTGTGAATCAGCTTGACGTTGCGTCCGATGATCTGGGCCTGTGGCATGTATGACACCCAGCAGGGCGTGGGCAGCAGGATCTCTCCGTAATACACCAGCTGCAGGAGGAACATCAGCTCCTTTGAACCGGGACCGATAAGCACACCGTCCGGTGAAGCGTTGACATGATCCTTGCGCCGATGGAAGTCGGCGACCGCCTCGCACAGATCCAGCAGTCCCTTGACGGGAAGATAATCCTTTTCGGGAGCGTGGTGGCGCAGGGCTTCGACGATGGGTTCGGGGACGGGAAACGGCGACTGGCCCAGGCCCAGTTTGTATACCGTCTTCCCCGCGCGGCGCATTTCGTTGCAGCGCTCATTGATCGCAAGCGTCGCGGAGGGTTTGAGTCCCCGCACGTTCATGTTGAGACTGATATTCTTTCCGTTGATGCTCATCGTTCGCTTCCGGATGATGTGCTGGCTTCCGTTGTCAGGCAGTTCCCGGATCGAGACCGTGGAACAGGTCTCCGACCGGCGGTTGAAAAACCTCCCCAAAAAAACTGAAATATTCCTGTTCCCACAACATCCAGTTGTCGAAGTTGTTTTCCTCCACATCGCGTCGAACGCTGTGATGCGCCCGCAGTGCGCGTTCCTCGGTTTCCCGCCATGCGGACACATCGATGACGGCGTCGATGCGTTCTTCCGGAGCGCCGAAAATTGCACGCGGCCATGTGTGCACCCGTTCGCGGGGCAGCACGCAGAAGCAGAGACGCTGAAGCGGCGGAATGTCCTCGCGGAGTTCAACGAACAGCCGCTTGACGATGTGATGTGTGGTAATGTGATCCGGATGCACCGAGCCCCCCTGCACATCGAACGTGCAGATGACATGGGGGCGTACCGCGCGGACTCGCTCCGCCACGTCGCGTTCGAGAATGCGCGGATCCAGGTCCCGCAATCCCCCGTCGGGATAGCTGTCGAGATACAGATGCCGGATACCGAGGATCGCGGCGGCCCGCTGCAACTCGTCGCTGCGAATCGTGGCCATTTCTTCCGGCCGCATCTGCTGGGCCGCGGCGTTGCGGCTGTTCTCTCCGGATGTCAGCGTATGCAGCGACACCTCCGCTCGTTCGCTGAGTGCGTACGATGCAATCGTGCCGCCCATCAGGAAGCTCTCGTCATCCGGATGCGGAAAAATACACAGCAGCCGAAATACCGGAATATCTGACATTGAAATAATTCCCCTTGTGTCTTCGTTTCACCGCGTCTTCGTGTTCACAAGAGACAGGATCATCTCAGCAGCAGCATGCGTCGCGTGGCGACGGCAGCCCCTGCTGCACGGAGCACGGTGATATAGGTGCCGCTCGGCAGATCGGCGGCATCGAAGTGGAATCGATGCGTGCCGGCGGGGAGAAATCCTTCGTACAGCCGCGCCGCCAGCCGACCGAGATGGTCGAATACATCGAGTGTCACATCCGCGTCGCGCCGGAGCATGGCATCAATGCGCGTCGAAGGATTGAATGGATTCGGACTGTTGCTGATCACGAAATCCCGCGTCGCCTCCAGGGGATACAGGCAGTCACCCGACACCACCGCCTGCCCGTGATAGTACCGCGCCAGCACCGAGCCGCGGTTGACCGCGCTGGCAACCGTGTCGAACTCAAGAGGAGTGATCGCCCATTTGAGGATGTCGGCACCATCACCGAAACGGACACGAAAGCGCATACGAATGAGCTCGCCTATTCCCTCCAGTGCTGCAGCGGCATTCCGCGCATGAAAGGAAACGCGGCCGCCGCTGCCACTGGCAGAAATGCTCCAGTTCTCTTCAAGCAGTGTTCCTTCGCGCTCCCAGGCGAGAAACTCGACGAGTGATTCGTCATAGGTGACGAACAGTTCGATATCTTTGATGTCTTTGTTCTGTGACTCGTCAATGAGGATGGAAGCGCTGAATTCCTTTCCATGGCGGGCGACAAGATTGCCCGGCAGCGTGAAAACGGTCACCGGCGGGATGCCGATGATGAATATCCAGTCGTCACAGATCGCGCTCAGCTCCCCGGAGCGAAATTCGACCTGTATTGTATCCAGAGATCCGTCGCGCTTCTTTTCCGGTGTCAGCTGCCAGGTGACCGTCCAGCTCGAATCCGGCGGCAGCGGACGCCCGAGGTATTTCACCGCTGACTCATTTGCCGGAAGGCTCACATTGGGAGGAAGCAGCACGGTCGCCTGCAGATCGCGCGCGGCAATGCTGCCGTTATTGAACACCGTCGCCGTCCACGTCAGCGGGTCATATTCCAGCGTCGCAATGCTGTAATGCAGTGTGTCGTCCGGTATCGTCTCCGCGGCGCAGGTCAGCTCCGGAACGAGCGCGGCGGCGATATGCACATTGCACACGGTGCTCACCGTGGGATTGTTTACGCTGATAATGCGCACGCGCAGCGCAAGATCGCGCGGCTGCTGGACGGGCAGCGGAGCGATGCGCCACTGCAGTTCCTCCTGTGCGGAGGGCAGCAGTTCCTCGGTTACGAATACACGCGTTGTTGTCGGTTGTACAAACCGGATATCCGGATCGGCGACAATGATTTCAGCAAACACGGAATCCGCGGGATCAGTCCCGGTGTTTCGCAGCTGTACGTCGACGGTAAATTCCGAGGGCTGGTACAGGCCTGACTGCGCATCGACGCGCACAGTATCGGGAACGACCAGACAGCTCACCTCGAGATCGGGCTCGCGCACGGCCGGCAGGATGAGACTGTCGCAGCATTCGGCCGTCCTGTTGAATTCGTCGAACACACGAACGCAGATTGCGCTGCTGTCGGCTTCGTATACGTCGCGCGCACGTACTGTCCACTGCACCGTTTTCTCGGACTGTGGATCCATGTCGCCGATGAATATTTCCGACGAACTGCCGCCTTCCAGCACGTATGCAACAGGGAGCGCAAGGACAGCGCGCACGTTCTTTGCCCGGCTGTCACCGGTGTTGCGCACGACGACATTCCACGGGAAGGGATTCGGCACATAGCGGCCGTCTTCAAACACGATTTCGGGATCACTGTCGCATTCGAGTTCGAACAGCACCTCCCGAGTCGGCGGAATGGTCAGATCAAAGGAACACGTACTCTCGATGATTTGATCACCGAGACCGCCCTTTCCCTGCACCTGGAACTGCAGCGCCACGGTCGTGTCGGTGCCCCGCGGCACGGCGTGCAGCATGAAGCTGCGCTCGACGTTCTCCGAAGGCTGCAGCTCGCCAATCGTGATCACTCCGCTCTGTCCATCGGCAAGTTTCAGGTCGGGTGTGGCCGCGAACAGCAGACGGGTTTCCTTCGAAGGCGCATCACCGTTATTCGTGACGACGAGGCGTACCTCGAACGGATCCGGGACGTAGCTGTTGAGTGTATCCACAAACGAGATGCTGATGCTTCCCGATTCGGGACACTGGACATCGTTGAGCGGACGATATTCCTTCTCCACCCAGATAATCCAGCTGCATTCGGTGCGGGCGCCGTCCTTTCCCGAGACCGCGATCGTGATCGTGTCGAGTCCGCTTTCGCTTCGAGGATTTACCTGCAGCGAGAAATCCGCGCGGAGGGTGTCCCCCGGCATGAAACGTGATGCGAGCAGTTTCGTCGCGGGAGGAATGATGGTGAAGCGCTGATTGGACCGCGGGAAGGCGACGACGGAATCGACCGCGATGCTGCCGGCATTGATGAGCTCCAGGTGCACGGAGAATGTTCCGGGGAGATAGCGGTTGAAATCCACCTTGTCGAAAAACACGGAATCTGGACCGATGACGCCGCAGCGCATGTCAGCGTTGCCGGTCTGTGCATCGATGTTCGCAAGAGGTGACAGCAGGAACAGCGAAAGGACCACGAGGGTCCTTCCACATTTCATAAGGATGGTGTGCAGAATTGTTGTCATCATCTCATCGGGAAAGGATCATTTTCCGCACCTCGAAGCGGCCCGACGTTTCGAGCCGATAGAAATAGAGACCGGAAGGAAGATCATCGGCGATGAATTCTACCAGATGCTCCCCGGCTTCACGGAAGCCATCGACCAGTGTGCTGATCTCGCGCCCGTGGCGATCGAATACAGTCAGGCGGACGAACGCATCCTGCGGCAGGTGGAAGGCGATTGTCGTGCGCGGATTGAATGGATTCGGACGGTTCTGCTCGAGCGCGAAATTCTCGGAGGCCAGCAGCGGTTCGAGGCACTGATTCGTTGCAATGACGCGGCCGGGTACCGTCCCGAGATCGATTTCACCGCGATTGAGCACCGACAGGCCCGAATCGATTTCCATCATGGATTCGCCGTAATCGGCACGCGCGCTGTTATCGTTGAAAATACCCTCCACCTGCAGCTTCAGCAGTACACCGGATTCTGTGGCCAGAGGCGTGCCCGTCGTGTAGTCGCTTATTTCAACATGACCGTGAGCCTTTTCCTTCAGCTTCGCGCCGACCCAGCCAATGCCTGTCAGCGTACCGGTATTGCTGACACCGAGCAGGGAAAGTACGGAGGGATCATAGTGGAACTGCAGCACATATTCTGAAAGATCCTTCCCGATCGTACGGTCGATAAACACGGGGATGTCGACTTTCTGTCCGTAGCGCAGCAGCGTGTATTCCGGAAGCGACAGTGTCACATGTTTCGGTGAACCCTGGATGAAGAGGTCGTCCATGCATTCCGCATCCGCGGCATTGTCGGCGCGGGCAACGAAACGGAACTGCCGCATCTTGTCTTCATCCGCACGCTTGGCACGGAAGCGCCAGGTCACGGAACCGCTCTCACCCGGCTTCAGCAGCGACGGAGTCACGGGTTTCTGCGTGTCCTCGCCCTCACTGAGCAGCACGCCCGACGGTACGACAAGCAGGGCGCGCACATTGCGGGCATCCACCGCGCCGTTGTTCGTGACTGTCAGCAGCAGCGTGCATTCGGGATGTTCGTAATCGCCGGTTTCCCAGTCGAAGAAGAGCGAATCTTCGGGCATGGAACTGCAGATCGCGTCGAGTTCGGGAGTCTGCATGGCCGGAACGTGTACGACCACCTGGCATTCACGCGTGTCGTGATTGTCGGAGCGCACAGTCAGCATCATCGGGATGTCTGCCGGCGCATCGCGGCGCAGTGCCTCCACTTTCCAGGTCACGCGCGCGGAGCCGTTCGCCGTCAGCCGCCCCACCGGCTTCTCAATGTCGTCGAGGACGTTCATGAAAGATCCCAGCACGCTGATAGAGGCACGCACATTCTCCGCGTCGCCGAGACCGACGTTGGTCAGGTTCAGGATGACGTCGAATGGATTCCCGAGATACTGCCCGGTTCCGGAGTCGAGAAACAGCGTGTCGACGGACCAGCACGATGGCATGATGATGGGATTTTCCGTCTTCGGGATGAACACATCCTGGCAGCATTGCTCGCTGATGCCGATCGAATCGATCACCTGCGCACAAACGCGGTACGTGCCGTCATTGGCGCGCATCTCGGGATGGAGGCGCCATTCGAGGTCCACGCTCTGTCCGATCCCGAGCTCTGGGATGTATCGATCCGCGGTCTCGCCCTCCGCAAGCGATACGGAAGGCGGAACGATCAGTGTCGGAGAAAGCCCGCGTCCCGCTGCGTTGCCGCTGTTTGTCACGCGCATGGAAAAAATCAGCGGGTCGGGCTGATATCGGTTGTCCCGGTATTCGAGCGTGTCGGGGATCGAGCAGTTCAGCGTGTATTCCGGTCCCCGCACGGCGGGAACAAATACGGGAAGCCTGCACTCGGCGATCACGATCTGACGGCCCAGTCCGCCGCGGCCCATGATCTGGAAAACCAATGTGTCCCAGACCGCGGTGTGCCGCGGCAGTGCGCGCACGGTCCACTGCTCGATGTGTTTGTCACCGATGTTCATCGTGCCGGCAGGACGCGGATTGTTTCCGACCGGTGTGAAACTCGGCGGACCGACGAACATGATCTGGCACTCTTCAGCATAGGTTTCGCCGATGTTCTCGGCGACAGTTGTCACGACAAAGGGATTCGGCACGTAGTCGTAAATCTCGTCGCTGAATTCCAGCGAGTCGTCGGGTGTGCTGCACAGCAGCGAGAATTCGGGCATCCGCACACGCTGCACCCAGATGGGATATGAGCACCAGGCGGGATTCGACTCCTCTCCCTGGATGTTGACGCGCACGGTGTCATATCCGTCGGTTTCGCGAGGATGGATTTTCACCCGGAACGTTCCGTCCGCCGATTCGGTGGGCAGCAGCACGTCGGCCAGCTGTTTGTGCGCGGGCGGAACGATGGTGAAACGCGTATCCTGCAGCAGCTGTGCGCGAACATCCTTTGTCTGTCCGCTGCCGACATTCGTCGCACGTACCTCGATGTCGAATTCTTCGGGTTCGTAGTATTGCTCCCGGAAATAGATGGTGTCGGGGGCGCTGATGTCACAGACCAGCGCGGAGGACAACGCGGGATCCACGACGATGCGTTTCCAGCAGGCGATGGTGGGATGGTTGTCGGAGATGACCGAGAAATAGATCGGGATGGAGTCAAGGTTCTCCTGCTCCGTCGCCAGCAGTTTCCAGCGCGCCGTTGCACTGCCGCCGGGTGGAATAATTTTCGGCGTGACATCCTGCACATCCGTGGTCGGCGTGACGAGCTGTACGATGTCAGGGTCGGTCACCAGCACCGCGCGTACGTTCCACGCCTCCTTGGTGCCGGTGTTGAATACCGTCACGGAAACATCGAAGGGATTCGGCTCATAGCGTTTTTCCTCGTCGTTCCAGTTCAGCGCATCCGGCGCGGTGACTTCGCAGTTCAGGATGGGCTCGCGCGGATTGATCTTGATGCGGCCATTATGCATCTGCGGGGTCAGGCAGTAGGCGTGGAAATCCCAGTTGATCAAGTACAGCGGACTGTACGTCACCTTCGCCACGTCTCCCGCGCGGAAATGCAGGTAAAACAGCACACCTCCTGTTGTCTGCAGCCGGGTATGCTCCTGGATATGAACGAGTACCGATGATGTCAGCAGCTGTGCCGACACCGCGTGTCCCTCGAGAAGCGTTCCGTCCGTGCTGATGCCTGTACACTGCAGCACGTTGTGGTCGTAGCCGATGCTGACATCCGACTTGCTGAACACGGCATCCACCGGTGTCTCCAGGATGACCGGGATGATAACTTCTTTCGTGGAACCGACTTCCGCGTCACCGATTTTCATTCCCACCGGCTTGAACTGAGTTCTGTCGAGCGGGGCGACGTAGGTGCGTGTACGCGCAACCGCCTGGCCGCCACAGAAATCCTTCAGCACCAGCTCGACATTGCGCATGCTGCCGTCAGGACAATCGGTTTCGTAGCTGATGATGCACTCCTGGTAGGCATCCTGCACACTCTCGCGGATCGACGCGTAGATCTGTGCGAGGTCCGCGCCGTCGGGTGAGTAATAGTATTGCCCGCCGGTTGAAAGCGCGAGATATTCGAGTGCCTGTCCGTGAATGGGCTGCTGCAGACCGTAACCGATAGTATAGACCTTGACGCCCTGCGAAATTGCGAACTGCGTCACCGCGGAGACAGTAAGGAAGTACTGACTGCTGTTATCTCCCCCGTCCGTGAGCACGATAACGGCCTTGCATCGGTTGGTCGCGGAATTGATGAGTTCCTGAATGCCGACGGCAACAGCGTCCCACAGCGCCGTGCGTCCGACCGGTTCAAAGCTGTTGATCGCATTGATCAGTGCCGGTTTGCTGCTCGTCATGCTCTGATCGAGCGAAACGATTTCACGGAAGCTGACCACTGACGCTTCGTCACAGGGCAGTCCGTTGGGATTCATCGAATTGACAAAGGCGATGCCGCCTTCCTTGACACGCTCGATCTTTTCTCCTTGCATGCTGCCAGACCGGTCAAACACCATCGAGACCGAGACGCAGCATTCCGGCTCGGGCGGACAATATAGCGTCGCGTCCTCGACCTTGATTCCGTTTTCGTAGACTTCGTAATGTTCCGGTTGGAGGTAGTTTTCGAAGGAGCCGTCGCACGTGGCTTTGAAGGCCAGGTTGATCGTCGGGTAATTGACCTCGATACGCTTGAAGAGCAGATTGGGCTGTGCGTTCAGAGGCTGAAAGAGGGCAACGGCGAGGAGAACAGCAAACAGGTAACGTATCACCATGCAGGCCCGTTATTGTGGTGCATTCAGAGTTTCCGGATCAAGCCGCATGCATAATAGGAATTTTTTCCGACCATGTAAACAGCTCCGGTGTGATTCTGCCAACTTTTTATGTAAACAAAACTTAAGAACGTTATCTCAGGAAAAACTTCAAAAGTTTTCGTTTATTCAAGAGACAAATGAATGCACCATTTGTTACACGGAGAAGACACAAAAAAGGCGGGGAAATTCCCCGCCTCTCGCTGAGCCTGCCAGAAGGTAGCCTGAGCCTGTCCAGGGGAGGCCGCAGGCATCATTTTTTATCGTCTTTTTTCTTCTCGAACTCCAGCGACACGGAATTGATACAGTAGCGGAGTCCGGTGGGCTGCGGGCCGTCCTCGAATACGTGCCCGAGATGTCCGCCGCACTGGGCGCACAGCACTTCCTCACGCACCATTCCGTGGCTGTAATCCTTCTGGATCACGATGTTCGCCTCGCCGGCAGGCGCGTAAAAGCTCGGCCATCCCGAGCCGGAGTGATACTTCTCGTTTGACCGGAACAGCTCGGCGCCACATCCCGCGCAGCGGTACACACCGTCATCGTCATGCTTGTAATACTTTCCGGTGAAGGCGACCTCGGTGCCCTTTTCGCGAAGGATGCGAAACTGCTGTTCGGTCAGCTCTTTCTTCCAGGTCTGATCGTCTTTCTGTATGGGAAACATTGCTGATTCTCCTTGTTCATGTGCGCGCAATTCAGTCTGCCGGCCTTCATCTCCTTCCATGAGTTCGTCGCCACAGCTCTGTGCCTGGCAGCCGGTGGTGGAAAGAAGAAAACCGAGAAACAGAGCAGGAATCGAGAGGGAAATATAATTCATGAGTGCTTCCGTTTCGTGGAACGTTCGTACTGTCTGGTCCATACAAAACAAGGAATTCACTGGCGGAAGTTCAATGGAAAAGAAAAGATACGGGTGAAGGTGCGAGGAGACTCGCGCGGTATTGAATCCAGGCGCTGTTTTTCCCTCGAGGCACAGATTGCGTATATTATGATCTGTCGACACTGAAACACTACGGATTGATGGATAAGAAATACGACGTTATTGTTATCGGAAGCGGACCGGGAGGAGAAGGCGCATCGATCAAGGCCGCCAAGGCCGGGAAATCCGTCGCCATTGTCGAACGGTATCTGGAAGTTGGCGGCGGCTGCACGCACTGGGGCACCATTCCCAGCAAAACCCTGATTCATGTCATTCAGCAGTATGCCGAACTGAAGCAGAGCCGCCTGTTCGACAGGATCACGCGTCAGCTGCGCGCGGAGTACGATGAACTGATCGAACTTGTCGAGAGCGTCGTCGATCAGCAGGTCCGCGACCGTCAGGGATTCTATGACCGCAACGACATCGACGTGATTCACGGTGAGGCACGTTTCGTGGATGCCAGTACCATCGAGGTTCGTGAGCATGATGATGCCCTGCGGAATTTTTCCGCGGATCACTTCGTCATCGCAGCGGGCTCGCATCCCTATCATCCCGACGATGTGGATTTCGATAATCCCTTTGTGCTGGACAGCGATACCATTCTGAAGATGAAGCGCATCCCCGACTCCATCACCATCTACGGTGCCGGCGTGATCGGCTGCGAGTACGCCTCGGCCTTTCGCGGACTCGGTGTCAAGGTGAATCTCGTCAATACGCGGCAGCGCCTGCTGGAATTTCTCGATGACGAAATCAGCGACGCGGTCAGCTATCACATGCGGGATGAAGAGGGTGTGCTGATCCGGCAGAACGAGGAGTACGACCGGGTGGAGCCCGTCGAGGACGGGGTGATCCTGCACCTGAAAACCGGAAAGAAGATCAAGTCCGACGTCCTGCTCTGGGCAAACGGCCGCACGGGAAATTCCGCGATGCTGAATCTCGAGGCGCTGGGTATCGAAATCGACCATCGCGGCAATATCCGCACGAATGATGACTATCAGACCGCCGTGCCGCACATCTATGCCGTGGGCGATATCGTCGGATTTCCCAGCCTGGCCAGCGCCGCCTACGACCAGGGACGCTTCGTGGGCACACATATCGTTGACGGCGTGTGCACTGACCACCTCGTGCACGACATCCCGACCGGGATTTACACCACACCGGAAATCTCCAGTGTGGGAAAGACCGAGCGGGAGCTGACGGAAATGAAAGTTCCATATGAAGTTGGACGCTCGTTTTTCCGCAACCTCGCCCGCGGACAGATCACCGGAAAAACCGCCGGCATGCTGAAAATTCTCTTCCATCGCGAAACGCTCGAAGTTCTTGGTATCCACTGCTTCGGACAGAATGCCTCTGAGATTCTTCACATCGGGCAGGCCATCATGTCGCAGGAAGGAGCGGCGAACACGATCAAATATTTCATCACAACAACGTTCAATTATCCCACCATGGCCGAAGCCTACCGTGTCGCCGCGCTGAATGGCTACAACCGACTCTTCTGACATGCGTCTGATGATTTCAGGACACCATGAGCACCGACCGATCTTCTGACGATCTCGAACGCGAAGCGCACACCGGCGCTGAATCCGGTGAGGAAGGAACGTCCCGCGGCTCCGGCGGACGCATGGATGTGCGTCCCGGGGTGACGTCGCCCGGCAGCATGTCGCCGTTGCTGCAGCGCCGCGCGCGACGCGAACTGAGCATCGACGAACACGTTGAAGGCATTCTCGCGCGTGACCGTATCGTGCTCGGGAAGACGATCACGCTGATCGAGAGTCTGCGTCCCGAGCACACACGCAAGGCGCTGGAAGTCATGGAACGCCTGCTGCCGCACACGGGGAAATCCGTGCGCGTCGGCATCACCGGTGTGCCGGGTGTGGGAAAAAGCACGTTCATCGAAGCGCTGGGATCCATGCTCACCGACGCGGGCCACCGCATCGCCGTGCTCGCCATCGATCCGAGCAGTCAGCGTTCGAGCGGCAGCATCATGGGCGATAAAACGCGCATGGAGAAGCTGTCGGTGGATGCGAATGCGTTTATTCGCCCCTCCCCTTCCGCCGGCTCGCTCGGCGGTGTTGCACGCAAGACGCGCGAGGCGATGCTTGTCTGTGAAGCGGCGGGATTCGATGTCGTCATCGTCGAGACCGTGGGGGTGGGACAGTCCGAGACCATGGTCCATTCGATGGTTGATTTCTTCCTGCTTCTCATGCTTGCCGGAGCCGGCGATCAGCTGCAGGGCATCAAGCGCGGCATCATGGAGCTGGCCGACGCCGTCGCCATCAACAAGGCCGACGGTCCGAACGAACAGAACGCCCGCCGGGCAAAAACCGAGTACGAGGGAGCGCTGCACCTGATGAAATATCCCGCGCCCGACTGGACGCCGCCGGTGCTCACCTGTTCCGCGCTCGCGCGCGCAGGAATCGATGAGGTGTGGAACACCATCGAGGACTTCCGCACGCGCATGAAGGCCAATGGCTGGCTGGAGAAAAAGCGTCGCGACCAGGCGCTCGCCTGGATGCACGACAGCATTGCGCAATCGCTGCAGGATCGTTTTCGCGGACACGAGGGCGTGTCGCGCCTCATGCCCGAACTGGAGAAACTCGTGGCCGCCGGGGAACTCCCCCCGTTGCTGGCCGCGCAGCGCCTGCTCGAAGCATTTTTCGACGAGCAGATATCCACACTGTAGATCTGTCAACTGACCTCACCATTATCCCGGAGGGATCATGAAATTCACATCCGCCGCTGCCATTCTGCTTGCCGTCCTTCTTGCCGCCTGCTCGGGCAGCGAGGAACAGGTCCGCATGGAAATCCCGCCACCAAAGAAGGAGGAGCCGAAGATCGCTCCCCCTCCTCCCGAGCGTGAATTCACCTTCAATGAACGCTATTACGTGAAGAGCGCGGCGATCGACGATCCGGAGAACATCAATGACGCCCTGCAGGCGATTCGTGTCATCCAGCTGAAGGAAGGGAAAAACGAGGTGCTGGTGATATCGAGTTTCGACAAACTCGCCCAGCAGTCGATGGAAACCTGGTTCGGCATTGAAATGCCATCGTTCGCCCCCGGCAAGTACAAGCTTGCCGACGCTGAACGCATCCTTTTCTACCGCTTTTATCTCGGGGACGAGCGCAAACGGATCGACGGGGAGACTTATGAGGGCACCATCGAAATCGAGGAACATGGTGATGGAAACCTGATCGGATATGTGGATGCCACCGTGAACGGGGTGACGAAATCCTTTGAAGAGGACTCGAAAAAGGTGCGCGTGAAGTTCAGCGGCTCCTTCCGCGTGCAGGAGGTCGCCCTCGAAAACACCATGATGAAAACGCGCTGAGCCGTGGCGAAACAGAAAACACGCTACGTCTGTCAGTCCTGCGGGGCGGATTTCCCGCGCTGGAGCGGAAAATGCGACGCCTGCGGGCAGTGGAATACGCTGGTCGAGGAGGTTGTACGGCAGGAAGCGAAGGGACGCGGAGCGCGCGCATCGACCGGTGACGCACAGGTGCGGCCGATCACGCGCGTGGACGCGCGCGATGACGATCGCCTGCCCACCGGACTGCCGGAGCTGGACCGTGTTCTCGGCGGAGGTATCGTGCCCGGTTCGATGACGCTTCTGGGCGGGGATCCCGGCATCGGAAAATCCACGCTGATGATGCAGCTCGGTCGCGGAGACGCCCGCATCCTCTATGTCAGCGGCGAGGAATCGCTGCGGCAGATCAAGTTGCGCGCGGAGCGCCTTGGCGTGGCGGGAGAGAACTTCCTCGTGCTCGCGGAGACCAATCTCGAGGCGATTCTGCATGCAGTCGACGAGCAGAAACCGCAGCTCGTGGTGGTGGATTCCATTCAGACCGTGTACCGTCCCGAGCTTGAGAGCGCGCCGGGCAGCATCTCGCAGGTGCGGGAAAGTACGGCCGTGCTGCTGCGGCATGCAAAATCCGCCGGTATCCCGATGGTCGTTGTCGGACATGTGACGAAGGAAGGCGTGATCGCTGGTCCCCGCGTCCTCGAACACATGGTCGACACCGTACTGCAGTTTGAGGGCGATCAGCATCACACCTACCGAATCGTGCGCGGACTCAAAAACCGCTTCGGGAGCACAAACGAGATCGGCATTTTCGAAATGCGGGAAGAGGGATTGCGGGAAGTCGCCAATCCCAGTGAAGTTTTTCTCTCCGATCGTACGAGAGGAATTTCGGGATCCTGCGTCAGCGCGAGCATCGAGGGCACGCGTCCCCTGCTGCTTGAGGTGCAGGCGCTGGTGACATCGAGCAGCTACGGCATGCCGCAGCGCACGGTGTCGGGGCTGGACGCGCGGCGCGTATCATTGCTTCTTGCCGTTCTGGAGAAGCGCTATGGCCTTCGGGTCGGACAGTATGACGTGTTCGTGAACGTCGCCGGCGGCGTACGCATCGACGAACCCGCGGTGGATCTCGCCGTCTGCGCGGCGGTGGTTTCAAGCGCCCGCGACGCAGCCATTGATCACGGGACGGCCGTGGTGGGCGAAGTCGGTCTCGGCGGTGAAGTCCGTTCCGTCGGACAGGTGGAAAAACGCGTTTCCGAGGCCGAAAAGCTCGGTTTCCACCGCATCGTCATTCCGCGCGGTGGTCTGCCCGGCAAGCGAAAACGGGAGATCGAGGTCGTCGAAGTGGATCTGCTCGCCGAGGCGATGGAGAAAATCCTTTAGAGATATTTCTCGAACAATTTCACGAGCATGTCTTCGTTCATTGCGCCGACGTGACGATCGACGACCTTCCCATCCCTGTCGATGATGAATGTCGTCGGGATGGAACGGACGTTGCCGTAGTCACGCGCGATCGCCGCACCGCCCAGCACGACCGGATAGTTGATTTCCCACTGCTCGACAAAAGGTTCGATCACCTTCCAGCCCTTGTGGTCGAGCGAGACGCCGAGAATTTCGACGTTCTTATCCCTGTACTGGCTGTACACTTTTTTGAAATCGGGGATTTCAGCGCGGCAGGGGGGACACCAGGTCGCCCAGAAATTCAGGACGATGACTTTTCCCTTGAGGGATTCAAGCGACCAGGTGTTGCCGTCTTTGTCCTTCAGTGAGAATTCCGGCGCAGGATCACCGACCTGTGCGGGCAGTGTCGTGGCCAGAAACAGAAAAGCGAGTATGGTGAAAGCGGTTTTCATGCGTTGTTTCCGGATTTCTGTATGGATGCTGTTGTATGATGCACATGAACTCCTCGGGGTTGCTCGTGCATCATATGCATTATGAACACGAAAACGGTTTTGTTCCGTTCACTTTCCGCACTTGCTGTGATGCTGCTGATCGCGGGCATGCATGCGCACGGTCAGGTCCCGATGCCAGGAAGCCTGCGTTTTGCACCGGACGCCGCGTGGGGATCAAGCGACATCCAGGTGGATGAGCTGCGCGCGCGCTGCTGGGCATCAAATGAAACAGTCGCGCGCGCAGGTGTGCCCGCGGCGATGCAGGATCTCGGCGCACCGCCGAAGGCTGTCGCCTGGGCGTCCCATCGCGGGGATGGTTCCTACCTCAGGATGATGGATACCAGCGGCATCGTGGATATTGCCATCGTTCATTATCCGCTCCGTGCGCAGGATGCACATGAATTACTGTTTTTGATGCCAGATGGTGAGGTTTTGAATGTCGATGACGCCCATCCCTATCCTCGTGCGGATTTGCTGCGGGATGGGGAATATGTCTCACTGCAGAAGCGTCATCCGGATCTTTCATTTCACCCCGCCGACAGGTCGCCGAACTCACTGCCGCGCATCGAGTCGCTTCCCGGCAATCGCGCGCGCGTGATTGTCGAATACCGGCTCACCGACGGGTGCCGCGCGTGCGCGCGCGCAGGGTACGCCCGCGGCGCATTCTATTTCGATGCTGAGGGGAGATTTCTGGCGAAAAAATTCCTCGGGGTTTACAGTACGCCGCCCGCCCGCCCCGAAGGAACAGCCGCCGATTGTGACACCCCGGACGACTGATTCCCCCTCCGCCGCGCTACGGCGGACCGTCGGTGGCTGAGAGCCAGCAAACAACGGCCAATCGGCCATAGCCTAACGGCTAATTTTTGCGTCTTCCCCGTAAAATCAGCGAACCGATGACGATCGCGGCGAGCGCCGTGAGCGATCCCCCGATGTAAAACGGCGCTGACGGACCGTAATGCTCCGCCACCCATCCCATCCACAGACTTCCCACCGGAAAAGCGGATTGAAAGGCCATGCTCAACAGGCTCATCACGCGTCCGCGCTGTTCTTCGGCGAGCTCCGTCTGCAGAGCGATATTGATCCCGGCCATCTGAAGCATCATTCCGAAGCCGCAGATCGGTATGAAAAGCACTGCGAGTTCGAAGACCGGAATGAGCCCGAAGACAATGAGGCTCATGCCGAAGCCAACGGCGCCGATGAAGAGCTGGCGAGCCAGCCCGCGTGTGCTGCTGCGGCTGGCGAGCAGCAGCGCGCCGATGGTTGCTCCGAGTCCGGATGATGCCACCAGCCACGACAATCCGGCAGCACCCCGGCCGAATCCCGCCTCTGCGATGACCGGCATCAGTGTGCCGTATGGCATCCCGAACAGTGCGATGAAAAAGAAGAGCAGCAGCCAGTTGCGGATTTTCGGGGTGCGGAAGGCGTATCGCAGTCCATCAGCGATGTGGGAAATCAGGCGCTGGTGCTCATGTGCACGCGCTCGCGCCTGCAGATGCATCATCGACAGGCTCACCAGCACCGCGATGTAGGTGACAGCATTGAACAGGAAGGCTTCGCCGATCCCGAAGCTGACAATGATCACACCGGCCAGTGCGGGACCGATCATGCGCGTGATGTTCACCGTCGTGGAATTGATGGCGATTCCGTTCGGAAGGTCATCCTTTCCGACCAGTTCCACAACGATGGCCTGGCGCAGGGGGATATCGAATGCCGTGATCAGCGAAAGCGCAGTTTCGAGGATAAGCAGAAGCTCGATCGTTATCGTCCCGGTGATGGTCAGGACCGCAAGTATTGTTGCCTGTACCAGAAAAGACGACTGCGTGATCTTGAGAAGGCGAAGCCGATGCATGCGGTCGGTAATCGAACCGGCGAGCGGACCCGCCAGCACGCCGGGAAAGAGCCCCGCAAACGCGGCGGCACCCACCCAGAACGGAGACTGTGTCAGTTCCCAGGCCAGCCATCCCACCCCGAGACGCTGTGCCCAGGTCCCGATCAGCGAAATCAGCTGTCCGGTGATGAACAGCCGGAAATTCCGGTGCCGGAACGCGCGGAATGTGGATCGAATATAATCGTTCATGTTCTATAGAAGGCGCGAGAGCGCATCCGAATAGGTCTATTTCATCTTCAGATCCGATCCAGTCTCGCTGCCAGCCAGAGATCGATGAGCACCATCGCTGTCATGCCTTCGAGGATGGGAATGATGCGCGGGATGATGCAGGGGTCATGGCGTCCCTCACGGGCCATGCTGCCGATCGTGCTGACGGGCTTGACTGCGGCGCGCAGCACGATGCGCTCGCCGTTTGTGATGCCGCCCTGTATGCCGTAGGATCGAACAGCCGTGCCGCGTGGCGCTCCTTCGACGGGAATGTGATATGCCGATCCCGGAAGGAGCGCTTCGGTGAAGGCCTCTCCGAGTGACACCCCCGTCACCGCACCGATGCTCATCAGCGCGGAGATAAGCTCGGATTTGGCCTTGCGGAAAACCGGCTCTCCGAGTCCTGCCGGAACGCCATCAATTCGTACCTCAACGATCCCTCCAACGGAATCGCCCTGCTCCTTGAGCCGCAGAAGTTCCTCGGCGATCGCCACATCGGCATCCGCATCGGGACAGCGGGATGGAAATGCATCCACTTCCGCGCGCGTGAGTGTCTCACTGACCTGCGGAGTGATAATGTGCCCGATCTGCCGGGCAAAACCCGTGATGCGCACGGATGCGGGAAGCGCGCGCTCGGCGATTGCTCCACCGATCACGCGCGCAATGGTTTCACGTCCGGACGCGCGTCCCCCGCCCCGGTAATCGCGGATGCCATATTTCTGTTCCCAGGTTTTGTCCGCGTGTCCCGTCCGGTAAAGGTCCGGATCGTAATCCCGGCTGCGCGCGTCGTGATTGCGGACGACGACCGCGATCGGTGTGCCGAGCGTACGTCCGTCGAGAACACCGCTGAGAATTTCGGGCTCATCCTCCTCTGCGCGCGCGCTTGTCAGTACCGATTGTCCGGGACGTCGGCGGCGAAGCGCCTGCGCGATGTCGGATGCGTCAAGCTGCACGCCGGAAGGGCAGCCATCCACGACGGCCCCGAGGGCCGTGCCATGTGATTCTCCGAATCCGGTCAGGACGAAGAGATTGCCGAAGCTGTTGCCACGCATGAAGTTACCTCTCTGGTTCCTGATACAATAGCGGATGTTCCTTCACCTCCGCGCATCCCCACAGGCGTCGCTGAGCGAGCGCCTGGGCCTTGAAAAACGTCATGCCGCTGAATGCATGCTTCACTCCCGCAGGCGCGCGCGACACATTCCGGTACCGAAGATCCAGCCACGTGTGCGCGCGCGGGGCATTGATGGATGCATCCGCGCGTCCCCCGGAAGCATCCACGACGAGCGTCACGGACGTATTCGCGTATTTCCCCCAGCCTTCGCGCGCGCTGATCACGTTCACCGGATCCCACCCGTGATGCTCGAGCGCGCGTCGCAGCGCATGCGACACACCTCCGGATCCGAACACCAGTGCTGATCCTGCTTCGATACCCTGTGCCTCGATTTCTTCCAACGCAGCGTGCATGCCGTCTTCATCGGTATCGTAGAGCAGGAAGCTTCCCTTCACGTAGGCGAGCGTGTTTCCGGCCGGAAGGTCGTTTTCGCATCCCACGAAATTCGATTCCACCATGTCGGTTTTCAGCGGAGACGTGATCGAGAGACCGCGAAAACCGAGCTGCGGCAGCAGGTGCAGGCAGTTGTCGATTTCCGCGGCTGTAAGCGGGATCTTGAAATAACTGCTTTTCCCGTCGTCGGCGGCAAGACTCAGCGCCCGGTGGAAGATGTCTCCGAAGCTTTCCTCGACCGGTTTGCCGAGGACGCCGTAGAACACCTCCGGCGCCGGCTCCTGCACATGCGGAAGGAAGTAATCGATCGACGGCGGCAGATGCGAGTGTTCCCCGCAGCCGCTGGAGATGTAATTGCTCTCGTTTCCGGCGACCAGACGCATCGCACGCACCCAGCGCCAGGACTTGCCCTGCGGCAGGAAGGTGATGCGGCCGCCCTGTTTTTCATACACCTTGTACAGCTGATAGGCGTAGCGCAGCTCGATCCAGGATTTGACGCGGGGCGCGTATTTGAGGATGATGAAATCCTTCCACTCCGGCCAGGCCTTCTCGATCCACGTCGGGAGGCTGATCAGATGATCGAAAAACTCCTTGTACACATCGTTCGGATGCGTGCTCAGGATCAGCGGACGCGGTGCGAGCCCGCGCAGATCAAGCTTCTGCAGCAGCGATGTGTCACAGTCGAATGCCGCCGCATCTTTCGCGCGCTGGAAAAAGCCGTCCTCATCGGTGCGCAGGGATGCAAGCCAGGGCATGTCCAATGCCGGGATATCCGTGAAGCGGTCGGAGCGAATTTCCACACCCGCCATGCCGAACAGCATGGCGTCCGCGGAACAGCGCTGAACGTCTTCGGCGTCGCGCGGCAGCATCCAGCTGCGGCGCATTCCCGCCGAGCCAACCGCGCCCTCGAGCCAGTCCGCAAGCAGAGCAAGGCGGGCAGCGGCTTCGTGCTCGCTGCAATCACGCTCAATGTGCAGCCGGCAATTCGCCGCTCGGCGATATGCCTCCTCACGCGTTTCCCGCATCCAGGTGATTTCCTCTTCAGGTGACAGATCCGGACGCAGGCGGTCACGGCTGCTGAGAGCGTCCTCCTCCCAGCCGTCGCGTGAAATCCAGATCGTGAACACACCGCTGGGGTATTCCCGCAATCCCGCACCGACAGAGATCACTGCCGGTTCTTCGCGTGAGCGTATGTCACCGAGAACGTGGATTTCCGTGTCGCGGAAATGCGATTCGTCTTCGGCGACCAGTTCAGCTGCGGTTTTGCCGACGCGGCGTTCGATTTCCAGATCGAGATCGATGTGCGGGATGCCGCGCGCGTCCGCGAGTGCGCGTCCCAGCGTGCTTTTCCCCGCTGCACGATGTCCGATGAGCAGAAAAATGTTTCCCATGATGTCTCTCAGCAGATACACAGCATTGCATCCATTCAATATACCCTCCGCGGACCGCTTCCTCAAAAAACGTCAACGGGAGGAATTTGCCTTTAGCTGTCTGTGTTGCTATAGTATAGGGTAGTCAATTTCTTGACACACCTATGTAATAAGGATCAGATCCATCATAAGGAGGAATGATATGGCTTTACCACGTTTTGAAAAGGAATGGGAAGGATTTCGGGGACACGTAGCAGTCAAATGGGACAAGCTCAGCGAAGATGATCTTCTGAAGGTTGAAGGTAATCTCAGCGATCTCGTGAAGCTGATCGCCTCGAAGTACGGAGAACAGAAGGGTTCGGTCGAGGGAAAGCTTGCCGAGCTGTACAACAGCTATCTCGAGAACAAAGAGCGCATCGCCCAGGGTATCGCGGAAGCACGCGAGGAGATCGGCGAACGTTCACGTGATTTCGCCGACAACATCCGCCAGCGGGCCATGGACCTGCAGGAAAACGCGAAAGAACGCGTTACACGCATCCGGGAAGAGAATATCGATCCGGCCGTGCAGAAATCGGAAGAGTACATCAAGGTGCATCCGTTCTCTGCCGTGATGGGCGCATTCGGTGTCGGTATGCTGATCGGCGGAGTGATCGGACTGCTGTCGCGCAACAAGGACTGACAGGCGCGACGAAGCCGCGCACGCTGCAGTCACACGAAATGACTGCGCCGTCAGTGGCAATACCGGAACAGCGTTCCGGTTTCAGCACTGCTGCAGTCGCGCGATTCCTTCGCGAAGGGTTTCGTCGGTTTTGGCGAAGCACAACCGCAGCATGCCATGTCCTTCCTCGCTTCGGCTGTAGAACACCGAAGGAGGAATGACGGCTACGCCGCGCTCGGTAACGAGACGCGTAGCGCAATCCACATCACTTATGCCCGTGTCCGCGGGCAGTGACACCATCATGAAATACGATCCTTCGGGACGGTGCGCCGTGAGCGTGCTGTCCCGAAGTCCGTTTTCGAGCAGATCCCGTTTCGACTGATACATCGCCCGGAATTCCGGGAGGTATTCCTCGAGACGGTCGAGCGCATGCGCCATGGCATGCTGCCCGGGCGTGTTGACGGCGAAGGTTGCGAACTGATGCACCGTCCGTACGGCATCGGTCAGCGGTGCCGATGCGATGGTGTAGCCGATTTTCCAGCCCGTCATGCCAAACGTTTTTCCCGTCGATGACACGGTCAGCGTGCGGTCGCGCATCCCGGGCAGGGTTGCGAAGGGGATGTGATGGCGTCCGTCGAAGGTGAGAAATTCGTATACCTCGTCGCTGATCACGAGCAGATCGTGCTTCGATGCGATGTCGGCGACCGACTGCAGTTCTTCTCGCGTGAACATGCGTCCGGTAGGATTATGCGGATTGTTGACCACGATCATCCGCGTGCGCGGGGTGACAGCGCGTTCGAGTGCATCGGCGTCAATGCGGAATTCCGGTCGATGCAGCGTCACGCAGACCGGATCGGCACCCGCAATACGGCAGTTCGCGTGATAGCTGTCGTACCACGGCTCGAAAAGGATCACTTCATCGCCGGGATTCAGCAGCGCGATCATCGATGAGAACAGGGACTCCGTCGCGCCCGCCGTCACGGTGATCTCCGTATTCGCATCCCATCCGAGATCGTAAAAACGTCGGTGATATTCCGCCACAGAGTTCCGCAGCCGTCTCGTGCCGGGCATCGGCGCGTACTGGTTTTTACCGGATTTCAGCGCCTCGGTGAAGGCCTCGACGACCCAGGTGGGACCATTGAAGTCGGGAAAGCCCTGTCCAAGGTTCACCGCGTCATGCTCGATGGCGAGCTGGCTCATGGTGGCGAAGATCGACGGCTCGATCCCGGCGATGCGCTGCGCGCGAAAAGTGCTTGCGTTCATTTCTTCGGTCTCCGTTCCTGCGATTGTTAGTCCGTTCTGTCCGTCCCGCTGTTCTGCGAGCCGCCATCTTCCCGCGTGCCGGCATCCTCCCGCACATCGGCATCCTCATGTGATCCATCCCGGCGCGATTTCCCGGCTTCCCTGCGGAGGGCGTAAATAAGCAGCAGCATGAAGCCGCCCCAGACAATCCCGAGGATGAGTATCATGGTGATGAGGGCGCCGCCGGTCATACGCGCACCTTTCCGCGGTCGGCGCGGCGGTTCCACCAGATGAAAGCGGCAAGCACGACGCCCCACTGCAGCAGCACGGTGCCGAGGCTCCATTCGCTGAAGGGATTCAGGGATTCGAGCCAGCCTTCGCCCGAAAGCGTCTGGCTGAGCCACCACCCGAGGAGGATCACCGCTTCGAGAAATACAAACGCCATCAGGTAACGCCACCATCCGCCGAGGCGGAAATCGCTGTCCTCCGAATCCATGAAATTGAGCCGGAAGCGGCGCGCGCCGTATTTGAGCACGGCAAAAGCGAAAAACAGTCCGGACAGCATCAATCCGATGCCCCAGACGGCGTCCTGGTTGTTGAAGAAGGCCGGACTCAGTGCCGAAGGCAGGCCGAATATCACGCCGCCCGCGCCGACAATCACCACCGCGCGCGTGCGCGCGATGCGGCGGTCGACGAGCACGCGCGTGGCGAGCTCCACGAGCGAGACCAGTGAGGTGAATGCGGCAAAGAGCAGCGCGAGGAAGAACAGCGCCATGAAATACTGTCCGGCGGGCATTTTGGCGAACAGCTGCGGTACCCAGATGAATGTGAGGCCGTTGTTGCCGGCACCGACGATATCTGCGGCGGCATCCGGCTGAATGGAAAATATCGTGGTCAGCACCAGGATGCCGGCCATGAGCGAGATGCTGTTGTTTCCAAAGCCCAGCAGGGCGGCGTTGAGGGTAGTGTCTTCACGCGCGCGCGCATAAATCGAGTACACGAGCACGAGACCCCAGCCCGCGCCCGTGTCCCACGCATTCTGCGTGAGCGCCTGAAGCCAGATTTCCGCGTCCGCGAGATCGGCCCAGTGTACGGTGAAGAGGAAATCGAGCCCGATATGCGCACCCGGAAGCGTGACGGCCCTGACAAGAAGGATGATGACGAGCAGAATCAGCGTCGGCAGCAGGATGCGCGCGATGCGTTCGATACCGCGCACGCCGTGATAGACCAGCGCCACTGCGGCGACGACCATGGTGACATGCGTCAGCACCGCCTGGGTGCTTCCCTCGAAGCTCTGCCAGAACGCCCCGGGTACGGCATTGGGGATCTCACCGGTGAATGAGGCGACCAGGAAGCGCAGGCACCAGCCGGTGACGACGGAATAATAGAACATGATGGCCGTTGCGGTGAACGCGACCCAGAGTCCCATCCAGCGGAAACGGCTGCCGATCAGGCGTCCGAAGGCGTCGACCGGACCGGAACGGAGGGATTTCCCCATGGTGAACTCCACCATGAGAAGGGGGATGGACCAGAGGAAAAGAAAGATCAGCCACGGGATGAGAAAGGTGCCGCCGTCGTTGGTGGCCGCGATGCGCGGGAAGCGCCAGATGTTGCCTGTGCCCACGGCCATGCTCAGCATGGCGAGCATCATGCCCCAGCGTGAGGAGAATGTTTCTCTTCTGCCTGTCGCGGTATTCATGCTCCGCTGCTTCGTTGAGGGATGGAATATCGATGCTTCGGAAACAAGGATGTGCATCCTGCGCGTAGAAAATACTGATGATTGCAACGCGATGAAACTGGAGTGCGATGCCATCACGGCGAGTTGCCACGAATATGCCGAGCGGGTATATTCGGTTCAATCACATCCAACGCAACGAGGAAAGTTATGAGACTATTTGTTCGTCCCGGTGTTCTGCTTCTGTCGCTTCTGCTTTTCACTTCCTGCGGCGCATTGAAGAATATTCAGGATGCGGTGACCAATCTCTCCCGCTGCAAGTTCAAGCTCGATTCCGTCAATAACTTCCAGCTCGTCGGCATCCGCCTGGCGGACAAGAAGAACCTCTCGGATCTCAGTGTGGCCGACGGTGTGAAGCTGGCGGCGGCCTTCGCCCGGGATGAATTTCCCGCCTCATTCACGCTCAACGTGGCGGCGATCAATCCCAACGACGGTACGGGCGGAACGCCGCAGGCAGCGGCAACGCTCACGAGTTTCGCATGGACACTGATCATTGACAACACGCTCACCATCAATGGCGACATCAGTGAGCCCATCAGCATTCCCGGCACCGGGCAGCAGGCCATCATTCCGCTGGAGATGAATCTCGATCTCGCGAGATTCTTCAAGGAAAAGGGGTATGAGAGTATCGTCAATTTGGCGCTGGCGATGGGCGGGATGAACGGATCACCCTCCCGCATCACCCTTCGCGCAAAGCCGCGTCTGCGGACGTCATTCGGAGAGATTACCTATCCGGGCATGATCGATATCGTGGATACGGAATTCAGAGCACAGTAACCGTGTAATCTGTCTGAATCTACCGGCTGGCGTGCGTCTCTGAGACTTCCGGTTCGAGGAGCCGGCGGGCGCCGACGTATGTGCGGTTGTAGTAGGGGTGTTCGAGGCTGGAGATGACCACGCCGTACTTCGTGCTGGCGTGTGCGAACAGATGCTGTCCGATGTAAATCCCGACATGCGAGACCGGAGCACGGCGGCGGCGCGTCTTGAAAAAGACCAGATCGCCTATCTTCAGTTCATCGCGCTTGATGTTCTTACCTTCGCGGTACTGCTGGTTTGAGCTGCGCGGCAGGCGGATGCCCAGTGCGCGGCTGTAGATCGTGCCGGTGAAAGCCGAACAGTCGAGCCCGCGCGTGGCGTCCGTACCGCCATAGCGGTAGCGGATACCCAGGAGATTGATGATTTCCCTCATGAGCTCGGGCCGGTTCACGGCGGAATTGATTTCCGTCAGATCGTCGACGGCGCCGGCCATCGTCTGTTCAAGCACTTTGTCGGCGACACTTTCAAAGGCGGGGACTTCTTCGATATTCTCATCATCACCCTCGGCAAGCTCATCCTCGATCTCTTCGATGTCGAGCCCGACGCGGTCGTTGAAATGCATGGTCGAGGCAATCGACTGGTTGACGATCATGCGCTGCACGTCTCCTGTGTCCTCGGGAAGCTCACTGCCGCAGGCTTCCTCCTTGATCACGGAATAGGACGCGACAGCCGTGGGATCGATCAGATCGCGGCTCGACCGTTCCGCGTTGGGAAGCTGGTCCGGCGCAAAGGATGTGCTGGATGTGCGGAATCGAGGAAGGGGCTCAAGCGTTGAACAGCCTTCCAGAAGAATCACGGCAAGAGAAAGAAGAAGCAAGGCTCGAAAAGGCATGCGTCTCGATTTCGTTGATGAACATGCTGCAGAAGGAGACACGAGGAACTGCAGCGTTTATCCCGGAGCTGCAAATAATACTTCCGGGTTTGATAATTTATGCCGGGTCAATTCAAAATGCAAATGAAAATCACCGATCCCTGTTCCATCCGGGATCGGCGAAAACTGTCCGCAAAACATGCGGGGCGACCGTTCGCCCGGCGCGGGAAATTATCATCGGGCAATGGACAGAGAGTATTGAAAAAAAGAAGCCCCTGCGTGGGGCTTCCGGAATTTTTTCTGTCCTGATTGTGGATTGCCGGGACGCCGCTTTTACATCAGCGGTTTGACCTTTTCTTCGATGGCCTGCTTGGGCACGGCGCCCACGATGCGGTCGACCACCTCGCCGCCCTTGAAGACGAGCAACGTGGGAATGCTGCGGATGCCGAATTTCATCGCCGTGTTCGGATTGTTGTCCACGTCGAGCTTGCCGACTTTCAGTTTGCCGTCGTAATCCGCGGCGAGTTCCTCAACGACGGGGGCGACGATACGGCAGGGTCCGCACCACACGGCCCAGAAGTCAATGAGTACGGGGATGTCAGACTGTTCGACTTCCTGCGCGAAGTTGGCATCGGTAATTTCCACGGGTTTCATGCGCGAGACTCCTTCTGATTGATTATGTATCCAACGATATTCGTACGTTCGATGCGCCGAAGATACTGCGGAGTTCAAGCAGCAGCTCGCGCGTCACTTCGATACGCAGCGCCCTGCTGACAAGATTCCACTCCTGGCCGTTACCATCGCTAACATAAAAAAAGCAGGGAGAATTTCCTGAACCGCGACGTTCCTCGAGCAGGGCAATGCCGTCACGGATCTGCTTTTTCGTGGCAGCCACCGTGGAAATGGAAATGATCAGTCCTCTTGCGAGCCGGGGGATCGCACGCGCGATGTCAATGACTTCATCGGCGACGATGCGCAGGGCGTCGCCGCTGACCTCCGCTTTTCCGGTCATGACCACCGGCCGGTCTTCCGCGATGTCGGAGATGGACCGTTCGTAGGCGTCCGCGAAAACCAGACAGTCGGCCTTCCCGGTGAAATCCTCCAGTGTCACGAAGGCCATCGTGCGTCCCCGCTTGTCGATTTTCGTGCGCAGAGCCGAGATGATGCCGCTGGCGCGAATCATTGTGCCGTCGATATCGGGCGTCACATTCCCCAGCTCCACGCTGGACATCGCTTCGACCTCCAGGCGCCATTGCTGCAGCGGATGCCCCGAGACGTAGAATCCCAGCACGCTTTTCTCGCGAGAAAGCTTCACCGCCTCGCTCCAGTCGTCCATCCGCGGCAGCGACGGCTGCGTCGATGCGGTGGTGACGCTGTCGGTGGCGTCATCGAAGAGGCTCGACTGCCCGATTTCCAGTTCCTGCTGCTTCTGCAGTCCGTGTGCGATGGCACTCTCGATCGCCGAGAACTGCTCGGCGCGGTTTCCTTCCAGCGAATCCATCGCGCCCGCCAGCACGAGACTCTCCATGGTTTTCTTGTTCACCGCACGGGTGTTCACGCGCTCGGTGAAGTCGAACATGGTGCGGTAGGGACCGCCCTCGCTGCGTCCCTCCACGATGCTCTCCACCGCTCCGATGCCCACGTTCTTGATCGCCGCGAGACCGAAACGGATACGGTCTTTCTGCACGCTGAAATCCACCACGCTTTCGTTGACGTCGGGCGGCAGCACTTCGATGCCCAGCTTGCGGCACTCGTCGATGAGCATGACGATTTTCTCGGTCTTCGCCATTTCCGCGGTCATCAGCGCCGCCATGAACTCGGGTGTGTAATTCGCCTTGAGCCAGGCGGTCTGGTAGGCGAGAATGGAGTAGGCGACGGAATGCGATTTGTTGAAGCCGTAGTTGGCGAACTTGTCGATCATGTCGAAGATCTCGCTCGCCACCTTGCCTGAAATTCCCCGTTCCTCGGCGCCTTTCACGAAAGCCACCCGCTGCTCGGCCATCACGTCGGCTTTCTTCTTGCCCATCGCGCGGCGCATGATATCCGCCTGTGCGAGCGTGAAGCCGGCGATCGTGCTTGCGAGCTGCATCACCTGCTCCTGGAAGACGATGATGCCGTACGTGGATTTCAGGATCGGCTCCATCGAGGGATGCAGGTATTCGATCTCCTGTCGGCCGAATTTCCGGTCGATGAAGTCGCCGATGAACTCCATCGGACCCGGCCGGTACAGCGCGTTCATGGCGGCGAGGTCGTCGATGGATTTCGGCTTGAGTTTCGAAAGATACTCGCGCATGCCTGAGGATTCGAACTGGAAGACGCCGACCGTGTGTCCCTCGCCGACCATCTCGAAGGTCTTCGCGTCGTCGAGCGGGATTTCCTCGATGTCGATGTCAATGCCGCGGTTCTTCTTGACCAGTTTCACCGCGCGGTCGATGACGCTGAGCGTGATAAGCCCGAGGAAGTCCATCTTCAGCAGACCGGCCTCTTCGAGGTCGCCCATGTTGAACTGCGTCATCAGCTCGGTGTTGGGCGTCTTGTACAGCGGCACGTAGTCGCTGGTGTCACTCGGCGCGATCACCACGCCCGCCGCGTGCATGCCGACGTTGCGGTTCAGTCCCTCGAGAATAAGGGAATACTCGATGAGCTGCTGAATCCTGGGATCATCGCTCTTGCGCACCCATTCCAGCTCCTTGATCGCCTGCCATTTCCTCGTGTCATCCTTTTCAATGCCGAAGGCGTAGCGCAGCGGCTCAACCTTGCCCATGCGCACGGGGATGTGCTTGGTGATGGACTCCACCACATTGAGCGGGATGCCCAGCACACGGCTGACATCCTTCACCACGGCACGGGCGCTGAGCTTTCCGTAGGTGATGATCTGTGAGACGGAATCCTCGCCGTAGGTCTCGCGCGTGTAGGCGATGACCTCCTCGCGGCGGTCATCCTGGAAGTCCACGTCGATATCGGGCATCGACGTGCGGTCGGGATTCAGGAAGCGTTCGAACAGCAGGTCGTATCGCAGCGGATCGACGTTGGTGATGCCGAGGGAATACGCCACGAGGCTGCCCGCCGCCGAGCCGCGTCCCGGACCCACACGGATGCCGCGTTTTTTTGCGGCGTTGATGAAATCCTGCGTAATGAGGAAGTAGCCCGAATAGCCCATCGACGTGATGACGCCCAGCTCGAAATCCAGGCGGTCGCGCGCATCCTGCGTGAGTGTTTTGTACCGCTGTTCGGCGCCCTCGTACACCAGCTCGCGCAGGTACTCGTCGAGATTCGCCGCGTTCGAGCTGTCGGGAATCGGGAACTCAGGCATGTACAGCGTGCCGAGCGGCAGCTCGAAATCGACCTTCTCCATGACCTCTATGGTGGATTCGATCGCCTGCGGGTAATCCTTGAAGAGCTCGAGCATTTCCTGCTCGCTCTTGTAATAGTACTCCGCGGTTTCGTAGCGCAGGCGCGTGATGTCCTCGGCCTCGCGCACATCGGCGATGTGCAGGTACACGTTGTGCGCGACCGCGTGATCGCGGTTGACGTAATGAATGTCATTCGTGCAGATCAGCTTCATGCCGAGTTCGTCAGACAGCTTCTGCATGCCCTCGCGAATGATGGCTTCCCGTTCGAGTCCGTGATTCTGGATCTCGAGGTATACGTCGTCGCCGAACAACCCGCGCAGCCGCACCGCCACGTCACGCGCCGATTCGTAATCCCCGATGGCAAGGTAGGTCGACACGACCCCGCCCGCACAGGCGGTCATCGCGATGAGTCCCTCGTGATGACGCTCGAGCAGCTCCCAGTCGATGCGGGGCTTGTAATAGAAGCCCTCGGTATGCCCGTAGGTGGTCAGCTTGACCAGGTTGCGGTAGCCGGTCTCGTTTTTCGCGATCAGCACCAGATGATTGTAGCCATGGCGCTTGCCTTCGGGATGCGTCTCGCTGGCGTTGCGGTCGAAGCGCGACCCGCGCGTGACCATGTACATCTCGTTGCCGATGATCGGTTTGATGCCCGCTTTGCGGGCCTTCTTGTAGAACTCCACGGCGCCGAACATGACGCCGTGATCGGTCAGCGCGAACGCCGGCATGTTCTGCGCGACCGTGGCTTCGATCAGACTGTCGATCGTGCTCGCCGCGTCAAGAAGGGAGTAGTGGGAATGATTGTGCAGATGTATGAAATCAGCCATTGGGCCCCGGAGTGTCGAATCTCGCGATGCATGTAAAATATATTCACTGCGGAACGAAAGGCAATCGCATCGTGCGCGCCGGATGATGCCGCGCGGCGCTTTTTCCTTGTCCCGCTTTCACTTGCGCGGGATGCGGGGCAGGCGTTTTTCTGGAAGTCCGCGCCGGGGATTTCGTATATTTCATTTTTTCTCATTGATTCGGCTTGCATCAAGGATGAACACGGATATTGCACAGGCCCTGAAGGCCTATGAAAAGAAGGATTTCGAATCGGCGGTCACGTTGCTCACACGGGGTATCCCCGGCGTGGAGGATATTGCCGAGCGGGTGCGTCTGCGCATCCGTCTCGCGTCCGCCTATGACGAACTCGGCCGGTACACCGAGGCGCTCGCCGAGCTGAAGGCGGTGCTGGAGGACGATGTATCCTCCGCGGCTGCGTGGAACAACATCGGCGTGATCTGCGGACGCCTCGAGCGACTCGACGAGGCGCGCGTGGCCTTCGAAAAGGCCTACCGCATCGATCCCGAAAACGCTGAGCATCTGATCAGTCTCGGGTCGGTGAGTCTGAAGCTCAGCGATCCCGGCAATGCACTGAAATATCTGCAGCTTGCGATCGAACTGGTTCCGGGTCATCCCGTGGCGCATGCCAATCTCGCACTGACGTTCGCCGTGTTCGGCCGTCTCGAGGAAGCCGAGGACGCCCTGCGCCTGGCCATTCTCTACGGCTTCGACCAGGCGGATGCCATACAGGCGAAAATAGACGCACTCAAGGAAGTACGCGAAAAGCTGCACCGGGAAGCCGAGAAGAACGTGACTGACGCGGAGAGCGGCAAGGACGAGCAGCCGCCCGCATCGGGAGGCGAAGCCGAACTGCTTCTCCGACTGGAGCGCGAAATGTTCGCTCTTGCCGAGCAGCGCTACGGCAATGACACGAGGACGGAAAAGGAGGCGGGCGCCGCGGACATCGACGAGCGCATGCGCACGCTTCGCCAGAGCATCAGGGCGCTGCGCCGCACACTCGGGATGGAGGAAGTGACCGACAGCGATGTGGTCGCCGGGGTCAACTACATGCGCGGAGAGGATGAAACGGGATGACGCCGTCTGTTACCTTGCCTTTCTACCCCCCGCTCCGTACTTTTTGCTTTATGCGATTTTCGCCGTCACCCATCTTCACAACCACGACTGCGCGGTGAACAAATCCAGTTTCGGTATCGGCGCCGTGATGCTTGCAGCAGCGGCGGTCTTCATTTATTTCGACGATCCGGTGTACATCCGCATCGTTTCCGCCGTCATTTTCGTGTTTGGCGCCGTTCTGCTGTATCAGATCCTGTCGAGGACCGCTGCCTCGGATGACGACGGGGAAGCGGCTGAGGCGTCTCCGGAGGATGAGCCAGGCAGACAGCCTGCGACCGCGCATGCGGATGCGACATCCGCTCCGCCCGACAGTCGCAGCATCCCACAGCCGCCCCTGACCGCTCCCGCCGGCGAAATCCCCCCCGAGCTCTACCGCTTCGACACCGAGTCACTGCCGCAGGAAGACCCGCGCGCGGAATTCGATTTCCTCACCAACAAGCTGCTGCAGGTGCTCCGGGAGCATGTGCTCGCGCATACGGTCGGTCTGTACTGGATCAACATGGACCGTGAGCAGATCATCATCGGTGAGTTCTGCACCGACTCGGGGAACTTCACCACCGCGCGCCGCCTGAATCTGGGCAACGACCTGATCAGCCGTATCGCGCTCGAGCAGAGGCCGGAAATCGTCTCCGATGTGTCTGCGGCCAGCGAGTCCGATCTCGTCATCTACTATGATGCCGCGGAGGGTGTGAAATCCTTTGTCGGCGTCCCGATGTTTTTCAACGGGGAAGTTATCGCCGTGCTCGCTGCCGACAGCAAGGCTCCCGATGCGTTCGGACTCGAGACCGTCGGTTCCATCGGACAGGTGACCTCGCTGATCAACCTGCTGCTCGGCAGCTACAATCAGAAATTCGACCTCGCCGCCGATTCACGCATGCTCGGCGTGCTGGATCACATGCAGGAAGGCATCGACCGCAATCTCGATTCCTACGGCGTTGCGACCGTCACGGCCCGGGCAGTCACCGAGATCATGGACTGGGATTACGTCGCCGTGATCCTGCACAGTCCCGAACGGAAGTCCTGGGTCGTGGTGAAAAGCCTCGCCAAGGCAGCGAATCTTCCCTACATCTCCGAGGGTGTGACGGTGGACATGTCCGGCTCGGTGCTCAAGGCCGGCCTTGACAGTACGACCGGCGTCATCATTGACGCGCCGGCACCGCCCGGCTACCGTTTCCATGAGAAAGAAGCGATCAATTCGTTCGGACAGCTCTGCATCGTACCGCTGGTGACATCCCGCGCCTATTACGGACTGCTCGTCGTCGAGTATCGCGAGAATCACCAGTATGCCGATCAGGATCTCGGTATCCTGCGGCGCATTGCGGTGCGTGCCGCGACGGCGATTGAAAACGCGCGCCTGTACGAAAAGACGCGCAAGCACCTGCTGCTGGACGAAGCCACACAGACCAGCAGCCGCACCCTGCTGCTGCGGCGTCTCGCCGAAGAGCAGGAGCGCATCAAGGCGCGCGGCGACAGCGCGGTGTTTTTCCTCGTGCGCCTCGACAGTCCCGAAGAGTTGCAGCAGAAGCACGGCGCCTATGAAATAGAGGAAATCCTCTTCAAGATCGGACGGACGCTGAAGGAGCATGTCAGCAGCTACGACGTGGTCGGGCGCTTCGATGACGTGTCGTTCGGCGTATTGCTGCTGTACTCCACTCCCGAGGACGCCTACCTGCGCGGAGAAAAAATCCGCAAGGCCGTTGCCGGCAACGTGCTCGCGCATGGCAGTTCGAGTTATTCGATTTCCATCAGCATTGCCGGATGCACACTCAGCCAGTCGACCGATGCCGAGCACATTCTCAAGCTCGCCCAGCAGGCCATGGACCGCGCGATATCGGACGGAGGTAATTGCGTCAAAGTGGTCTGACGGATTGCGTATCGACCCACCGCGGATCCTCGTTTTTCGCCCCCCCGCGCACAGATTGATCACTTGCACCTGTATCTCATTTATTGCATATTGAAGTTTGCCCTTTCTGGCCTGTCGGCCGGGAGGGCTGTGTTCTGTTCAACACTGCGGGGTCCTCGTGCGCCCGCCTGAAGCATTCCTTGACACGGGCGTTCTCACGGATCTGGCTGACAGCGGGCGGGCAGCTGCCGTTTCGCTCGACCGGCTGTCTTCCGTGGCCTTTGTCGTCACCACCGTGCTGAATGCGGCCGAGCTGCTGCACCGTGCGGCG
Organism: uncultured Ignavibacteria bacterium; assembly: GCA_913061095.1. Classification (GTDB taxonomy): domain Bacteria; phylum Bacteroidota; class Ignavibacteria; order SZUA-365; family SZUA-365; genus BM516. Next base: position 102,138 of record CAJXVM010000013.1, read on the forward strand.
TCTGACGGGGAGAAAGCAGCGGCGCATGGCGTGCTCACAGGCGTACATGTGCTTGGATTTCACCAGCGCTATGCTTCCGTGATTGCGGAGGCGCTGGACGCGAATCCGCCGGGCGGTCTCCGAGCCGCGATGCTTGCAGGTTTCTGTATCAGCAACCGCGTTCCCCTGGTTACTGACGACGTGAACCACTATCGCGGCATCCCGCATCTCACGGTAGTGGATATTGCAGACCTTTCGTCCGATCCGGATGCACTTGCCAGGGCGCTCCAATTGCGGTACTGACAGCACACGGGCGTGACCGCAGCAGAATTCGCCCCGTCCGCATGGAATTCAATCCGATTCTGCGGTGTTGAAATCATATAGTGGTACGATTGTATCGAAACCACGCGCGATGTCCCTGCGTATTATGATGACGCGGGCAAGACGAACGACCGATAACCCGTCTCAGGAATGTTCATCACAGCAAGGTGATTGAGTGAGGATATCGAAACAGTATACCAACCGGGAAAGCCAGTCACTGGACAAGTATCTCCAGGAGATCGGCAAGGTTGATCTTCTGACGCCTGATGAGGAAATCGAGCTGGCCAAGAAGATCAAGGCCGGCGGCGGTGGTGCGCAGGCCGCCCTCGAAAAGCTGACCAAGGCAAATCTGCGCTTTGTGGTCTCCGTGGCGAAGCAGTACCAGAATCAGGGGCTCTCGCTCGGCGATCTGATCAACGAGGGGAACCTCGGACTGATCAAGGCGGCGAAGCGTTTTGACGAAACGCGCGGATTCAAGTTCATCTCCTACGCGGTGTGGTGGATTCGTCAGTCCATTCTCCAGGCGCTCGCCGAGCAGTCGCGCATCGTGCGTCTGCCCCTCAACCGCGTCGGTGCCCTCAACAAGATCGGCAAGAAATTCAGCGAACTGGAGCAGAGCTACGAGCGCGAACCCAGTGCCAGCGAACTTGCCGAAGAACTCGACATGACGCTTTTCGAAGTGGCCGACACCCTGAAAATATCCGGCCGTCACATCTCGGTGGACGCGCCTTTCGCGCAGGGTGAAGACAACAGGCTGCTCGACGTCATCCAGGACGACCGCCAGCCCAATCCCGACATGACGCTGATGACCGAGTCGCTGAAAGTGGAGGTCCGCCGCGCACTGGCCACGCTCAGCGAACGCGAGGCGGAAGTCATCCGCCTGTATTTCGGGCTCGACCGCGAACACTCGCTGACGCTCGAGGAAATCGGCGAGAAGTTCAATCTGACTCGCGAACGCGTGCGCCAGATCAAGGAGAAGGCCATCCGCCGTCTGCGCCACGCTTCCCGCAGCAAGCAGCTTCGTTCCTATCTCGGCTGACTGCCTTTCCCGGCACTCATTCTTGGACGCTCCCGGCGACGGGAGCGTTTTTTTTCGGGCTGCCCGGCTGTGCGGATGATTACAGTGCATGGGAATGATTTGCGCTGGAAATCGGCGCAAGAAAATCAAGGTCATGAAAAAACGCATGCACGGAATTGGGCATTGAGTCTTTGCTCAATGATGTCTATACTGTGCCCCTGTGAATCGCTGATGTTTCACCGTGGAGTTCTGTATGAGGAGAGTTGCGTTACCGTTATCAGAACGATTCACTGTTCATGCCGTCGGATTACTCAACAAGGTGCACCATGCTCACCAGTCCAAACAACAGGACGGGCAGCTGCACACGATCCGCATGGCACGGAACATGAATTTTTCGCTGCGGCAGGCCGACGAGAAGACGCTTCAACGGCGTATCGGTCTGTAAACCACCCCACCATTTTTTCATTCCGCTCCGCCCCTCCCGGCGGAGCGGTTTTTTATTATCCGGCGCGAGGGAACCGTTTCACCCCTGTTCCGGTGTTGTGTAGCTTTGAGCATCGACCATCAGGAAAGGAGATAGAAAAGTGCCCGTCATCACATGCTCCCGCTGCGGCGAGGAGAAAGAAGCCGTCACGAAAACAGCCTTCTACCGCGGCGAGGTGCGCGAGAAGCTGCTTGCCCATGCCTGCCAGCAATGCTGGGACGAATGGATCAAGATGCAGATCATGCTCATCAACGAATACCGCCTCAACCTCATGGATCCCGCTACCGACGAGTTCCTCAACAAACAGGTGCTCGCATTCTTCAATCTCGGCGAAGGCGACGATGCCGCCACGGTGAATTATACGCCACCGGAGTAGCATCTGCTCGCAGCGCTATCCGCTCATAGTGGCATCCGGTCGCAGCGGTATCCCACCTGGAGCGGAATCCCGCCGGAATCGAATACATCTGCCGTACGGGACATCCGCGCCTGCTCCGTGCAATCGAAATGAGTAGATAAACAACGGGCCGATTCAATCGAATCGGCCCGTCGTGCATTCACTGCTTCCAAGAGGGTTGGGAGCAGTAAGTGGGCCCTGCAGGACTTGAACCTGCGACCAATGGATTATGAGTCCACCGCTCTAACCAACTGAGCTAAGGGCCCTGAACTTCTCAAATTACAGCCGATGCGGCCGAAATGCAATACGGATCGCGGCCAATTGCATTGCCTTGATTACACAATTTCCGTATGTTTTTCTCTGATTGAACTCACGTCCGTTGAACAGGAGTACCTCATGGCTGACCAGGCGACTCTCGAAGCACAGATTGAAGATGTCCTTCATAACCAGATCCGTCCCTATATCGAGGCAGACGGCGGAAAAATCACGTTTGTCGAAATGAAAGACGGTGTGGTGTACGTCGAACTCGCCGGCGCCTGCGGTACCTGCCCCTCCGCGCAGATGACGCTGAAGGGCGGCGTCGAGGCCATCCTCAAACGCCGCTTCCCGGAAATCGTCTCGGTGGAACTCGCGCACAACGAAAACACCTGGGTCTGATACCGCGGACCGCGCCGTCGGTCGGAGACCTCTGCCCTTCCTGCCGCAAAGCGTTCACACCGGCAGCCGCGCGGCTGTCAAAGCATGTGATCGTCCCGAACATCTCACGCCCCTGCACGATGCGGGGGCGTTTTGTCAGCAGAAAGGATATTCGAATGAAAGCGATCCTCTTTTTCCTGCTCCTTCCCGCGGTGTGCCTCGCGCAGGATGCGCTGCATCACGGTACGCGTCCGGTGGACTTCGACCGTCCCCAGCCGCCCACCGAACAGGCGGCCGAGCTCATCGAGCCGCTGGAGGTCGCCTATCCCGACACCGCCATGAAGCAGGGCTGGGAGGGCGTCACCGTCGTGGCCGCGTGGATCGACCGCCGGGGTGACGTGGCCTATGCCGAAGTCGCACGCAGCAGCGACTACGCCATGCTTGACTCCATCGCCCTGCATTCCGTGCTCCGCGGCTATTTCAAGGCCGCCCAGCGCGGAGGCCGGCCGGTCGGCTCGCGCGTCAGTATCCCGGTGGAATTCCGCCTTCGGCGGGATCGGGAAAACTACGACGCCGTGAAATCCGGCGAAGAACTGCAGCAGGAGGCCGAAGAGCTTCGCCGTGCCCGCGACATGCTCGAAGAGGAGCGGCGGCGCCTGCAGGAGGAAATCCGGCGGCTGAAAGAAAAGCAGACCCCCGATTCACTCAGCGGGTGAGTACGATGCGCCGGGTGGTGCGCGTGCCGCTGCCCGCGATCTGCAGAAGATACACGCCCGGTGGCAGGGAGCCGGTGGACAGCGTGACGTGCTGCGTGCCGGGGGACATTGCGCCGAGATTTCGCACGGGGGATACCTCACGTCCGAGAAGATCGGTCATCCGCAGGCTGAGTGCGGCGCGGCGTTCGAGCGAAAGCACCACCGTGACCGGCGCTCCCGCCCTTGCGGGTAGGGGATGGATGTCCGAAATGCTGAATCCCGCCGGCGTGCGGACCACGGGGTGGACGGCAGTCTCCGTGCTGAAGTGAAACCAGTTGAAGCGCGCCTGCTCGGGATCGACAGTCGTGTACAGTCCGTCACCGTTCGCCGCCTGCAGTCCGATGCGCACCTGACCCGTGGGAAAATCGATGGTGTCGCTTGCCACGGCATCCCAGCCCGACCATTCTCCGCCGTTGACCTGCAGCCGGTACGCGGCCGTGAACACGTTTCCATCCCGCCGGATCAGCCGCAGCCGGTATACGAGGTCGGGTTCGTAGATCGGCAGCGGCGTCCCGAGATATTTGAAATGCGGTTCCCCGCCGGTCTCCCATTCCAGCCAGATACTGTTGCGGGCATCGTGTATGCCTCGTGATACACGGATGTAATTGTCGTCGTCGATGTAGTAGACCAGCCCGGCGTTCTGAAACAGCCACTCGGGTTCGAAGCGCAGCTCAGTGTCCATCATGAAGTCGTCCTGATAATTCAGCGGCTGCAGCAGCATGTTGCTCACGTTGTTGAACATTGTGCCGTTCAGTGCGCCCCGTTCGGTCTGTATGCGCAGCTCTCCAGCGGACACGGTCCAGTGGGGCGGATTTTCGCGCACCCACTCCCAGCCGGACTCCAGCGCCTGGCCGTCGAATTCGTCGTTGAACTGTCCCTTCGCGGCACTGCCCAGCAGTATCAGCAGCACCGTGACGGATAGCATTCTGCGTATCATGGTTCGTCCTCCGGATTGAATATGGAGCGGCGGCTCCGCGCACACCGCAGCGGCATGTGCAGTGAGCGGATGCGTTGAGTCCGCCGCAGAATGTGTGTCGTCTGGTCGACCGCATCGTAGACACCCGAGCCCGCGATTCGTTCCCAACGGCAGGGCGCCGGTTGTCACGCAGCACATGCCTCATTGTTCTGTCCCCCACTTTGGTCTTGCGGAAGAGACGGCTGTGATGTAGTATGATCGATGATTGTTCCCATAACGTGATGCCGATGACACTACTTCGACGATTTCCGATACAGCTGCTTTCGGGACTTCTTCTCATCACCGCTCTTGCGCTGCCCGCGACACTCAGGGCCCAGCAGCTCGACGTGGCCATTACCGACGTGGATTTCAGCCAGCTGCCGCGCGTGACCTTCAAGGCCTGCGTGCGGGAGAACGGACAGATTGTCCGCGGCCTCGACGAGTCGATGTTCATGCTGCTCGAGAACGGCACGCCGCAGAATATCTCCATCCGCTGCCCGGATCCGACGGAGATCAATTCCGTGGCCCTGGTGCTCGACAACAGCGGATCGATCTTCGCGGCGCTTCCGAAGCTCGTCGAGGCGTCGAAGCGGCTGGTGGATTCGCTGGGCGACAACGACGAAGCGGCGATCGTCACTTTCGGTCGCAGCATCCAGATCGAGCAGGCCTTCACCACCGATAAAACCCGTCTCAAAAATGTGCTCGACGGCATGGTCGCCAGCGGGGGCACGGCCATGTTCGATGCCGCCATCGAAGCGTGCAATCAGCTCGAGCAGCGCAGCGGCAACCGGCATGCGGTGATCATTTCCGACGGAGAAGACAATCTTTCCTCCGCCACCGTCGACGACGTGATCGAAGTGGCCAACCTGCTCGATATCAAGTTGCACACCATCGCCTTCGACATCGCTCCCGATGTGCAGGATCAGATGCGCCGCATGGCCGTTGAGACGGGCGGCGTGTACTTCTTTGTCTCGCGGCCGAGCGAACTGACGACGGTGTATGAAAAAATCGCCGATATCATTACCGAACCCTGCTGTATCGGGGAATATGTATCCGACAATTGTGAGTATACCGAACGGTCACTGCTGCTTACGGTCAACGATGGATCCCGCAGCGGCACGAACCAGGTGACGCTGCCCTGTCCTTGGCGCAGCGAACAGAGCACGCTCACCGTGGATGTTCCCGAAGAACTCACCCCGCTCGCCACCGGCAGGGGATACATCGACATCGCGCCCGTTCCGTCGCTGGAGCTGAAGCTCACACTCTCGTTCACACTCGTGTACGATGAGAACCTCGTGGAAATCCCGCTTCTGCCCTTCACGCTGGCGACGATCGCCCAGAATCAGCTGGTGGACATGAAGCGCATCAGCCCGGGACGCCTGCGCTTCACCTTATCCGAGATCGAACCGGCACTGGCGACCTCCCGGCTGGTCGGCTTTCCCATTCAGGCACTGGTGGCGGACAGCAGTAAACGTGTCTCCTTCCGCATCGAAGACCCGGAAATCGTGGGGTGTCCGACGGAATTCACGATGGTACCCGACTCCACACTGATCTGCCAGTGCTTCCGCGCGCTCGACGTGGAAATGGATTCGCTGCGCGTCTACGCGGCCAACGAGCGGATCAGCATCCCTGTGCGCATCTCGGGTGGACTCGAGACGGGACTTCCCATGCTCGCCTCGATCGCGGTAGCACTGCCTGAAGGCGCCGATGATATTTCGGTGCTGCCCGGAACGCTGGTCAATGCGGAGGATCTCGAGTGGGAGATCAGTGGCAGCCGCCTCGATGTTGCGACGCGCGGAACGGTGCTGCCGCGGGATACCAGTGGCGTGCTGGTCCGCATCGTGCTTGGTCCCAACACCGGCAAGGATGTGCAGCAGCACCGCATCGCACTGCTCGCAAGCGAACTGTGGCAGCGCTGTTGTCCGACCGACGGCGATCTGCCCGTGCTGCGTGTGCTGCAGGACGGCAACTGCTCGGTCATCCTGCGGCGGGCCGCACCGCAGGTGGAAGTGGAGAACGCGCCCAATCCGTTTTCCGTGACCGACGGCGGAAGAACGACGGTCATCCTGCACGTGCCGGAACAGCTCAATGGCGCAGACGTGTGTCTGGACATACACGACAGCCGCGGCACGCATGTTCGGACGCTGTATCACGGTCCGTTGCCGGAAGGCGAGCATCACATTCCCTTCGACGCCGGCGACCTGCCCGCAGGCACGTATTATGCCGTGCTCGTCAGCGGCCGGACCGTCGTCACGCGTACCATGCTCTACGTACGCTGAGTGCGGTTGCACCCTTTCTCTTTCCCGATGCGGCGCTGCCGTGGCAGCCTTCCCCCCGCAGATCGCATACAGAGGTGTTTTTGCTCCTGAAACTCCCATGCCTTAGATTTCAAGACTATGGAGTTTCCGGAGAAACTCATACCACGCATACAGGCACTGTTTCGCCGGCTGTATTTTTCGCAGCCCAAGGAATGGGGAAAGAAGCTGGGACGCTTCACGCGCAGCGAATCGGTGCTCATTCTCATCGCGGCGGGCATCGGCATCGCCGCGGGCGGCGTGATTCTTCTCTTCAACTGGATCGTTGAGTTCGCCGGGGAGTATTTTCTCGAACTCTTCGCCCTCTCCCATGAAAATGAATACTGGCAGTACCTGCTGATTCCGTTGATCCCCGCTCTGGGCGGACTCGCGGTGGGCATTCTGCAGACGTATGGATTCAAGGCCAAGCCCGGCCACGGTGTGCCCGAGGTCATCCTTGCGTCACGTTTCTCACGCGGCCGCATTCAGCGCCGCGTCATCCTGCAGAAGCTGCTCACCGGCGCGCTGTCGATCGGCTCGGGCGGCGGCGGTGGACGCGAGGGTCCGATCATCCATGTCGGCGCGGCGGTGGGCATCGCCATCGCCAATCTCTTCCGGTTGACCCGCGATCAGAGCCGCACGCTCATCGCCTGCGGCGCGGCGGCGGGCATCAGCGGCATTTTCAATGCCCCGATGGGCGGAGTCATGTTTGTGCTCGAAGTCATCCTCGGGGATTTCCGTCTGAAGACATTTACGCCGGTGGTCGTGTCATCCGTCGCCGCCACGGCGATCACACGAAACGTCTACGGCAGCTTCGCGCTTGTCAATGCGCCGTCAGGATTCTCCATCCATCTCCCCGAGTATCTTCTTTTTGCCGTGCTCGGCGTGATCATGGGATTGATGTCCGCGTATTTCACCCGCGTCATCATCACTGTCGAGAAGCTCAGCCAGCGGTATCTGCAGACGACGGAAGTGCTGCGTCCCGCCGTGGGCGGACTGCTTGCGGGCATCCTGATTCTTTTCCTTCCGCAGCTGATGGAGCAGACGTACACGCCCGTCAACGATGCGCTGCACGCGTCGCTTCCGATATGGCTGATGCTGGTCGTGGCCTTTCTCAAACCCTGGCACACGGCGGTCACCACGGGTACGGGCGGTACCGGCGGCGTGTTCGCGCCCGCATTGAAAAGCGGCGCGATGATCGGTGCCGTCTTCGGTCTGATCATGATGTCGCTTTTCCCGGACCTCGTCACCACGCCGACTGCGTATGCGCTCTCGGGCATGGGGGCGATACTCGCGGGCACGATGCATGCGCCGCTGACCGGCATCCTCATTCTCATTGAGATCAGCAACGACTATTCCATCGTGCTTCCCGCGATGCTGACGGCAATTCTCGCGACGGTCATTGCCCAGCGCTTCCTGCACACATCCATCTACAACTGGTCGATTGCCAAACCCGGCACGCGCATCGGGTCCTTCGCCTACGTGCCGCTGCTCAACACCATCACCATCGATCAGATCGTCGAGCGCGGCGTGGCGCATGTTTCGCCGGGTACGCCCATCCGCGACATCCTCGTGATTTTTGAGCAGACTCGGCACGATGCCGTGCTCGTGCTTGATGCGGAGCAGCGCTATCAGGGGCTCATCGAGTTCGAGGACGTGCGCAGTTTCATTGCCGAGCGTGAGCTGGTCGAGGGACTGGTGGCCGCCGACGTGATGGTGACGTCCATCAAGCCCGTCTATGAACACACGACGCTCGACGTGATCCTGAAGCTGTTCGATGATTACGGGTGGACCGTGCTGCCGGTGCTTTCCGACGACGAGCAGCGCCGCGCGGTGGGACTCGTGACCGCCTATGACGCGCAGACCTATTACCGGCGTTCGGTCACGCGCGAGAGCTGATCAATCCTCCTCATCCTTCTCCCCTTCTTCCAGTTCCACCCAGTCTTCCCCGTCACGGATTTCCAGTGACGCGAAAGACATAGATCCCTCAAGCACAAGCTCCGGCGCGTTTCCGTTTTCCGGAGGATTTCCCAGTGCGCGGTTGTCCGTCACCGATGCGGAGGATTTGCGCAGCTCCGGCGTCACGCGCCATGACTCCGGCACGTACAGCACGGCGCTGCTCATCCGCAGCGCGCAGTCGAGATGCATGAAGCGCGCGCCGGCCTTGCATTGCTGCAGTCCGCACTGTACCAGCGACATCGTTGCCGACAGCGATCCGCCCTCGAAGGCGGGCGCATGCACGATGATGCGGCTGCCGCGCAGCAGGTGGGAAACCTGCATGCGGTCATCCTCGATGAGGCGCTCCACGCTGGTGTTGCGCGGCTGGATGAAGACCAGCCAGAGTCCGATGACGATCAGCGCAACCGGCCAGTACTGCGAGAGATCCCCGGGCAGCGCACCGAGCAGGAGCATCTGCAGCACCACGCCGATCATAAGGTCCTGCAGCGCGCCGCTGAATTTCCGCGTGTTGCGCGTGCGGATGCGCACGATGCCCGAGATTATGAAAATACTCGGCCAGTACAGCGTCAGCATTTCGAGCAGCCAGCCGAGGCGGAATATCTCGAAGTTGCCGAACAGCAGCAGTGCGCCAATGACAATGAGGATAACCGAAAAGGGGAAACGCGAGCGGTCGGCGGATTTCTCGGACATACAGGCGGTGCGGTGTGTGGAATTCAATCCACAAATATCCGTCACACGGAAGCCAAGGTCAAGGCAGCGCAGAAAAAGCGGAATTTTATTAATTCAGAATTTTGTGAAATCTCTGAAACTTTGTAGTTTGCCCTGCGTAAGGGAATACAGGTGAGATGATGAATTCACAGAAGATCAAAGAACAGCACGCATTTATCGATGAAATGGCCAGCACGATGGAGCGGGTCTTCGGACTCCCGCGCATGGGTGGCCGGCTCTGGGCCGTGCTGCTGATCACCGACAGGGAACAGCTTTCCGCTGAGGAACTCATGGAAGCTGTGCACGCGAGTCGCGGCTCGGTGAGCACCATGATACGGACCCTGGAAAGCATCGGCCTGGTGAACCGCGTGTCGCGGAGCGGCGACCGGCGCCATTATTACAAGGCCGCCGAGCCCGATGCGCTCATGCGCGCGGAGCTGGCGAGCATGAAACTGTTCATCGAGCTGATGAACGCGGGGAAGCGGGTGATCGGTCCGGAGGACAGACGCGCCACGCAGCGGCTCGAGGACATCGTCGATCTCATGCAGTTCTTTGTGAAGGAATATGACGCGCTGTTAGAGCGCTGGCACAAACGGAAGACCCGGTCATGAATCATTTCGGAACGTCAGGACAGAAACACATCATGAATCCCATTACAAAACACATCGCCCATTATTTCCTGTCCGGTTGCATCGCCATCCTGCTCGCCGCCGCGCCGCTGGGCGCGCAGACGGCGAAGGAGCTGATATCCTACGGCGAGGATCAGCTCGAGGGCAAGACCAGCCGGGGCACGTACACGATGAACGTCGTGACGCCGGAATACGAACGGAACATGGAAATGAAATACTGGTGGGACGGCGAGAACGACCGCGCGCTGATCAAGACCATCGCGCCGAAAAAGGAAGAGGGAAACAAATGGCTCAAAATCGGCAACGAAATGTGGCAATACCTGAAGACGACGGAGACGACAATAAAAATTCCGCCGTCGATGATGCTGCAGTCCTGGAACGGTTCGGATTTCACCAATGACGATCTCGCGCGGGAATCCGATGTGAGCGATGACTACACGCACAAAATCATCGCGGAGGAGAGCAACAGGGGGGAAGCGTGCTGGAAAATCGCCTCCACGCCGAAGCCCAACGCTCCGGTGGTCTGGGGCCGCCTCTACACCTGGGTGCGAAAGAAAGACAAACTTCCATCCACCATACAGTACTACGAGGAAAACGGGAAGCTGGTGCGCACGATGGTGTACTCGGATTTCAAGATGATGGACGGCAGGAAGATCCCTGCAAAATGGACGATGTACAACAAGGTGAAAGAGGGACATCGCACCGAATTCATTGTTGAGGACGTGGACTTCAACACCGACATCCCTGACCGCATGTTCTCATTCCGCGAACTTGAACGAGGAAACTAGGCGTGAAACTGCTCGCAACCCTGGCCTGGCGCAATCTCTGGCGCAACCGCCGGCGGACGCTGATCACCGTGCTGGCCGTGATATTCGCGACATGGCTCTCGATCGCGATGCGGGGTCTTCAGCTCGGCACTTATGATCAGAACATCAGCTGGGCACTCAATCTCTTTTCCGGGTACATCCAGCTGCAGCACCCCGGCTTTGAGGATAACCCGTCACTGCACAAGAGCTTCCGCTTTACCGATGAGATGCGCGCGCAGCTGGACGAGGACGCGCGCGTGCGCGGATATGCGCCCAGGATCTATGCCGACGGACTGGTCAGTCACATGGATAATTCGCTCGGCACCGCGATCTTCGGCATCGATCCGGAGGTCGAAGCCGATGTGACGCGCTTCCGCAAGAAAATCGACAACGGACGCATGATCGCCGCGCGCTCCGGCGAAGGCATCGTGGTCGGCAGAACGCTGCTGAAAAATCTCCGCGCGTCCGTCGGCGACACGGTCGTCATTCTCGCGCAGGGCTACGACGGCGCGATGGGAAACATGAAATACCGTATTGCCGGAGCCGTCAAGACCGGCATGGCGGAATTCGACCGCGCGGCCGTCTTCATGGGCATTGACGATCTCTCCGAGCTTGTCAGCATGCCCGGGAAGATCAGCGTCGTAGCCGTGTCGCTGCATGATCTGCATGAGGTGGACGCCGTCGCGGCGGACCTCAATGCCGCGGTGGATACGTCGAAGGTGCGCGCGCTCACGTGGGAGAAGGTGATGCCGGAGATGAAGCAGTCCATTCAGCTCGACAACTACAGCGGCATGCTCATGCTGGCCATCCTCATCATCGTCGTGGCGTTCGGCATTCTCAACACCGTGCTCATGTCGGTGACCGAGCGCTTTCGCGAGTTCGGCATCCTGCTGTCGATCGGCATGCCGCAGAAGCAGCTGGTGATGCTGGTATTCATCGAGACCATGTACATCGCGCTCGTCGGCATTCTCATCGGAAACGTGCTCGCACTCGGCGTGAACTGGTACCTCAGCGAATATCCCATCACGTTCTCGGGCGAATACGCCGCAATGATGGAAGAATACGGCTGGCTGCCGCAGATGCACAGTGTCATCCGCCTGTCGAGCTTTTTCAATACATCGCTGGCCGTCATCATGCTGTCGCTGGTCGCGGCGTTTTATCCGCTCTACCGGGTCTACAAACTGGAACCGCTCAAAGGAATAAGGTACACCTGAGATGCTGCTCACCATTGCATGGCGGAACATCTGGAGAAACCGCCGCCGCTCGATGATCGTGCTGATATCCGTCATCGTCGGAGTGGCCGCGATGATGTTTACCGACGGACTCTCGGTGGGTATGATCCACCAGATGCTCGACAACCGCATCGGCTCGCATACCTCGCACATCCAGATCCACGCGAAGGGATTCAACGACAACCGTGTCATCGGTAAAAACATCGAAAAGACGCGCATCGTCGAACATGCCATTGAACAGACGCCCGATATCCGGCACTGGAGCCGGCGCGTGGTGACCTACGGATTGCTCAGCAGTGCGCTCAGTTCATCGGGCGGACTGATCATCGGCGTCGAACCCGAACGCGAGCCGAATATCACCTCGATACGCGAATCCATCGTCGAGGGGGAATATCTCAGCGGCGCGCCGCATGAAGTCGTCATCGGACGCAAGCTCGCCGAAAAGCTGCAGGTCGGCATCGGCGGCAAGGTCGTCGGCATGGCATCGGCCCTGAGCGGCGATGTGGGCTCGGATCTGTTCCGCGTCGTCGGCATCTACGAAACCGTGAGCTCGGAGTTCGACAAAACGCACATGTTCACCACGCTCGACAACGCGCAGAGCATGCTCGAACTCGACGACCGCGTACTTGAGTACGCCATCATCGTCGACGACATCAACCGCGTCGAAGAGGCGGCGGCGCAGCTGCGGCGGAATCTCAGCGCCGACTACGAGGTGCTCAGCTACATTGACCTGCTGCCGCTGCTCGTCGCGCAGATGGAGATGTATGACGAGATGATGTACATCGTCTACATCATCATCGGACTCGCGATGATCTTCGGTATCGTCAACACCATGCTCATGTCGGTATTCGAGCGCATCCGGGAATTCGGCGTGCTCATGGCCATCGGCATGAAGAACGCCTATGTGTTCAGAATGGTCATGATCGAGGCGTTCATTCTCGGCGTCATCGGAACCGCGGTGGGACTCGGGCTCGGCGCGCTGTTCATTCTTGCCACCGGGTCGGTCGGCATTGACCTGAGCATGTTTGCCGAAAGCCTGACGGCCTTCGGTGCCGGTGCAATCATCTACCCGAAGCTGACGATGACCACCGTGGTCAATGTTGTCATCATCATACCGCTGACCGCGCTTGTCGGGGCGCTGTATCCCGCCGTCAAGGCCACGCGCCTGCAGCCGGTCACGGCGATCCGCTATGTCTGATCGCCGCAGGTACGCCGCGCCGCTGCAGGCGCTGCTGCACGCGTTGCGATCCGGCACCCGCTCGCTGCTGTTTCACTCTCACGCACATTCTCGAAATATCGGATAGCATCATGGAAGTCATTCGGCTCGAACAGATCGAAAAAATCTACTCCGACAACGGCGTGCCCGTGCACGCGCTGCGCGGCATCGACCTGCGCATTTCGCAGGGAGAATTCACGGTCATCGCCGGACCGTCGGGCTCCGGCAAGACCACGCTGCTCAACGTCATGGGGGCGCTGGACACTCCGACCGAGGGCACGGTATTTCTCGAGAACGAAGACATCAGCGAAAAATCCCGTGCGGAAATCTCGGCTTTCCGTCTCGAGAAGCTGGGCTTTGTGTTCCAGGCCTTCAATCTCATTCCGGTACTGACGGCGATGGAGAACATCGAATTCGCCATGATGCTGCTCGGTATTGAGGAAAAGCACCGCCGCGACCGCGCGCGAGAGATCATGTCGGAACTCGGCATCGAGGAACTCGCCGGCAAGCGTCCGAATGAAATGAGCGGCGGACAGCAGCAGCGAGTCGCCGTCGCGCGGGCCATTGTCAACAATCCTTCCATCATCCTCGCGGACGAGCCCACCGCCAATCTCGATTCCGACACCGGCGCGAACCTCCTCGATCTGATGGAGAAAATGAACCGCGACCACAATCTCACCTTCATTTTCTCCTCGCATGACCGCCAGGTCATCGACCGCGCGCATCGCCTGATCCGTCTCACCGACGGACGCATCGAAAGCGACGAGCAGGTGAAGCAATGAAAGGAACACGCGCGCGTGCATGCGGGAAAACGTCGGCCTCGGCCGGCAGACGGGCACGGGCAATCGCATTCAGGGGGATATGCGCGCGTGCGTTCGCCATTCTCATCGTATGTCTGCTGATGCGCGCGCCCGCGCACGCACAGCCGGAGCTCGAATTCTCGGGCTACGTCATCGACCTGCCCAGCTATCAGCGCATGCCAGACTACGCGAGCGAGCTTCCGCCGTTCATGGCGGATCAGTTTGATCTCGACCGCAACATGGGCGTGAACCTGATCCGGCTGCGTCTGCGTCCCACCCTGCATCTCTGGGACGGCGCCAGCATCGCGCTTGAGCACGAGATCAACGAGACCGTCATGACGCAGGAGATGCTCTTCGGCGACATCCCCGACATCACGAATCGGCAGCTCGTCGATCTGCGCTGGCATCCCGTCACCGAGGATCACTGGCAGATGCAGCACTACGTCGACCGGCTGTACTTCCGGCAGAATTTCCTGTGGGGAAGCATTGTCGCAGGACGCCAGCGCATCTCCTGGGGCACCGGACGCATCTGGAATCCCACCGACCTGTTCAATCCCATCAATCCCGCCAGCTTCGACAAGATCGAAAAGGACGGCGCCGACGCGGTGTCATTCAAGTACTATTTCGGCTCCTTCACCGACCTCCAGGTCGTGTGGAATCCACGACGCGCGCGCGGGCAGCGTGACGGCGCCCCGGACGCGCCCGACAGCAGCAACTACGGGGCGCGCTTCCGCACGAATTTCGGGGAGTTCGACCTATCCGTCATGGGGGGATGGTTCGATCGGCGCACCGTGCTGGGAGGGGATTTCGCCGGGAATCTCTTCGACGCGGGCGTGCGCGGGGAGATGATTTTCGTGATGGACGGCGACGGTTCCGGGCAGGACGGTTACGCGCGTTTCATCCTCGGGGCGGATTATCAGCTCACCGGGAAACTGTACGGTGTCGTTGAATACCTGCACAACGGTGAGGGAAAGGAGGATGCGGGCTCATACGAATTGACCCGGCTGTTCCGCGGGGAGATCCTCAACCTCGCGCGCGACTACGTCTATCTCGGCGGCACATATCAACTGCACCCGCTCGTGACCGGCAGCCTGGGCGTGATCGGCGGACTCACCGACGGCAGCGGCTTCCTGAACGCCACCGCCTCGTGGTCCTCGTCCGACAACTCCGTCGTCAGCGCGGGACTGCTCCTCCCCTACGGATCCCCCCGTGACGAATACTGGTATTACCCCTCCTCGCTCTACCTCAAAGGCGAATACTACTTCTGACCAGCGAGTACAATAAACTGACTCATCAGTTCAAAAAATGACTGGCGAGTTCATTGTACTGACTTCATGCGATAAACCTCCCAAAACAGGGTGTTTTGTGAGGTTTTGGCGATAGATCACCGCATCAAAACCATCTTGCGCAACCGCACGACATTCCCCGCGGTGAGGCGGGTGAAATAGATGCCCGGGCGGAGTCCCGCCGCGTCGAAACGCAGCGTATGTTCGCCGGCAGCGCGGAGTTCGGCATCCACCAGTCGCCGGACCTCGCGTCCCAGCGCGTCGGTGACCGTCACCGTGACCGGCATGGCCCGCGGCAGTGTGAAACGCACCGCGGCCGAAGCGGTGAAGGGATTCGGGTGCACGGGATGCAGCACGCACCGCAACGGGGTGGGCGGACCAGCTGCGCCTGTGGTCCGCACGCTCGCGATGGACAGTCGGTGAGCGCATGGGATCGGATTGAGTTCGTCGTCGAAGGCGATCACCCGAATCTCCACGTTGCTCCGCGTAATACGGTTCGTCACATCGATGATCCATTCGAACGTCTCTTCCTCGCCGCCGTCGAGTGACAGCTTCGGATCGAAGCTCACCGGATTCGGCGAGGCCGGATTCAGGCTCAAACCGTCCGATATCGGGAAGTAGAGGAGGACCCGATCGATCGAGCCGACCTGATGCGAAATGTTCCGGATGGTGTATCGAACTGTGAAGGGATTCGGTTCCACCTCGGTGCCGGCAGCGTTCAGAGCGAGTGAATCCGGGATCTCGAGCAGGCAGGAATAATATGGCAGGAGTCCCGGGACCGGCACGTCGCAACGTACCTCCACTGAATCCAGCCGCATCCCCGCTTCGTTCACACCGGTGACCAGGAAGCTGAATATCGGCCGCACGTCATACCGAAGGCGCTTCGTCCAGCGCACCGTCCATTCGAGCTCTGGAATCGGATCGCCAACCTGCCAGTGCTCCATGCTCATCGGATTGAAGTATTTTGTTTTCGGCTGACCGGGCGGATCGAGTACCACGTCCTCCGGAAGGACGATCGT
Organism: uncultured Ignavibacteria bacterium; assembly: GCA_913061095.1. GTDB lineage: Bacteria > Bacteroidota > Ignavibacteria > SZUA-365 > SZUA-365 > BM516. Next base: position 118,629 of record CAJXVM010000013.1, read on the forward strand.
CCCGGTCACGCTGTCCGCGCGCATGTTTCCCGTGTTCACGCAGGTCAGCCGCACATCAAACGGATTGGGAGCGTAGCTCCCCAGTTCATCATCGAATCTCAGTGAATCCGGCGTAACGCAGCGGGGACTGAGTATCGGCCAGGCGAGCTTCGGGATAACGACCTCCGCTTCACAGTACGAGGAATCCGCGTTGCGCGCCCGCACCCACACGCCGACCGTGTAGCGTTTCTCCACCGATGTCGGCGGATGCTGAATCATCCACTGGGCGGTGCCGGACTGTCCGGGAAAGAGCCGCGGTTTCTGCACGAGTTTGATCACGTTGTCCGGCGCATCGGCCCCCGCGAGCCGGAGACTGCTGTGGAGGTCGTCCGGCAGTTCGATGCGCGCAGTGATCGAATCGGTGAGCTGATTGCCGATATTCTCCACCGTCACGGTCACCGGGAACGGCATCGGATCGTAGCGCAGGTTTTCGTAATCGGCCGTGATCTCCGGAACGGAGACCCCGCAGCTGAGTATCGGCTGCTGCGCTGCCGCGGGAGTGATTATACATGCAAATACTAGCGCGACCAGAATGCCTCGTTTCGGTTGCGATCCCATGCGACCTTCAAACTGGATGAGAATATCGGATATGTCGGGAAACGATTCTCAGTCAGAGTAATACACGGATTCGCAAAAAGTTACAGCGGGATGTCAGGATGACTGCTTCTTGTCCTCTTCCTGCTGCCTCATCCGCTTCCAGGATTTCGCGGGATTCCAGTAGTAGAAGGCCGCGTAGAGAAGGAAGAAGACGGTGAACAGGATTCCGTACGCGGGCAGATCGACATAGAAAAAACAGAGCAGCGCGAAGGCGAGGAACATGATCATTCCCACAATCGACATCGGACGGGAGATGGCCATCGTCCGGTTCATCCATTTCAGCGCGAACCGTCTCGTACTTTCGGGATTCCTCCGCCGCATCAGCAGGATGACGCCGGCAAGTATCAGGCCGAGGATGATTCCCCCCACGACACCGATCAGCAGCATCTCCGGAAACGAGTAACCATAGATCATGAACGATCCCCCGTCATCATATGTACATTCCGTGTCAGTAGCGGACAACATCATCATTTTTCAGATGAAGTTCAAGTGCGGGGAGAGTGCGATCTCCGGGTTATCGTCACCGATGAAACCAATATCATGCGTTTCGGCACGGATGGGAATTCCCCGCCGCGGCAGTATCCCGGACGGACCCACGGTGCAATCCGTTTTGATTATGCAGCGAGTTCGAGCCGGACGGTTCTGCCGATTCGCGCCTCGAGCCGGATCAGCATTTCCAGGTTGAATTTCTGCCACTTCCCCCGAACCAGATCCGACACACGCGACTGTGTGATGCCCAGCAGCTCAGCTGCCTGAAACTGCGTCAGTCCGTGCTCCTTGATATAGAGACGCAAATCAGCCATCAGGCGCGCCCGCATCTGCAGGACCCCTGCTTCGGCTTCATCGAAACCGAGAGTGGTGAATATGTTTTTGTCAGACTTATTCCGGGCGCGTTTGCTCATTCTCTTTCTCCGATCAGTGTATATCGCCTGCGAGCAAGTTTCAGGAAACGACCGCAGATCGTTCAGACTTGAGCCAGGAAAAACAACCGGCTTCATTTGAATATATAAAATTTTATATATGCTCCCCAGTGTCGCACGTTCGAATGCATCGCATGTGCGACACGATTGAGTATCCGGAATTACCGCGGTGAGATCAAGGGGAATGCTATGGGATCGATCGCACGTCCCGGTCGCTTTGCGGAATCACAATCCGGCAGATGAGTTCTCCCGCGTTCTCACCGCAGGAGCAGCATCGATCGGGCGACGCAATCATAATCGGTCGTGATCAGAGCCTGACGTTGAGCAGAAGCGCACATCCCCGGAATCCCTTTCTCTCGAACGTGGTTTCGGTGTACTCTCCAAGCGGATCGTAACTGCGTCTGTGCTCGTCAAGGGCGGGCGCGAGCACCTGGCGGTACTGGAATTCAAGGTTCCCATAGGATGTCGCCACGGTGATTCCCGCGACGGGCACCCAGAGAAACCAGCCGGCCTCCTCCATTGGAACGACACATCAGCGACGAGATTGTTCCAGAATTCCCAATTTCACCGGGCGAATCAAGAGGTGATGCCATGGTCAGGCGGTTCACCAGATAATGTTGCTCTAAAATAGGTCTTTTAAAATCCATTGCTTCTGACAACAATCTGCGATACATTTGTGGAAGCACGATGTGCACCGTGCTGTTAACGTTTCATATTACAGAAAGGTACCTGAGATGATCGTAATCACTGATGATTGCATCAACTGTGCAGCATGCATCGATGAATGTCCGACCAACGCCATCTTCGATGCCGGTGAGTCTTATGAGCTGAACGGCGAGACCAAGCCGCCTCTGAGCGAGGACTACACCTTCAGTGTTCCCGAGATTTGCAACATGTGCGAGGGCTATTCCGACAGTCCTACGTGCATCGATGTCTGCCCGTCCGATGCCATCATCAACGAAGAATGATTGGCACCTACGCATCAACACTGATGTGTGAACCGGAGAGTAATCCTCTCCGGTTTTTTTATGTCCGTTCCATCCCGGGAATTTTTTTCTCCTCCCCGCCGTTTTTCATCTCGACAGTCTTGCACAATCACCATCATTCTTGACTGTTTCATCCGATTTTCGTATGAAGCGGTTACAGGATACATCATGGAATCGTACACCTATCTCGTTCTGATGGCGCTGACCGTGCTTCCGTTCATCGTGAAGTACCGCGACCGCAACATGCCGCTGCATCGAAACGTGCGATATGCGTTCGCCGCCACCGCTATCGTGGCGGTCCCCTTTCTGGTGTGGGATGTCATCGTGACTGAGGCTGGACACTGGAGTTTCTCCGACACCTACACAACGGGAATCACGATCATCAACCTGCCGCTCGAGGAGGTGCTTTTCTTCATCGCCGTGCCCCTGGCAGCCGTGCTGGTCTGGGAAACGGTCGGATTCTATCTGAAGCGATGACCTATACCGCAATCGTACTGATCGCCGCCGCCGTCGCGCTCGTGCTCGATGTGTTCGTGCTGCGCACGCGCCTCGTGCTGCGCCGGCGCTACTGGGTGTTCATGGCGGTGATGACGGGATTTTTTCTCATCGTCAATGGAATTCTCACGGCCCTGCCGATTGTTATGTATTCGTCGCATGCAATTATCGGACTGCGGGTGGTTACCATTCCCATCGAGGATTTCGCGTACATGTACGCATTGATTACGCCGGTGATCGCACTGTATGAATGGTTTTCCGCACGAAAGGATGAAAGAACACAGCCGCCACGGAACGGCGGGCAAGAGGAGAACTGACCCATGAACATGACCTCGCCAAACGCAGACGCCTCTCTCGAGCGCATCCCGTCGCTGGCCTACGCGCGCCTGCTGACCAAAACGTTCTCGAAGAGTTTTTACATGGCGACACAGTTCATGTCTCCTTCGCGGAAGGAGGACGTGTACGCCGTGTATGCCTTCTGCCGCTATACCGACAACATCGTGGATGCGCCACGGAGTCGGTCGAATGACGCGCTGAAAACCGAGCTCAACGAGTGGCGCCGCGAACTGCGCGCCGCCTATGCAAGCGGTGAATCCCGTCACCCCGTGCTCGGTATGTTCGTCCCCGTCATGCGCAAGCACGATATTCCCCTGCAGCTGCCGCTGGAACTGATCGACGGCGTGGAGATGGATCTGTTCTACGACCGCTACGACCGCTTCGCGCAGCTGCGGAATTTCTGCTATCACGTCGCGTCGGTGGTTGGACTGATGATGACGTATGTGTTCGGATACAAGGACCGTGCAGCGTTTCCCTACGCCGAAGCACTCGGGATCGCGATGCAGCTGACGAATATCCTGCGCGATATCGACGAGGACTGGCGGATGCGCGGCAAGGTGTACCTCCCGATGGAGGAGCTGGCCGAATACGGCGTCACCGTCGAACAGATCGCCGAACGGCGTTTCGACGATGCCATGCGGCGCTTCATCCGCGCGCAGGTGGAGCGCGCGCATCAGTACTTCGAATATGCGGACCAGGGCATCCCCCTTCTGCATCGCGAGGGACAGGCGGCAGTGCGCGCCGCGTCGTCTCTGTACCGGGAAATCCTGCGCGAAATCGAGCGCGCCGATTACAACATCTTCACGCGCCGTCCGGTGGTCTCTACCCGACGCAAGCTCGCCGTGCTCGCGCGGATGATGCTTTCCTTTCGCCTCCCGGGCATGAAGCGCATGGGATCCACCGCGCAGTCCGATAATCCGTCGTCCATGCCTCCAGGCGAACCCACGCTTCCACCTGTCTCTTCCATCGACTGAGCAGCGGAATGTATGGATATTCTGCTGACAGCTGTCGCAGCGCTGCTGCTCCCCGTAAGCCTTACCGTCCTGGTCAACATGATGGTAGGTCCCTTCCTGCGTCGCCGTTCCATTCGCGCTGAGCAGGAGCTTCCCTCCTCCATTTCCATTCTCATCCCCGCACGCAACGAGGAACGCAACATCGGAATCCTGCTCGAGCATCTGCGCGCGCAGGAGGTTCGGGATTTCAGCGTGGTGGTGCTCGATGACGGCTCCGACGATGACACCGCCGAAATCGTGCGTCGGCATGCGCGGGAGGATGCACGGATCAGGCTCATTGATGGGGAGCCGCTGCCCGCGGGGTGGACCGGAAAGAACTGGGCCTGCCATCAGCTGAGCCTTGCGGCGAACGGCGACATCCTGCTGTTCGTCGATGCGGATGTGCGTCCATCGCCACACGCCGTCGCGGACACGCTCGGCGCGTTCACCACACATGAGGCCGACGCGGTGTCCGCGTTTCCCCAGCAGATCCTGCACGGTGCCGCGGCGCGGCTGATCGTTCCCATCATGGATCTTATTCTCTACGGTTTCCTTCCGCTGCCTCTGGTGCATCGTACGCGGACGCCTTCGCTCGCCGCGGCCAACGGCCAGTGGATCGCATTTCGACGTGAGGCATATGACCGCATCGGCGGACACGCAGGAGTGCGCGCGGAGATCGTCGAGGATATCGCGCTGGCGCGGCGAGTCAAGCGGCATGGCGGCACCATGCTGCTGACCGCGGGCGCGGGCAGCGTCGCCTGCCGCATGTACGAAGGATTCGCTGAAGTGCGTGAGGGGTTTTCGAAAAATTTCTTTGCGGCTTTCGGTTTCAATCCGTATGCGTTCAGCGCGGCGCTGCTGTTCATGCTCGCCGTCTTTGTTCTTCCCTACGCGATGCTGTTCACCACATGGTGGCAGGCGGCGCTTCCGGCCGTGGCGCTCAATCTGTTTTTCCGTCTGCTGCTCTCCTGGCGCGCGGGACACGGAGTGCTTTCTGCGCTGCTGCATCCGATCGGTGTCCTGGGGGCCGTGTTCATCGGCATCGAAGGGATGCTGCACCGCTATCGCCGCGGTGCGGTGCGCTGGAAAGACCGGCACATCCCGGTCGGGGGGCAGCCGTCATGAGCGGAAGCACACGCACGAGGAGTGCCGGCAGGCTGAACCGGAAGGGCGCACCGCGGATTATGCATGAGCGGGAGGATGTCCGCGCATTGCAGGATGCCAGCGCATCGCGGGATGCCAGCGCACGTCAGGATAATGAAACGCATGAGGACGATCGCAGCCGGCGAATTGAGACGGCGATCCCGCGGGATCGTTACGACGTGATCGTCGTCGGGGCGGGCATTGGCGGACTCTCGGCCGCGGCGCTGCTGGCGCAGGACGGCGCGCGCGTGCTGCTGCTCGAGGCGATTCACTATCCGGGCGGCTGTGCGTCTTCGTACGAGAAATTCGGTGCGGTGTTCGACGTGGGCGCCACCACGTTCAGCGGCGTCGCTCCGACACAGCCGCTGGCGAAACTGTTCCGGCGCATCGGGACATTTGACGGTCTGCTTCCGGCGGATCCGCCGATGGGCATCTCAATGAACGGCCGCATGCTGATCCGGCACGGCGACCGTGACCGCTGGATCCGCGAGGCGGAGGCGTTTTTCGGTGTGCCGCAGCGGGGGTTCTGGGAGTCGATCTCCGCCTACAGTGACGATGCCTACCGGCTGATGGACGCTGTGCCGCATCTCCCTCCGCGCAGCGTCATGGAGGTACTTCGCAACCTGCTTCACGTGCATCCACGGCTTCTGAGGCATGCGCCGCATCTGTTTCGCACAGTTGCGACGCATCTGCACCGGCACGGTATCCGCGATGCGGATGTGCGGCGTTTCATCGATGCGCAGCTGCTGATCACCAGCCAGAGCAATTCCGAAGACGTTCCGTTTCTCGCCGGCGCACTGGGGCTGTCCTATCCCGATTACCCTGTGTATTCTGTCCGCGGCGGCATGATTCGATACGCGCGCTTTCTCGAACAGCGCGCACGCGCGGTCGGCGCCGACGTTGCCTTCCTGCAGCCCGTCACAGGCATTGTACACCAAGGCGGCGAGTGGACGGTGCACACAAAGCGCGATGCGGCGGTGCACGCCGATGCCGTGGTCACGAACATTCCGGTATTCAACCTCCCCGCAATCACCGATGGTCCCGTGCGTGCACATTTCACCCGTATCGCCGAGGGTCTGCGCGCGCGTGATATCCCCCTGTGGGGAGCCTTCACGGTGTACGGACTCGTTGATCGCGAACTCGCCCGGGAGCTGCCGATCAACCTGCAGGTCATCCTTCCCGAACCGATGCGGCAGACCGCAGGCAGCACGCTGTTCCTGTCCTTCGCGCATCCGGACGATGACCAGCGATCGCCCGCGGGGACGCGCACGCTGACCATCAGCACGCACGTGCGTCCCGACCGGGAGGTGTTTCTCCGCAAGGATGATGCATACCGGCAATGGAAGGATGCGGCTGTTCGCGAGATTCTGCTTGCACTGCGCCGCGCGGTTCCGGAACTTGCGGACATGGATTTTCTGCGCAGCCAGGGCGGCACGCCGCACACCTTCGAGCGCTACACGGGCCGCGCCGACGGCATGGTCGGCGGCATCCCGCTGCATCGCAGCGTGTTTCCGTTCCGTTACCCGCAGTCCGTGACTCCTTTCAAGGGACTGCATGCTATCGGCGACACGTTTTTTCCCGGTCAGGGCATTCCCGGCGTGACGCTGGGCGCGCTGGCCGCACATCAACGGATAACGAGCAGAACATGACGCACAGAATTCCCGAACGGTATATCATCGCGGTTATTTACGTGTTCTTTGTCGCCGGTGCGCTGTGGAACACGCTCGGGCTCTTCCAGGGCTTCATGCGTGCCACCACGCCGTTCGTCCTCGCCGGCTCGGCGGTTGTGGCCGTCGTCCTGACCTATCGGCGGAAACCATCGACGTACATTGCGATGGGGGTCATCTTTCTTGCCACCTGGGCCATCGAGGCGCTGGGCGTTGCGACGAGCTTTCCGTTCGGAACGTACATCTACACCGATCAGCTGGGATGGAAAGTGCTGGGTGTTTCGATCGTGATTCCCTTTGCCTGGGTGCTGGTCATCGCCGCGAGCGACGCATTCGTCGGATATTTTTTCCGGCGGATCAGCGCGGTGCTGGTCGCACTGGCGGCCACGGTGTTCGATTTCTTCCTCGAGTTCGCGGCCGACATGCTCGATCTCTGGCACTGGACGACCCGCTTCCCGCCGCTGAGCAATTACATCAGCTGGTTTGTGATCAGTCTCGCGGCGGTGCTGCTGCTGCGCGACATGACCGACCGCCGCGACAGCGCGCAGATGCCCGGGATCCCTGTGCCCAACGAAGCCCTGCGCATCCCGGCCCACCTATGGATTGCGCAGGTGCTGTACTTCTGTTTCACTTTTCTCGGAATGAAAAGCGGACTGCTGACGGTGTCCTGACCGGGACGGCCGTCGCGCCGCCGTGGAATCATGCGCGCATCAATCGGCATCATCGGCGCGGGATTCGGGGGACTGTCCGCCGCCATTCACCTCGCCGCTCAGGGGCAGCGTGTCACCGTGTACGAGCGGCAGCGGGAGCCCGGCGGCAAGGCCTCCGAAGTCGCGCGTGACGGCTTTCGCTTTGACACGGGGCCGTCACTCCTCACGATGCCTTTTGTGCTCGAGCAGCTCTACGACGCCGCCGGCGCGCACGCAGACGAGCGCGTGGAACTCGTGCCCGTCGATCCCATCTGCCGGTACTTCTATCCCGACGGCACCGTGCTCGACGCATCCGCCGACGAGGATGCATTCCGCCGCGCCGTCGCCGCCGTCGCTCCCGGTGACGCGGATGCGGTCGCGCGTTTTCTCGACTACAGCCAGCGCATCTACGACCTGACCAGCGACATCTTCCTGTTCAACAGTCTCGGTGACCTGAAGGCGCTGCTGCGCGGGCGCAACCTGCCGACGCTGCTGCGTCTGCCGCAGATCGACGCGTTCCGCACGGTGCACGAGGGCGTGTCGGCGCATTTCTCCGATCCGCGCCTCGTGCAGCTCTTCGACCGCTACGCGACATACAATGGCTCGGATCCCTGGCAGGCACCGGCGACGCTGAACATCATTCCCTACGTGGAATATCGTCTGGGGGGATACTACGTCCGCGGCGGGATGTACGCGCTCGTGCGCAGCCTCGCGGCGCTGGCCGCACGACTCGGGGTGGATATCCGCTACGGCGCGGACGTCGAGCGCATCGTATCCGAAAGCGGACGCGTGCGCGGGATCATGGCGGACGGACAGTTCGCGGCGCATGACGCGGTTGTGAGCAATGCCGACGCGGTGTACACCATGACACAGCTTGTGGAGGGGAAGGAGCGGCGGAAGGAGCGTTACCGGAAGCTCGAACCGTCCTGTTCCGGACTGGTGTTTCTCTGGGGCGTACGCGGGGAGGAGCCGTCGCTCGGGCATCACAACATTTTCTTCAATGAGGATTACCGCTCCGAGTTCGACGACATCTTCCGGCGGCTGCGTCCCCCGCAGGATCCGACCGTGTACGTGTCCATCACCGCCCGCAGCGATGCCGATCACGCGCCGGCGGGACATGAGAACTGGTTCGTGCTCGTGAACATGCCGTATCTGACCGAAGAGAACCGCGCGCTGGATGTTGACGCGGTGCGCTCGTCTGTGCTGCGCCGGCTCCGGGGAAGCGGTGTCGATCTCGACGGACGCATCGTGCAGGAGTCCGTTATCACGCCCCGCGATCTCGAGGAGCGGCACAACAGCAACCGCGGGAGCATCTACGGGATTTCCTCGAATTCGCGCAACGCCGCGTTTCTGCGTCCCCAGAATCGCGTGCGCAGCGTGCGCGGACTGTACCTGTCCGGCGGCGCCGCGCATCCGGGCGGTGGCGTGCCGCTGGTGCTGCTCTCGGGGAAACTGGCCGCCCGGGCGGTAATGGAGGATATTTCAGGGTAAACCACGGCCGAGCAGTTGGCCAGGCCGAGCAGTTGGCTCGGCCCTGCGTACGGGGTGGCTCGGGCCTATTCGGCTATGCGGAATTCGACGCGGCGATTGCGTGCGCGGTTTTCCTCGGTGTCGTTGGGCACCTCGGGACGCGATTCGCCGTAACCGATGGATTCGAGCCGGCCGGGATCGATGCCCTTCCCGACCAGGTATTCCAACACCGAACCGGCGCGTTTCTTCGACAGGTCGATGTTGTATTCCTCAGTGCCCACATTGTCGGTATGAGCGGCGATCACGATCGCGATCTCGGGATTCGTTTCGAGGAAGCGCACGAGACGGTTGAGCTCGAAGTACGACGCCGGCTTCAGATCCCACTTGTTGAAGTCGAAGAAGATGTTGTTGACGCGCTGTGCGAGCAGGTCGCCCCACTTGTCGCGGCGGTTCATCATGCTTTCGACGGATTTGAGATTGAAATTGAAAGCGAAGCGGCGTGATTCATCATCGATGCCGGAACCTGACCCGTCACCGGAACCTGACCCGTCACCGGAACCTGACCCGTCACCGGAGCCTGATCCGTCACCGGAGCCTGATCCGTCACCGGAGCCTGATCCGTCACCGGAGCCTGATCCGTCACCGGAGCCTGACCCGTCGCCGGAACCTGACTCGTCGCCGGAACCGGA
>CAJXVM010000014.1 GCA_913061095.1 uncultured Ignavibacteria bacterium
AACCCGACCCGTCACCGGAACCCGACCCGTCACCGGAACCCGACCCGTCACCGGAGCCCGACCCGTCACCGGAACCCGACCCGTCGCCGGAACCCGACCCGTCACCGGAACCCGACCCGTCACCGGAGCCTGATCCGTCTGTATTGTTGCGGCGTCCGGCATCGGTGAGATCGAGGTTTCGGGCATCGGGGTAATAGCCTTCCTTTTCGACGAACACAGCGTAATTCTTTCCTTCCGGAACAGTCATCATGAACTCGCCCGTCTCCGGATCGCTCTGCAGCATGGCCACGACCTTGCCGTTTTCGAGATCCTGCACGAGCACGTCGGCGCCGACCGGATTGCCATCCTCGTCGCGAATCTCGCCGGTGACCCCGGCCACGGGCTGTTCGGGACGCGCTGCTTTTGGAAGGGTGATCATGTAAATGTCATTCTCACCGAGTCCGTCGGGCTGATTCGACGTGGAGAAAAACGCGTGTTTGCCATCCGGCGTGATGCGGTATCCCCAGTCATCATCCGAACCGTTGACATCTTTGCCGAGATTGATCGGCTCACTCCATTCCGTCCACGAGTTGGGATTGAGGCGCACGGATTTGAACACATCGAGTTTGCCGAGTCCGGGATGGCCATCGGATGCGAAGTACAGCGTCTTGCCGTCGGGATGCAGGAAGGCTGAGCGCTCTGTGTACGGAGTGTTGATCACCGGACCAAGATTGATCGGCGGCTGCCAGTAGGCACCGCGGCGCACGGCAACAAAGATGTCGGTATTGCCCCCGATACCGCCGTGGAAGCGGGTGCCCTTGGAGACGCGGTCGCCGGTGACACCCTCGCGGTCGGAGGTGAACAGCACGGCGAAGCCGTCCGCCGTCATGAACGCGTCGGAATCGTAGTACTTGCTGTTGACCATGCGGGGGAAGTGCTTGATGGAAGACCACCCCTGGTCGGTTTTTTCGAAATAATAATTATCTCCACTGCCGAGGTGTCCCGGGAAACCGCCGTAAATCAGGATTTTCGTTCCGTCGAAGGAAAGTCCGTTGATGGTTTCGTGATCCGTCGTATTGATGCGGTCGCCCAGGTTCACCGCCGGCTGCCAGGCGCCGTTCTCATACTGGGAGATGTAAATGTCGAGTTTCCCCTTGCCTTCCGGACGGTCGCTCGCGAAATACAGTCGTTTTCCGTCTACCGTTACTGACGGCTTGATATCGTCGTAGGCGGAATTCACGCCAGTGCCGAGATTCTGGATCTCGACATCGAAGGACGGTTTTTCCAGAATAGCGATGATCTGATCAAAGCGCAGTTCCATTCCGGGGAAGCGGTCGCGGTGGGTGCGGAACACGTCGGCGGCCTTCTCCCATTCCTTCGCGTCGATATGCGGCGCTGCCAGACGCTGGACGGCCACGAAGGCATCCTCCGTTGGAGCCCACTTTTCGATGTAGGCTTCGTAGTCGTCGGCATCATCCATCTTGAAGATGTCCTTCGACAGCGAGCAGGCGGAGAGCAGAATCGCAGCGAGAACGAGGACAAGGCCCGGGAAACGAAATTTCGACATGTGCGTGCTCGATGGTTATGATGGTCTTCTCAGAAAACAAAGTTACGGGCGCTTTTACTCCCGATGCAAGGCGAAGCGGTATCCAGTCACTGATCCTTCCCCGCTCCTTTTGCGGCATGTATGAAGCATCGCGGATCTGGGTCGGCGGGGATTCTGCGCGGAGAATGGCGGATTTTCTGATGCCGCATTCCGGCATTGCGCCTCGGCGTACAATTTAATAGGTTGATTTTCCGGCCATCCGCCGTATCCTTTTTCTTCTCCAGCATTTTGCAGGCACTGTCATGAAATTCACCGCAGCTCTCGCCGTTCTCTTTCTACTCGTTCACCCGGCACTTCGTGCCCAGGACGATGTCGTGGAATTCTTCGAAGACGATCCGGAAGCCTGCTGTTTCAAGTTCAGTGTGAGTAACGAGCATACGCCGGAATCCCCGATCACACGCATTCGGCTTTCAGTTGTCACTCCAGGCGTTACAGTGACGCAGGGAGGGAACAATCCCTGGCCAAGTGCGGTGGAGGAGGACACCATGCTGGTGTTCGGGGAGGAAGGATACGAGCTGGAGCCGAATGACGTTCTGGAGGATTTTTCCATCTGCTTCGACCGGTTGGTAAGCACCGAGCCGCGCTTCAAGGTCGTGTGGCGCACGGAATATATGGACGAGGTGATCAGCAAGGATACGGTGGAATTCGAATGCGAGGATATCGAGGATTACTGCGACAGTGTGAGCGTCGCCTCGTGGGAGCCCTCGAATCAGCAGCCGGGCAGCTGCTGCTACGATTTTACGCTGCATAATGTGAATTTCGACCGCAGAGCGCTGGATGGAATCGAGCTGGTTTCATTTGATCCGAGCGTGCGTATCGTCGGGACGCCGAGCGGTCCCTGGCGCATCGCGGAGCAGACCGAGCGGAGAGTGACCTTCCGCGTTACCCCGGATTCACTGCCTGCCGGGCAGTCCATCGGCGGATTTCGCCTCTGCGTCCGCGCCGACAACCCGACGGCCGGTCCGGTCTCCTTCATATGGCGGACGCTGAAGGGAGAACTCCTGATCTGTGAGGGACTGGTGACTGCTTCCTGCGAACCGTACGAACCACGGCAGTGCGACTCACTGATGCTCGAGAAAACCGGGGAGTGCGGTTATGACTTCGGATTCCGGAATACACATGCTCCGCCCTCGATACTCACCGGTTTCCGCATCGATGTTCTGACTCCGGACGCGCAGATCGACACCGTGCAGCCACCCGGCGGCTGGGACATCGTCACGCAGTCTGATCGCGCTGTTGCCTTCGCCAGTGAATCCCCTGCGGGCGTGGCGTCCGGCGACTCGCTCGATGGTTTTCTGCTGCGCTTCGTGCCGTCGACCAGCGGCAGTTTCGATGTCGCCTGGTGCACCATGCTGGACGACAGCACGGTGTGCTGCGACACGATCACCCTGGAGTGCGAGCCACCGGCACAGGTGGATTGTGACTCCTTGCTGGTGACGCGGCAGGGTGAGAGCTGCACATATGATTTCGGTTTTGTCAACACGCATGATCCTCAGTCGGGCATCAACTTCTTCACAATCCGCCTGCCCAGCGGGGGCGGACAGATCGCCGATGCCGCCGCACCGGCACCATGGATCGTTTCGTTCCGCAACAACCGTATTGTTGAATTCCGCGATACACTGGGCGTCGTGCCCCCGAGCGGGGAGCTGCGCGGGTTCTTCGTCACATTTTCACCACCGGGCACCGGCTCGACCGTCAGATACACATGGTGCACAGGACTCGACACACTGCTGCACTGCTGCCGGCAGGCCGAAGCGGAATGCGAATCGCAGGAGGAGCGCTGTGATTCCCTCTTTGTTGATAACACGGAGGATTACTGCAGTTACGCCTTCGGATTCGCAAATCTGCATGTGCCGATCTCCGGCGTTGACGGATTTTCCGTGCGCCTGACCTCAGCGGAGACACTGATTCGTGGCGCCGAGGCACCGGACGGCTGGCTGATCGCGGAGGAGCAGCCCGACGAGGTCGTGTTCCGCAAAACCGGTAGTCCGCTGCCGAGCGGCCTCTCTGCGACTGATTTCATCCTGGATCTGCTGCCGTCGGCCACAGACACACGTATCCCTCTCACCATGTGCACACTGATCGGCGATACGGTACTGTGCTGTGACACCACGACGGTGTTCTGTGACTTCGCGCTGGTACAGTGCGACACGTTAGACGTCATCACCAGTTCCGCGCGTCCCTGCTGCTTTGAATTCGAGCTGCGCAACGGCCATGTTCCGCAGAGTCCTGTCGAGGGTTTCAACGTGGAGATCCTCACACCAGACGTAATTTTCTATCCCACCACGGTGGAGGATCCCGACGGCTGGCTGCATACCGCGACCGCGACGCGCATCAGCTGGTCGAGCCGCTCGGCGACGCTGCAGCCCGGCGCCACTCTCGGCGGTTTCACCGTATGCTACGACAACGACGCAACCGGCAATGCCGACTTCCGCATTTCCTGGGAAACTGTTGATGACGATGGCGTTCTCTGCCGCGACACCCTGACGGTCAAATGCGACCGGACGCTCGATGTGCGGCGGCTTCCCGGTGAGATCCCTTCGCAGTTCATGCTGCATCAGAATTACCCGAATCCCTTTAATCCCACCACGACCATCATGTTCGAGGTGCCGCATCCCGCGGAAGTGACGCTGAGTCTGTTCGATAGCCGCGGCCGCCTCGTGATGGATCTCGGATCGCGTCATTACATGGCCGGGAGCTACCGCATCACGCTCGATGCGGCGGATCTTCCGAGCGGGACGTATTTCTATCAGCTGCGCAGCGCGGAATACAGCAAAACGCGGAGTCTTCTTCTGCTGCAGTAATCAGCGTTTTGCGGGAGCTGTTGTTCATGTTTCCCCGTCACCCTTCGACAGTTTCGGGGTGACGGGGAATTTTTTTTTCATTTTTTTGACGAAAAAGTCGCCACCCGGGTAAAATGACGCCTATATAAGGTGGGAGAAGGGAGCGGGACTGTGTCCGCGGCAGGATAGGGAGGTGGTTCCGAGCTCCAAGCCTGGAATTGAAAGCCCCCCTGCCGCGGGCATTTCTGTTTTCCGGGATTTTTGGCTTCCTTGTATCGAATGAATGTTGATTGCGAGTGCATCCAATTCAATTCATCAATAGAAGGAGCCCTATTCCATGTCGAGTGAACAGCCCAAAGTCATAGTCATGATGGGGAGCAAGTCGGACTGGGACGTCATGCAGCATGCTGGAGAAACGCTCAAGAAGTTCGGCATCCCGTACACCTCCCGCGCGTTGTCAGCGCACCGAACGCCCGCACAGGTGGTTGAACTGGTCTCCAACGCAGAGAAAAACGGTGCCGAGGTGATCATCGCGGCCGCTGGCGGAGCGGCACATCTCGCGGGAGTGGTCGCCGCGCATACGATTCTGCCCGTCCTCGGTGTCCCGATGAGCAGTGCGCTCAACGGTCTTGATTCGCTGCTTTCCACCGTGCAGATGCCCGGCGGGATTCCCGTGGGGACGCTGGCCATCGGCAAGGCTGGCGCGGTGAACGCGGCGCTGCTGGCGACTGCGATCCTTGCACGGAAGGATGAATCGCTGCAGCAGAAGCTGCGGGATTTCCGTAAAGAGCAGCAGGAAAAAGTCATCGCCAACAGCGAACTCGACTGACCGGTCTGACCCGCCCGGTAGCGGAGCGGGAATGTGCCGTGAGGACGGAAGTGCCAGAAGCGCGTGCTAGCGGCCGAGTTCTTTTGCCGTACGGCCGCCGATGCCGTATGCGTCTTTTTCCATTTCCGAAATTATCACGCGCACTGATTCCCCGGGTACCCCCAGCGACCGCACAACCGCTTCGGTAATGCTCCGGATCAGTGCGCGTTTCTGTTCCGTGCTCCGTCCCTCGAGGATATGTGCCTGAATGATGGGCATGATTTCTCCGTTCCGATGATGCCTTTTTCCGTTTTTCCGTCTCTTACCTGTTGAATATAGCGTATTTGTGTTGTAGAATTGAAGTACAGCTTGAAATCCCTTCTCCACCATTTCCGCGAGCGCCATGAGATCGATTCTGCTGTCCCTCACACTGCTTTGTACTGTTCTTTTACCGCCTCTGCATTCTCAGCCGCAGCTTTCTCTCGCCATCGATATTCCACCGGTAACGGTGGATGTGAGTGCGGAGGATTATGCGCCGCGTCCCCTGCCGGTGACCGCGACCATATTCAACACGGGTTCGAATGCCACGGCATCGCTGACAGCGCGCATCCGTCTCGTTGATGGTCTGTCGCTTGATTCCGCCGAGCAGTCGGCGGTGATCAAGACGCCGGCGCCTGCGATTATCCCTGCGGGCGACTCTGCGAAGGTGACCTGGAACATCCGCATCGCGCCTGCATATTCGATCACCAATTACCGGGTGTACGTGTGGCTGAAGTATGGTGCGAGCGACTCACTGCTGCAGACGGCGCTGCTGACCGTGCCGGCGATGGATCCGCCGAACCTTCAGCCGCTGCCGACGAGCGTCTCGGCGCTGTCGCTGCGGCAGGATTCACTCGGGTATCAGCCGAATCCCTTCGATGTCAACGTGCGCTTCTCGAATACAGGCGGAACGACCGCAGACAGCGTGTCGCTGGAGCTGCTGCTGCCAGCGGACTACGAGCTCGATCCATCCTCGCAGGACAATCCCGTTGTGTGGAGTCAGCCGTTTGCACCCCGGGCGGCCGGCGGACCCCGTGAGTACATCACGTGGAAGGTCCGCTACACTGGGGCCACGCGCGCGCAGCGCTTCGATACGCTGCGTCTGCTGGCGAGTGGGAAAAACGGTGCCGGGGAGTGGATGAGTTTCGGTGCCGAACTGCCGCTCACCGTCGAGGGGATGGTGCCGGCATACGACATTTCCTTCATTGATCCGGGGGTCATGCAGCTCGACACGGGCACGATATACCGGCCGTATCCGTATCGACTGACCATGCGGCTGACGAATGACAGCGAACAGTGGACACAGCTCAGCGCGGCGGAGCTGGAGTTGTTCGGCGACGGTATCACCGCCATCGACCCGCTCATGCAGACGCTGCCCTCACTCGCACCGCAGAGTTACCTGGAGGTGACCTGGGAACTGGAAGCTGAACGGCGTCCGGCTCCGCGCCAGGTTGCCGGGGAGGTCACCGTCGCGGATGCCGAGGGGAAGATGAAAAAGGGCGTACAGGTGATCGCGATACCGGGGCAGCCGTATGCACTGACCATACAGAATGTTACCGCGCCGGATTCGCTCGCGCGCAACGCGGAGGGCACCGCGCTGCTGACCCGCGCCGTGCCGCTCGCTTTCGCCGTCAGAAACGACACCTGGTACAACAGCCGCATCAGCGGGGCGCGCGTTTCCACACAGGGCACCGGAATTGAAGGGCCCACGCAGCGCGCGCACGCGCCCGATGTGCTGCTGCAGCCGGGTGCCGCGACGCAGGCGCTGCGCGATACCTTTTACGTAGAGACGGCGCTGGAGGATCGTGTCATCGGCTTCCGCATCGAGGCGGTCAGCGACCGCGGCGACACGGCACGCGCAATGCACACCGTACGCGTGCCCGGCGTGCAGCCGCTGCTGGAGCTGACCCGCTCGGGTCCCGACCGGCTCGACTATGTTCCGGGTACCGGCTACGATCCGAATCCCTTCGCGCAGGTGTACACACTGCGGAATCTCGGCAGCGTGGCCGTGCGTGTGGACTCGATTGTACTTTCCTATCACAACGACGGCGTCGCTACACCGCAGCCGCTGCGGCGCGACATCGGGTGGATGCTGGAACCGGGCGACAGCCTGGTCACGCGCTGGGATTTCGCGGCTTCCGTGCGCGATACGCTCCGGCGTCTGCCGTTCACGGCTCGCGCCTACTTCGCGCGCGAACATCAGGTGTTGAGCGCGCATATGCTTGAGATTCCCGCCCTGGCACCGGTGATCGAAGCGACCGTCTCGGGTCCCGACACGCTCGCCTACGATCCCGACAGCGTGTACGACCCGAATCCCTTTACGCGTACGCTGCGAATCCGCAACGGCGGCACCGCCCCGCTGCTGCTCGACAGCATCGTGCTGCGCTACGACGATGCGCTGGTGTCGCTGCTGACCGATGCGAGCTGGACGACGGGCGCGACCGTGGATCCCGACAGCATGATCGCGCTGGACTGGACGATGCAGGCGGAAGCGCACGAGACCGAGAAGGATCTCGCACTGGTGTTCACCGTCCATCACGGCGGAGGGAAACAGCAGGACATCACGGCCCGGGTGTACATCCCCGCCCTGCGTCCGGGACTGGAGGTTATCGTGATCGGCAACGAGCAGCTTCTGCTGGATGAGGACGATATTTACCGTCCCGATCCGTTCACGAAAACCGTGCGCGTGGAAAATACCGGCACCGCCGACCTGCAGCTCGATTCGGTGAGCGTCGCGTTTACCGATCCGCTGCTGCATGTGCAGGAGGGTCGCGTACAGATGCTCGATGAAACGGTGGGCGCAGGGCAGCAGCGGGATGTCATCTGGCATTTCCACGCCGACCCGCATGCCTCGCAGGGATATGTGCTGATCGATTTCACACTGTATCACAGCGGCGGCGAATCCCTGCTGATTCGCGGCAAGATTTTCGTCCCCGGTGAGCCTTTTACATTCGCGCTGACCGATGTGCATATGGCCAACCGGCTCGAGCCGCGGCAGGACGGCCAGGGATATGAAAACAATCCTGTCGTCCTCACATATGTTGTGGATAACAGCGCGTGGTTCAGCACGGTATTCACCCGTGCCGAGGTAACGCTGGAGGGTGAGGGCGCGCAGATGCTCACACAGCAGCCGTCACTGCCCGGCGTAACGCTCGCTGCCCGCGAACGCTCCCCCGTCGTGCGGGATTCCTTCTTTGTGCTCCCCGCCTCATTCGATCGCACGATCCGCGTGCTGCTGACCGTCGACGGCGGAAACCGGGGGCTTTCGGATCGTGACACGCTTTCGCTTTTCGTGCCACGCATCACGACGACCGACGCGCAGGATGCACCGCATGCGGGCGCGTTCGGTATCGAGGCGCTGTACCCGAATCCGCTGCGCGCGGGATCGTCTGTGCGGCTGCATCTGCGGGTGCGGAGTGCGTCGCCGTTCCGCTGGGACATCATCGATCTGCTGGGAAGGAGCATTCGGAGTGCGCATCATGCGCGTCCAGTGGCGGGCGAAATAATCCGCATCGATGCCGGAGGACTGCGGCAGGGACGATACCTCCTGCGCGTGTCGGGAGCTGACGGTATTCGGACGCGAGGGTTTGTGGTGCTGGATTGATAAGTTGCAGGATGCGGCTGCCATGCGGCCGCGTTCTTCGCATGTTGTTGCCTGCTGTATGCAATGATTCGTCTGTCCCAATATTCCTTTGTTCTCATTCTGCTGGTCCTCGTTGCGGGATGCAGCATGCTTCCGTTCGGCGGTTCCAAAGAAAAGACACAGCGTGTGGCGCCGTCTCCTCCCGCCGTGTCAATCGAGGTGCCGCGTTCGACGGACACGCTGCTGAGTGACATTCCCGTCGTCGGCTTTCCTTCGTATCACACGCGTTGGGTGGACAGCGTGCTCGCGACGCTCTCACTGCGCGAACGCATTGCACAGCTTGTCGTACCGTTCTCCTTCGCTGAAGTGACGGAGAAAAACCTGGCACGGATGCACAACGACATTGCCGTGCGCGGCTGCGGCGGTGTCATCATTTCGCGCGGAGATATCGACGATGCGCGCGCACTGATCGACAGCCTGCGGGGCTGGGCACGGGTGCCGCTGCTGATCTCCGCGGATTTTGAGAACGGTCCGGGCATGCGCCTTAAGGGCGCGCTCGAGCTTCCCTCGATGATGGCGATCGCCGCCGCGCGCAGCACTGACCTGGCATATCGTGCAGGACGTGCCATTGCCGACGAAGCGCTCGACGTCGGGGTGAACATGAATTTCGCGCCGGTGGCCGATGTCAACAGCAATCCTGAAAATCCCATCATCAACACGCGTTCGTTCGGTGAGCGGCGTGAACTCGTGGCGGACATGGCGGAGGCCGTGCTGCGTGGCATGCAGGACGGCGGATTGATCGCCACCGCGAAGCACTTTCCGGGTCACGGAGATACGGAAACCGATTCGCACACAGGCCTGCCGCTGCTGGCGGTATCGCGCATGCGGCTCGACAGTATCGAGCTGCATCCGTTTCGACAGCTGATCGACGCGGGAACGATGGCCGTAATGACGGCGCATGTCGCCGTCCCCGCGCTCACGGGAGACAGCACACTGCCCGCCACGCTGTCGTCCATCCTGCTTGATTCGCTGCTGCGCCGCGACATGGGTTTCCGCGGCCTGATCGTCACCGATGCACTGAACATGAAAGCCCTCACGCGCACGCATGTCACGAATGTTCCGGCAGCGGCTCTACGCGCGGGTGCGGACCTGCTGCTGCTGCCCGCGGATGCAGGTGTCACGATCGACTCGGTGCACGCAGCCGTGATGCGCGGTGAACTCGACAGCATGCGTATCGTCCGATCGGTTCGCCGCGTCCTGGGATTCAAGCAATGGGCGCATGCGCGGCGCACGATCGTGGATTCGGTACTGACGCGCCTTGACCGCCGTGCGCGCAACCGGCGGCTTGCCGAGCGCATTGCAGACCGCTCGGTGACGCTGCTGCGCAGTGCGGACGGCGTGCTGCCGATCGGCTGCGAGGGACGACGTCTCGGAGTCATCCATTTCGTGCGGCGCAGTCTGCCGTCGTCGGCGGCCATGTTTGCGCAGGGACTCGAGCGGCGCGGGGCGGAGGTGCGGCAGACGGTCATGACGCGAAAGATGCGCAGCCGCGATGCGCGCCGCTGGATGCGCGACTCACTGGCGCAGGCGGATGCGCTGATTCTCGCATCCTGGATCACGGTGTCCAATGGCTCGGGCAGCATCGGCGTGACCGACGAACAGCGCGAGATATTCAATGCTGCCGCAGAGCTGGACATCCCCGTGATTCTGCTTTCGATGGGGAGTCCGTATATCCTCTCCGAAGGCAGCAGGCTTCCGGTACTAGTGGCCATGTACAGCGATGCGCCAGCCTCGGTGCAGGCCGCGGTGCGTCTGCTCACCGGAGGAATCAGTGCAGGCGGCCGCCTGCCGGTACGCATTCCAGGGATGTTCGCCTTCGGTGACGGTGGTGTGCATGTGGAATCAGCCGCATGCACACGTGTCGACACGCTGATCCGTGAACAGATCGCACGGGGCGCATTCCCCGGCGCGCAGCTCGCGGTTGTGCGTCCCGACACCGTGCTTTTCGCGCGCAGCTACGGCCGGCAGACATACGACAGCACCGCTCCCGCGATCGACGCCCGGACGATGTACGACATCGCGTCACTGACGAAAGTCGTCGGCACCACCGCCGCGGCGATGAAACTGTACGAAGAGGGACATCTGCATCTCGACAGCAGCGTGGCGTCGTATCTGCCGGAATTCGGTGTGCACGGCAAGGAGGAGATCACCATCCGGCAGCTGCTGACGCATCGCAGCGGACTGAAACCCTATCGGCTGTTCTACCTCATAGCTGACAGTGCGGAGGCAGTGCTCGACAGCATTTACAGCGCGCCGCCCGCCTATGTGCCCGGCAGCCGCACGGCGTATTCCGACCTTGGCATGATCACGCTGGCGAAGGTCATCGAACGCATCACCGGGATGTCGCTCGATCGCTATCTCGACGAGGAATTCTACGGACCCCTCGGCATGGAGCGCACGATGTTTCGTCCGCCGGACTCCCTGCGTGCGCTGACGGCGCCTACCGAAATCGACACGGTCTGGCGCGGGCGTCTCGTGCAGGGCGAGGTGCATGACGAAACCGCGGCGCTGCTCGGCGGCGTGGCCGGGCATGCCGGACTGTTTTCCACCGCGCGCGACCTGACGCGCTTTATCCGTATGCTGCTCAACGGTGGAACGCTCGACGGGCGGCAGTATTTCCTTCCGTCCACCATATCGCTGTTCACCACGCGGCAGTCGAATACCAGCACGCGTGCGCTGGGCTGGGACACCCGCTCGGTATCGGGATCCTCCTCCGGGCATTACTTCTCGATGAAATCCTTCGGTCACACCGGCTTTACCGGCACGTCGATCTGGATCGATCCGGTCGAGAAGCTGGGCATTGTTTTTCTCACCAACCGCGTGTACCCCACGCGCAGCAACAGGCAGCTCCCGCACTTCCGCTCCGTTCTGCACGATGCCGTGCGCGAGGAGCTGCAGGGGCTCGACGCCGTCGGCGCGCCCTGATCCCCGCATCGGCATCCCGCCCGCATCGGCATCCCGCCGAAGGCGGATATCCCGCTTGACTTTTTGCGTTGATGCCGCTAATGTATGGTATCCGAAAAACGGACGCGAACATCCTCAGAATCCGCGGAGCACATCCATGACATCCCGTCTCCTCCTGACGTGCATCCTTCTGCTGACAGCATCTGTCATCCTCTCGATCCCCGGCGCGGAAGCGCGTGCGCAGGGGGATTTTTCCACCAGTCTGCACGCCACGCGCGCGGGCAAGGCGTACTGGTACGATCAGGGCTTCGGACTGCTGACAGGCATCCCGATCGGCGATCTGGGATGCAGGGGATGTCACGGTCCCACCAACGCCGACGGCAATGCCTACGGTCCGGATTACCAGCCCGGCTGCGTGGACTGTCATCCCACCGGGAACTTCGACCGCTCGGCGCTGAGCGTCGACCAGTGTCTCGGCTGTCACGGACGCCAGGCGACGGAGGCGAACACGCTCGCGCTCGGTGACGTGCACCGCGATGAGGGGCTTGAGTGCTGGGACTGCCACAGGGCATCCGAGATGCACGGTGATGGCACGGAGTACGATTCCATGCTGCAGCCGGGGGCGATCACATCGGACTGTGTCGACTGCCACGGCGATCTTCCGTCGTCGCATGATGCCAATGATCCGCACGAGGGAAGGCTGCACTGCAGTGCCTGCCATTCGTCGACGGTGATCAGCTGCTACAACTGTCATTTCGAAAGCCAGGTCGAGGCGCATGTCAAGCGCGCGAAGCAGCCGATCAGCGGATTCGTGCTGCTGGTAAACCGCGCGAAAGACGGCAAGGTGTACACGGCCTCGTTGCAGTCGCTGTCGTATGAGGGAAAGACGTTCGTGGCCTTTGCTCCGTATTACGCGCACACGGTGATGGAGGAGGGGCGGCGCTGCGTGGCATGCCACGTGAATCTGGGTGGCAGCAACGCGGCGATCGAGGAATACAACCGCACCGGGATGATACAGTTCGCTCGATGGAACAGCGCCGACAGCACGCTCGCGTGGAAAAAAGGCGTGGTGCCGATGCCCGAGGATTACGCCTCGAGTTTCAGGATGGATTTCATCACGTACGATGGCGATGTTGCCGACCCGGCCGGACCGAGCAAGAACTGGTCCTTTGTCGAGGGGGAATGGGATGATCATCACATGCTGTTCGCAACGCCGCTGACCCGCGCGCAGATGGCGAAGCTGGGCATGCAGCTGACGTCGGTGCGGGAGGTTGGTCCCGCGCGTGATTTCTCCCTCGCCCCGAATTTCCCGAATCCCTTCGGACCGGGCAGCGGCACGGGAGGCAGCGCGACCGCAATAACATACAGCATCGCGCGCGAGGGCATGGTGGAGCTGTGCGTCCATGACCTGCGCGGCGCGGTAGTGCGAAGGATTGTTTCGCGCCGGCAGCGTCCCGGCACGTACGTGGTGGAGTTCGACGCGGGCAGGCTGGAGGCGGGCGTGTACCTCGCGGTGCTGCGCAGCGGGGAACAGACGCGGACGCGCAAACTGGTGCTGCTGCGCTGATACCGGATTCGGAAACAACTTTCAGCCGGTGATGGTTATATCAATAGATTCTCTCCCTCCACCAAACGTGAACACACCATGATACGCACACGCTTCTTTTCATCTGTTTCGCTGCTTCTCGCCGCGGTGTTTTTCATTTCATCCTGCGGCACCGTTCCGGTCACGGGACGCAAGCAGCTGAATCTCATTCCCTCCTCGACGATGCTGTCGATGAGCTACCAGCAGTACGGGGACTTTCTTCAGTCGAATCGCCTGAGCAGCAATCAGCAGCAGGTGCGGATGGTGAAGACGGTTGGGAGGAATATTCAGTCCGCCGTGGAACGCTATTTCGCGGAGAAGGGAATGTCATCCGAGCTGGAGGGATACAAGTGGGAGTTCAACCTCGTCGACAGCAAGGATGTGAACGCCTGGTGCATGCCCGGCGGGAAGGTCGTGGTGTACACGGGTATCCTGCCGGTGACGCAGGATGAGACCGGACTTGCGGTGGTCATGGGACACGAGGTCGCGCATGCCATCGCGGAGCATGGCAATGAGCGCATGAGCCAGGCGCTGCTCACGCAGCTCGGCGGCATGGCGCTCTCGGAGGCGATCAAGGAAAAGCCCGAGCAGACGCGGCAGCTGTGGATGGCGGCGTTCGGACTTGGCGCGCAGGTTGGCGTGCTGCTGCCTTTCAGCCGTCTGCATGAAAGCGAAGCCGATCGGCTGGGACTGATTTTCATGGCGATGGCGGGGTACAATCCCCGGGAGGCCGTTGCATTCTGGAGCCGCATGCGTTCGATGAGCGGAGGCGGCGCGCCGCCGGAGTTCCTCAGCACGCATCCCTCGCATGACACACGCATCGAGAACCTGCAGGAAGCGATGCCGGAGGCGCTGCGGTATTATCGCGGGGATTGAGACAGATTGAGACGGATTGCACAGAGAAGAGTATCACTGATTCGCACTGATTATTCACGGATTTGCACGGATTGGTTTTTAAAAAGGCCAATCCGTGAAAATCTGTGTGCCCTCAGTGGAAATCAGTGATACTGTTCTCCGTGTAATCTCCAATAATCCGTATCTTTCCCACTATCACTGATTCCGCAACAGGCAACTTCCGTTATGCACCGTCACATCCGTCCCGCACTCGTCTCAATCCTTCTGATTGTATTTTTCTCTCCTTCCCTCACCGCGCAGCAATCCGATTTCATTCTCGAAAACGGCACGATGTGGACGTTCGACAATCCACCCGTGGAGTATTTCACCGAGACCTACGGCTTCAGCCCTGATGACGCGTGGTTCGACGACGTGCGCCTCTCCGCGCTGCGCTTCGCGAATCACTGCTCGGCGTCGTTCGTGAGCGCCGAAGGACTGGTCATGACGAATTTTCACTGCGGACTCGACGCGGTCAACGCGGTCACACGCGAGGGCGAAAATCTGCGTCGCGACGGTTTCTACGCCGCCACGCAGCGCGAGGAGCGGCAGGTGCCCGGTCTGTTCGTGGAACAGCTGGTCGAAATTCAGGATGTCACCGAAGAGATCACCGGCGCCATGAGCGGCGCGGAAAATGCACGCGAGGCCTTCGCCGCGCGCGATGAAGCCATCGAGAATGTCGAACTGCGCCTGACCACCGACGCGGTGCGCTGCGAGGTGGTGACCTTCTACAACGGCGCACGCTACTCGGCATACAGGTACAAGCGATACAATGACGTCCGCCTTGTGTTCTCGGCTGAACTGTCGTTCGCCTTTTTCGGAGGGATATACGATTTCTGGTCCTATCCCCGCTATTCGTTCGACTGCGACCTCTTTCGCGTGTACGACAACGGCGAGCCGCTGAAGGCGCAGAATTATTTCCGCTGGAGCGCGGGTGGACCCGAAGCCGGCGAACCGATTTTCGTCGTCGGGAATCCCGGCCGTACCGGACGGCTGGTCACCGCGGCGCAGCTCGAATTCGAACGCGACCTGCGCGTGCCCTATGTGCTGCGGCTGCTGGAGAACCGCAAGGAAATACTCGAAGCGCGCATCCGCAATCATCCCGAAGAGGCGGAGCAGTGGTTCGACGAAGTGTTCGGCATCGTCAACGGCCAGGAGGCGTATTACGGACGGCTGCTGGGGCTGCGGGACGACGAGCTGATCGCCCGCCGCCGGGCGTTCGACGATCGCGCGCGCGAGAAAGTGATGGCGGATCCCGATCTGCGTGACAAGTACGAAGGACTCTGGAAGCGGATCGCCGAGGTGGTCGGTGAGCGGCGCGAGTATGCCCGCGACATCTATGCCACGCGCATGAACGGACTCGGTGTGAGTGCGCATGTGCAGCGCGCCGGTGCCATCGCCATGTGGCGCGAGCAGATGCGTCGTCCCGAAGAGGAACGGTCGCAGTTCTATAGCGGTGATGCGTCCGGCATGCTGCGCAGACAGCTCACGGGTCCGATGGATTATATCCCCGAGATGGAGCGCATGACGCTGGAACGGCAGCTCGAGCATATCCGCTCGCTGCTCGGAACGGAGGATGAAATCGTACGCGCCATCTTTGATGGGGATACCGACGCGGGTGCGGTCGCCGCGCGCATGCTCGCTGCGACGTCACTCGACGACAGCGCCGTGGTGGCGTCCCTGCTCGACAATCCGGAATCCTCTCTCGACGATGCTCCCTTCGTGCGCATGGCCGCGGCAATGCTCGAACGCGGACGCGAGGCCGCCCAGGCCGACGCGGAGCGCGCTGCGAAGCTCGAGGAAGAAACGCTGCTGCTCGGACGCGCGCTCTACGATATTTACGGAACACGCATTCCGCCCGACGCGACCTTCACGCTGCGCATTTCCGACGGCATCATGCAGGGCTACACGTACAATGGCACCATCGCGCCGCCGTTCACGACCTATCACGGGATGTTCGACCGGCATGAATCCTTCATGGGAGATGCGATGGCGTGGGATGCGATGATGGGCGGAAACGCGTTCGACTTGCCGGAGGAATGGAAGAACGTGCCGGCTGAATTCGATCGTGACACGCCGATCAACTTCGCATCGACCTGCGACATCATCGGAGGGAATTCAGGGAGTCCGGTCATCAACCGCGACCGGGAGATTGTCGGACTCGCCTTCGACGGGAACATCGAGAGCCTGGCGGGATATTTCATCTTCGCGCCCGACAAGGGCAACCGCACGATCTCGGTGCATTCGGCGGGCATCCTCGAGGCGCTGCGTCATGTGTACAATGCCACGCGCATCGTGGAGGAAATCGAGCGCAGCCGGTAATTCCGTCTTTTCCGGCGAGCTGCCGCCTCCGCGATCACGCATCAAGTTTCCGGCCCAGCTCCGAGGCGGAGTGCACGGGCATCTCGCAGGCGAAATTCCTGCACACCCAGGCCGTCGGCTTTCCGTCGACGGCCGTGTTGTGTTCGACGAAGGGAGCGAGATCGCGCAGCGCGGCACTGTTCTCCTTCGAGTGGAAGAGCAGCACACTTCGCGGAGTCCAGCGTTTGCGTACCTCAGCGGCCAGCGGTGCCACGGCGGCGGCATCCTTCCCTGCGAGCACGATTTCCCTTCCATCACCGCGTGCGAAATCCAGCGCCGTGAGCATGACGGTACTACCGGCGGGATGGCGTTCGAGCTGCTGCCCAAAGGCGCGCATGATGTCTTCCGCGCGCTGTTCCCATTCCCCGCGGCCGGTCATGCGCGCGAGGCGCATGAGGTTGTATGCCGCCGCTGAATTGCCGGAGGGCATGGCGCCGTCATGCGATTCCACGGTGCGGACGATCAACTGTTCCGCGTCGCCGGCAGTGAAGTACAGCGCGCCGTGTCCGTCGTCTCCGAAGCGCTCGAGCATCTCTTCGGTCAGGGCGACGGCCTCCGCAAGGTAGCGCGTTTCGAAGGTGGCCTGGTACAGGTCGATCAGTCCCCATGCGAAAAACGCATAATCCTCGAGAAAGCCGGGGATGCCGGCATCCTCGCCACGCAGTCGATGGAGCAGCGTGCCCGCGTCAGTGTCGCGCATGCGGTCAAGCAGCGTATCGGCGGCGCGGCGGGCCATGTCGATGAGCTCGTCGCGGTCGAAGGCCTGTCCCGCCTGCGCCAGCGCCGCGATCATCAGTCCGTTCCACGAAGTAAGCACCTTGTCGTCGAGTGACGGATGCACCCTCTGGGCACGTGCCTCGAAGAGTTTCTTTTTCGCATCGGAAACGAGGGTCTGCATTTCGTCGAGTTCGAGTCCATGCCGCTGCGCCCATTCCATGGGATCGACGGCGATGTGCAGGATGTTGAGTCCGTGCTCGAAATTCCCGGCCGGCTCCACGCCGAAATACTCGGAGAGGATATCGGCGTGCTCGCCGACGATGTCATCGAAATCCATTTTCGCGAAGACGTAGAACTTTCCTTCCACGCCTTCACTGTCGGCATTTTCGGCGGAATGGAAGACGCCGTCCTCGCGCGTCATGTCGCGGCGGACGTACTCGACGATATCCATGGCGATACTGCGGAAAGCCGGACTGCCGGTGACCTGGAAGGCATCGGCGTAGGCCATGAGCAGGAGGGCGTTGTCGTAGAGCATTTTCTCGAAATGCGGCACGAGCCATTTGCGGTCCACCGAATAGCGGCAGAAGCCGCCGCCGAGGTGATCCCAGATGCCGCCGCGGTACATGCGCATGAGCGTGTGCTCGACCATCTGCAGCAGCTCGGTGTCGTCATCCGCTGTCGCGCGGCGCAGGAGAAAACTCAGCGTGTGTCCCATCGGGAATTTCGGCTCCGGACCGAAACCGCCAAAGACGCTGTCGTAATTGCTCTTGAACGTTTCAAGGGTTCTCGTGAGCACATCGGGCGGAAGGTCGCCGTCGGTGACGGTCATCGCCTCGGCCAGCTTCGACTGCAGTTCGTCGCCCATGCCCGTGAGTTTGGCGCGGTCGTTGCGCCAGGCCTCGCTGAGCGCGCGCAGCACGCGCATAAATCCCGGACGCCCGAAGCGGTCGCCGGGCGGGAAATACGTGCCGGCGAAAAACGGCTTTTTATCCGGACTCATGAAAATCGTCAGCGGCCAGCCGCCGCTGCCGGTCATTGCCTGGCATATCGTCATGTAGATGTGATCCACGTCGGGGCGCTCCTCGCGGTCAACCTTGATCGACACGAAATGCTCGTTGAGGAAGTCCGCGACCTCGTCGTTTTCAAAGGACTCGTGCTCCATCACGTGGCACCAGTGGCACGTGGAGTAGCCGATGGACAGGAAGATGGGCTTGTCTTCGTCGCGGGCCTTTGCGAAGGCCTCGTTGCCCCAGGGATACCAGTCCACCGGATTCCGCGCGTGCTGCAGCAGGTAGGGACTGGAGGTGAAGACCAGGCGGTTGAACTCCCCGCCGCCGTCGGGCGGGAGGGACGCGAGATCGGGAAAGTCGAATGCGCCGTCGCGGCGCCTGTCGGGCTGTGTCATTGGTACTCTGGGATTGATGTCCGAAGCTCTTCATCCACAACGCAGGCGCGCGGCGGATGATTCCGGATGGGAGCACGAGCAGGAATTCAGCGGGATGACCGCGTCCTGCGTCCTGCCGCGTTTGCCGCTCACGGCCGCCGGTGCTAGATTATATCCGCATGACTTCAGGACGCTCAAAGACCCGGCTGCTCGCTCCACTGTCGCTCGTGGCGGCGGTGCTGCTGTTTTTTGTGACGCTGCCGTGGACGGATACGTTCATCGGCGGACTCCTGCACGCGTTCGCCGAGGCCGGTATGATCGGGGGACTGGCGGACTGGTTCGCCGTGGTCGCGCTGTTCCGGCATCCCTTCGGCATTCCCATCCCGCACACGGCTATCCTGCCCCGCCACCGCGCCCGCATCACCACGGGCATCATCGATATGGTGCAGAACCGCTGGCTCACCAAGGAGACCATTCTCGAACGGCTCGCCTCGTGGAACGTGGCCGCGGCGCTGATGACGGGACTGGCTGATCCCGACACGCGCGAGGGTTTGCTGCGCATGCTGCGCGGCGCACTGACGGATCTTCTGCGCGATGTCGACGACGGGCGCTTCGCCCGGCGCGCGGCGGAGCTGCTGCGCGACAACATCCGCACCGACGACCTGCTGCGCTGGATCCGTGCGGCAGGTGAGCGCGGGATGAGAGACCGCTGGCATTTCGTCGTGTTTTCACAGGCCGTGACACAGGCTTCGGGCTGGCTGAACACGCCCGAGGTGCGGCGCGTGATCGTCGGACACCTGCGCGACATCGCCGAACGCTATGCCGACAATCCCGTGCGCCGCATCGGCAAGTGGATGGCGGAAAGCGTCAATGCCGTCAACTACGATGACCTTGCCGAGGCCATCGTGCGCACGCTCGGCGAGGAGCTCGAGCGCATGCGCACCGACGAGACGCATCCCGCCCGGAAGGACTTCGAACAGTGGCTCGCACGCGCAGTCGCCGATGTCGAATCGAATACGGAACTGCACGCACACATGGACGGCTGGCGAAACGAGCTGCTGGAGTCCGGCCGGCTGCATGACGTTCTTCGCGGTCCCGTCTCCCGCGTCCGCGCCTGGCTGCTCGAGGATCTCGCACGCGAGGAATCCGTCGTCATGCAGCAGCTCGGCGACGCGCTGTTCCGTGCGCTCGACCGCTTCGCCGCGGATGCGGAGGCGCAGCAGCGTCTCGACGCATGGATCAAGGAGCGCGCCGCGGCATTCGTCGACCGCAACCACGGCGAGATCGGCCGCATCGTGCAGCGCAACCTCGAGCGTCTCGACGACGAGCAGATGGTGCGGCAAATCGAAGACAAGGTCGGCGGCGACCTGCAGTACATCCGCGTCAACGGCGCCATCGTCGGCGGCATGGTCGGCGCGGTGATTTATCTCGCCAAGTATTTCTTCATGTAGGAGTCACGCGTGCGCGTCGTTCCCGTCACAACGCTCGATCTCCCCGCACTGGAGCCCTACCGCACCCTGCGCGCCCGCACCTGGCACTGGCGCGAGGGATTTTTCGTTGCCGAGGGAGAAAAAGTCGTGCGCGCCCTGCTGGATTCCCGCATTGAGATCGTTTCGATACTCACCAGCAAATCATGGCTTGAGGCGCTGGAGGGAAGCTTCACCGCAGAGCGTGGTCCCGAGACCGTGATCTATCTCGGTGAGGATGCATTGCTCGAGGGCATCGTCGGCTTCCCGCTGCATCAGAAACTGCTCGCGATCGGCCGCATCCCGCCGAATCCGCCGCTGGAGGAACTGCACACGCGCGCGCCCGGATGCCACGTGCATGTCGCACTCGAGGGACTCGCCGACGCGGAGAACATGGGCATGATCCTGCGCAACGCGGCCGCCTTCGGTGCGCGCAGTCTGATCCATGGACCCGATTCCACCAGTCCCTGGCTGCGCCGCAGCGTGCGCGTTTCCCTCGGCAATCTCTTCGCGCTGCGCATTCACCGCGCGGATTCCCTGCACGACACCCTGCGCCGCTGCCGCGAGGAGCTGGGATGGCGCATTGTCGGCACCACGCCGCGAGGCGGCGACAATCGTATTATGTGGGATGAAACGCCGGGGAAGAATGAAAACACAGCGGCAGGCGGGCAGGCAGGATCGCCGGGACAGGAGCCTGGAGACAGAGCCGGGCATCTCTGCCTGCTTTTCGGCAGCGAGGCGGAGGGACTCACCGATAAGGCGCTCGCTCTGTGCGACGCGCATTTCAGCATTCCCATGCGAGGTGGCGTGGATTCCATCAACGTCGCAAACGCCGTCGCCGTGACATTATTCGAAGCAGTTCGCGGTATGCGATAACCCCACGCGTGAGCGTGGGGCCACCGCATGCGTTCAAAGATCTATCTTCGCCGCCTGCAGCACCGACTTTCACTGAAGGGTTTGGAGGTAACCCCACGCGTGAGCGTGGGGCCACCGCATGCGTTCAAAGGTCTATCTTCGCCGCCTGCAGCACCGACTTCCACTGAAGCGTCTGCAGAAACACCACCGCATGCAGATTGTCCGCATTCCAGAACTCGGCGATGTCGATCGTGCGTGTGTACGTGCGTGTGATGCCGTTGCCGATCGTGATCGCTTCGCCGCCCGCATCGGGATACATCTGGCGCAGTACGTCGAAATGCTCGAGTTCGCCGTTGCCGTCGCTGTATTCGATGTCGCTCTCGGTTACGGCGGTCATCAGGCGCAGATCGGTCGAATCGGCCGTGGAGATTCCGGTGACATGGATCGTCAGCGTGATCTGGTCGCCGCTACGCGTGCTTTCGAGCTCGATCTTTGCGTCAGCGCGCTTCTCCATGTCCGCCTCCGCCGCGGCGATCCACTCCGTCGCCTTGTTGCTGATCATGTGTCCGCCGACCCACGCGCGCGGGGCGCCGTATTGCGAGGGCGGGATGGGATTGAACAGATACTCCACGCGCGGCTGCGTCCAGGTCTGCGACTCATGCCAGAGTTGGTCGGTCGGGCGCGGCCACCAGACATGATATTTGATCGTGGCCACACGTTCCTGGAACAGCGAGGTGTTCGCCGCTTCCTGGTAGATCTCATTCATCGGCGCACAGGGAGCGCAATTGGCGCTGGTCACTACCTCCACAAGTGCGACGCGAAGTACCACATCGCCGAGCGTCACACTGGCTGCCAGGCTTTCATTCCCGGCAGCGTCATATGCGATCGCACGGATGCGATGGGTTTCGCCTGAAAAGCTGCTCGCATCGAGCACGCTCTCCCACGGTTCCTCCGTCAATACGTCGAACGGTTCCTCGGCATCGTCGAGGTAGAGCAGGACGCGCGTGACGCGGTCGTTGTCTTCCACCGACAGGGTGATATCCACCTGCGTGCTGCCGACGGGATCGCCGGACTGCGGGGTGATGAAACTGACCTTGGGATTCTCTATATCCACGCCCGGCTCGTTGGTGGCCGAGGTGTCGCAGCCCTGCACATGCAGGAGCAGAGCGAGAGCGATGATGGCGATGGGAGCAAATATTTTCATGTTTTCCTCACGGGGCGTTGAACGGGATCGGGATCATCCCCCTATTTTGCGGCGTTTGTTGAGATATTCGAACAGCGCGACGTCATAGGGCGTGGCGCTGTCAAGCAGCACGTAGTCGATGCGCTGCTCGCGGCATTCCTTCTTGTAGCGCGCGATGAAATCGCGCATGGCTTCTTGATATGCACGCTGGATCTGATGCGGCTGCGTCATCATCTCGTCAGCGTTTTCCATGTCGCGGAAAATGGCGTCGCGACCGAAGTCGAAGGTGCGCTCGCGCGGATCCAGCACGTGGAAGAGAATGACCTCGTGCTGATTGTAGCGGAAATGCTTCAGCGCCGAGATCACCGAGTCGGGATCATCGAACAGGTCGCTGAAAATCATCACCAGTCCCCGCCGGTGAATGCGCTCGGCGGCCAGGTTCAGCGCCCGCGCCGTGCCGGTCGCGTTGGCGGGCTCGAGCGTCTCCAGCTCCTTCAGAATCGTCTGCAGGTACACCTTCGTCGAATGCGGCGGCATGAATTTCCGCAGTTCCTCGTCATAGGTGAGCAGTCCCACGGCATCCTGCTGGCGCATCATCAGGTAGGCCAGCGCGGCGGCGAGGTAGGAGGCGTACTGCAGCTTGGTGATGTTTCCTTCCGACCGGAACTGCATCGAGCGGCTGGTATCCAGCACGAGATAGCTCTTGAGGTTGGTCTCCTCCTCGAACTGCTTGATGTAGTAGCGGTCGGTGCGGCCGAGCACCTTCCAGTCGATGCGGCGGATTTCGTCGCCCGGCATGTACTGCCGGTGTTCGGCGAATTCCACGCTGAAACCGTGGTAGGGACTCTTGTGCAGGCCGGTGATGAATCCCTCCACCACGAGCCGGGCCCGCATTTCCATCGTGGAAAGACGCGAGACGACGTCGGGACGCAGATATGTGCTTCTGTTGTCCTGTCTCATGTATGCGCGTGCGGTGTTTTCCTGTGCAAAATCAGTTTTCTGCCGTCGGTGGCGGAGGCGGTGCATCCTGCAGGGCCCGGAGCACATCCTCGGGAGATGAGCCGAGATGTTCCAGCTCGAAGCGCACCGCATCGGCCATGGAACTGTCGCCGTAGGCGGCGAGATAACGTTCGTATGCCTTCTTCGCCCGTTCGAGATTCTTCAGTTCGTTCGCGTAGGTGAACCCGGCGATGAACAGTCCCCGATGCGCGAATTCGCTCTCGGGATATTTCTCGCTGACCAGCTCGTACGCCGTCGCCGCCTTCAGGGGATCGTCCTGCGTATTGTAGTAGATCGCGGCGGAACGGAACAGCGCCTCGGGGGCTACGTCGGACTCCTCGTGCTGTTTGTACACGGTTTCGTACATCGTCAGCGCCTCGGAGGGTTTGCCCTCCTCCTCGAGCGCCCGCGCATCGTTCATGAGATCCGCCGGACCGTCTCCCGAACAGGAGACGACAAGCAGCGCAGCGGCGACAAGAAGGAAGGATTTCCGGATCATGGTCAGTCTCACCTGGTTGTTAAGCACATCAAATTAGGAGTTGATGCAGGAAGAAACAAGGCAATGCGGGATCAGGAAAAGAACACGATCTTCACCAGGAGACCCACCAGCACTGCGCCGAAGACGGGCTTGATGACTTTGGCGCCGCCGCGGATGGCGAGGCCCGCGCCGGTCCAGGCGCCGGTGATGTTGGCGAGTCCCATGGGCAGGGCGATCATCCAGTACACTTCGCCGCCGATGACGAAGGCGAGAATGGCGGCGTAGTTGCTGGCGAGGTTGAGCAGCTTGGCGTGCGCGGTGGCGCGCAGGAAGCCGAAGCGGAAGAAAAGCACGAAGCCGAAGGCGAGGAAGGAGCCCGTGCCCGGACCGAAAAATCCGTCGTAGAATCCCAGCAGGAAGGCGAATCCCGCCGCGGCGAAATAGTGACGCGTATCGAGGGAGGCCTCGCGGTCTTTCATCCCGAAATCCTTGCGCAGGAAGGTGATGGCGGCGACGATGACGATGAGCGCGGGGATGATGGCCTCCAGCGAATCGCCCGGCACCTGCAGCACGGTCCACGCGCCGGAGTAGGATCCCGCGAAGGAGGCGATGAAGCCGATGACGCCGAGCTTCAGGATGACGTAGCCGCTGCGTATGTAACGCAGGGTGCTGAAGGTGGTGCCGATGGCACTCTGCACCTTGTTGGTGGCCAGCGCGGCATGCGGCGGCACGCCCGCGGCGATGAGGGAAGGAAGGGAAATCAGTCCGCCCCCGCCGGCCATGGCATCCACGAGCCCGCCCATGAATCCCGCGGCGATGAGAAACGCGTATGTCAGCGGATCAGCGATAGGTCGGAATCCTTCAATTCAAATATGCAGTTCGGTCGTTTGCGCTCCGGTCGCTCAATAATACTCGGTGTGATCGCTGGTATCCTGCCGCCGTCACCGCAGAAACAGCACCGCCACGCCGCCGACGGCGAGCAGGGCGCCGATGGCGGAACGCAGGGTGATGCGTTCCTTATACCACATCCAGACCAGCGGCAGGAGGATGACGGGCGGAAGGGCCATGATGGTGGTCGCGACGGCGACTTCGGTGTTGGCGATGGCGACGAGACTGAAGGTGATGCCGAAGTAGGGACCGAGGATGGCGCCGGCGAAGGTGTAGGCCAGCGCGCGGCGGTCTTTCGCGTAAACCTTGACCGGATTGCGGTACCAGCGCAGCATCAGCGCCATGGGCAGGAAGATCACAACGGCCGCGCCGATGCGCACGGTGGATGCGACCATGCCGTGCAGCGGCGCCTCGTTGAATGCGAATTTCGCGAAGATCAGTCCGGTCGCCTGTCCCAGCGCGCCGAGAAAGGCGAAGGCGACGCCTTTTGCCGTGGGATGATAGGCGCGCTGCACCTTGCCGCCGCGTTCGAGCACGACCACCGCGATGCCAGTGATGGTGATCGCCATCCCCGCGAGGGCGGGGAGGGAGAGCGCCTCGTCGAGAAACAGCAGTCCCATGACGGCGGTCATGGCGGGCACGAGCGACATCATCAGCATGGAGATGCGCGGACCGACATCCTTGAATGCCCGGAAGAGGAACGTGTCGCCGAGCACGAGTCCGGCAATGGCGCTCAGTGTCAGGTTGAGCGCCTGTGACTGCGTGATCGTGGTGTCGAAGCCGAGGATCCAGACGGTGAGCGCGAGCAGCACCAGTGCCATGATCATGCGCGTGATGTTGACCTGGATGGAGCCCACGCGCGTGGTGGCCTCCGTGAAGACGATGGAGGTGCCCGACCACATGAAGGCGGTCAGGAGGGCGCTGAGCTCACCGAGAAAAGGCATGGGCGCGGCGTGCTCAATGCTTCGAATGCAATGCGATGCGGTTGCCTTCGCTGTCACGGATCACGGCCATGTAGCCCTGCTCCGGCGAGATCTGCCGCTTCGGGATGAGCACGCTGCCGCCCGCGGCTTCGGCGCGCACGAGCCAGGGCTCGAGGTCGTCGCCGGCGTTGAGGTACACGAGCACGCCGCTCTCGGCCGGCGTGTACCATTCGTGCTGCACGATGGCGCCGGAAACATGCTCCTGATCGCCGGGGTCGCCGAGAAAGCCCATGCGCGGCGACGGGATGTCTGCTTCGACGATTTCCGTCTCCAGCAGGCGCTCGTAAAAACGCTTCGCGCGGTCGAATCCCGTGACGGGGATTTCGAACCAGTTGATGAGATTCTTCATGCGTCTATCCTCCAGTGAAACATGTAATCAAAGCATGTCGCGCAGGAACTGGCCGGTGTAGCTGTGCGCGATATCGGCGATCTGTTCGGGCGTGCCCTCGGCGACAATTTCGCCGCCGGCCTCGCCGCCTTCGGGACCGAGGTCGATGATCCAGTCGGCGCTCTTGATGACGTCGAGGTTGTGCTCGATGATGAGGACGCTGTGTCCGTTTTCGATCAGCGCCTCGAAGCACGCGAGCAGTTTGCTGACGTCGTGGTAATGCAGTCCGGTCGTGGGCTCGTCGAAGATGAACAGCGTGTGTCCGTCGCTGCGGTTGGAGAGGTGCAGCGCGAGCTTGAGGCGCTGGGCTTCGCCGCCCGAGAGCGTGGTTGCGGGCTGCCCGAGCCGCATGTAGCCGAGCCCGACGTCGTCGAGCACCTGCAGCTTGTTGAACACGCGGGGCACGTGCTCGAAGAACTCCAGCGCCTCGGTCACGGTCATGTTGAGCACGTCGACGATGTTCTTGCCGTGATAGCGGATGTCGAGGATTTCCTTCTTGTAGCGCGCGCCCTTGCAGGATTCGCATTCGAGGTACAGGTCGGCCATAAACTGCATCTCGACCTTGATGTAGCCGTCGCCCTCGCAGACATCACAGCGTCCGCCGGGCACGTTGAAGCTGAATGCGCCGGGCGCGTAGCCGCGCATTTTCGCCGCGGCGGTGGAGGCGAACAGCTCGCGGATGCCGTCGAAGGCCTTCAGGTAGGTCACAGGATTCGAGCGGGGGGTGCGTCCGATGGGCGACTGGTCGACCATCTCCACGTGCTTGATGCGCTTCGCGCCGGTGAAGCCGGAGAACGCGCCGACCTCCTCCTCGTACGCGCCGTCGATGTCCTTTTTGAGTCCGCCGTACAGGATGTCATGCACCAGCGTGCTCTTGCCGGAACCACTCACGCCGGTCACGCAGGTGAACACGCCCAGCGGAATGCGCGCGTCGATGCGCTTGAGGTTGTTCTGCCGCGCCTGCTGCACGGTGAGGAAGGTCTTGGCCTTGCGCCGTTTCTTCGGAACGGGTATCGAGAGCTTGCCGCTGAGATACTGCCCGGTGAGCGATTTCTTCATGCGCTTGAGCGAGCCGATGGGCGCCGCGGCGACGATCTCTCCGCCATTCTCGCCCGCGCCCGGACCGATGTCGACGATCAGGTCGGCAATGCGCATCATCTCCGCGTCGTGCTCGACGACGAGCACGGTGTTGCCGCTGTCGCGCAGGGATTCGAGGATGCTGATCAGGCGGCCGTTGTCGCGGGGATGGAGTCCGATCGTGGGCTCGTCGAGCACGTACAGCGATCCCACCAGCGCGGAGCCCAGCGATGTCGCGATGTTGATGCGCTGGGATTCGCCGCCGGAGAGCGTGTGCGAAAGCCGGTCGAGCGTGAGGTAGCCGAGGCCGATCTCGGTGAGGATCTGCAGGCGCTTGCGCACCTCGGTGATCACGCGTCCCGCCACGTCGTGCTCGAATTCGCTGAATTCGGCGGAATCGAAAAATTCGTGCAGCCGGTCGATGGGCATGCCTACGAGCTCGCCGAGATGCCGATCCGCCACGCGCACGGCGAGGGCGAGCGGCTGCAGGCGTGACCCGCCGCAGGTTTCGCAGGTGGTGTAGCCGCGGTAGCGCGCCATGAGGATGCGGTAATGCATCTTGTAGTTTTTCGACTCCACCATTTTGAAGAAGCCGCGGATGCCTTTGAATCCCTTCGCGCCGTCCCAGACAAACGCGCGCTCTTCATCCGTCAGGTCGCGCCAGGGCACGTCGAGGCGCACGCCGTGATCGGGTGCGACACGTTCGAGGTCGCGCTGATGCCTGCTGTG
The DNA here is from genome assembly GCA_913061095.1 of uncultured Ignavibacteria bacterium. Taxonomy (GTDB): domain Bacteria; phylum Bacteroidota; class Ignavibacteria; order SZUA-365; family SZUA-365; genus BM516. The sequence goes on from CAJXVM010000014.1 coordinate 27,747, forward strand.
CTTGGGCGTGCTCCACGGCTGCACGGCGCCGTCGGCGAGCGTCTTTCCCTCGTTGGGGATGACGAGGTTGGCGTCGATGCCCGTCGTGCGTCCGAAGCCCTGGCAGACGGGACATGCGCCGGCGGGACTGTTGAAGGAAAACAGCTGCGGCTCGGGCTCCGCGTACTCGGTGCCGCAGACCCCGCATTCGTAATGCGAGCTGAAGCCCCATTCCTCTCCGGTGTCGACGAGCCGCACGCGCACATATCCCTCTCCCTCCACAAAGGCGGTCTGCAGGGAGTCGGAGAAGCGCGCGGTGTCCTTTCCTTCCCGCCAGACGAGGCGGTCCACCAGCACGTACACATCCCCCTTGGCCGTGTCGAGCGTGTCGGTATCCTCGAGGTCCACGAGTTCGTCGCCGACCACCACGCGCACGAATCCCTGCTTGCGCAGGTTGTCGAGTTCTTCGGTCATCGAATGTCCCTCATGCGCGTGCATGGGGAACATCACGTAGAGCTTCGTGCCGTCGGGCAGCTGTTCGATGCGCTCCATGGCGGTGCGCACCGAGTCGCGCTGCACCAGCTCGCCATCGTTGAGGCAGTAGGTCTTGCCGATGCGCGCGTAGAGGAGGCGCAGGTAGTCGTAGACCTCGGTGGTGGTGCCGACGGTGGAGCGGGGATTGCGGCTCGTGGTTTTCTGCTCGATGGCGATGGCCGGGGCGATGCCCTGGATGAAATCCACGTCGGGCTTGTCCATGCGCTCGAGGAACTGCCGGGCATACGCTGAGAGGCTCTCGACGTAGCGGCGCTGTCCTTCCGCGTAAATCGTGTCGAAGGCGAGGCTCGACTTCCCCGAACCGCTCACGCCGGTGAAGACGATGAGCTTGTTGTGCGGAAGCTCGAGCGAGACGTTTTTGAGATTGTGCACCCGCGCGCCGCGGATGACGAGCGATCCGTCATCGGATGCCGCGGATGCGGCGCCGCGCTTTTTCTTCCGGGTGCTGCTGCGTTTTGTTGCGGGCATTGTATGCTGACTGCGGTTTTCTGCAACACGGGATCAATCTCAAAACTTACGGAATTTGACGCTATATTTCAGCGATGAAGGAAAGAACTGTCACGTGCCTGCTGCTGGCGGCAATTCTGCTGTGTCCGCATCCGATGGCCGCACAGGAAGATGCCGGTGCGTCGCCGCTCATCGCGGATTCCGTGCGCGCCGCCTGGCATGCCGCGCTGGCGGACGACGACAGCGCGCGCGTGCTCTGTGCCTGGTCGTTACGCACGAGCACCGGCGCGCATATCGAAAGCGTGCTGCTGCGGGCGGGACAGCGGGATGGTTTTTCAGTGCGTTCGCTCACCGATCCCGCTGCGGTCTGCGAGGATACGCATCCGGCAGTGGTGCTGCTCGCTGATGGCGGTGTGCTCGCAGGATGGCAGCGCGGATGTGCGGACGGTAAGCGGCAGGGGCAACACGTGATGGCGGCGGTGTTCGATGCGGATTTGCGTCCGGTGAATGATGCGCTGCTGCTGAGCGATGCCATCGGACTCGCTCCCGCCGCGGGACGCCGTGTGAATGGCGATGCGGTCATGCTCTGGCAGGATTATCGCAACGGCGGGGCCGACATCTACGCGCAGCGTTTCGACCGCAACGGCAGGGCTACCGGTACCACTGTCATGCTCAATGACGATGCGTCGCGCGCCCTGCAGGGTCCGCCGCGCGTGGCCGCCGACTGCGGGGATGAATTCCTCGCGGTGTGGCCCGACAATCGCGAGGACAACATGTGGAAATTCATGGCCGCATCATTCGATGGCGCACAGGCGGGACGCAACCTTCTCGTGGATTCCGCACAGCGCAAGGCGATGACCATGCTCGTGTCGGGCGTGGCCATGCCGGGGGACTCGGCGCTGTTCGCCTGGAAGGATTACCGCGAGGGACACAGCAACGTGTATCTGCGGCGCGCGGATCTGCGCGGCGGCACGCTGTCGCCGGCCGAGCGGCTGAACGACGACACGACCGATCGCTGGCAGCGACAGCCGGTGCTTGACAGCGACGGCCGCGGCAATGTCGTGGCCTGCTGGGAGGATTACCGCCATTCGCTGCGCAATCAGAAAGGCGATATTTACATGCAGGTGTTCGCCCGCGACGGCAGCCGTATCGGCGCGAATCGGCGGGTCAATGACGACACCACGCGCGTCGCCCGGAAGATGCCGCGGATTGCGATGCTGCGCGACGGCAGCTACCTTGTGGTGTGGCATCAGGGGGATGATGGGAATTTCGAACTGTACGGACAGTGGTTCCGGTATCCGGCCGAGCGCATCGGCCGTAATTTCCGCATCAGCCTCAGCGAGGACGACAGGTAGGCAATGGATCGCAGAGAATTTTTCAAGCTCGGATTTCTGCAGGCGAAGGAGAAGGCACGCAAGTCCGCGCCCGAGTTCATCAGCCGCGAGATCACGCCTGCACTCATCGACGTGAGCATACTCACCGAGCATGCCGAGCATGCGGAGCGGCTCGCTGACGAGATGCTGCCCGAGCATTTCGGTGATCGCTTTCTGCGGCTCAAGCAGAGCCGTCTCGACGGACAGTTCCCCGGCGGCATCGTGCTGTTCGAAGGCGCGCGTCGCCGCGATTTCCACGATGGGGCCTCTCTGTTCTATGCCGCCCTGCGCGAGATGGAGGCGGAGCTGCATCTCGACGACGTGCAGAACGATCCGGTGCTGCTGCGCTACATCAACCGCATGCCGGCATTCAGCCGCACGGCCGACGTATTTCATCGCGGGAAACAGATTGCCGGACTTCCCCTCTACGAGGAAGGAGAGTACGACGTGTCGGGCACGCTCGGGGATATGCGTCTCGTTGTCGGGAACAAACATCTTTACGTTGCGGAAGCCCCCTGTCCGCACGGCATATGCCGCGCGCATCCTCCCATCATCACTCCCGGGCAGCGCATCACCTGCGTGCCCTGCGAGATCAGCATCGTCATCGGTATTCAATAAAAAAACCGGAGCGCATGCTCCGGTTTTTCGTGTCTGTGAAGCGCAGCGTCCTGTGGACGCGCGTCGCGCCGCAGCGCGGATGATTACTTCACGGCTTTCTTGATCGCGGGCTCGTCGTACCCGATGGTCACATCCTTCTTGCCCTTGACAATCGGGCGCTTGATGAGCATCGGATCGTTCGCCAGTGCGCTGACAGCCTGTTCCTTGTTGAGTTTGTCAACCTTGGTTTTCCAGTTTCCCTTCTGGTAGGCGGCACCGGACGTGTTGAAGACCTGCTTGTAGTTGTCGACGCCCTTGAGTGCGTCGCGGAGCAGGGTCTTCGGCGGCTTTTCCTGCTTGAGGTCACGGAACGCGTACTTAACCTTGTTCTTGTCGAGAAGCTTCTCCGCCTTGCGGGTGGACTGGCACTGCTTGATGCCCCAGACCTCGACGGCCGGCTTTTTCACCGGCGCCTTTTTCACGGCTGCCTTCTTCGTTGCGGTTTTCTTCGCGGCGACCTTCTTTGTGGCAGCCTTCTTCGTGGCCTTCTTTGGTGCAACCTTCTTCCGGACGGTCTTCTTCGGTGCGGCTTTCTTCACCGAGGCACGCTTTGCGGCCTTGGCTTTGGCGGCCGGTTTTTTCGCGACGGCTTTCTTCTTTGTTGCAGCTTTCTTCGGCGCGGCCTTTTTCTTCGGCGCGGCCTTTTTCTTCGGCGCGGCCTTTTTCTTCGGCGCGGCCTTTTTCTTCGGCGCGGCCTTTTTCACTGCCCTCTTGGCTGGCGCAGCCTTCTTGGCAGGCGCTTTCTTCGCTGCAGTTTTCTTCGCCATAGTGTTTCCTCCTTGAAGTGAGACGTGTGTGAGAGTGACCGTATGTCACGTTTTCCGTTCTCGTTCCTTGGTCGGTTGCGGCCGCTGCGGATACACGCCGTTCAGCGCGTCACGAATGACCGCCTTGGTCGATTCGGGAAAGCTGCCTTCCAGTATCCACTGGATGTAGTCGCGTTCGCGTTCGATAATCTGTTTCAGTGATGTGCCACGGTGTTTGCCAAACGAAATAATAACATTATTTCCTTGCCACACAAGTTTGCCCTCATCGTCCACCCACGACGGGTCCTGCGGGTGTACAAGCGTTTCGAGTTTCCCGATGTCGCGGGGCAGATCGTCATAGCGCCGCAGCTGTGCGTCGAATATCTCAGCGGTGGCACGTACGTCGGCCATCGCTCCGTGTGCGCCGACGTGCTCGCGTCCGCAGTAGAAACGCAGGGCGGCACTCAGGTCGCGAGGTTCGCGCATATGGAAAATGGTCTGCACGTCGATCACACGCCGTCCGTTCATGTCGAGCTCCAGTGCGCATCGCCTGAACTCTTCCTGCAGCAGCGGCAGGTCGAAGCGCCGCACGTTGAAGCCGCTCATATCACAGTCGTCGAGAAATTCAATAAGACGCGATGCAATCTGTGCGAAGGTCGGTTCGAGTGCGACGTCGGCATCGGTGATGCCGTGCACCGCTGACGCCTCGGCGGGAATGGGGATTTCAGGATTGATACGATGTTCGAAGCTGCGGCTGCCGCCACGGGGCAGGTATTTCAGGACGGCAATTTCAACGATGCGGTCGTGACGTGGATTGATGCCGGTGGTTTCGAGGTCGAAGAATGCCAGCGGCTTCTTGAGTGGCAGCATGTGTTGCGCGGATGGGGATGTCACTGTGCGGTCTGCACCTCGTGCGTTGATGACTCGAGCGAAGACAGTTTCATCTCACAATCAATTTACGTAATAATGAAACGATCAATCAAGAGAGAAGGCACGATGCCGGAGGTAGAATCCCCATGACTGCAAAACGCCGTGAAGCAATCTCTTCCGTCACGTTCATCGATCCACGCCGCCTGACACGCAGGCTGACGCGTGGACGAATGCGCAAACCCGCCGGACTCCCGCCCGGTACCGTCGTGTACACCGGCGAGAAGCGTGAGGGTGCCGCGGAACTCTTCCTCGTTCATTACATGCGTGACGACATCACCGAACACAGCGTCACACTCGGCGAGCTTCCGGATGCTGCCAGTGCGGAGGGCGTGACATGGATACAGCTGCGCGGCATTCATGATGTCGAAGCCGTGCAGCGTGTCGGCGAAACCTTCGCGCTGCATCCGCTGACACTCGAAGATATTGCGAACACGGAACACCGCGCGAAGATCGAAGAATTCGACGACTACCTCTTCGTTATCCTGCGTCACCTTCGCGCCGACGAGAGCGACGCGCTGACGGATGAAAACATCGCGCTTGTACTCACGCGCAGTGTTGTTCTTTCCTTCTCCCAGGCGGAGCAGGACATCTTCGATTCGATCCGTGAACGCATCAAGGCGGCCCACGGGCGCTTCCGTGCGCGCGGCGCGGACTATCTCTTCTACACACTCATCGATGCCGTCGTGGATCATTACGTCAACATTCTCGAGGCCGCGGACGACCAGCTCGAGGCGCTCGAAGATGAAATCATCGAGCAGCCGACGCGTGAGACCGTGGCACGCCTGCATGTGCTGCGCCGCAACCTTCTGCAGCTGCGCAAAGCCGTGCTGCCGCTGCGCGATGTACTCACCCAGATGCAGCGCGACGATACGGATATGATCGGCGATGACATCAGCATGTTCCTCCACGACGTGCAGGATCACGTCATGCATATCATCGAGACGATCGAAAGCGACCGCGAGACGATCGGCGGACTGCTCGACATGTACATGTCGCATGAGAGCAACCGTATGAACGAGGTGATGAAAGTGCTCACAATCATCGCGACGGTATTCATCCCTCTCACCTTTATTGCCGGATTGTACGGCATGAATTTCGAGTACATGCCGGAGCTGCGTATCCCATGGGCATATCCCGCCGTGCTCGCGCTGATGGCGGTTGTCGGTGTGATCATGTTCGTCTTTTTCAAACGACGCCACTGGCTGTAGCAGACTCACCGGCCGCCCCCAGACATGCATCCTCCACACAGGTGTTTCTGAACCAGCGGATCGCTATTTTTGTTCGACTGTCAATGAGTATCATATTCACAATCTGCATGCGGGCAAGAAGAGCGATGCTGAAGAAGAGCTATACGAGAACGAGGCGGTCCTGCCGCGTTACATTTTATCTCCCGTCCGAGGTGGATGCGGAGCAGGTCGCACTCTGTGGTGAATTCAACGACTGGAATCCCGAACGACATCCCATGCAGCGGAAGAAAGACGGGACCTTTTATACATCGGTGTATCTCGAAGCGGGCAATGCATACCGGTACCGCTTTCTGCTCGACGGGGAGCGCTGGGAGAACGACTGGGACGCAGAGGAGTACGTGCCGAACGAGCACGGATCGGATGACTCCCTCGTCCGTGTGTGACGATCGGGGGGACGTCTGAACCCTTCCTTCTCTCCATGCATCCAACGGGTATCGGAGCGGAAACTCCTTTCCGCTTCGCTTGAATGGTACGGGAAGAATATCCTACCTTATTGTACAATTCCATGCTGGAATGCCCGTCCGTACACAATATCCGCACCTTCATAGAGGAACTGTCATGAAGACATGGACCGTCCTGTTCCTGCTGCTTGCGCTGCAGAACGTCAGCGCGCAGGAGCACGATTTCATCGAGGGACCGTTCGATTCGCCGCAGGAAATCACCGAAACCTGTCTCGGCTGCCACGAGGATGCCGGCGAAGCCGTACTCGCGACCCGGCACTGGACCTGGCTGGGTCCCGAATTCGAGACCGACGATCGCGGTGTCATCCATCTCGGCAAGCAGAATTTCATCAACAATTTCTGTATCGGCGTGACATCGAACTGGCCGCGCTGCACGAGCTGTCACATCAGCTACGGCTGGAAGGACGATACCTTCGACCACGAGGATCCCGCCAACATCGACTGCCTTGTCTGCCACGACCAGACCGGCACTTACCGCAAGACGCCTACAGGGGCAGGGATGCCCGCTGAGGACGTCGACCTCGTCACCGTTGCGCAGAGTGTCGGCAACGGGTCGCCCTCACGGCGCAACTGCGGCGTCTGTCACTTCGACGGCGGCGGCGGCTCGGGCGTCAAGCACGGCGATCTCGATGACAGCATGTTCGAGCCCTCCGCCGAACTCGACGTACACATGGGCGGCATGGATTTTACCTGCATCGAATGTCATACCGTCGATGACCATCAGATCGCCGGCGCGGGACACAGTTCGATGGCGGAAGACGCCAATCACATTTACTGTGCCGACTGTCACGGGGAGGAAGCGCATGAGCGGGAGATCCTGAACACGCACGCTGCAAGTGTTGCATGCGAAAGCTGCCACATCCCGGAATTCGCGCGCGAGGAGCCGACGAAGACCTGGTGGGACTGGTCGAAGGCCGGTGAGACGCGCGACAATATCGAGGAAGCGTTCGACCGCGAGTTGTACAGCAAAAAGAAAGGGGAGTTCCGCTGGGAGAAAAACGTGGTGCCGACGTACAAGTGGACATCCGGCAAGGCGAAATACTACCTGCCCGGTGACAACATCGATCCATCCGCTCCCGTGCAGCTGAACACCATCGTGGGCACGATCAGCGATCCCGAATCGAAGATCGCGCCGTTCAAAGTCATGCGCGGAAAGCAGCCGTACGATACTGAAAACAAGTATATGATCATTCCGCATCTGTTCGGCAAGGATGGCTACTGGTCGACCTTCGACTGGGATTCCGCCTCCCGCATCGGCATGGAGGCCGCCGGCCTCGATTACTCGGGTTCGTACGCCTTCGTGGAAACTGAGATGTCTTGGCCTATCCACCACATGGTCGCTTCATCAGACGACGCGCTCACCTGTACGAGCTGCCACGGCAAGCGCGGGGAGCAGCGCCTCGACTGGAAAGCGCTCGGGTACAGCCGTGATCCGATCACACGCGGCACGCGCTTCGAGCAGGGGCTGGTGAACGAAGAGTAGAAAAAAGAGGCTGTCATGCGACAGCCTCTTTCATCTATGATTCTATGCAATCTGTTCAGGCAGTGCCGGTCGGGTCGGTGAGAACTTCCTCTCCCGTTTCCCAGTTGCAGGGCGTAAGCTCACCCGACTGCAGCGCTTTGAGTACGCGCAGCGTTTCCGGGATGTTGCGTCCGACATCGAGTCCATGGACCGTCGACCACTGGACGACGCCGTCGGGATCGATGATGAACGTCGCGCGCAGCGCCACGCCTTCATCCTTGTGCAGGATGCCAAGTGCTGAAGTGAGTTCACGCTTCTCATCGGCAAGCATCGGGAAGGGCAGATCCTTCAGATCGGGGTGTTCGTTGCGCCACGCCAGATGCACGTAGTGTCCATCCGTACTGCCGCCGAGCACCTGCGCGCCCGCTTCCTCGAAGTCCTTGTTCAGCCTTCCGAATTCGGCGATCTCCGTCGGGCAGACGAAGGTGAAATCTCGCGGCCAGAAAAACACGACCTGCCATTTGCCGGCATATGTCTTATCCGTTACGTTTGCGAATTCCTTGCCGGGTTCGCGGTTCACGACCGCCTTGAGTGCATATTCAGGAAACTTATCTCCTACCGTAAGCATCAATGCTCTCCTGTGAGAATGATGAAAGAAATGTGTTATGATAATACGTTCTGGTTGGATCATGGATAATCCATACCAGCAATATATTTTGTCCCATCAACGGCACAACACCGTGAATCCGCGAAGAATTCCAGTGTGCGTGAACGTATTCCCTGAAAGCCGGAACAACGTGGCTATCCGCGTCAGCATTGGGACGGCCCAGGGTATTGAACAGAACCCCGTCTCATTTCTACATTTGTAGATGTGATGAACCAAGAAGGAGTAAAGACACATGGAAGAAGATCGAAAACCCGCCGCCCAGGAATTCGAATACAAGGCGGAGATGAAGCAGCTGCTTCACCTGATCGTGCATTCGCTGTACACGCATCCCGAAGTGTTCATGCGCGAACTGATCTCGAACGCCTCGGACGCACTGAACAAGGTGCGCTTCATGCAGGTGACCAACACCCCCGTCCATCAGCCGGATGCGGAGCTGCGCATCTCCATCGACATCAACGAGGAGAAGCATCGCATCGTTGTCGAGGACAGTGGTGTCGGCATGACGCGCGACGACCTGATCGAGCGCATCGGCACGGTTGCCAGTTCCGGTACACTTGAGTTTCTCAGGGGCGTGAAGGAAGGAGAACAGAAGCTCGATGGCTCGCAGCTGATCGGACAGTTCGGCGTTGGATTCTACTCGGTGTTCATGGTCACCGACGAAGTCACCATCGAAACCCGCCACGCCGATCCCGATGCGAAAGGACTGCGATGGAAATCCCGCGGTGAAGGTACGTTCACGATCGAGGAGATCGAGAAGAAGGACCGCGGTACGCGCATCTACTTCAACCTGAAGGAGGATGTAAAGGACCTGGCAAGCGACTGGCACATCAAGGAAATCATCAAGAAGTATTCGAACTTCGTGGATTTTCCCATCTACGTCGGAAAGGACAAGGTCAACAGCGTCACCGCGCTCTGGCAGCGGAAGAAGGAAGAGATCAGCAAGGAGGAACTCGATGAGTTCTACAAGTTCGTGGCAAACGACTTCCGCGAACCGATGGATCACCTGCATCTCCACATCGAGGGACGCGTGAATTTCAGTGCGCTGATTTTCGTGCCGTCCGAAGCACCGATGGGTTACTTCGATCCCCGCGAGGAGAAATCCCTCCACCTCTATGTCAACCGCGTGTTCATCCAGGATGACTGCAAGGAACTCGTGCCCGAATATCTGCGCTTCATCAAGGGTGTGGTCGATACCGAGGATCTGCCGCTGAACGTGTCGCGTGAGGTGACACAGTCAAGTCCGGTCACCGCGAAAATGCGCGAGATTATCACCAACCGTATGCTCGGCATGCTCGAAGACTGGACCAAATCCGATCCCGACAGGTACACCGACTTTTTCCGGAAGTTCGGAAACTACCTCAAGCTCGGACTCACCACCGAGTTCAGCAACCGCGAGCGCCTCACCGAGCTTCTGCGCTTCGAGACCAGCAAGACCGAGCCGGGCAAGTACACTTCGCTGAAGGAATACGTCAGTGCCATGGACGAGGATCAGAAGGAGATTTACTATCTCACCGGTGAGAGCCGCAGCGTGGTGGAGAAAAATCCCAACCTCGAGTACTTCCGCAAGAACAACATCGAAGTGCTCTTCCTCACCGATCCGGTGGATCTGTTCACGGTGACGTCGCTGCCCGATTTCGATGGCAAGTCCATCGTCTCCATCGAGAAAGCCGACATCGACATCGTGAAGGATGCGAAGAAGGACGAGAAGGAAGAGGAAGCGCTCAAGGGACGCGAGGCCAAGGACATTCTCGCGCGCTTCAAGGAGATTCTCGGCGATCGCGTCGAGGATGTCGTCGAATCGAAGCGCCTCGTTGACAGCGTCGCCACGCTGGTCGTCGGCAAGGAGGGGCTCGACCCGCAGATGGAGCGCATGATGAAGATGATGGACAAGAACTACAGCGGCGCCAAAAAGCTGCTGGAGGTCAATCTCGGTCATCCGCTCGTGCGCAATCTCGCGCGCATCAACGCGGCGAATCATGAAGATCCGACGCTGCACGAAGCCGTCGAGCAGATCTACGAGGGCGCCCTGCTGATCGAAGACAATCTCGAAAATCCGATGGATTTCGTCCGCCGCACGATGGAGTTCATGCAGCAGGCAACGCGCGAATAGGCAGAGTTTCCAATTCCTGTGACCCGCGTCACTCCGCTTCTCTGTCTGCTTGCGGGGTGACGCGCTTTATGTATCCGTTCGGCCGTTCACTTGCGGATCTGCTGACATATCCGTACATATCCGGCATGCTTTTTCGTCTTGCCCTTCCATGCACACTGCTCGTGCTGCTGCTGATCATTTCAGCCACGTCGCTGCACGCACAGCATATTACCGATGCACGCAATGTGCGTGTCGCCACCATTCGATCCGACGGACGCGTGCTCACGCCGCAGAATGTCACGCTGGGATTTTTCAAGCCGGACGGACGCATCATCGATGCGCAGAACCGTCTGGTCGGACGGCTGGAGAAGGACGGCCGCGTGCATAACGCGCATAACATGTTCCTCGGACGCATCGATGAAGACGGGAAGGTATGGTCTGCCCGCAACGTGCTGCTCGGCAGTGTGGATGATGACGGCCGCGTGCGCAGTGCACGGAATATCCTGCTTGCAAAAGGTCCCGGTATTGATACCCGGCTCCTGGCGGTGTTCCTGTTCTTCGGGATGTGGGATTCCGGGTTTGAAACAGAAAACAGGTGAACCCGGCCGGAAGCATCAGCGCGACGGTCACAACATACAACAGCTCGGAGTTCAGCATGTCGAAAGCAGCAGAGAGAACGGGTGCGGGACCAATGTTTGCAGTTGCGGTGGAGCAGTATTTCCCACGGGAGAAACGTCTCATCGAAGACGACCTTGCCGCATCGGTCATTCCGCCACCGGTTCGATACCTTCTGCCACTGATGCGCCCGCCCTTCATGCGCAACCGGGTGGTCCGCGAACTGGAGGCCTCTTCACCGGGGCTGTGGGCCGGAGTCATGTGCCGGAAGCGCTACATCGACGACTGCCTTGCGGAGACTGTCGCTGAAGTCGAAGGTGTCATCAACCACGGCTGTGGATTCGATACACGCGCATATCGTCTTCCCGCATTGCGCGGGAAACCGGTCTGGGAGATCGATCAGCCTCAGAATATCAAATCGAAGCGCGCTGCACTGCAGCGGCGGATGGGAGCCCTGCCCGGCAACGTGCACCTGGTTCCGATTGATTTCGACAGGCAGGATGCCGCGGACGCACTCACGGAGCACGACTGCTCACTTTCGGCGCGGAACATCCATGTCGCGGAAGCGATCCTGCAGTATCTCACACCGCAGGGTGTGACCTCCCTTTTCGATGTTCTTTCCCGCACCGCCCCCGGCAGCCGGCTCATATATACGTATGTCGTGAAGGATTTTATTGACGGTACGCGGCGTTACGACCATCAGAGGCTCTATGAAGAATGGATCGTGAAAAAGAAGGCCTGGCTGTTCGGATTGCACCCTTCCGAAGTCGGGGAATTCCTGGCATCCCACGGATGGGAGCTGATCGAGGATGTCGGCTATGACGAGCTGGCCGATCGTTACATTGTCCCGACAGGACGAAATCTCGCATCCATGCCGATCGAGCGCATGGTGCACGCGATAAAAGTCTGATGCTGCACGGTCATCCGCACCGCGCGGAGAGTGCCGAAGCGTACTGGCTGAGTGAGACCATCGGAGAAAGTCCTCCTCCCGGTCAGTGCACGACGGTCAGATTCCGCGTCTGGACGGTGCTGCCGTTTCGGAGCATCAGGAGGTACGATCCTGCTGGCAGCCTTGAACCATCCAGCCGGAACGTCCTGCGTCCTGCCGGCAGCCATCCGTCATGCAGTGTCAGACGGCATCGCCCGAGCAAGTCATGGATGCGCAGCTGCAGCACCTGCTCCGTTTCGTTTTCCACCGTTATCCGCGCCGTTGTGGAAAGGGGATTCGGGGATGCGGATGCGATGCGAAAGCTGCGCGGCGGCTGACCACGCCGCACCGCCATGATTTCCTCCGCGGGGCGGATATACAGGCGGTCTCTCGTGGCGACGGCGATAGTGTTTCCGACACTGCGAATCAGCTCCACGTCATATTGCAGGGAATCGGGGACGGCGAGGTCGTTCTCCCATGTTCCATCCTGCAGACGGCGAACGACAGGATTTGCTTTGTTGTATCGAGCGAAGAGCATCCCATCGCCCGTTTCCACCAGATCCCGGAGATATCCGAGCTGTATGCGGCGATTGATTTCATAGGACCAGCTTTCTCCCATGTCCGTGCTTCTGTAAAGAACATGTCCCGTTGGAATGAGAAGCGCACCATCGGATGTGGCCAGGAATTGACGAATCCTGTTTCGTCCGAGAGGTGTCCGTATGGATAACCAGTGGTTCCCGCCATTCCTGCTGTAGACGAGTCCCCGTTCGTAGCTCACGAGCGGATCACCATTGTTCAGGAGATGCAGATCAAAATACAGACTGCCCTCGAACGGGGTGACGCATGTCCATGTTCGTCCGGTATCCACTGAGTAAAAAATTTCACCGTCGGCGAGTGCGAGTGCGTATTTTCCTCTGGAAGCAACGCGGTGCACCTCATCGCCGAGGCGGTGCTCCTTCTTCCAGGACGCTCCGCCATCATCACTTGTGAGAAGCTGATAATTACTGGTTACGGCAAACAGCGATGTCCGTGTGTCCCCGGCAATCTGGTGAATACTTTTCTCCGCATGGGCGGGAGGCAGAATGTTGTGCCAGGTGCTGCCTTTGTCCCTGCTCAGCAGCAGAACGCCATCGCCATCACGGCAGTAGAGTTCGCCGGACACTGTACCGTGGAGCAGTTCGAATCGGTATTTCGTTTTTGCACGGTATACCTCCCGTATCTGCCTGGACCGGTCAATATGGCCGACGGAGAAATGATGCCTTGACACAATGTCGTTTTCATGCGGACCGTTCACGAGGCGATACTCGAGTGCGTATTCGCCTTCTTCTGCATTCGCGGGTGCGGTGACGACGAACATGGGGTTCTCGCTCAGGATCGTATCCAGCGCGCAGATGTATTCTTCACCGGTGAGGGTGTTTCGCACCTGAACCGTCCCGGGGATAATTCTGATGCTCGTTCCCTGGCGGCGACGGACATAAGCAATGAACGGATAATGTTCCCCGGGAGCGAGCACCGGATGATGGTCACTGTCCTGGGGATAGACTTAGTCCGTCGCTTCCTCTGGATACGGTTTCACGAATGTGCGGAATATCCCGCCGAGCGAATCGCCGATGAGGAGATGGCCATCCATCAGACAGTAGAGCGAATGAGGTGGGGTGATGAGATTATAGTTCAGACCGTGTTGAAATCCGTGACCGCGCCACATCCCGATGGAGACTGATTTTGCGCCAAATATCAGAGAGTCATCAGTGACAGCAATATCCTGCAATCTGCCCTTTGGTCCGGAGCAGCTTCCGTCCTCAAAAAGCTCCCAGTGATTGCCTGCATCGCTGCTGTGATACATGGCGAGATTGGAGGTCGAGGCCAGAATTCCTCCGCATGGGCACGTCTCCAGATCGGTGATCAGGCCGCTCAACGGACACGCCTCCGGTCCTCTCCAGGTTTTGCCCCCATCGTGTGAAAGGACAATGCCCTCGCCATTGCTGCCGACGACAAGAACCGAATCGGCTGCGAACATCATGTCGATGCAGAAAATGCAGGGGGCGGTTCCGATCGAGTCCCATTGCTGTGTGTCGTGATGGCGGGATGCGATCTCTCCTGACTCCGAAATTGTCAGCGTGCCATATGCGTTGCTGGTGAACGCCGTGACCGCGGAATTGCCGGAGAAGCGGTACTGTTGCGTCCATGTGCTGCCGGCGTCCGTAGATGCGAGCACCGCTCCGTCGCGGCAGCCGGCGAGCAGTTCGCCACCGGATTCCTGCAGTGAACAGATCGCCTGTTCTTCGGAGACGGCGCGGAGCAGGGACCAGCTGCGGCCCGTGTCGGCGCTGCGGAACAGCTGTCCCGAGCCGGTCGCGGCGAATACGGTGTCACCGCGGCCGATGGATTCAAAGGTGAGAACGGGTCCACGCGAACCGAGGCCGCGCGACACCTCTTCAATCTGTGCGTGCATGTGCTGGCAGCAAAGCACCGCACAGAGAGCGGCGCTGAACAATACCGTGCGGTGCAGAAAATGATGGCGGATATTCATGGCAGGTCTCCCGAGTATCAGATATTGAACGAGTATTTCCCTCTTGATGAAATGACACGACAGTGTGGAATATGTTTCATTTGCGGAGTAGGATCATATCGGGTTGGATGCATGCCAGTGCGCTCTGATAGAGGGCGCGAAGCGAAGCCACATAAAAACGCCCCCGGGACAAGAGGGGGCGTTGCTCATCAGTAGAATGAATGCGGCGCTCAGCGGAGCAGCATCACTCTCGTGTCTACCGCGCCCGCGCTGCTGAGGCGGCAGAGGTACATGCCGGACGGGAGTGCGTCAGCTGTGAACTGCGCGGTGTAGCTTCCGGGGGAGCGCATGCCGTCGACGAGCGTGGCCACTCGCCGTCCGAGCAGATCGAACACTTCGAGTGTCACATGCCGCGGAGTGCTGCCCGAAAGAGTGTAGGGAATGACTGTGCCGGATCCGCCGGAAAAGGGATTGGGGACATTCTGTCCGAGATGAATGTCTGACGGAAGCGCGCGCCGCACGGCGGCAACCGACGTGACGGTTGTGGCTTTCTCCGTATGCATATCGCTTGCCCGGCTGCCACAGATATCCACCGTGATACCGATCGTGTGCACGTCCGCATTCGGATCAGGACTGGTGTACGCGATCGTGTGCTCGTCGAAACCGCGCTGCATGAAGGTTGCAATGGTCGTGAAAATCGTCTGCAGATCGTAGGCGTTCGGAGTTTCGAAATAGAGAGCTCCCGTTGCCGAGGCGATGGTCTGCAGTTCGGTGCGCTGAATCCCCGATCCCAGTCCGATGCAGAACACCCGCAGGTTGAGCTGCTGTGCGAGCTGAATCACATCATACGGCAGATTCGTGCTGCTGTTGTCCGCGCCGTCAGTGAGCAGCACCACGGCACGTTTTGAATTCACTCCGTTTGCGGCAAGTTCCTGTAGTCCCTTTATCGCCGCATCCCACACGGCAGTCGCTCCGGCTGCGGGCAGGGCGTCGATCGCACTGTGAAGCAGGGGTTTCAATGTCGTCATCTGCTGCTGCACATTGACCTGCGTGTTGAACCAGAGAACCGCGGCCTCGTCGACCGTTCCGTCCATCAGATCAACAAAGGCCCTGCCGGCGGCTTTTGCGCCTGCATTGCCCGTCCCCATCATGCTGCCGCTGGCATCGAAGACGAGTGCCGCGGAAATGGGATTCTGAGCGGTGGGAGAGGCCTGTTCGATGATGGAAAATTCCTCGACGGGGAGTCCGTTGTCGGTCAGGGAAAACTGATTCTCGGCAAGGCTGTACTGTACGACGCTGTCACAGCGAATAAACAATGTCAGCTGCGATTGGGACTGGCCCTGTACCGCACTGATCGTTGTGATGCGCGCCTCGGGCTGGGCGGCAAGACACACGGGAAGGAGCATTACTGCAAAAATGATAAGTGACATTCGTCTCGGTGTTCGCATGTGATGAACCTCCTTTCAGGGTACGAATCCTGCCATGTGTCTGCGATGAATATGATGCAATACGGTCGCTTTCAGCCCGCGGTTACGGGGCCCGCAGGATTTCGGCGATCTCCCGGTATATGCCGGTGAGCTCGGAGAGCAGGGGACGCAGATAATGCTTCCCGCCGGTCTGCTGCGCGATGTTCTGCAGAATGCTGGTATGCGCGGTTTCCCGCAGTGAAATGGTATAGACGGCGATGTCGCTGCGCAGGGCGAGATCGATAATGGACTGCGGCGATCCGAGTTCGCTGCTGTTGTCATCGCTGTCGGTAATGGCGATCACCGCGCGCCGCGCATGTGTGCCGCGGGACTGCACCTCCAGCATCGCGAGATAGATGCCGTCCCATACCGCCGTAGCGCCCGCCGTCATCGGCACGCCGCGTACGGCAGTGCGCAGCGCGGCCGTGTCCGAAGTCATGCGCTGTGACACGGTGCCGGAGGAGGTGAAAAACACGACCGCTCCCTGGTCGGATGTTCCGTCGAGCGAGTCGAGAAACGCCTGTCCTGCGCGTTTGAAATATTCGTTGAGCAGTGCGGTGATGGTGCCGCTGGCGTCGAAGACCAGCGCGGCGGAAAAATGTGCCGGCGTCCATGCCGTGTCCGTGCCCGTCGTATCACCGACGAGGTTGACCGACACCGCCGTGCCGATATCCTCACTGGGGAGGACGGACACGCCGTCGGAATAGCGGTTGCGCGGCGTCTCCGCCTCGAGGGGGGAGTCGCAGGCCGGCATCCAGGCAATGGCGGGAAGGATCAGAGCGAGGAGCAGCGATGCGGGAAGCACGCTTCCCGCGGGATTATGCCGCCGCCTAAAATTCATACGAAACGCCGTAGGTCAGACCGATCTTGTTTGTGTCGAACCAGCTGCCCTGGAATCGGTACAGCAGCATCGTGCCTTCGACGCCCGCGACGACGGCGATGCGCTCGAAGGGACGCAGCTTGATGCCGAGCGTGGCGCGCGCGAGCGGACCGAGCCAGTACATGCCGCCGCTTGCCGCCTGTCCGAACGCGCCGCCGGCCTGTGCCTGGACAAAGGGGTGGACGTGCGGGAGCAGTGCATCTCCGTTGAACTGGTATACCGCCGTCGCCCAGTATGCCATCGGATTCTGCTCGTACCGCACGCTCCTACCACCTTCAAGGCCGCTGAATGTCTGGGGGAAGGCCTCCTGCCCGCCCTCGATGCCGATCGCATGATGATCGGAGAGCGCGTACAGGGCGCCGATATTCATGTTGTGGAACCACGGTTCAGACTGCGACACCACCGCCGGTGCGGGATCCGAACGCAGTGCGACATTGCGCGCGTACAGCGTCACGCCGTCCGGCGGAGATACCAGGTTGAAAAACTGCACGTCGCCGGCACGGATGCGCTCGGGTTCGGGAGCCGGCGTTTCAAGCGGCGTGAGAGCCGCGATGGGACGCGTGCCGGGTTCACGTGCATCGAGGATGCGCATATCGCGCGAGGGGGATGCCTGCTCCTGCACTTCCGCCGCGGCAGCCGCTGCGCGGTTCGCCGGGATGGCAGCTGCGGGGGCTGCCACGGGCAGGTCGCCCAGTGCCGGCGTTTCCTGTATTTCCAGGGTTGTGGGCGGAACGGAGACCACGCGCTGTGCCGTGCCGGACAGGTCCGGGGTTATGGCGGGAAACTGCATGGAGAGGAACAGCGCCGCGAGGATGGCGAGTACGGCCGCCGCAGCCGACAGGGTGATCTGCCGCAGCGAGCCGCTGCCGGCGCCTGCCGCGGCACCGCCGCCGGCTGCACCGAAATTCCCTGCCGCACCCATGGCGCCTGCGGGAGCCGCCTCCGCCGCCAGGGGCGGAAGACTGAAGCCCAGCGCCGCGAACACCGCCGAGGTCGCCGATGCGGGTGGAGTAAAGGCCTCGTTGTCATGCTGGATGGCCTTCCTCATGGCGAGATGCTGCTGCATTTCCGCACGGAGTGCGCTGTCGGAGGACAGCTTCTCGAACAGCAGTTCCTCGTTCGCGCTGTCCAGCTCCCCGTCGAGGAAGGCATGGAGCATGCGCTCGTCCATATAATCCTGATGCGTACTCATGATATGATCTTCGTCTGAACCGTATGTTATTCCGTAAATTCTTCGATGTAGGGGGACAGAATCTCGCGGATTTTCTGTTTGGCGCGGAAGATGCGCACTTTCACATTCGAGAGCGAGGAATCCACGACATCCGCAATCTCCGCATAACTCAGTCCGTCGTATTCCCGGAGCACAAACACTTCCCGATAGTCGTCGGGCAGCATCTCCAGCGCGGTGTTGATCAGCTGCAGCAGCTCCGATTTTTCATGCGAGGTGGGCTGTACCAGCTTTTGATAATCCTGAAATTCCACCGTGCGCTTCTTGTTCCTGCGCATGTTCAGGCACAGGTTCCGGGCGATTTTCAGCAGGAAACCCGGCACATTGGTCATTTCGCGATTTTCTTCCGCGCATTCGAAAAAGCGGATGAAGGTTTCCTGGTACACGTCCATCGCCTCGTCGCGATTGCCGAGAAACCGCAGGCAGTAGGCGTACACGCGTCCGCCGTGCCGTGCATACAGCTCGGAAAATGCGGCCTCCGCGACTTCCTTTTCGCCGGTCAGGCGATAAAACAGGTCAGCGTCCGGCAGAGAATGTTCTTCGTTCCCGGACATGGCGACGGTGTTTTGCGTTCTCGTAACAATATGTTCACTCCTCCGTGAGGGGAATGAACCGCGTGCTGAAATATAACACCTGAAATGATCGAAGGTTACAGGTCTTTTTTCTTCCCTCCTCGGATGTTTCTGCCGCAGAGTGTATTTTTTATGAACATTTGCGACGATTTCCTGTATCTCGAAGGAGGTTTCATGCATCGCATCATGGTAATTCTGGCCGGTGTCGCGCTCGCGGGGATGCTGGCGTCATGCGGAACGACGGAGAAGGAGAATATGACGGAAGAACTGAAAGGATTCCTGGCGGAATTCGAAAAAACGGTCAAACCACTCAGCAGGGAGGCCGCGCTGGCGTATTTCGACGCCTCGATTTCCGGAAAGGAAGAGGATTATCAGCGTTCGGCGGATCTCGAGGTGAAGCTGAGCAAGGTGTATTCTGATACAAACGATTTCGCGTTGCTCAAACGCATCCACGAGGCGAACGCGATCGATGATCCCATGCTGGCGCGCCAGCTTGAAGTGCTCTACTTCGCCTACCTCGAAAAGCAGATCGACGAGCAGCAGCTCGAGGAAATGATCCGCCTGCAGAATGAAAACGAAAAGAAATTTTCCACCTACCGCTCGGTGGTCAACGGCGAGGAGCTGACCGACAACCAGATCGAGGAAATCCTGCGCAGCTCCACCGACAGCGACGAACTGAAGGCCGCCTGGAAAGCCAGCAAGGAGATCGGTCCGGTCGTGGCCGACGACGTCATCCGCCTCGTGAAAATGCGCAACGCGGCCGCGCGCGAGCTTGGCTTCGACAACTACCACGCCATGCAGCTCAAACTCAGCGAACAGGATCCCGAGGAGATCGCTCTGCTCTTCGACGAGCTCGATCAGCTCACGCACGGCACGTTCGAGGACCTCAAGGCGGATATGGATGCGAAGCTCGCCGAACGATACGGCATCACGGCCGAGGAACTGCGTCCCTGGCATTATCAGAACCGCTTCTTCCAGGAAGCTCCGAAGATCTACGACACGGATCTCGACGTGTTTTACAGGGACCAGGACATCGTGGCGCTGGCGCGGGATTATTTCGCCGGACTCAACCTCCCGATCGATGACCTGATCGAGAACAGCGACCTCTATGAAAAGGAAGGAAAATATCAGCACGCCTACTGCACGAACATCGATCGCGAGGGAGATGTGCGCGTAGTGTGCAACATCAAGCCGACCTATGCATGGATGAACACCACGCTGCATGAGTACGGCCATGCCGTCTACGACAAATTCAACGACCGTGGCGTGCCCTGGGTGCTGCGCGAGCCCGCGCACACGTTCTGCACCGAGGCCATCGCCATGCTCTTCGGACGCATGGCCAGCAATCCCTCATGGCTGACGCAGGCGGCGGGCGTTCCCGCCGACGAGGCGAACGCCGTTGCCGAAGACGCGTTCAAGGCGCTGCGTCTCGAGCAGCTGGTGTTCAGCCGCTGGGCGCAGGTTATGTACCGCTTCGAAAAGGCCATGTACGAGAATCCCGATCAGGATCTCAACGCGCTGTGGTGGGAACTGGTGGAGAAGTACCAGATGATTCGCAGGCCCGAGGGACGCAACGCGCCGGACTGGGCCACGAAGATTCACGTCGCCCTGTATCCCGCCTACTATCACAACTACCTGATGGGTGAGCTGCTGGCGTCACAGCTGCATGCGAAAATCTGCCGGGATGTGATCAACAGCGAAAATCCGCGGCTCGAAGCCTACGTCGGCAATCCCGCCGTCGGGTACTGGCTGCAGGAGAACGTGTTCCGACCGGGTGCCACGATGCACTGGAATGACATGATCGAAAAGGCCACCGGCGAAAAGCTCACCGCGAAGTATTACGCGCAGCAGTTCGTGGACTGATTACTGCACCAGCAGCATTTTCATGCGGTCGACATCAGCGCCCGACTGCAGCACGGCGACGTAAAGTCCGGCGGGGAGACCGCGGGCGTCGAAGCGTACCGTGTAGGCGCCGGGCGCGAGCGTGCCGTCGTGCAGCACGGCGACACGGCGGCCGCGGCTGTCGTACACGGTGAGACGGCTGTGACTGGCGCCGGAGACCCGGAAGGTGATGCCGGCGGAGGAGCTGACCGGGTGCGGCGAGCAGCTCTCCAGCGCGACGGTGTGCGCTGCGGGGGGGGCGGTCGCGGAGACGGGACGGTTGTCGAGCACATTGAACTCGATATACGACGGGGTGACACCGCCGAACACGAAAGTGTTCGTCGAATTGTCGACCGGACCGAGCGGAAAATTGCCGAAGTTGTTGTCGGTGTCCGGCAGCAACGCGATGCCGCCGTGCACGCGCGCCTCGAGGACATGTCCCGCGGGCACGGTGTGCAGCACGGCGTTCATTTCCATTTGCAGCGGTCCCTCCGAACCCGCCTGCTGCGCGTGACAGCGCGTCAGGGGGATTTTGGTATTGGTCGTAGGATCCACGTCGTAGAGCACGACATTCATCTGATACTGCGAGCCGGTGCCGCTCGCAAGGATCACCGCCTGCGCCGGGGCGGGCGCGATGGTCATGTCTTCGGTGATAGGCGGACTGCGAAACACCTGCGGCGCGGAGCCGAGCAGGTTGACATAGTTGATCTGCCGTTCGCCCTGCACCATCTGCGGCGTCAGTGAAAGTCCTTCATCGGTGAAGAACCAAGTCATTTCCTTCAGGTCCGACGGTCGCGGCTCGGGATTGTGCGTCAGCCAGTACTTCTCTTCGTCCACCCCGAACACGCGCATCTCCTCATTCCCCGCATCAAAAAACACAACCGCGCTGTCGGATGAAGCGACGGCCGCATATCCCTCATTATCCTGCAGCCAGTACGCGAACCATCGCGCGACGACATCCATCACGTAATTCTCCTGTGCCGGGATATTCGGCAGGCTGTGTCCCGCGGGATAGAGAATGATGCGCTTCGCCGAGGGCACGGCGGCAAACTGACGCAGGGCGGCGTTCTGATCAAAGAAGCCATCGTAGTAGCTCACGATGGAGAGCACGGGCGTGCTGACCGAGGATTCGAGTTCACGCGTGGAGGCGTCGGTGAGGAAGTCGCGCACATAGCTGAAGTCGCCGCTTTCCCGGGCGCGCGTGATGGAGTCGAGCACGGAGGGATCGAAGTTTACGCTGGGCGACAGCGATGCGGCGGCGAAGGTCCAGTTCAGCGCGCCGTCTTCGAGCCAGTTTTCGCGGAAGCGGCCGTTGGCCACGATGGAGATGACCGCGCGCACGCCCATGTCGTATGCGGCGGCATTCCATGCATGGATGCCGCCCTGCGAGCCGCCCATGACGCCGATGCGCTCGGGATTGACGCCCGGCAGCGCGCGGGTGAATTCCACCATCGCGCGGAGGTCGGCGATGATGCGCTCGGATGTGAAGAAGTCGAACATCCCTCCGGAGGCGCCCTGTCCGCGGACGCTGTACGCGGTTGCCGCGTAGCCCTCCAGCGCGAAGCTGCGGGCGAGGCTCGCATTGTTGTTCTTCGATCCGCCAAAGCCGTGGACGAGAAGGACGGCGGGATATCCGCCGGAGGGTGGTGGCGTGTCGGGGAGCACGTAGAAGGCGTCGAGCACGACGTCGTCACTCATGGTCAGTGTCGTATCACGCAGATTCTGTGCCTGTGTGATGATCGGAAGCAGTGCGAGGATAAGGAAAGCCAGGCGAAAGTACTTCATGATATATGCCGATAGTCGATCCGGATGTCTTGTTTATGAAAGGAATATACGGAATTCTCTGCGGTGAGGGGAGTGCCGCGTTGCCGCCCGCACGGGATTTTCCTTATCTTGCGTGACGCGGCCGCGCGCCGCTGAATGTGATTCCGCGATTTACTGGAGGTATGTTCATGTCCCGCCGATTCGGTTTCCTCACCTCGATTCTTCTTTCCCTCTTTCTGTTTGTCACGCTGACCGCTGATGAGGGGATGTATCCGCTCAGCGAGATCTCCCGTCTGGATCTTGAATCCAAGGGACTCGAAATCCCCGTCTCCGAGATTTACAATCCCGACGGGGTCAGCCTGGTCGATGCCATCTGCCAGGTCGGCGGCGGCACGGGCGAATTCGTTTCTCCCGACGGTCTCATCCTCACGAATCATCACATCGCGTACGCGGGAGTCGTCGCCGCAAGCACGCCCGAGCGCGATTATCTGCGTGAGGGATTCACGGCCGCTTCCCGCGCCGAGGAGATTCCGGCCGAGGGATACATCTGCCGCATCACCGAGGATTACCGCGACGTGTCGGAGGATGTGCTGAGCGTGGTGACCGATGAGATGACACCCGCCGAGCGCAGTGACGCCATCCGCGAGAAGATGAAGGCGATCGCTGAGGCCGAGGAGGCCGGACGCGAGAATATTTCCTGCGAAGTATCGGAAATGTTTCCCGGAAAGAGCTACGTGCTGTTCACCTACCGCATCATCCGCGACGTGCGCCTGGTGTACGTGCCGCCTCTGAGTGTGGGGAATTACGGCGGGGAGATCGACAACTGGATCTGGCCGCGGCACACGGGCGACTTCTCCTTCATGCGCGCCTACACCGCTCCCGACGGCAGCACGGCCGCCTACTCCGAAGACAACGTGCCCTTCAAGCCGAAGCGCTACATCAAGGTGGCGCCGGAGGGTGTTTCGGAGGGCGACTTCGTGTTCATCCTCGGATACCCGGGCCGCACATACCGGCACAAGACCTCGGATTATATCGCGCTGTACGAGCGCACCATCCTGCCCTACCTCTCCGACCGCTACGACTACATGATCGAGACGCTCGAAGAGGCGTCGAAAGAGGATCGCGCATTGCAGCTGGAATTCGCGAACATGATCAAGGGACTCGCGAATGCGACGAAGAATTACAAGGGGAAGATTCAGGGACTGCGCCGGCTCGACCTCGCCGAGAAGCGGCGCGCCGAGGAGGCGCAGCTGCAGCAGTTCATCGAAAACGACGGCAAGCTGAACGAGTCCTACGGCAATACGCTCGAGGAACTGCGCGGCGTGTACCGCGACTACGAGGCATCATCCCTGCAGGAAATCATCGTCACGCTGCTCGGGCGCAACGGCTACTACAATCTGTTCAATTCCATTCTCTCGACGATGGAGAAGGGAGACCTGAACGCTGAGCGTGAGCAGCGTCTGGAGGAAGTGATCGCGCGGCAGTATGAGGCGATGACGCCTGCAGTGGAGCAGGATTTTCTCGCGACGCTGATCTGGGATTTCCACACGCTGTCGAAGGAGCGGCAGCCGGATGTGATCGCCACGCTGATCGGCGGGCACGGGGATGACCGCGGTGAGGCGCTGGATGCGATTCATGCTGCGTTCAAGGAGAGCGCCCTGTCCTCCCCCGAAGGCGTGACACGCATCGCGAAGCAGGATCTCGATGCCATCAGGGCGTCGAAGGATCCGTTCATTGAACTGGCCCTTGAGTTGCGCGAACTGAACAAGGAGATCATCGAGCGCCGCCGCACGCGCGACGGTGAGCTGAAGCGTCTCGAAGCGGCATATATCGACGCGAAGATGGCGTGGCAGAAGAAGGACTTCATTCCCGACGCGAACAGCACGCTGCGTCTCACCTACGGGTACATCCGCGGGTATGCGCCTGCCGATGCGACCTATTACTCGCCGCAGACCTCGCTGAAGGGTGTGATCGAGAAGAACACCGGCGAGCGTCCCTTCGACGCCCCGGATCAGCTCGTGGAGCTGTACAACACCGGGAATTACGACACGTCGCTCGAGGACGAGCTGCTCGGTGACATCCCCGTCGGCATGCTCTACAACATGGATACCACGGGCGGCAACTCCGGGAGTCCGGTACTGAACGCCCGCGGAGAGCTGGTCGGCGTGAACTTCGACCGCGCTTTCGAGGCGACGGTGAACGACTATCAGTGGAGCGAGGAGTACAGCCGCTCGATCGGAGTGGACATCCGCTACGTGCTCTTCATCGCGAAGCATCTCGGCCGCGCGGATTTCCTGCTCGACGAGCTCGGCGTCAACTGATCCTCGCGCCGGATGAACATCATCGTCCTCAATTCGGGCAGCAACGGCAACGCCGTGTACGTGGAGTCGCCGGAGAGCGGCTCCGCGGTGCTGCTGGACTGCGGCATCTCGCGTCGGCAGATCGAGCTGCGCCTGAAGGTGCATGGCCGGCATCCACAGAGCCTGCGGGCCGTGTTCATCACGCATGAGCACGCCGATCATGTGCGCGGTCTGCCCGTGCTGACCAAGCTCTATCATATTCCCACCTGGCTCACCGAGCCAACGTTCCGCCGCATGCACCGCAACCGTCCCTGGCGCGGGCACCGCTTCATGGGCAACAGTGACACGGTCACCGTGGATGATATCACGGTGCAGGCGTATCCCAAGTCACACGACGCCTCCGATCCCGTGTACTTCGTGGTCTCGATCGGTGAACGGCGGTTTCTTTACGTTACGGATCTCGGCGAGCACGACGACTCGGTCGCCGCGGTCCTGTCCGACGTCGATGCAGCGCTGATCGAAAGTAATTACGATGAGGGGATGCTCGAGACCGGTCCCTATCCGGAGTATCTCAAGGCGCGCATCCGTGCCGCGCACGGACATCTATCCAACCTGCAGGCGGTGGATCTCATCCGCCGCCATGCCAACGGGCGCCTGCGCACACTCATTCTCGGCCATCTCAGTGAAAACAACAACACGCCGGAGATCGTCCGGCGTGAAATGGATATGCTATTGGAAGAGCGGGGGGATTTTCGTCCCCGCGTCGTGATCGCGTCGCGGTATACGGTGGGAGATGTGTTGAGCGTATAGGTTTACAAATACGACTTCTTCATTTCGAGTTCCTGGGTGAGGCGATCCATGCCGTCGGTGCCGAGCGCGCGTTCGCTGGTAACCGACGTGCCGGGAGTGACGACCTGGACGGTGGCGCGGGAGTAGTCGCGGAGTCCGTGACGCCAGGAACTGTCTTCGGCATCGGCGACAGGAGCGCTGTCGGAGCGCGTGTCGTCGATCTGCTGGCGCAGCCGCAGGATTGCCGTTTCCTTCTTTTCGGCAAGCAGGCGGTGGATGCTTTTCGCGGCGGCGACCTTCTCTTCCATCTGGCGCTGGATCTCGCGGATCTTGCTTTCGGAAGCGACGGTCCGCGCCATGAGATAATCCTCGAAGCGGGTCATGACTTCCTCGTACTCCTGCTGCACGCGCGCGAGTTCGAGACGCGAGTGCCAGTAATTCTCCGGATCCGCGGAGAGCAGGTAGTAGAACGGAACGGAAAGGCGGAAATCACGGGGGAGTCCTTTGACGGTTGCATACCCCGCGGGAAATTCCGTCTTCATGGCGCTGCGCAGCGCGGCGTCATCAAAGGCCTCCAGGCCGGAGCTGACGGAGATCTCGCTGAACACAACTTCTCCCTCGGAGGTGACATACATTGTCACTTCCACAACGCCCTCGATACCGCGGTTGAGCTGTTCCTCCGGGTAATCCGGCAGCATGAATTCGGGCTGCGCGGCGGATGTGAACCGAATCTCCTCCGTTTCTTCGGGAAGCGTGAACAACGGAGGAATGAAGCCGCGTGACTTCATGGAAGACTGCGCCAGGACGGTCGACGCGGCGAGGACAAGTAGGATCAGGGAGAAGGAGGTACGCTGCATAGAACCTCTTCATGTGTCTATGTGAGACGGCAGACAATGGTACAAAAGCCTACTGTACCGGTCCATGCAGATTACGAGTATTTTGTTAGAAATGCAATACCCGATACGCTTCCGAGCCTGATTTTTCAGTGTTTTCGGAGCTTTTTCCTGTACGTGGGTGTGAATATTTATCACGCATCGGCGGAAGTTATCTTCAACGTTGTCCATATTATCCCTTGTCCCACGACGGGAGGAACGGCGTTTTCTCATGACAGGGGATACGGAAACGAAAGCCGGTGTGCACCGCAGGGGGGGCGTCAGGACTGCTGCGGATCAGAAAGCCGACGATGCGTCAGGATGGCTGTTGATCACTCGGTCGTGGCGTGCGTCAGGATGGTTGTTGATCCGCTGTCTGTCTGCGGGTGATCAGCCAGACGCCGAAGGCTACGAGTGGAATGCTCAGCAGTTGTCCCATGGTGATCGGCATGGAGGGATCGAGGGTGGACTGCCCCGTCTTGAAGAATTCCAGGATGAAGCGCATCGAGAACAGCATGGTCAGCATGCTGCCGGTCAGACGACCGGGACGCGCTCCGAGGGATTTCCGGTACAGTGTGAGCATAACAAGAAAGATGATCAGGTAGGTCAGGGCTTCGTAGAGCTGCACGGGGTGACGGGGCACCATATCGACACGTGAAAATATGACTGCCCAGGGAAGGTCAGTGGGGAGGCCCAGGATTTCCGAGTTGATGAAGTTGCCGAGACGCACGAAGATCGCCGCGAGCGGAATGACGACGGATACACGGTCGGCGACCCATATGAACGAAGTCCCCTTCGTGCGCCGCGCGAACAAGAGCAGCGCAATGATAATGCCTGCGGCAGCGCCGTGGCTCGCAAGTCCTCCTTCCCAGACCTTCAGAATTTCGATGGGATGGGTCAGGTAGAATTCAGGACTGTAGAAAAGACAGTGTCCGAGCCGCGCGCCCGCGACGACACCGACGAAGACGTACAGGAAGAGACGGTTCAGCAGGTCGTCGCTTTTGTTCTCCCTGCGGAAAATCCAGACCATGATCGCGAAACTCGACAGGAAGGCGAGCGAGAAGAGAAGACCGTACCAGCGGACGTGAAATGTTCCGAAAGAGAAAAGCTCGGGATCGACGTTCCAGGTGAACATGTCAGCAGTCTTTCGTGTGCGTTATCGGTTGCGCGGATAGATCCGCATCTTCCAAGTATACGAAAATTCCCGAGCAGTACGCAGTGGGCAGTAGGCAGGAAGCAGGATTCAGCAGGCAGGATGTGCTCATGACATATAATGTATTCGCCCTGAAAGGGCGATACGGTTCAGCCCCGGGCAACGCCCGGATTGAGGCGGTTGCTCAATTCTCTCTCATGCCCTGAAAGGGCGTGAAGGACTGCCAAAAATCGGCCGAAAATGCGACCGGCCGCGCATTGCGCGGCCGGTCCTGAAAACAAGGGAGAGAATTGTGTCAGTGTATCACGACCAGGTTGCTGACAGCGACGCGGTTGCCCGCCTGCACGCGCACGCGGTAGTTGCCGGTGCCGAGACCGTCGGTCTGCAGGTTGAAGGTGTGCGTTCCAGCATCGAGACGCGCTTCGATGCCGCTGCGAACCAGACGTCCGAGATTGTCGAACACGTCAACCCGCGTGACGCTCTGCCGGTCCAGTGTGAACCCGATCGTGAGTCCCGCCGCAGATGCAGCGGACACGGGATTGGGATACATGAAGTCCAGCGCAAAGTCTCCTGCCGAAGGCGGCGACGTGGCCGAGGTGGTCTCGTTGGACTGGAAATTCGAGCGGAACTTGTAGATGTTGACTCCCGCCGCGTAGATATCCGTCAGTGACGTATTGGCGAATGCGGTCGACGAGGTAATGAACCCGAAGGTGCCGGGTACAGCCTGCACCGTCCAGTCGTCACCCATATTGGTTGACACCCAGGCGTTGGTGCCCTGGATGAACCAGAGGCGGCGGCCGTTTGGTTCGATCTCGATGGTGCCGCCGGTGCTGACCTGAATCGACGATACCTCGTTCCAGGTGTCGCCGCCGTCGGTGGTCACCGCCAGCATGTTCGATCCGCCCTGATTTTCCTGTGTGGTAAAGCGGACCGCGCCGCGCTTGCTGTCCCCGAACACCATGTCCACCGAATGCTTGCTCGGCGTCGCAATGCTGATCCAGCTCCGGCCGCGGTCTGTGGAACGGTAGATCTTGCTGTTGTTGGTGCCGAACCAGAGGGTGTCACCCGCGGCGGCGTAGGAGTTGTTCCAGCCCGCCTCGCCGGTCGGGGCGCTGACGCTGTTTGTGATCGGCGTCCACGTCTCGCCGCCGTCATCGGTTGTCAGGATGCCCCAGGTTCCGTCTTTCGGGTCACCCTGCAGAATGCCGTTCTGGTCATCGTACATGTGAATCCAGTTGACGAAACCGGTAAAGCTGCTCACCGACGTGCCCGACCACGAGGAACCGCTGTTGGTGGTGCGGTACACCTGGGCGGCGCCGTTGCTCGGACCGGTACCGACGAGCGCGATATTGTTGGTCACACCCTCGATACAGTATACACCCTGTCCGGATGGGTACCCTCTGCTGCTGCCGACCGAACTCCACGAGCCGCCGCCGTTGAGGCTGCGCAGACCGAGGTCCTGATTCTCCACATGGGCGGTGGCCCAGATGGACGTGACCGATGCCGCGTCGATGGAGGTGATGTAAGGGGCACCGAAGTTCAGTGACGTATGCCACGCATCGTTGAGATAGACGGGGATGCGGCCGGTGACGAAGTCGACGTATTCGCCGTCTTCAATGCGGATGCGGATGATGACGTAGCCCTCTGAAATCTCGGGATATTCCGCTAGTGCAATGTCGAACTCAAGGGACTTCGTGTCAAAAGTCTGCATGTCTGCGAGTGAGAAATCCGTCGCATCGGTCTCTACCGATGCGTCATCGAGATCAATGTATGCCGTGGCATTCGCCGACGTTGGCGCAAGGACGTTCTCCAGCACGACGGTGAGGCGCGCGGCCTGTCCGGTCTCGGTGAAGCGGTAATTCCCGCCGTCGATGCTGTACTGGAAATCCTTGATGCGGATGCCGGGGATGTCATCGAGATTGTCGTTCTCCGTGACCGCACGGTAGGCATTCAGGCGGCCGTATCGCTTGCTGGTTGCCGGCGAGTCGAAGCGGTCGGCAGTTACGCGCAGCTGCGTCGCGATCTGATCGGGCGTCCAATCGGGATGCACGGCCTTGACAAGCGCGGCAACGCCCGCTGCGAGCGGAGCGGAAAAAGACGTACCGGTCGGACTGGTGTATCCCGCGCCCTTTCGCGTTGTGCGAATACCGTTGCCGGGGGAATATACGTGGACCGTGTTTCCGTAGGTTGCCCAGCCGGAGGCGTTGCCGTTGGATTCCACCGAACCGACGTTGAGCACGTGATTGAGGGACGATGGCGCACGCGGCGCATAGTCGTTGTCCACCGGGTCGTTACCGGAGGAGCTCACAACGAGCGATCCCATTTCCGTAACGTCGTCGATGATATCCTGCAGCGCGCGAATCAGTCCGCCTTCACCGCCCCAGCTGCAGTTGATGATGTCTGCTCCCATCTGGCCGGCGTAGATGATGCCGTCATATCCCGCAGCGATGCCGGACGAGCTGTTGCTGGCAGCCTTGATCGCCAGGATTTTTGCGCGGAAACTGCTTCCGGCAATACCCTTGCCGTTGTCCGTGCGCGCGGAATGGCAGCCGGAAGTGTTGGTGCCGTGTCCGATGGCGCCGTCCATGGGATCATTGTCCGGCTGCGGACTCTGCGAAGAACCGCCACCGATGAAATCCCACCCGTGCCAGTCATCGACCTTGCCGTTGTTGTCGTCATCGACACCGTTGTCTTTCAGTTCACCGTCGACCCCGTATTCCCCGGGATTGATCCAGATGTTTTCGGCGAGATCCTCGTGCTGCCAGTCAACGCCGGAATCGACGTTGCCGATCACGATCGTCGAATCACCTGTCGTGACATCCCAGGCCTCTTCGAGCTTGAGCACGTCGATCGCCCACTGGTTGCCGACCTGCGGATCGTTCGGGGTGTAATGGAAGGGAAAAATGTAGTACGGTTCCGCGTATTCGACGCTCGCATCACTGCTGATTTCCTGCGCGAGCAGCGCGGGATGGTCGCCGGAGGTGTAGCGCACTTTCACCATGCGGTCGATATTGTATGCGGGACGCGCGGCCTTCTGCAGCGCGGTTTCGGCGTGAGTGTTGAACGGCTCGACGACGTTCGCACCGATGCGCTCAAGTATATGGTCAAGGCTGCGAATGCCGAGACGATCTCCGCCCGTCGTAAACGAGGCGTGCTCGCGCAGTTTGATGATGAGCAGATTGGGGACGACTTCCAGCTTGCCCGAACGCATATCATTCTGCGCGGGACGGTCCGGAGAGTCTGCGAAAGAAGGCATGCCGGAGAAGACAAACACTGCGGCGATGCAAAGGGGAACAAATACTTTCATAATTCACCATGCGAGATTGGAGAGAGGGCTATATCCTGATAAGATAGAAAAAAGCGTCTATTCACTAAAGGGGAAAAATGGGATGCAGGACGGTGATACTGGAAGAATGCAGTGGCGATACGATTCTGGAAAAAAAATGAAAACCCCCGGCAAGATCACCGGGGGTTTGTCATCAATCTGGGGGCGCAGATACTGCGCCCTTCGGGATGAAATCATGTCTGGAATCGTCAGTGTGTCACGCTTATCGTGCGTGAAGTACTGTGCGCCGGTGTCGTCAGACGCAGCACGTAACTGCCCGCGGAAAGGCCGTTCAGCGAAACACGTGCCGTATGACTGCCACCGCGCAGGGTGGCGTTGACAGCTTCGCGCAGCTTGCGCCCGTTCATGTCGTACACGGCGAGCGTGACCGGGGCCGCGTCGCCGAGTGTGAACTCCGCGGTCAGGCTGCCCTGGAAGGAGGATGCCGGCTGCGGATACACGCTCGTGATCCGCGGGGTGCCGGGGAGTGCAATCGGCGGGCGCTCAGCGGATACCACCGAACGGTGATTGCTGGTGTATTCGTACACATGATAACTGGCACCGAAGACACGCGTGATGAAACCGTCGTTCCACTCCGCGGCGTCGAACACAGGCCAGAAGGTGTAGGGCGTGGGCTGCACGCTCCACGTGGCACCGAGGTCCGTTGACACGTAGGCGTTCGGCGACTGCAGGAACCAGAGACGTTCGCCCTGGCGCTCCCAGATGACTGAACCGTAAGGCGCGGCGATGGTGGAAACGAGTGACCAGGTCTGTCCGCCGTCCTGCGTGATCGCCAGCGTGTCGGTGCCGACGTCGTTGAGGCGCGAGAAACGCGCCGCACCGACCATCGCGTCACGGAAGGTCACGTCCACCGAGTTGCGTGAAGGAGTCGTGTGTGACGTCCAGGTCTGACCACGATCCGTCGAACGGTAGATGATGCCGCTGTTCGTTCCGAACCAGACATTGTCTCCGACAACATCGTAGCTGTTGTTCCAGCCTGCCTCGCCCTCGGCAGCGGTCAGGGGAGTCGACAGGGGCGTCCAGCTCCTTCCGCCGTCGCTCGTGGTGGCGATGCCCCAGGCATTGTCCTTCGGATCGCCCTGCATGATACCGTTGGCCGGCGAATACATGTGGATCCAGTTCACGAAGGGCGTCATGTCACCCACGCTCGTGTCTCCCCACGACTGTCCGCCGTCGGAGGTGTAGTAGATTTCCGCCTGGCCATCGACCGGACCGGTTCCGACCCAGGCATTGAACTCGTCGATCGCGTCGATGCAGTAGACGCCCTCGCCATCGGGATACCCCTGTCCCCAGGCAAACACCCAGCTCTGTCCGCCGTCACTCGAGCGGATCGCAAGATCCTGGGTGGGAACGTTGTCTTCGCTGTAATTCCCGTTGACCCAGATATTGAAGCGATCGGGGACGTCAATGGAATTGAAGCCGTACGTGATGGCGTTGAATGTCGTGCGCCAGCCCTCGTCGAATTCGACACGGATGCGCACGATGTCGTAATCCACATAACTCCCGTCGGTGAATTTCAAAATCACCGGCACGTAGCCCTCCGAGAGATTGGCGTTTTCCGCGAGCGTGAAAGTGAAGGAAATGTCTTCCGTGTCTTCGGTGAGCATGCCGCCCAGCGTGAAGCTGGTCGCGTCAAGTGAACCGTACAGCGGATCCACTTCAAGCTCGACCGTGGCATCGGCCGTTGGAGCGAGATAGTTCATCAGCGTGACGTCGACCGTGGCGGTCTGCTCGGGTTCGGTAATGACCGCACCGCTGGCGGTCGACACGGCAACGCTGCTGACACCGAGTCCGGGGATGTCTTCGAGCGTCGCGTTCGCGCTCACGGCGGTGTATCCGTTGGCTTTGCCGTAATAAAGGGGATCATCCCCCGCGCCGAGCCTGTCGGCTGTTACGCGGATCTGCTTGAGCACCTGGTCGGGTGTCCAGTCGGGATGCTGGGCGAAGATCAGCGCCGCGAGCCCGGAAATGTGGGGCGTGGCGAAGGACGTACCGGTCACGGTCTGATAGCCGAAGCTCATGCGCACGGTGAGGATATCCGTTCCGGGAGCGTAGACATGGACCGAGGTACCGAAGGATGTGGTGGTCGTCGCGCTGCCATCCTGCTCCAGCGAACTGACCGCGAGTACGTGGTTCAGGCAGGCGGGGAGGAAGGGACGCAGGTCGGTGTTGATCGCATTGTTGCCGGCACCACCGACCACGAGTACGCCCTTCGACCAGGCGTAGTCGATCTCATCCTGCAGCACCTGGCTGAATTCGCCGTAGCTGCCCCAGCTGGCGTTGATGACCTTGCAGCCCATGTCGGCGGCGTAGCGGAGTCCGCCGTAGCCGGCGATGTCCGTTGTGCCGCCGTCATTCTGCACCTTGATGGGGAGGATTTTCGTGTTGTATCCGACGCCGGCGATGCCCGTGCCGTTGTTCGTGCGCGCGGCAGCGATGCCCGCGCCGCTGGTGCCGTGTCCGTCGAAGTCCATGGGATCGTTGTCCGGTACCGGATTCTGCAGCGTCCCGTTGCCGAGGAAATCCCAGCCGCGCCAGTCGTCGACGAGTCCGTTCCCGTCATCGTCACGACCGTTGTTGCGCAGTTCGCCGTTCGTTCCATATTCACCGGGATTGATGTAGATGTTGTCCCGGAGATCTTCGTGGTTGTAGTTGATGCCGGTGTCGATGTATCCGATGACGACGGTCGAGTCGCCGGTGGTGACATCCCAGGCATCAGCCATGTTGAGCATGTCGAGCGCCCACTGCTCGGCGTAGCGCGCATCGTTCGGTTCGCCCAGCAGGCGGAAGCGGAAGTACGGTTCGGCGTACTCGACGCCCGGCAGCCGCTCGAGTTCGCCGACCAGCGCGCGGGGATTGACCGGGGCGCTGTAGCGCACGAGCATGATGCGCGCGAGACTCTGCGCCTCCTGCGACGCGCCCGCCTTGCGCAGCGACTGCACGGGATGCAGCGGCTCGACCGATGTGGCCATGATGCGCTGGAGAACGGCGTCCACGCCGGAAAGTCCAACCGCCGACGCGCCCGGTGCCACGGTGCGGACGTCGGTAAGCTTGATGAAGATGAGGCCGGGGACGATGTTGTCCTGCACCTGGTCGCCGGGTGCGCCCGGACGTTCAGCCTGCCCGGCGAACGCCTCGGCGCCGGAGGCAAGCAGAAGGATCAATGCGAAAACGGGTACTGCAGATCGCATAAGCATTCCATGATTTTGTGATGGGAAATTCGTGAGCCTTATCCATTCAATATAATGACTGCAGGATACAATGGTAAGAGGGCGAGCGGAAGCACGGCGATTTGTCCTCGTCGTCACGATACTGGCATCATTTCGGATAATGTCGGATATTTTGGGTAATAGCCTGATCTGTCATTATCCCGGAGGGCGGGCATGCACCGTTTCATTCTTCTCCTCGCTGTCGCGGCAATTCTCCCCGGCATCGCTTTCGCACAGAACGACAATCCCGGTTCACGCGAGCAGGAATTCCGCGACCGGTTCATGCAGCGGACGCTCGAGGGACATCAGCGTCTTTCGCTCGATCCCGACATCCGCGCGAAGGCGCGCGAGCTGAACCGGCGTCGCAGTGAAGCGCTGCGCAAGGGACAGGACTCGGACAACTATCCCGTCTCCGACGGCATTTTCGCCGAGTCGGAAATCCACGCGGCCATCAATCCCACCGATCCCGACAACATCGTCGTCTCGGCCATTCGGCAGGTGGTTGTGCAGGGATCCATCGGTGATCTGACCTGTCCGATCTATTCCACGACCGACGCGGGATGGACCTGGACGGAATCGGCGTTTCGGAGTGAGCCCACCGTAGCCGATGCCATCCTGTTCGGTGGGGGTGATCCCGTGCTGGCCTTCGATGCGGACGGCCGTGCGTATTTCAGCTGGCTTAATGCCTTTGTCGATCAGTCTTTCAACCACCTCTACAGCGAGTTGTGCTGGGTGTATTCGGACGACGGCGGCTGGACGTGGACGCAACCCGCGTCGACGGTGTTTGCCGAAGCGAGCATGTTGCTGGGGCATCCGGACGCCCGCCTGGTGGACAAGCAGTGGATGGCGGTGGATCGCAGTTCCTCACCGCATCGCGGAACTCTCTATGCGGCCTTCGTGCGCTTCGCGTCACGCGGGATGATCATCTGCGTCACGCGCAAGGAGGCGGGCAAGGATGCATTCGAGAATGAGGTCTGGGTCTCGCCCGATTCGCTCGGGACCGTACAGTACGCGAGCATCGATGTCGACGAGCAGGGCGGTGTGCACGTGACGTATTTCGGCACCACCGACGGCTCGCGCTCCGCGCTCTGGCATGTGCGCTCCACCGACGGCGGGAAGACCTTCGGTACGCCGAGCATGGTATCCAACCTGATTTTCCCCGGGCTCAGCGACGATGACAAAAGCGGCGGGATCCGCGGGATCACCGAGCGGCGGCTTTACCCCTGTCCACAGATGTGCGTCGACCGTTCGCGTCCGGGATCGGTGTACATGGCATGGACGGCGTCGGGTGTGACGGAAGGAAAGGAGGACGGGATGGATATCTATTTCGCGCGCAGTACGGACTACGGTGCTACGTGGAGCAGGCCCATGCTGGTCAACGACGACCCGCGCGGAGTGCTCGTCGACCAGTTCTATCCAAGTATCGCGGTGAACGACGACGGCGTGATCGCGGTTACCTGGTATGACCGACGTGAGGATGTGGAATGGAATAACGATGCGCGCTATTACTTCGCGGTGTCGCGCAACGGGGGTGAAAGCTTCAGCGCAAACCGGCCGATCGCGACGATGCCCATGGACATGTTCAAGGCGGGGGATAAAAACGACATGTTCGGCATCGGCGAGTACACGCAGGTGCTGATGACAAACGATCGCATCATCCCGTTCTGGACCGATGGCCGCAGGAACAACGGCGATCTGCTGATCTACAGCGCCGACATCGACCTGACGACACTCGACGTCCGCAGTGTCACGCCGTTCACCGCGGATTTCCGTCTGCTCGAGGTCTTCCCTCAGCCGGCCGACGCACAGCTGCGGCTGCGGTTTTCGCTCGAGCGCAGCATGGAGGTGCGTCTCGTCCTTACTGACCTGCTCGGCCGCACGGTCCGTGAGCTTCCCCGACGCGCCTTCGCAGCGGGCGAACATGAAGCCGCGTTGTCAGCAGCCGGGCTCCCGGCGGGCAGTTATCAGTTGATGCTGGTGACGCCGGAGGGACAGGCCGCGCGGATGATTCGCATATTCTGACGCAGGAAAACTTTCTCCGATACCTCCAATCTCAGTATTTTTCGGGACAGACGATTCAATTCCGATTCGAGGTATGTTCATGGACACGCGACGATTTCTTATCCCCCTGCTTCTGATTCTTCTTCTGCCCCTGAGCCTGACCGCCCAGAACGGCGACAAGGAGCGCCGCATCCCGGCGGAACTTGAGCAGCGGCTCAAAGAGAAGATCCAGCAGGAACAGCAGGAAAAGTCACGCCTGATCACCGCCGAGGAGCTGCTCTCGCTCAAGCGGGTATACTCGCCGACGGTGTCGCCCGACGGCAAATGGGTGCTGTATTCAATCAGCACGCCCGACATCGAAAAGAACAGCAGCAACGCCGACCTGTACCTGGTGTCCATCGACGGACAGCAGCGCTGGCGTCTGACGACGTCTCCCGCGGCGGATTTCGGCGGCGTCTGGTCCCCTGACGGCGAGCGCATCGCCTTTCTCTCGACGCGCGACGGGAAGCCACAGATCTATGTCATCCCCATCGACGGCGGTGAGGCGCGGAAGGTCAGTGATATCGAGAACGGTGTGAGCAATCTCAGCTGGTCGCCCGACGGCGCGCATTTCGCGTTCACGTCGGACGTGAAAATCGACAGCACCGTGGCCGAGCGCTACCCGGAGTACGACAAGGCGCAGGTGCGGATTTATGACGACATCCCTGTGCGGCACTGGGACGAGTGGAACGACGAGCAGTACATGCACCTGTTCGTCATGCCGGCCGACGGCGGCGAGGCGCGTGACCTGATGCCGGGCGAGCGCTGGGAGACACCGCTCAAGCCCTTCGGCGGCGCCGAGCAGATCGCCTGGTCGCCCGACGGGAAGGAAATCGCCTACGTGTCGAAAAAGGTGGAAGACTTCGCCGAGAGCACCAACTCGGCCATCTACGTGGTGGATGTTGCGAGCGGAGCGACGCGCAACATTACCGAGGGGATGCCGGGCTTCGACCGCGATCCGCTGTACTCGCCCGACGGACGCTGGATCGCGTTTCACTCGATGAAGCGCGCCGGACACGAGGCCGACCGCAACCGCCTGATGCTGTATAACCGCGAAAGCGAAGAGATCACCGAGCTGTCGCGCACACTCGACCAGTGGGTCGGCGGCACGGTGTGGGGACCGGAGAGCGACGTGCTGTACTTCACCGCGGAGGACGGCGCGACCGTGCAGGTGTACCGCATCGCGGTGGATAACGGCGACTGGGAAATCCTCACCGGCGGCATGTACAATCATGATGGCGGACTGGACATCACGCCCGACGGCGAAACGCTTGTCTACGGACGCCGAAACTTCAACATGCCCACGGAATTGTACGCGCAGGATGCCGAGAAGGATGCGCGTCCCTGGCCGCTGACACAGGAGAACACGCCCGTGCTGCAGAACATCCGCAAGGCACGGATCGAGGAGCGCTGGATTCCCGCAGTGGACGGGAAGAAAATTCAGACCTGGGTGATTTATCCTCCGGACTTCGATCCCTCGAAGAAGTATCCGCTGATCACATACTGCCAGGGCGGACCGCAGATCACCGTCAGCCAGTTCTTCAGCTTCGCGTGGAATTTCCTGCTGATGGCTTCGGAGGGATATGTGATCGTGGCGCCGAACCGCCGCGGCCTGCCGGGCTTCGGGCAGGAGTGGAACGACGCGATCAGCCAGGACTGGGGCGGACTGCCGATGCAGGACATTCTCTCGGCCACCGATGCCATGCTCGCGGAGCCTTACATCGATAAAAATCATGTGTCCGCCATCGGCGCCAGTGCCGGCGGTTACGCGGTGTTCTGGCTCGCGGGCAATCACGAGGGACGTTTCAGTTCATTCGTGTCGCACTGCGGCGTGTTCAATCTCGAAAGCATGTACGGCGCCACCGAGGAGCTGTGGTTCACGAACTGGGAGAACGGCGGTCCGTACTGGAACGACGAGGCGCGGAAGAATTACGACCGGCATTCGCCGCATCGCTACGCGCAGAACTGGGACACGCCGATTCTCATCATCACAGGCGAGTACGACTTCCGCGTGCCGTACACGCAGAGTCTCGAGGCGTACACCGTGGCGCAGGTGAAGGGTATTCCTTCGAAGCTGATCGTGTATCCCGAGGAGAACCACTGGGTGCTGCACCCGCAGGAGCAGATGATATGGTTTGAGGAGTTTTTTGATTTCATGGAGAAACACAGGAAATAGAACAACAGTAGAACCACAGATTGCACGGATTACACAGACGGCTTTTACATGGAACGTCACCCCGAGTAGCGAATGAGCGCAGCGAGTGAGCGTATCGAGGGGCCGTGTAAGCCAAGCTGTTTGCGGTCCCTCGATACGTCCCTCTTCGCGGGACTACTCGGGATGACAATCCGTGAACATGCGCTCTGCGTCATCCCGGTAATCAGTGGTTCCTGAAAAAACACCCCGGACAGTGATGCTGCCCGGGGTGTTCTGCATGCGGCGTTCCTGTAGAATCTATTTGAGAAGCAGCATGCGCCTCATGGATGAAAAGTCCTCTGCCGTCAGGCGATAGAAGTATGCCCCGGATTCCAGGGAGTGTCCCGCTTCGTCGCGTCCGTTCCAGCGGATTTCATAGACACCGGCATCGACGATGCCATCGGTGAGAACGCGGACGAGGCTGCCGCGCGAGTCGAAAATTTCGAGCCGGGCAGTCGCGCGTTCCGGTATTTCGAAACGGATGGTCGTGCTGGGATTGAAGGGGTTCGGGTAGTTGCCGTCGAGTGCATAGCCGTCCGCGGCACCGGGAAGGGCCTCGACGGAAGTCGTGTTGGGAAAGTCGCTTGCATCGCCGGGATTGGTGACGAGCGCGGGATCGCCTGGGAAGGGCTGGCCGATCTGCCAGGTACCGTCGGGATCCTGCAGCTCCTCGCCGTTGGTGAACCCGTCACCGTCGGAATCCAGGCTCGCCAGCGCGGCGCTCCACTGCACCTGTCCGCCCGCGCCTGGCTGCGTCATGTGATTGGCCTCGATTTCCTGGCCGAAGTCATTGCGCGCCCCACCACCGCCGGGATTGACATGGCAGTTCGCGCAGGATTTCAGTGTGCCATTGGGAATCTGGTTTGCACGGAATCCGCGTGCGACGAGAAAGGTCGCGGAGACGAAGAGTCCGAGAAAGAAAACGAGAAGTACTTTTTTCTGCATGTATGACCTCCTGTGCAGATGGTTGTTCGATGCGCGTGGCTCGTGGCGTCTGATAGAATGTCAGCAGACGCGTGATATTGAATCCGATATGCCAGTACCCGTCATTGAAACTGTTCGCCGCGCCGGCGAGCACCTGCGAGGGATTCAGCAGATCATTGTTAGTGAGAATGATCTTGAAGAAATGTCCGCCGGTTTCCAGCTCGATGCCGAACGCGACCGAGTTGTGACGTGTGCGCCATCCGGTGACGGTGGGGATCCATTCTGCCAGCACGTTGAAGACATCGGTAATATAATACTGGGCATGGACTCCAACCACAAACGAGTACTGGCGGTCGGGACAGGCGATATGGCTGTTTTCGACATACGACGGCACAACGCCCAGGGCGAAACGCTCACCGTACATGCTGTTGATGATGAGCTGGCCGTAATACTGCAGATTGTCTGCATCTGCGGCGTCGACCCCGGGCACTTCGGTATTCCAGGCCGTGCCCAGGCGCACAGCAACGAGCAGGGGCAGCACCTCGTGACGATAGGAGAAGAGCTGCTGTTTGACATGGAGATCGAGGTTGTCCTGCACGTTGCTGCGGCCCAGGGTCACGGAACCTTTGTCGCTGTAAGCATATCCGAGCGCGAGCCGGATGTTGACGGGTCCGTCGAAGCCCCAGAGGCTGCTGCTGCCGTCTCGCAGCGTAGGGATGAAGCGATGGGAGATCTCAAATTCGAAGTTGCCCTGCTGCAGCGCTTCCGCCGTCGGCAGATTCACCGCCTGGGTGGAGTGAAACAGCTGCAGCGGAGGGAGGGATTTCGGTTCGCTGCGCTTCCAGCTCGAACTCCCGCCCTGTGCGATGGCGGAAGCGGAGATGGCCGTAAAGAGAACGAGAATGCGTAGCATCTGCGACACGGTCGATTATCCTTGAACGTTCTTGAGATGGAAATCCAGGACGAGCTGCATGTTCTCGTCGATTTTGAAGAACATGAACTTTGGGATCTCGATGTCGTGGTCGGTAAGCTTGACCTGGAATTCGGTGGAGATACGGATGCCGCGTTCCATTCTGCTGACAGTCCCGCTGATGTCCATCGGTTTTTTCACTCCGTGAATATCCATGCTGCCGCGGACTGTCACATCGTATCTGCTGCTTCCCGATGATGCCGACACGATGCGTCCGGTGAATTTTGCGTATGGGTATTTGTCCGTATGCAGGTAATCTTCGCGCATATGGCGGTTTCGGAGTCCGATCCCCGTGTCGATGGTGCGGAGGTCGACTTCAAAGTAGAGTTCGCTGTTTTCCGTCCATGTATCTTGTCCGGCGATCAGATAGCCGTCGATCTTGTCGGTCACACCTTCGAAATCATCGATGGGCGCATCGGAAATGAATTTCACTTCATTGTCCGCGCTTTTATCTACATGGTATTCCACTTTCTGCGCCGTGAGGGGATGGGCGAGCAGGAGCAGTACAAGTATTGTCAGTGCTTTCATCACATCATCTCTCATCGTTTCACGGGACATCAGTCTTCAGGTGCTCCGCGGTCGATCCAGGCGGCGATGGAATCGATGACAGCCGCGTCGAGGGATCCAGCCGGAGGCATGACCGGCTGACGCTCACGCCGCAACAGTGCAATCAGCACGCTCTGTCCGCTGCAGCCCGGCTCCACGAGATTCTCGCCGGGATGGTTGAGGCTATTCGCGCCGACCAGCGAGGCGTAGGCCTTTCCCGGACTGAGATCGAGTCCTGCCTGCGGATTGCTGCCGGCATGACAGCCCGCCGTGGCGCAGGACTGCGCGAAGACATGCTGCTCAATTTCGGAAAATCGCGCAGTGACGGTCGCTTCCTCGATGACGTCGCATTCTCTGACGATCTGATCCGCACAGCCGGTCACACCGAGAAGAAGTGCGAGGACGCATATATACAGGATATTTCTCATGCAAAAACTCTTGTATTGCGCGATGCAAAGACTCTGCGCCGTGGCCTGTGCGAGGATGTTCCCGAAGGCAGTGTCGTCCCGGAATTAAAAATTCCGGAGCCGAATCGTACGGCTTATGGCTCTGAAGGTTGTTACAACGCTAATTTAATATGAGATAATTAAAATTCAAAGGATTTATTTTCCCCTCATTCCGGCTGTAACTTCTGTCTCCCCTGCGGTATATACCATGATTATTTCCGAAGCTCGAAGCGCCGAAGCATGCGACGCAGCTCTTTCCGGTCGAGCAGGCCGTGAGCCTCATCGAGTGTCGCCCACCGTCGTCGGCGCAGATGCATTTCCTCCCACGTTTCGCTGATCGCGGTCACCTCCATGGTGAACATCCGCACCCGGCACCGTCCCTTCCATTTTTCATAGGTGTACTCACCGATCGGCTCTTCGGACAGGACGCCCGATATGCCGGCCTCCTCGGCTGCTTCCTTGCGTGCGGCAGCGCGTGCCGAATAGCCGGGGTCAATGACGCCCTTTGGAAAAATCCATCGACGGCTTTTCGCCGATGTTATCAGCAGTACTTCGATGCGGCCGTGATGCCGGCGCCAGGGGATGACGGAGGACTGCTCGTAAAACCAGGGAGGGACCGCTTCGCTGCGCCCGGGCATGGCGGAATCAGATGGTGTAGATGAGGAGGAAAATGACGTAGAACAGGATCGTTACCGCGAGTGCGACCAGCAGGTTTTTTCCGAGCTGCCGCCATGGGCCCCGGGCGATGGCGAAGCCGTACCGGGCTGCGATTCCACCGGTGAAGAGCGTGATTCCGGCATAGCCGATAGTCGCCGCCAGCAGGGGATTCAGGTCGATGAGCAGGGCGAGCACCGGTCCGAGGAAAAACACGAGTACGCCGATGACGGCACAGAGTGCGTACAGGCTGCTGCCGCCGCTGTCTGATCCGCCGGTCATGGTATCTGCCGGATCACTGCTGTGTCACCGGCGCTGTCTGGTATGGACTGCTGCTGCTCAAGGCGCTGCCGGTCCAATTCCTCATAATCCAGCTCCGATCCCATCATGCTGTGAGGGATCAGGTACACCAGCATCATGACCACCGCGGCACCGAGAACCACCCAGCGGCGTCCGGGGTGCTCGGTGAGCGTGGATTTGTTCCACACGGCTGCAATCGCGATCAGCCAAGCGATGAAAGCGATCAGTGTCTTGTTGTCAGTGAGATCCGTGCCGAAGGGGAAGCCGGTCCAGTACTCACCGAAGGCGAATTTCTGCACGATGGGACCGAGGATGAGTCCTCCGACGATGAGCAGTCCCGTAGTGATGAACACATACATCCGGGGCCTGCCGTGCCGGCGCAACGCTTCGATGCCGGTGCGCGTGGAAAAGAGCATGGCGAGAAACATGAAGATGACATGCGGAATCAGTACGCCGGAGGGGACCGCGCCCTTGAAGCGCGTCACCACCGTTTCGTGGTCGGGAATGCGCAGCAGCTCATCGCCACCGTCAAGTTCGATGAAATATTCGAGCTTCCCGGCAGGCGGCTGATGCGGGAGCCACCCGATGAGCGAGTCGCCCCGCGCTTCCAGCGGAAGGCGCGTCCACGGATCGTCGGTCTTGTAGCGACGGTACACGATCGTCCCGTCAGCCATGCCGTCGCGCTCGGTGCGGACGTACACCGGCTGATCGCCGGCTCCACCATGGCTCCTGGTCAATGTATAGAACACCGTCAGCTCGCCGACTTCCGCCTGGCCATCCACGGGATACGTGGGTCCGGTCGTGCGCTGGTACATCGCTGATGACAGCGTGATGAAAAGTGCGAGAATCCAGTAAATAATATTGCGTGTCATCCACATCGTCAGGTTGAGAATACAATGCTTCCAATATGGGACGAAAAAGCACATGCACGCAATGCCGCGGGAATTGGATTTCCGTCGCTCCGCCGTATTTTACCGTGGTGATTCCACACGGGGGACGGGAGAGCAGGACACGGAACTTCTCAAACGGAAACGAACGAGGTCGAACATGCGCACACGCATACCGATTGTCTTCGCAGCATTCGCCGTCATCATGCTTGTCGGCGCCTGCACGAAGACGACACAGCAGTCAGAGGAAACCATCATGGTATTGACAGAGCGGAACATCAACGGCGCCATCGATTCATTGATCGCCATGCACGGGGAGGAACACCGCACGCGCATCGAACAGGGTGTGCGTCAGGCGGCTTCGATGTGGCGCAGCGACGACGGCAGTGCGGAGGATTTCATTGCCGTCTGCGCGGAGCATTTCATCACCGACCAGGAGCTGCTGGACAAGACATTTCAGCGGTTTGAGCACAATCTCATGCTCATCAACGGTTACCTGACCGAGCTGCGAAGGGATCTGATGGTGCCGCTGCACCTCGATACCGGTCCGATCATCGGTGTCGATCATCTCTTCGGAAGGTTTGCTCCCGAAGCGCATGTGAATACAGATATGTTCAAAACGAAACTTGCCTTCGCCGCCCTGCTGAATTTTCCCCTGAGCACACTGGAGCAGCGACTGGAACAGGGTGCGGAATGGTCGCGCCGCGAATGGGCGGAGCGCCGTCTCGCACAGCGTTTCGACACGCGTGTGCCGGCCGAGGCGAACCAGCAGGTCACCACCGCCTATACGATCGCCGACACCTACATCAGCGGATACAACATCCACATGCATCACGTCCTGAACGACGAAGGAGAACGGCTCTTCCCTGAGGGACTCAAACTTATTTCGCACTGGGGATTGCGCGATGAGCTCAAGGCGCAATACGCGAAAGATGACGGGCTGCCCCGGCAGGAACTCATTCACAGGATCATGCAGCGGATCGTGACACAGGAAATTCCGGAAGAGGTTATCGACAACCCGGCGGTCGACTGGTACATCGCGGAGAATGTCGTCGTGCCCGCCGGCGAGTCACCGGCCGGCGCGGAACCGGCTCAGAGAGAACCCGATACGCGTTACGAAATGTGGCTGAAGGTATTCAACGCCGAGCGCGCCGTGGATCCCTACCATCCCGAGAATTCCACGCACATTGCGCGTCGCTTCAACGAGGATCGTGAAATCCCCGAAGAAGATGTTGAGCAGCTGTTCGTCGATGTTCTCTCATCCCCGCTGCTCACCGATGTCGCCGCGCTGATCCGAGAGCGGCTCGGACGCGACCTGCAGCCCTTCGACATCTGGTATCCCGGATTCAAAACCAAGC
The DNA here is from genome assembly GCA_913061095.1 of uncultured Ignavibacteria bacterium. Taxonomy (GTDB): domain Bacteria; phylum Bacteroidota; class Ignavibacteria; order SZUA-365; family SZUA-365; genus BM516. The sequence continues at coordinate 72,191 of CAJXVM010000014.1, forward strand.
CGCCGCTCACCGAAGATGAGCTTGACAGGATCGTCCGGGAAAAATATCCCACGGTCGAGGCGTTTGAAAAGGACATCCCCGACATCCTGGTGCGGCTGGGCTTTACCTTTGACAGGGCGCAGTACCTGGCCGATCACATCAGCGTCGATGCCGCGCGCGGAGCGGGACATGCCATGGGCGCCGGACGGCTCTCGGACAACGCGCATCTGCGGACGCGTGTGCCGGAAAGCGGCATGAATTACAAGGGCTACAACATCGCCATTCATGAACTCGGGCATAACGTCGAGCAGGTGATGTCATACCAGATGATGGACCACACACTCCTGCGCGGCGTGCCGAACACCGCCTTTACCGAGGGTTTCGCGTTTGTGTTCCAGTCCCGCGATCTCGATCTGCTCGGACTCGATGTCGAGAATCCCGACGCCGAGGCGCTCAACACGCTTGACGTGCTCTGGTCAACGTATGAGATCGCCGGCGTGGCGCTTGTCGATATGCGCGTCTGGCGCTGGCTGTATGAAAATCCCGATGCGACGCCCGAGCAGCTGCGCGAGGCTGATCTGCGCATCGCGAAAGAGGTGTGGAACGACTATTACGCGCCGGTGCTGGGCATGGAGGATCAGCCGCTGCTGGCCATTTATTCCCACACGATCGACGGCGGTATGTATACGCCCGACTATCCGCTCGGTCATATCATTGCTTTCCAGATCGAGCAGTACCTGAAGGAGCGAAGTCTCGCCACGGAGATGGAACGCATGTGCGCCATCGGCAACGTCACACCCGACCTGTGGATGCAGAAAGCCGTCGGCGGACCAATCTCCACCGCGCCGCTGCTGGACGCTGCGCGGAAGGCGCTCGATTCGCTCAAATAATGCAGCATCGCTCAGGCGCAACCGCGTAGCTGAGCGCGAGGTGCGCGCCATGCGGCTGTCGATACAGAGAAGTGGAAAAAAAGAGGCTGTCCAGCTGGACAGCCTCTTTGCGTTGTTCACAGGCAATATGTTGGCCGTTCGGCTTTCAGATCATGAGCGCATGAAGACCATCGTCCTGCTTCCTTCATCCGAATGCATGCGAAGGAAGTAGAGACCGGGCTTCAAATCCCGTGCCCCGAATGGAATGATATGGTGTCCGGCCTCCATCGCGCGATGGTCGAGTATCACCGCGACCGGATTTCCGAGGTGATCATGAAGGGTCAGTTTCACTTCCGCCGGGCGGCTCAGGCCGAATGAAACCGTGCCATAATTCTGGAACGGCTGCAGGGCATGCTTCCAGACGCCGGAGGTGGCGGGGACTTCGTCGGGAGTGACGCTGACGACCGGGGAAGTAATCGAGTTTCCGTCTTTCCTGATCTGCCGCAGACGATAGTATGCGACACCATCACCGCGCAGGTGATCGAGGAAGGTATACTCCTGATTTCCGTACTGGCGTTCATCGCTGCGGAGGTACGCGACCATTGTCCAGTTCGTCTGCAGCTGAGAACGGCGTTCGACCTCGAAGCCGAGAGTGCCGGTACCGGATGTAGTGACCCAGTTGAGCTGGATGACGTCACGGATGCGCGCCCCGGCGAACATCTGCAGACCCGAACCGGATGCCGATGGGACGTTGACCTCCGGTCTCATCTCGGCGGATGGCAGCAGGGTGCGTGTTTCCATGACGCGGAAAACGGGTGAGGGTGCAGGGTTGGTGTTCGATGCTGTCAGCATCGAAGAAGAACCGATCGGACGTTCGTCGGGGGTGTCTCCAAACGTATTGGAAACAGATCCGGGAAGAACGCCGGCATATGCAATGGATGATACTGCGGGGAATGAAGTCGGCTGCTGGCTCCACACAATCAGGGGGAACAGCAGGATCACTGTCGCAGCAATGGCAAAACGTGTCATTGTGGAAGTTTCCTTCGCTGTGAACATTACTGAACGCGGCAGACGGTTCAGCAGTACTGAACTAGTATTGTGTGGAGAGAGAGTGGAATAAATATAGTGGCTGTTTGGACGAAATCCAAACAAAAAATGGAATGCGGGAAATTTTTTTTTTGAGCGGGAAAGCGGGGAAAATACGGGGGCGTCACACTTCGACAGGTTCAGTGTGACGCCCCGGATGCTCCGTGTGGCGCCCGTGCGTCGGGATGACAGTGAGACGGGAGCGCCGTTTGTCAATCGTACAGATCCGGGAAGAGCCGGCGCTCCACCGATTCAATCACGATATGGATGATCTTGATATGCAGTTCCTGGATACGGTCGCTGGTATCTCCCGGCACGACAATGCCGATATCGCAGAGGGGCAGCAGTTTGCCGCCGCCTTTCCCGAGGAGTCCGACGGTCGTGACGCGGCGTGCGCGGGCCTCTTCCGCGGCGCGGATCAGGTTCGGAGAATTGCCGCTGGTGCTCAGCATGAGCAGAATATCGCCTTCCTTCCCGAGGGCCTGCACCTGCCGGGCAAACACCTCCGCGTAGCCGTAGTCGTTGGCGACACAGCTCATGTGTCCGGGATCGCTCATGGCCAGTGCCGGCAGCGGGGGACGTTCACTGCGGTAGCGCCCGCTCCACTCTTCGGCGAAATGCATGGCGTCACTCATTGATCCGCCGTTGCCGCAGGACAGCGCTTTGCCGCCGGAGAGAAAGGTTTCAGCGAGCCGTTCGGCAAACTGCTGCACACGCGGAAACTGCTCCTCGTCTGCCATGAACTCCGCCAGACAGATCTGCGCTTCGCGGAAGGATGCTTCAATATGCGTCATACCGGCTCCGTCACTGTATCACTGGGAGGTCAAGTTGTTCGAGGCGTTGCGCGGAATCTTCCAGCACATCGGCATGCAGGGAGTTTCCGTGCGCGTCCATGGTGACGATGGCGGCGAAGTCTTCGGTTTCGAATTCCCAGAGCGCTTCGGGAATGCCGAATTCCTCGAGGAAATGTACGCCGGTCACCTTTTTGATCGTCTCCGCATAATACTGCGCGGCGCCGCCGATGGCGTTGAGATAGACCGCCCCGTGCTCCTTGAGTCCCGCCGAGGTCTTCGGTCCCATCCCGCCCTTTCCGATTACGGCCCGGATACCGAATTTCCCGATAATGTCGGCCTGATAGGGCTCTTCGCGGATGCTCGTCGTGGGACCGGCGGCCTTGACATGCCATTCGCCGCTGTCATCCTGCAGCATGACCGGACCGCAGTGGTATAGCACGCCGCCGTTCATGTCGACCGGAGCGTCATGATCCATCAGGTATTTATGCAGGGCATCGCGCCCGGTAAACATCCTGCCGCTGATCAGTACGATATCCCCGACCTTGAGTGCACGGATCTGCTCGTCGGAGATCGGCGGCCGCAGGACGACCTCCTTTCCAGTCAGGGGAATGCCCTCCTGCTTTGCCATGGCCTTCGGATCCGCGTCGCGGTACATCCATGTACGGATGCCGCCGGTCGCGGCATCGATTTCCACACCAAGGCGCCGGAACGCCCAGCAGTCGTAGGCCACCGAGACAAAGAAACTCGCGGGGAGGCGGTGATACTTGCCGATTTTGCATCCGATGAGCGTGCTGTTGCCTCCAAAGCCCATCGGACCGATGTTCAGCTTGTTGGCATGCTCCATGATCTCGTCCTCGAGCTTCGCGAGTACGGGATCGGGATTCGTGTCGTCGAGTTCACGGAAGAGCTGGTCCTTGGCGTGGCTGTATCCCATGGCGCGATCCGCACCGATGGCAACGCCGATGGCGCCCACGGAACAGCCCTGTCCCTGCGCCTGCCAGACGGCGTGCAGAATGCATTTGCGGACGCCCTCGAGGTCGCGTCCCGCCTTGCCGAGATGCTCGAGCGTGGCCGGCAGCGAATACTGGATGTTCTTGTTCTCGCAGCCGCCGCCCTTGAGGATGAGCTTGACTTCGATGTGATCATTTTCCCACTGCTCCCAGTAAAACACCGGCGCGCCGCTGCCAATATTGTTGCCGCTGTTCTTGCCCGTGACGGGATCCACCGTATTGGGCCGCAGCTTGCCGCGCTTCGTGGCCTCCTCGATGGCCCAGAGAATGTCCTTTTGCATATCCAGCTGATTGACGCCGACCGGTGTTTTGATCTTGAACGTCGGCATCCCGGTGTCCTGGCAGATTGCGCCCTCGTTTTCACAGGCCATATCGATATTTCGCGCGATGGTGGAAAGCGCGGTGGCGGCCTGCGAGCCGGGTTCCTCCTTGTCAAGTATCGCCTCCATTGCCCGGCGCACATCCGCCGGAAGATTCGTGGATGTCTGAATGATGAGATCGAGCATGCTCTGACGGAACTGTTCCATGCGGTGCCTCGTGATTGTACATGCGTGTTACCGTTTCTCAGGCTCCATATTACGATCCGCGCGCCTGTGAAGCAATCCCGTCCATATTTGGTGAATATTTTACAATAACACCTTAAAATGCTCTTGACATTTATTTGACAAACCGATAAGTTGACAATGGCAAACTATTTTTTTGAACGCTGTATGCATCAAGCCAATCACCACAAACAGGCAGAAACACTTGCGGATCTCACGCTGGGACTGGTCGGCTGCTGTCAGCGAAAGCAGGAGCGTATCGCAGAGCGCGCACATCTGTCCCTTTCCGAGTTCAAGTGTCTCCGGGCCTTCCGGAATGACAGCGAACTCTCGGTCAAGGATATCGCTCAGCGGATGAGCCTCACCAGCAGTCGTCTGACGCGCATCATCGACGGTCTCGTCAAGAAGCGCTTTGTTACCCGGCACATCGATCCGCATGACCGCCGCATTATCAACGTTCGTCTGACGAAACAGGGAGAGAACATCGCCCGCAAGGTCACGAACGACTGCACCCACGTATACGAACAGGTGCTCGAACACATCGATCCAAAGGATCACGACCGCATCATTTCCGCCGTCGATCAGCTGTGGGAAGTTCTTCAGCAGCGCACGGAATTCGTCGAAGAGTACGAGTGACGTGACGGCACGATACGATGCACCGACTTCAGCGCACCTCTCCCGGGTGCGCTTTTTTTTTGCGCCCAGCCATCCTCGCGATGCCGCGGCGCACTGCGGCGACAATCCGGGGAACAGACCGATGCCGTCCGGCTATTTGTTCGTATTACCGACAGGGGAACGCGTACCGGGGCGCATCCATCCCGACGCGTAAATGAGCAGCGTGGCCGCCAGCCCGCCGTACATCGGCTCGATGCCCAGCGGATACTGCGGCTCACCGCCGACGCTCTGCAGCTGTCCGACCACCATGGCAGTGAGGGAAACGAGAAAGCCGGCGAGCATCGCCCAGAACGTGCGCGTACTGGATATGGCGAGCCGCGGATAATAGGTCGTGGCAAGGGGCAGCAGCAGTGCGGGAATGAACAGCGTGCCGATGACATACCACAGGGAGATGACGGATGGAAAGAGCAGCACGGCGCCGATTGAAACCACCGCCGTAAAAAGGATACCGTACTGCGTGTAGCGGGTGACAGAGGAATCGTCTCGGCGGCCGGTCAGTGTCGAAAAAATATCGCGCCCCGCCGTGAGCCCCGCAATGAATGTCAGTCCATCGGTGGTCGACATGACGGTGGCGAGCATGCCAACGAAAAAGATGCCCTTCGCCACCATCGGCAGCGCCTGTTCCGCAAGGAGAGGATAGGCCATCGACGGCTGGTCCAGCGCCGGCAGCAGCGCCCGCGCGTACAGCCCCGACAGCGTGGTGATGCTGTCGAACACAAACCAGCAGCCGACCGATGCGACGATGCCCCACTGCGCGGTTCGCGGGCTTCGCGCACTGAGCGTGAACTGGTGGAACTGCGGTGCGACGAGTGTCCACAGGGCGATGAAGAACCAGACGAGGATGTATTGCCAGGAATTGCCACCGGTGACGGTGAGATGGCGCCCGGGGAGATTGTCCTGCAGGAAGGGCAGCATGCCGTTGTCGGAGATCAGGAAGAACAGCAGCACGAAAAAGCCGCCGAACATGAGCAGGAACTGCAGGAGATCCGTGCGCACCACGGCGCGGAAGCCGCCGGTATAGACGTACACGATCGAGACCGCGGTACCGACGAGTAGAGAGGGGAGCAGGTCCCACCCCGTGACGACCTGCAGCAGCACGGCGAGCATCAGCACGTAGGGAGCCGGGGAGCTGTTGAAGAAAACAAGGACCGAGCCGAGCAGTCCTGTCTTCCGGTCATATGTGTGATACAGCTGATCGGGAATGGAGTACAGCGCAGTGTCACGCACGCGCCGCGCAAAGAACAGGGCGAAGACGATGGCGAATATATAGTACGGCAGACCGAAGACGAACCAGTTCGCGACGCCGTAGAGGTAGCTGAACTCGCCGACACCGAGAATGCCGCCGTACCAGGTGGAAACCAGCGCCGCAACAAATCCCGGCAGCGTCAGCATGCGGCCGCCGAGTATGAAATCCTCTGAACTGCTGCGGTTGCGCCGCGCGCCGCGGAAGCCGAGGTACAGCAGGAAGAGCAGATACGAGGCGACGATGAGCCAGTCGACGGCGGAAAACTGAAGGAGTGTCACGGACATTCCCGCACGCGTGATTCATAAAACGATGTCATGAAAAATGCCCACCCCCGGGCGGAAAAACAACGGGCGTCCCGAGGGACGCCCAAAACACATGCTCCGGTCATCGCATCATGGTTTTCATGATTTTTTTCTGTGCCGGATGCTTTTCGCGGTAGAGTTGTTCCGAAACCTGCTTGCTGTGCCTGTCGCTGTCAATCGTGATAAACACCAGTTTCTCCATGCAGTCCTTGCACACGCGCACCTTGCGCTCGCCATCCATGTCCAGCGGTTTCTTGAAATACAGCACTTCCGCCGGAATGGTGTGTCCGAATGCGCACTCATGCTCTTTCTCGGAAAAGCCGGTATGCCATTCGTACTGATGAGAGGAGAGCGCATTGAACCGTTTCAGGGAACGGAGAAAGTCTTTTTCGGAATGATACACCGCCATAGAACAACTCCGGAGTTTAGGAATGAAGAAGAGAGTCAGGAGCACCCTCCCGCATGAACAGATGCGAGGGGACTCCCAGCCGTGGACAGGCAATGTAAGAAAATCAAGAAAAAAACAAGAAGGGCGCGGAAAATTTCTCCTGCAGGGGAACCGACAACGGAAAACCGTGTATTGTTTCCCTTTTTGTTTTATATTCCATCCATACAATACATCTGCGATGAAAGCTCCAATCCTTATCTGGGTACTGGCGGCGGCGGGTATGGTTTTCCTGTCGCCGGTTTTCGGGCAGCAGCCTTCAGAAGGCGGCAGCACGGAAGCATTCGCTCTGCGCGCGGAAATCGTTTCCGAACGCCATGTACGGCTGTTCGTCCGCGAGGGAAACTACTCCCTGTCTCTAAATCCCGCGGATTATCTTCTGCGAATGGCGGATGGACGGGAGATCTCCTGCGAAGGCGTCTTCTGGACGGGCTCACGGGAAGTGCAGGTCTGTCCCGCCGAGCAGCTGGATATCAGGCGCGTGCATTACCTGGATGTGCGCGGGGTGGACGAACCGCTGCTCTGCCGCTTCGACGGCTGGCTGCGGCACTGCTACAGTCCGGCCGAACTCGGCGCGTTCACGGGCAGCGACGGCGCGACGGTGGTGCGGGTGTTTTCTCCCCGCGCGGACAGCGTGCGTCTGTATCTGTTCCGCGAGCGCGGTTCGGACCTTCCTGACAGGAGTGTCACGATGCATGCCGCGAAGGGAGGAATCTGGGAAATACGGATGGCGGAGAATTTCGAGGGATGGTGGTACGACTTCACGGTTCATGGTCCACCCGATCCCGGGAATGAATTTTTCGAACAGGCGCCCGTACATGTCACCGATCCCTATGCACGCGTGTCGGATGACAGCTTCGGGCGCGCACGCATCTGGCCGCGCACCGAACCCGCGCCGCCGATCGCGCGCGGCATTCCCCCGCTCGAAGATGTCATCGCCTATGAAGTGCACGTGGAGGATTTCACGCTGGCGCTTCCCGGCATCCCGGATTCGCTGCGCGGCAGCTTCCGTGCGTTTTTTACTCCCGGACTCCGCAATGCGCAGGGCGAGCCGGTGGGCTTCGATTATCTCGCCGATCTCGGCGTCAACGTGGTGCATCTGATGCCCGTGCAGGAATTCCTGCACTATCCGGATCCGGAATGGCGGCGCGCATTCGCCGACGATCCCTACATGCGGGAGCAAATGGTCGACAGCAGCAATTACCAGTGGGGATACCGCACGTCGCACGCGTTTGCGCTCGAGTCGCGCTTCCGCGTGCGCGGCAGTGAGCCGGGATCGCAGAACACGGATTTCCGCGACCTCGTCGCCGCCTTTCATGAGCGCGGCATCGCGGTGATCGTTGACCTCGTGTTCAATCACACGGCCGAGCGCATGGATGCGCGCGAGATGTATTTCAACCTCCGCGTCTTCGGCAAGCATGCCTATTACCGTACGAACGACGATCTGCAGTTCATCGGCAGCTACGGCACGGAAACGAAGTCCGAACAGCGCCCGATGACCGCGCGCTGGATATACGATCAGTGCGATATGCTCGTGAAGGAATACGGTGTGGACGGTTTCCGCATCGACCTGGCGGGCCTCACCGATGAGCAGACGCTGCGCGAACTGCGCCGCCGGCTGGGTCCGGAGATCATCATCTACGGCGAACCCTGGATCGGCTCCTCGGATCCCGATTATGAGGCGAATCCCGACTACGACTGGTACAAGGAAGACGCGCCAATCACCTATTTCCAGGACGACACACGGAATGCGCTCTGCGGTCCGCCCGACAATCCCGAAGACAAGCGCCGCGATCGCGGATATGCCGGCGGCAACGGCAGCCGTGACGCTGCGAAGCAGGCCGTGGCGAACACCTTCATGTATGAGGATACCCCGAATGAGGGCATCAACTATCTCGACATTCATGATAACTGGGCGCTGGCCGACCGTTTCGCCGTCGAGGACTGGAACGGACTCAGGGGAGTGGAGGAGGATCGCTTCCGTATCGCGGCGGCCATGCTGCTGACCTCTCTTGGTCCGGTGGTGATTCACGGCGGCACGGAATTCATGCGCAGCAAGGCCTCGACACCTCTTGTCAGCCATGTCAAGCACACCGAAACCGGTCCGATTTACATCCACGGCAGAAGGGATACATACAACCTGCGGCGTCCCAACCTTTTTCTCTGGGAAACACTTGGCCTGAACACCGAAGACGGTGCGGCCTGCAACTTCCAGCGGATGATGGAGTACTGGAAGGGACTGATCTCGCTTCGTCGCAGCGAGCACGGTGCGGTGTTCCGTATCGGTGAGGCCCCGGAAGAGGGATACATCCGCTGGTTCGAGCCCGATGATGTGATGCAGCTGGGATATGTGGTTGATGACAGGGTGCTGGTGCTGGTCAATATCGCTGACGATCAGCGGACATTCAATAATATTCAGCTCCCGGCGGGACGCTGGGTGCTGGTTGCGGCCGGTGACCGGGCGGGCACGACACCGATCGACGGTCATCGTCACTCCGTGCTGGAGGGCGGAGCGCGGCAGCTGACACTGCCCGCGCGGGACGTGCATATTTGGATACGTAAATAGACAGAACGCTCACGAACATGAGGAGCAAATCATGAGCAAGAGAATTGTGGTTGGACTCGACGGTTCCCCGCATGCCGACAGCGCGCTGCGGATGGCGGTGCGCCGCGCGAAAGTCTATGAGGGAACGATTGTCGGTGTGGCGGTTATCGACCGTCCGAGCATCGAACAGCTCGCAGCCGGGGCGCAGCCGGGCGCGATCCAGATGTCGGAGCATACCGTTTCGTCCATGCTCAATGACGCGAAAACGCATGCCGAAGAACTCATCGCCCGCTTCCGCATGACCTGTGATCTCGAAAAAGTGGATCATGAGGATATCATTTACACGGGGTCACCCTTCGAAGGATTGCTGGACGAAGCGAAGACCGCGGACCTGATCATTTCAGGACTGCGGACGTACTTTCATTATCCCACGCGCGAAGGACCCGGGGACACGCTCGAGCATCTGCTGAAGGAGCCCGTCTGTCCCGTGCTCGCGGTGCCGGAAACGGAAGAGCTGCCGCAGAATGTCATCATCGCTTACGACGGGTCGAAGGGCGCTGCGCGGGCCCTGCAGGCATACGCGCATGTCACGCCCGACATCCCGGAGATCTATCCGGTGACGCTGCTCTGTGTCGCCTCCGAGTATGACAAGAACAAGTACCATCTCGAAAAGGCCTCCCGCTTCCTGCGTGCCCACGGCATCGACGCACGCATGATGCTCCGCACGGGACGGCCTGCCGACGCCATCAAGCAGGTCATCAAGGAGCTGCATCCCGCCCTGGTCATTCTCGGGCAGCCCGTGCGCCGTGGTCTGACGGAATTCCTTTTCGGAAGCACCGCGCGCGACATCATCAAGGACGGCTCCATCCCCGTGTTTGTCTACCATTGATGCGAGTGCGCTATCGACATGCATGACATGCAGCCATACCCGGTCATCATACTCTGCGGGGGACTTGGTCTCCGCATGCGGCATGTTGCCGAGGGAAAGCCAAAGGCCCTGGTTCCGATCGGTCCGCGTCCCGTCATCTGGCATGTCATGAAAATTTACTCACGATTCGGATTCCGAGATTTCATTCTTCCTCTCGGACACGGAAGCACGCAGATCATCGCGTGGTTCGAACGATATCTCAGCATGACATCCGATTTCACATTGCATCTGCATGACGGGAGCCATCAGTATCATACGGCGCTCCCCGAGGATGAACGCGCATGGCGCATCACCTTCGTCCATGCCGGTGAGGAAACGGAGACCGGCGGGCGGCTCAAGCGCTGTCTGCCCTACATCGACAGCGAGCATGTGCTCGCCACGTACGTCGACGGGGTGGCGGATGTCGATCTCAACGCAGTGTTCACGCAGCATCGCGAGGACGAACGGGATGTCACGCTCACCTCGGTTCGGCTTCCGACGTCGTTCGGCATCGTCGAAACGCAGCAGCGCATGCTCATGGAGTTCAGCGAGAAGCCCGTCACGCACTGCAGCGTCAACGGGGGATTCCTGGTCTTCCGCACGCCCGTACTCGATGAGATCAGCGGGGATGCGTCTGTACTGGAGAAGGATGTTCTTCCGCGCCTTGCCCGCGAGGGCAGGGCCGGGGTGTTCGCACACGATGGATTCTGGCACTGCATGGACACGCCCAAGCACGTCGAGCATCTCAACCGTCTCTGGGATCAGGGTCGCGCCCCCTGGAAATGGTGGGGGGACTGAACCCTCAATGCCGCGGGGGACGAGCCAACGACAGCAGACGCACATCCGTGACACCCGCGGCCGTGAGCGCATGCACGCATTCGCTCATCGTGGCACCGGTCGTGATCAGGTCGTCGATCACGATCACCGGCCTTCCGCGCACTTGCCGCAGCCCGGCATCATCAGCGACAAAAGCATTCCGGATACTTTCGCGCCGCTGCTCCTGCTTCATCTTCGACGCCGAGAGCGAGGCGGTGTAGCGCGTCCGCCGCAGCAGATACTCGCGCAGTTCGATGCCGCATTCCGCGGCGACGCCCCGCGCGAGATACGCGGCCTGGTTGTATCCGCGCTCCCGGCGCTTGACCTGATGTAGCGGGACGGGCACGAGCACGGGCGTACCCTCGAGGATCGGTGCATCGTGCAGACGTTCGCCCAGCAGTCGTCCGAGCCAGAGGCCGACGCTGTACAGCTGGCGGTATTTCATCGCGCGGATGCAGGGCTCGAGCGCGCATTCCTCGTCGTATTCGAATCCCACGCTCATCATGGTTGCGTCACAGACGTGGTGCAGCGATGCGAGGTGCAGCAGCGACTGCTCCCGCGTCTGCGGCCAGGGATGGAGCCCGGCGACGCAGTCGGGACACAGAACGTCATGTGCGTGTATCCGCCGCTCGCAGGCATGGCAGAGCGGCGGATACAAAATGTCAAGAATGGCTTCGATGGCGCGCATGTGAATTCTCCCCAATTGATATGCGCTTCTGTTGGACTGCGTTCTATTCCGTCTTTTCCTTTTCCTCTTCGGGAACGAACTTCAGTGCCTCTTCATAGACGGCGTCGATGATCTCGTCCTCCTTCAGGCGGCGCACGACCTCGCCCTTGCGGTAGAGGATGCCCACGCCCTTGCCGGCGGCGATGCCGATGTCGGCCTCGCTGGCCTCGCCCGGACCGTTGACCACGCAGCCCAGCAGGGCTATTTTCACAGGTTTCTTGATGCCCGCGAGGCGCTCTTCGAGTTCGTTGGTGATCTTGAACAGGTCGACCTCGAGGCGTCCGCAGGTCGGACACGCGATGATCTCAACGCTGCGGCTGGCGAGCCCGAGCGAGCGCAGGATTTCCTTCCCGACCTCGACTTCCCTGTACGGTTCATCGGTCAGCGATACGCGGATGGTGTCGCCGATGCCCTCGGCCAGCAGCGTGCCGATCCCCACCGCCGACTTGATCGTGCCGACCTTGGTGGTGCCGGCCTCGGTCACGCCGAGATGCAGCGGATAGTCGGTGCGTTCGGCAATCAGCCGGTAGGCCTCGATCATCAGGCGCACATCGGTGGATTTCACGGAAATGATGATATCCCCGAAGCCGTAATCCTCACAGATCTCCGCATGGCGCATGGCACTCTCGTACAGCGCCTCGGCCGTCGGGTAGCCATGCTTCTCGAGGATGTCTTCCTCGAGCGAACCGGAATTCACGCCGATGCGGATGGGGATGCCGCGCTCCTTCGCGGCGCCAAGGACCTGGTGAATGCGGTCGACCGACCCGATGTTGCCGGGATTGATACGCACTTTCGCCACGCCAGCCTTGATGGATTCCAGCGCGAAGATGTGATTGAAATGGATATCGGCCACGATGGGGACCGGTGATCCCTTCACGATGTCTGCCATCGCGGCGGCGGCTTTCTTGTCGTTGACGGTGACGCGGACCACGTCGCATCCCTCGTCGACGGCGCGACGGATCTGCTCAAGCGTGCCCTCGACGTCAGAGGTCTTGGTTTTGGTCATCGTCTGCACCGGGATCGGGGCATCACCGCCGACCGGCACATCTCCCACCCACACTTTGCGTGTCTTGCGGCGGATGGTTTTTACCTGGGGAGGCTGCCATACCGGCGCGTTGGGATCCTGGATAACGGGGATATCTATCATGGTGCGTTCCGTCTGTATCGATGGTTAGGAATGATCCCTGTCGGGATGAATGCGCTTGCTCGCGTCGAGGAGGATGCGCTTTTCTTCCTCGGTCAGGCTCGAATATCCCGAGACGCTGATCTTGTCGAGAATGTCGTCGATGCGCTTCTGGGACTCGTCGAATTCCGGATCGTCTGTTTTCGGCCGGTTTTTGCCGGATGTGAATTCGTAGAATTTTGCCTCGCGGGGGGGACTCTCCCATGTGGGCGTCCCGCCTGACACGGATTTCTTCTTTCCAACCGAGGAAAGCATGCGGTCAATGGAACCGCGACGCTCGAGCAGCACCCAGACCGCGCCGACCACCGCGCCGCCGAGATGGGCGATATGCGCGATGCCGTCCATCGTGCCGGATATGCCGTTGAACACCTCGAGCAGGATGAAAAACGTGATGAGGTATTTCGCACGGATCGGCACGAAGAACCACAGGTAGATGTAGCGGTCCGGGAACATCATGGCGAATGCCACGAGTACCGCGTACACGCCTCCCGATGCGCCGATGGTGGGACCCGGCGTCGAGAACATCGGGGCAATGAACAGATTCGCCAGTCCGGCGACGATCCCCGAGGCAAAGTAGAAGATCAGGAATTTCTTCGAACCCCAGGTGTTTTCCAGCTCCATGCCGAACATCCAGAGCATGAGCATGTTGAAGAAAATGTGCATGAAGTTGCCATGCAGAAACATGTACGTGACGAGCTGCCACGGCATGAATTCCGGTCGTCCGATTGGCCACAGATAGAAGGATTTGGCGAACCAGTTGTATATCGGCTGTCCACCGAGCGTCAGGCCGCTCTGAAAGACCATCTGCAGGATGTACGCCCCCACTGTGATAAAGATGATGTTCTTAAGCACAGGAGGGAAGAAGCTGAAGCCTCCGAACTGGGGACGGTAACCGCCGCTGTTGTAAGATCGATATGCTGACATGAGTTTCTACTGTTATACACTCTAGAAAACAGAGGAGCACAGGTGAACGTTCCTCCCGCGGCACCCCTGCTATTTGTCGGTCAGAGCAGCGAGTCCGGGCAGCGTCTTACCCTCGAGCAGTTCGAGTGAGGCTCCGCCGCCGGTGGAAACATGAGAAACACTGTCCTGCAGTCCGATCTGGCTGATGGCCGCCGCGGAATCGCCGCCGCCGATCACCGTCACCGCGCCGTTTTTCGTGGCCTCCGCCAACGCCTCGGCGACGGCGACGGTACCTTTTGCAAAGTTCGGCATCTCGAAGACGCCCATCGGACCGTTCCATACGATGGTCTTCGCATCGGCGATGTGCTTTTTGAACAGGTCGATAGTTGCCGGACCAATATCGAGGCCCATCATGTCTGCGGGGATATCGCCCACGCGCACGGTGTGGAATTCCGTGTCATTGTCGAAGGATTGCCCCACGACGGTGTCGATGGGAAGCAGCAGCTGCTTGTGGCGCATTTCGGCCATCTGCATCAGCTGACGGGCCATGGCGATTTTGTCATCTTCCAGAAGCGAATTCCCGATTTCCATGCCCTGCGCTTTCAGGAAGGTGTACGTCATGCCGCCGCCGATCAGCAGCGTGTCGACTTTTTCGAGCAGATTTGCGATGACGTCGATTTTTCCTGAGATCTTGGCACCGCCGAGAATGGCGATATAGGGATGCTCGGGATGTTCGACGGCGCGACCGAGATAGTCGATTTCCTTTTCCATCAGCAGTCCGGCGAGGCACGGTGACAGGTGATGCGTCACGCCTTCGGTGGATGCATGGGCGCGATGCGCAGTGCCGAACGCGTCGTTGACATAGATGTCGCCGAGTGCGGCGAGCTGCGCGGCGAAGTCTTCGTCATTGCCGGTTTCTCCGGCATGGAAGCGCAGGTTCTCGAGCAGCATCACCTCGCCCGGAGCAAGCTCGCCGGCGAGCTTCCGGACCTCCTCGCCCACACAGTCGGGAGCGAACCGCACATCCATATCGAGCAGCTCGGACAGCTTTTCCGCAACGGGCTTCAGGCTCATCTCTTTTTTGAATTCTCCCCTGGGCCGACCGAGGTGGCTCATGAGAATGACGGCGGCGCCTTTCTCGAGCATCATGCGGATGGTCGGAAGGGCGGAGACGATACGCGTGTCGTCGGTGATCTCCTGCCGGTCGTTGAGTGGGACGTTGAAATCGACGCGCGTCAGTACGCGTTTCCCGGAAAGATCGGCGTCCTTGATGGTGCGTTTGTTCATTGCTGTGCTCCTGTATAGTCAGCCGGATAAAAAAACCTACGAAAACAGTGCCGAAACAAAAAGTGAGGCCGACAGCGCGGCCTCACTCACAGAACGGATCGCTGCCGTTGATTACTCCGCGATTTTCTTGACGAGGTCCACGACGCGGCAGGAATAGCCGTATTCGTTGTCGTACCAGCCGACGACTTTCACGAGATTGCCGCTGACCATGGTGGACGGCACGTCGAAAATGCAGGAGTGCGTGTTTCCGACGATGTCACTGCTCACGATGGGATCCTCGCAGTATTCCAGCACACCCTTCATGGGTCCGTCGGCGGCGTCTTTCATCGCCTTGTTGACGTCCTCCACGGTCACGTCCTTTTTGAGCGTGACCACGAAGTCGGTGATGGAGCCGTCAGGTGTCGGTACGCGCAGCGCCATGCCGTCCAGTCGTCCGTTGAGTTCGGGGATGACCTTGCCGACGGTGCGCGCGGCGCCGGTGGTCGTGGGAATGATGTTGGTCGCCGCGGCGCGTGCACGGCGCAGGTCCTTGTGCGGGAGATCAAGCAGGCGCTGGTCATTGGTGTAGCTGTGTACCGTCGTCATGAGGCCCTTTTCGATGCCGAAGGCATCGTGCAGCACCTTGACCATCGGAGCGAGACAGTTGGTGGTGCAGGAGGCATTGGAGACGATTTTCTCATCCCCGGTCAGGGTGTCGTCGTTGACGCCCATGACGATGGTGGCGTCGATTTCGTCTTTTGCCGGGACGGTAAGTACGACTTTCTTCGCGCCGTTTTTCAGATGATTGCTGACGGCCTCGCGGGTGCGGAAAATACCCGTGGCTTCGATAACCACATCAACGCCGCTCCAGTCGAGATTCGCGGGATCGCGCTCGGCGGTGATCTTCAAACGGTTACCGTTGATGATCAGATCGTTTCCATCGACCTCCACGGTACCGTCGAACTTGCCGTGCACGGAATCATATTTGAGGAGATGCGCGAGCGTCGGCGCATCGGTGAGATCATTGATCGACACGAACTCGAATCCGCCGAGTTCGATCGCGCGGCGGAAGACAAGACGGCCTATGCGTCCGAAGCCGTTGATGCCAACTTTGATAGCCATAGTGGGTTCCCGTTCCTGATGATAAATAATGATACGTGAATCTGACTCTCAACATATTTCCCGGGTGGGAAACATACAATCATAACGGAAAGGGGGAAATCAGGGTTCCTGCTGCAATATCCGCTGCTGCATGAGCAGTTCTTCCGCCTTTTGGGCGCGAAGCACGGCGTCGGCATTTTCTGTCTGTCCGAGTTCCCGGTAGGCGAAAACGAGCAGCGAGGTCAGCGTGTCGCGAATGCCGTCGCGCGCCCGTATATCCTGCACCTGCAGCCAGGCATGCTGCTCGTTGAGCCGGCGCAAACGGTAGACGATCTTGCCGGGATGCGTGGAGTCTTTCATCGCCCGCGTGTAGACGCGCCGCAGATAGGAGGCCACATCCGGGGCTCCGTTGCTTTCCCCGACGCGGCTCTCGACGCGCGCCAGGGTGTTGTGTATCGTGGCGGAATCGGCAACCATCTGCTTGAGCCGGATGTTGTTGCCGGGCAGCATGCGCAGCCGTACCGCGTCGGGACGATGGTCCGGGAATCCGCGCTGCTTGAGGCTGAAAACGAGACCCAGACAGAAATCCCTGCTGAGATTCGTCGTCAGGAAATTCAGCGCGGCGGTGATGATCATGTCGCCGGTGGCACCGGTGAGCAGCGGAAACTTCTCGATCAGGTTCTGCCGCATGAACACCGCCTGATTGTGTGCGCGCTGAATATCGCCGCCCGGCAGGGTGCGCCGTGTGCGCAGGAACTGCAGTGTTTTCACCGGATCGCGGTAGCCGAGAATTTCCATGATTCCCATCGCCTGGCTGAAGCCGACTTCCACGTAATAGTTGACCGGACCGCGCTTGGCAACCTCCGCCACCTTATGCATGAGCCAGCGGTTGTCGGTCGTCTTCGCGTTTGCAATGATGTTGAATGTCGTGGTGTCGGGATAGCCGAGATCGACATAGGTGTCGCGGGGGATGGACATGATTTCGACGACGGCGGAATCCGGATTGACCGTGACGAGATGCAGCGCATCGGCGCGGGCATCCCGGGCGGAAAGCCGGGAATCGATACCGATGATTATGACGTTGATCAATCGTCCGCCGATCGGCGGCGTGCGGGAAATGTTGCGAAGCTGCTCATGCAGCACCGAGTCTTCAATCAGGGGGCGCATGGGGAGAAGCGACCGGCGCTCGGCGCTCAGCTTCTCGATATCCGAGCGAATCGTGTCTACGGTGTCGCGCTCCACGGCGGCATCACGCACGCGCTCGGCGGCCCGCTCGAGCCGTTCCTCCTCGATCCACAGGTATACCGCGTCGCTTGCCGTTTTCACGCCACGCAGGGCGGTATGCACCGCGTCTGGCGGACCGGGCAGACCGGGCACCATCGATGCGGCCATCCACCAGAACAGCACGACGACCACCGTCCAGAACAACACGCGGAAAAGCCGAAGGAGACAACTTCGCTTCCGGGGTTCTTCCATGCGGTCCGCATTGCCGGGCTGTGTGCCGTCCTGCTTGGGAGGCGTGGCGGAATCACTTGACATTGAAGTATTTTGCTTCCGGGTGATGAACGATGATTGCGCTGGTGCTCTGTTCCGGCACCAGCTGATATTCTTCCGTCAGACTGATGCCTACGCGTTCGGGACGCAGCAGTTCGAAGAGCTGCACCTGGTCTTCAAGGTTCGGACATGCCGGGTACCCGAAGGAATAGCGCGATCCCTGGTATCCCTGCGAGAACAGGCGGCGGATGTCTTCGGCGTCGCTGCCGGCGATGCCGAGTTCCATACGGATCGACCGATGCCAGTATTCGGCAAGCGCCTCGGCACACTCGACGGTGAGGCCATGTGCGTACAGATAATCCTGATACCGATCTTCGGCAAATAGCGCGGCGGTATATTCCGAGGCCGTGCTGCCCATGGTTACGACATGAAAGGCACAGACATCCGGGGCGCCTTCGCCCGCGGCGCGAAAATAATCCGCTATGCAAAGATAACGGTCGCCGCTCTGTCGCGGAAATGCAAAGCGTTGCCACTCCTCGAGTTCGTCGATCGTGTATGAGCGCTTCGGCCATGGCTCGTGCAGAACCTCGTCGGACAGCTCGCGCGGCCGATAGACGACCAGGTCGTTTCCGTCGGAATGGCAGGGGAAGTAGCCGTAGACCAGGCCCGGATGGAGGATACGCTCGCGCTTCATGCGCAGTTTCAATTCCTCTAGCCGCGGACGGACGACGGTCTCGAGTTCCTGCTCGTATTCCTCGGCATCGCGTTTGCCTCGGCGAAACTGCCACTGTCCGCGGATCAGGGCAACCTCGTTGATGTACTCATACACTTTTTCGATGGCGACGTCGCGCACGATTTTCGAACCGAAAAACGGCGCTTCGGGCACCGGAACGTCGCGTGACACTTCCGACCGCACCGTATAGACGGGTCGGCCGCTGCGGCTGGGAGCGACGTGGCGACTGCCCCCCGCCTGCCGTTCCTGCACGCTGCGCAGATGCATCGCCGTTTCCATTGCCGCACCGCCGGGAGCGGTATCCGCAGAGGACGGCTTCTCCCTGTCTTCAGCTGCGGCAATTTTGGCTTCCATGCCGGAGAGATCCTCGTCGGACGGCTGCTCCGCGCTCGTGCCGTGGTCGCGTCCGTCGGGGAAGTGCTTCCCCGCCGCGATTCCGTCCATGAAACGGAGTCCGTCAAAGGCATCCTTCGCATACTGCAGGGTGCCGCCATAGAGCGGACGAAGGTCGTTGTCCACGAAGCGCCGGTTGAGCGCGGCGCCTCCGAGAATGACCGGGATGCGAATCCCCCGTTCCCGCATGAGTTCGAGATTCTCTTTCATGATCAGCGTCGATTTCACGAGCAGGCCGCTCATGCCCAGCGCATCGGCGTGATGCTCGCGGATCGCCGCGAGCATGGTTTCCACCGGTACCTTGATGCCGAGGTTGATCACGCGATAGCCGTTGTTCGAGAGAATGATGTCGACCAGGTTTTTGCCGATGTCGTGTACGTCGCCTTTCACCGTCGCCAGCACAATCGTGCCCCGTGTGCTGCCGTCGATTTTTTCCATATACGGCTCGAGATGGGCGACAGCGGTCTTCATTGATTCGGCGGACTGCAGCACGAAGGGCAGCTGCATCTGTCCGGATCCGAACAGATCGCCGACCGTCTTCATGCCGTCGAGCAGGATGTGATTGATGATGTGCAGCGCATCATGCGTCTTCAGCGCCTCGTCGAGATCGGCATCGAGTCCGATGCGGTCGCCGTCGACGATCCGCCGCTTCAGGCGCTCCTCGATCGGTGCGTCATCGGCGAGCGCCCGGGCCTGCGGGGCGGCGGACGTTCCGCTGTAGTGCTCCATGAATGCTGTGAGCGGATCGTATACGCATCTGCTGGTCATTTTGTACCTGAAGATTTTTGCATCTGAAACTTTAATACTACGAGATGATTTTGTATTTTTTCATCGTTCTTCAGACGAAGGAGACAGCCCCTCGTTGCACTTTCCGGCAAATTTTTTTTGCGCGGCACTTGACAAAGCCGGGAAAAGCGCTTACTTTTCCTACAAAAAGGTAATCATATCTTAATTTATTTATAACCACAGCCAGGAGCGGTTTGACGTGTTATACTCAAAGACAGCCCAGTATTCCATCCAGTCCATGCTGTTCATCGCAGCGAACAATTCCGACCAGAATATTCTCGTCCGCGATGTCGCCAAGGAACTGGGTCTTCCTTCCTCCTTTCTGAGCAAGATTCTGCAGACGCTCAGCCGGTACGGTTTTCTCAACTCGGTCAAGGGCCCGAAGGGTGGCTTTTCACTTTCCGAGAAGGGCGCCGGATCCACCATCGCCGAACTCGTCGCTGTCGTTGACGGTCCGATGAACTTCGACATGTGTCTTGCGGGCTTCAGCCCCTGCAACGAGGAGAACGCCTGTCCGTTCCATCAGGAGTGGAAACGCATTCGCGAGGAAATCCGCGAAGTGGTCAACAGCAAGAGCATTTATGAGCTGGCTCAGGAAATGCCCATTCGTTATCGGACGCTCCTGGCAGGTGACGCCCCGCAGTCTTCGGCGAAGAAAGCCGTGAAAAAGGCCGCCACCAAGAAAACGGCGAAAAAGAAGCCCGCCAGAAAAGCCGCAGCAAAGAAAGCCGCTGCAAAGAAGAAAAAGAAATAACGCTTCGCGTTCTCACGCAGCAGATGAAATCCGGGACGGTTCGCCGCTCCCGGATTTTTTTCTTCCCGAATGCGAAGATCAATCCGGCAAAGAGTGCGGGATCAGGGAAGCGCTTTCTATTGATTCTGCCAATGTGGCGATCTATTTTACTAATCTATAAATAATTCGTTCAGTTTTCACTGTCAAATTGACATACATCGCATGCATCGTTCGATTTACATAGAGACCTACGGCTGCCAGATGAACTTCGCTGATACGGAGATCGTCAATGGCATCCTTCGCGAGCAGGGGTATGAAATCGCCTCGGACGTCGAGAAGGCGGACGCGGTATTCCTCAACACCTGCGCGATTCGTGACAACGCCGAGCAGCGCATATACGGCCGGCTTTCCAACCTCGAGCATCTCAAGAAGCGCAACCCGCATCTGGTGTTCGGGATCCTGGGCTGCATGGCCGAGCGCCTCCGTTCCGATCTTCTCGAAAAAAACAGCGCGGTCGATATCGTGTGCGGTCCCGACGAGTATCGCCGCCTTCCCGCGCTCATCGACGACGCGTTCGCCGGCGAAAAGGGCATCCGCACGCAGCTGTCGCGCGTGGAGACCTATGATGACATCGTTCCGCTTCGCACCGACGGCATCAGTGCCTGGGTGGCGGTGATGCGCGGCTGCGACAAGTTCTGCACGTTCTGCGTCGTTCCGTTTACCCGCGGACGCGAGCGCAGCCGTCCGCGCGCCGGCGTCCTGCGCGAGGTCGAGCAGCTCCTCGAGGGCGGCTTCCGCGAGGTGACGCTGCTCGGGCAGAACGTCAATTCCTACCGTGACGAGGAACACGATTTCGCGGACCTGCTCGTGGCGGTGGCGGCGCTCGATCCGACACTGCGGGTGCGCTTCACGACGTCGCACCCCCAGGACATGTCTGACAGGCTGATCTCAGCGATCGCCGAGCACGGGAATATCTGCAGCTACATTCATCTTCCCTTCCAGTCCGGCTCGAACCGCATCCTCGAGCTGATGAACCGGACCTACACCCGTGAGCACTATCTCGAACTCGTGCGGAAGATCCGCGCCGCCATTCCGGGCGTCGCACTGTCGACCGACGTGATCGCCGGCTTCCCGACCGAAACGGAGGAAGACCACCGGGCCACGCTCTCACTCATGGAGGAGGTTCGCTATGACGGCGCCTTCATGTTCAAATATTCGCCGCGCGAGCGCACACGCGCCTGGAAAATGGGTGACGACGTTCCGGAGGAGGTCAAGGGCCGGCGTCTCGAGGAAATCATCGACCTGCAGCGGCGCATTTCGTACGACGTGAACGCGCAGGTTATCGGAACGCGGCAGAGCATCCTGCTGGAGGGACCGAGCAAGCGTTCGGAGGAGGAGTGGATGGGAAGAACCGACACGAACAAGACTGTCATCGTGCCGCGCGGCGATTTCGCCGTGGGCGACACGATCGACGTTGAGATCACCAGTGCGACGTCGGCCACGCTGTTCGGCCGTCTCGCCGGCGCGCGTGCGATGGAAGCCGCCTGAACCGGAGTCAGAGTCCATGATCTGGATACTGCGATCGAGCATTCTCCTTTTCCTCGTTCTGTTCATCCTCCCGGCACAAGCGCAGAATCGCCGGGACCTGAATGCGCTTCTCGCGCAGGCAAAGGCCGGCGCGCGCGAGGAGGTCCGGAAGCTGCTGCCGTCTTTGAAGGAATCACATCCCGACAAGGCGGGGGTGCTTTTTCTCGAAGCTATCTGCGAGGAGGATGCGGAGAAGGCAGTGGAGCTTTACCAGCGGATCGTGAACGAATATCCGCGCAGTTCGTGGGCCGACGACGCACTCAACCGTCTCGCGCAGTACAGCTATGCGGTCGGGGCCTACAAGACCGCGCGCGCATATACCGAACAGCTGGCGCGCGAATACCCGCAGTCGCCCTATGTGCCCGAAGAGCAGCGCGGCAGCGGCCGGAATGGCGGCAGCCCGGGCAGCAGTGCCCGCAGCGGCGATACTGGCGGCAGTGACGCGCGGGGCAGCGGGAATGGAGACGCGCGAAGCTATGCCGTTCAGGTCGGCGCGTTTTCGAAACAGGCCGACGCACAGAAGCAGGTAGTGAAGCTGAAGGAAAAGGGATACACGGCTTACCTGCGGGAAAAGACGGTCAACGGCCGGACCGTTCACGCGGTGTGGCTCGGGATATTCACCGATTTCAATCAGGCCCGGGCATTTGCGGGCAAACTCAAGGAGCAGCAGGGACTCGACGCACTCGTGGTGCGCCGCTAGTCCCGGCAGACGCATGCAATTCATCCTGACTGGTACCGCATCCGGAATTCCCGTGGCGCATCGCCGGCACGCATCGGTGCTGCTGCGCCACGGGCAGCGCATGGTGCTTCTCGATGCAGGCGAGGGTGTTTCCGCCTCGCTGCTCTCGCAGGATATCGATCCCGTGCTCCTCGACGCCGTTCTCATTTCCCACACGCATGCCGATCACGTCGCCGGTCTTCCCCTGCTGCTGCAGGGGATGCATCTCGCGGAACGTGAGGCGCCGCTGGACATCCGGGTGCCGCCGGGACGCGAGCAATGGTTCCGCGACTGGTTTGCCGGACTCTACATCTTCGAGGAAAAATGGTCTTTCCCCGTGGTCCTGCGTCCGCTTGACGAGGAGATCCGGGTCGGAGAGGAACTGCGCATCCGTCCGTTCCCGAACCGCCATCTCGACCGGGTGCGCGAGCTCGCCGGGCGTCATGGCATACCGGCGGATTCATTTTCCTTTTTCATCAGCGGTCCGGATGGTGGTGCTGTGGTCTCGTCTGACATTGCCTCGATTGACGATATCGCCGAGGCCGCCGCGACCGCGGATCTGCTCATCATCGACAGTACGCATGTCGCTGTCGGGGAGCTGGAAGCGTACATGACCGCGCATCCGGAGCTGACCGTCGTCTGCACGCATGTGCCGCCGGAGCTCGAGCCGGAAGCGGGGCGGCACCGTCCGGATGATGCCTCCGGCGCTTCGCATCCACTGCTTTTCGCGCATGACGGCATGCGTATCGATCTGGAGAACCATCAGTAATGGATGTCACGTCAACAGATATGAACATCAGCGCCGGCGATCGCTACACGTTTCAGAAGCGGCACGGGATCATCGGCAAATCAACGGAAATCCGCGAGGTGGTCGACACCATCATGCAGGTGGCGCCGACGGATATCACCGTGCTCGTCACGGGCGAAAGCGGCACGGGCAAGGAAATCATCGCCCGTGCCATCCACGATGCCAGCCGGCGTGCCGCCCGGAAATTCATTCCCGTCAACTGCGGCGCGATCCCCGAGGGTATTCTTGAAAGCGAGCTGTTCGGTCATGAGAAAGGAGCGTTCACCGGAGCGGTGGAGTCTCGCAAGGGGTACTTCGAACTCGCCGACGGAGGCACCATTTTTCTCGATGAAATCGGTGACACGCCCATTTCCACGCAGGTAAAGCTGCTGCGGGTTCTCGAGAACGGGGAATTCATGCGCGTCGGGTCGTCGGAACCGCGGCGGGTGAACGTGCGCATCATTGCCGCCACCAACAAGAATCTCGAGGAGGAAGTGCGGGCGAAACAATTTCGCCAGGATCTGTTCTTCCGGCTGCGCTCGGTCAACATCCGCATTCCGCCGTTGCGCGATCGGCGCGGAGACATCCCTCTTCTCGTGGAGACCTTCCTGAATGCGGTCGGCGAAGCCGGGAAAGACATCATGATCACCGATGAGGCGATGAACCTCATGATGCGCCATTCCTGGCCGGGCAACGTGCGCGAGCTGCGCAACGTCATCGAAAGCATCGCGGTGCTCGAGCGCGGCAACGTCGTCGACGAGAACGTCATCGGGAAATACCTGCAGGCCATGGAGCCGCAGGTGGACGACCGCTTTCTGCCGGTGCCGCTCGGCAAGTCGTCGGAGCAGGCGGAGCGCGAGCTGATCTTTCATCTGCTCGTGGAACTGAAGACGGGAATCGAATCCCTGCACGGACTCGTCGAAGAGCTGCGGCATCAGCAGCGTCCTCTCTCGCTGCCGCCTCGCGAGGAGCAGCCGTCCGAGCCATCCATCAGTCTCGAAGACCGCACGCTGCAGGAGATGGAGGAAGCGCTGATCGCGCATACGTTGAAGCGTTTCCATGGCAACCGGCGCCTCGCAGCCGAGGCGTTGGACATCAGTGAACGAACTTTGTACAGAAAAATCAAAGACTACGGACTTTAATGGATCGCTTGCGTTCGTTTCAGATTTCCTTGTATCTTAGTCCTATTATTTTCAGTGTCGCCCTGCTTGGCGGATGCGCTTATTCCTTCACCGGTGCTTCCGTCCCAGCGCACTGGAAAACGATTGCTGTCCCGCTTTTCGATGATGAAAGCGGCTTCGGTCAGCCGTCGCTTCGCGAGGATTTGACCAATGCGCTGATTCAGAAATTTCAGCAGGACAACACGTTGCAGCTCGCGGACAGAGAGTCGGCGAATGTGGAGTTGCGCGGCAGCATCACATCCGTGACTGCGGACCAGCCTATTGCCGTGGCACAGGGTACGCAGGCATCCCGGCTGCAGCTGAGCCTCAAAGTTCGAGCCACTTTGATCGATCACGTAAAGAACAAGGAGGTCTGGAGCAAGAATTTCACTGCCACCGGAGACTATCCGGCATCGGGCGGGCAGGCCGGGCGGGAAAGCGGGCTTCAGCAGGCGATTGAAAACATTGGCGACGATCTCTTGCTGGAAACCGTCTCTGCTTGGTAAATTTGTCTTTCGTTTTCACACGTGTGAGGTGACACCTACATTATGGAACAATTTATACTGGGTGCATATGTGTTCTCACTGAGCATCTTGTTCCTGTTCGGATCACACGGGTTCGTGATGATCTATTATTATTTCAAGAACAAGGACAAGCGGCCGGTGGGAAGGACGGATATGGAAGAGCTTCCCATGGTCACCGTCCAGCTCCCGGTGTACAACGAGCTGTATGTCGTGGAGCGGCTCATTGATGCCGTATGTGCCCTTGACTATCCCAGCGACAAACTGGAAATCCAGGTTCTTGACGACTCGAACGACGAGACCGTGGAAGTTGTCGCCCGGGCGGTCGCGCAAAAAAAGGAGGAGGGGTATGACATCGTACAGGTTCGGCGTGAGAACAGAGTCGGTTTCAAGGCCGGCGCGCTTCGCTATGGTATGGAAGTCGCCAAGGGTGATTTCATTGCCATTTTTGATGCCGATTTTGTTCCCAAGCCCAATTTCCTGAAAGATACGCTGCGCCATTTCACCCATGAACGCATCGGAATGGTGCAGACGCGATGGGAGCATCTGAACAACGAATTTTCCCTGCTGACCCGTGCCCAGGGGATCGCCCTTGACGGCCATTTCGTCATCGAACAGCAGGTGCGCAACAAGTCCGGCTTCTTTATCAACTTCAACGGTACCGCCGGTGTCTGGCGCCGCGAATGCATCATCGATGCAGGGAACTGGGAAGACGATACGCTGACCGAGGATCTCGATCTCAGCTACCGTGCCCAGCTGAAAGGCTGGAATTTCGTCTTCCTCAACGATGTGACCTCGCCGGCGGAACTTCCGTCGGAGATCAATGCGCTCAAATCGCAACAGTTCCGCTGGACGAAGGGCGCGATCGAGACGTCGAAGAAAATCCTTCCCCGCGTCTGGAAGGCCGATCTCCCGCTGCGTGTCAAACTGCAGTCGACCGTTCACCTGACGAACAACCTGGTGTTCCCGTTCATCCTGTTGACGGGAATCCTCAATGTCCCGCTGGTATTCATCAAGAATACCGGCCGCTACGAGACCTTTTTCGCCTTCATGTCGATTTTCGTACTCGCGTTCATCAGTTCCTTCCTGTTCTACCTGTA
Source organism: uncultured Ignavibacteria bacterium (assembly GCA_913061095.1). Taxonomy (GTDB): domain Bacteria; phylum Bacteroidota; class Ignavibacteria; order SZUA-365; family SZUA-365; genus BM516. The sequence continues at coordinate 98,599 of CAJXVM010000014.1, forward strand.
TTCCCAGAAAGACGTGTATCCCGACTGGAAAAAACGGATTTTCCTCTTCCCGCTTTTCATGTCGGGCAGCATGGGATTCTCGGTGAACAACACGCGCGCCGTGCTTGAAGGGCTGTTCAACCGCAAGAGCGCTTTCATCCGTACGCCGAAATTCAAGATCGAGAACGAAAAGGATTCCTGGAAAAACAAGAAGTACCGCGCGACGAGCAAGCTTTCAGTGGCCGCGATATTCGAAATCTTCCTGGCGGCCTATTGCTCCGTCGGGGTGATCGCATCCCTCTGGTTTCTTGAAATCGCGGCGCTTCCGTTCCAGCTGCTCTTTTTCCTCGGTTTCGGTCTCGTCGGTCTGCTCTCGATTCGTCACGCGCTGTCACCGCAGGGAAGCTGAGCCGGCATTTTCCGAACAAGCGGAAAAGCGTCATTATTCGTATGTTACCTTCGCCACAGCGGAATGGTCTGCTGTGGCGAAGTCCGTTGATGCACCTGCAGCGATGCAGTCCTGAAGATGTCCAAGACCTCCACACATACCGTCCCGGACGTTGACGCACTCGAGCGCGCGCTGGATGACCATCCTGCATCCCCGCTGTTCGCGCGCCTTGCCGCCGCGTATATCGATGCGAACCGTCCTGCCCAGGCGCTGAAGACCTGTCTTCAGGGCATGCGCAGCTATCCGGAATATCCCACCGGTCTGCTCCTGATCGCCAAGGCCCAGGTCATGCTGCGGCAGTACAGCGATGCGCGGGATACGCTGCACGAGCTGCTGCGCATTCTGCCGTCCTGTCCGGCCGGCGTTCGTCTGCTCGACCGTATGACGGAGCTGGAACTGGAATATCCGCCCTACACCGCGAGTGCGGGAAGTTATTTCGTGGAAGCGGGATTCGACCGCGCGCTTTCTCACACCGGATCGGAGCAGTTCAGCAGGCAGGACGACATTCTCCCGGATTTCGAAATCAGACGCCCGGGATCGGATGATCAGGGAAAAGACCGTGCCGGCGGTCAGCGGTCAGCAGATGAGTCTTCTGCGTATGGTGGCGAGACGGAGCTTCCCGGCGGCGGGGACGGGGAACAGGCGGATGATGTCTCGGAGTCGGGGCGCCTGCGGTCCGGACCGCCCGCGTTCGATCTGGCCGGACTCGCATCGAAACTCGAAAACGCGCGCATCCCGGCACTCCCCGAGCAGAAAGACGATGCCCCTGAGGCGGAAGGGCTCGAGCACATCGAGTCAGTGAATCTCGATGCCCGTCCGATCACCGAGACACTGATCGACATTTACATCCAGCAGGGCCGACTGCGTGAAGCCATCGATGCGCTGCAGCGGCTCTCGGATCGGAATCCCGATCGCACTCAGGAGATTGCAGTGAAAATCCGCGGGCTGAAAGAGAAGCTTGAAAACGAAGATTCCTGACGTCAGGGTGATGAGAACCTGAGCCCGTGACTATCCCGGTTCCGATTATCAGATTGCAGGAGGCAGCATGCTGAATACCGAACATTCGTTACTTCTTGTCATTGATGTGCAGGGCAAGCTGGCGGACCTGGTATGGCGCTCTGAACGTCTCCGCGACAATATCCGTATCCTCATCGAGGGAATGCGTGTCCTTGGCGTTCCCATGGTAGCGACCGAGCAGTATCCCAGGGGACTCGGTCCGACCGTGGAACCGATCGCCCGGGCACTTGGCGATGCGCCCGTCATCGAAAAAAACAGTTTCAGTTGCTGCGGGGAATTCGCCTTCGAGGTCAAGCTCAACGAGCTGCACAAGACCGACATCATTGTCTGCGGCATCGAAACGCATGTCTGCGTCTACCAGACCACGCGCGATCTGCTCGATCTCGGGTACAACGTCCATCTCGTCACCGATGCCGTCTCCAGCCGCACCGAAGACAACTGGAAACTCGGCATGGAAAAGTGCAAAACGCTCGGTGCCAAGATGACCGGAACCGAAATGGTGCTTTTCGAAATGCTCAGGAAATCTGGGACGGAGGAGTTCAAGGCGATTTCGAAGCTCGTGAAGTAGGTTGTGCGAGAGCATCGGGAGGGGCGTGAGGAGCGTGAGGACAGACGGCAGCCCACAGGCAAGGCAATTAAGAACACAACGGCCGCCCCGGGAAACCGGAGCGGCCGTCTGCTTTTCAGGCACAGAATCGGGTTGTTGACCTGCGGTCAGTTGACCTGCTTCGTGAACGTCGATTCATCGATGTCGCTGTTGTGCGTGTACGATGTGATCGTCGCTTTCAGCGTCATGGCGGGATTTTCCGTCTGCAGGCTGAAGGGCAGCATCACACCGTCCACCGCGCGATAGTCGCTGAAGCGCGTGACACTGGTCATCGGACCCTGCGGCGTTTCTGCCGTCTCCGATTCACCGTAGAGCAGGAAGCTGTTCGCGTCGATGAGCATCTCCTTTTCCGAATGCTTCCGCTTCACGTTCAGCACGTACACCGTGCGGTCTTCCATTTTTTTCTTCTCCGTGAGCGCGACCTCGACGCCGGGAGCATTGAGATGCAGCATCTCGTTGAAGATGTTGTCTTCAAGTGTCTTCTCCAGATCCTCGCCGCTGAGTTCCGTCACGGGCTGCATCGGCTGACTGACGACGGCGGTCTCTCCGTCAATCCATTCCTCGAATTCCAGCATCTGCATGCCGCCGCCCATGTCGACGGCCATGGTCATGAGCTGATACTTCTTGTTCGGTGCCATTTCGATTTCCTTCAGCGTGCCTTCCGCCTCTCCGCCCATGCCGAGCGCGATCGAGACGTCGGCCTCGGTGATACGCGATTCGATCTTTTCGAGAGTCGTGCGGCCGCCCATTGCCTCGATGGCTTTTTCGATCAGCGACTGCGCATCCATGTCCACATCGAGCGACACTGCGGCGTTCACCGGCTGCATGTCCGCATCATACATGTGAACGTCGCCGAACTGCGCGAGCGGTTCAGCGATCACATCGGCGTCACCGACGGCGAGCAGTGCAATGTTGTCGGTATCGAGATATTTCCGCGCCACGCGTCGTACGTCGGCGGGAGTCACCGCCATGATGTTCTGCACGTAATTACGGTAGTAATCCTTCGGCAGGTCGTACAGGTCGATATTCTGCACCATGCGCGCGATGGTGGTCGGACTCTCAAGCCCGAGCAGGAAGCGCCCGCTTGCGTACTGCTTGTGCATCTCCAGTTCCTCGGTATCCACACTCTCGTCGCGCATCCGCTCCATTTCGTAAATCACCTGCGTGAAGGCGGAGTCGGTCGCGATGCGTCGCACCGAGGCGGAAGCGTTCCAGAGCCCGGCGTTTTTGCGCGCTTCCACACTGCTGTAGGCGCCGTACGTGAAGCCGTGCGTCTCGCGTAGGTTGGCGAACAGACGGCCGCTGAAGCCGCCGCCGATAATCGAGTTCATCATCGACAGCGCGATGTAATCGGGATTGCTGCGTTCGATGCTGCTCGTGGTGACGGTGATGGCCGTCTGCGTCTGCGTCTTGCCGAGATCCACGAGGTGCACCGTGCGGCCGGTGATCGGTTCCGGGGATGTGAAGTCGTCTGCGGGAAGCGGCGCCTTCGCCCAGCTGCCGAAATACTTCCGGATAACAGGGAGGATTTCATCCTCCGTCACATCGCCGACGACGGCAAGCGAGGCATTGTTGGGGACAAAGAAACGACTGTGAAAGGAGGCGAGATCATCGCGCGTGATGGCATTGACATCCTCCTCGGTCTGGAAATTGGCGTAGGGGTGGACGTTATATCCCACGGTAATCTGCAGGCGGCCCATCACGGCGTCGGGATCCCTGTGAATCGTCTTGAGTCCCGAAAGCGTCTGTGTTTTCAGCTTGGCGAGCTCATCCTCCGGGAAGGAGGCGTTGTAGAGCGCGTCGGTCATCAGTCCGAGCAGCTTGTCCATGTGTTTCTTGAGGCCGGAGCCGTTCAGCGACATCTGGTCATCGGCGGCGCTTGCGCTGATACTCAGACCGAGCAGATCCGCCTCACGCGCAAATTCCAGCGATGAGCGCGAATTCGTTCCGGAGGTCAGCAGATCCGTTGTGAAACCGGCGACCCCCGATTTGTCACCGTCGTACTCGCTGCCCGTGCGGAAGAGGAGACGGAAGGTGACTACCGGCTGCGCCGGATTGTTGATGACAAACACCTTCAATCCGTTGTCCAGTTCGGTTTCATTGAACTCGGGGAAGGACGCCTCCGGCGCGGGACCCGGTTCGGGTTTCTGTGAACGATCGATCTGTGCGGCTGCCTGCCCTCCGATGAGAAGCAGGATCAGCGCGGCTGCGATAATATGAATGTGTTTCATTGCGTGTATTCCTGTGTTCTCTTGAGAGGGATCAGCTGTTGGTATCCATGACCACGTACTTCACGGCGTTGCGTCGCTCGGGACGCAGATACTCCTGCGCAACGCGCTGGATGTCTTCGCGCGTGACGTTCATATATTTCTCGAGTTCCCTGTTGACCAGGTCGGTGTCGTTGTAGAACAGCGAGTACGCCGCGAGATTGCGCAGCTTGGAGTCGAGTGAAAGGAAGCTGCGCGTGAAGGAGGTTTCCTTTGCGTTGCGCACCTTCTGGAACTCCTCTTCGGTAATCCCTTTGTTCTGCACCTTTTCAATTTCCTCGCGGATGGCATTCTCAATGGGCTCAAATCCCACACCCGCATTGGCGATGGCGATAAACGCGAACATGCCGGCCTTGTCGAGCGGCATGCCGAAGCTCGAAGCCTGCAGTGCGAGCTGATCGGTATCGACGAGACGCTGATACAGGCGCGAGCTCTTTCCGCGGGAAAGGACGTCGGAAAGGAGATCGAGTGCGTAGGCATCCTCATTGCGGTAGTCGACGGTCACATAGGATTCGATGTAGGCAGGAAGCGGGGTGACTTCCTCTTCGACGATCAGCTCACGCGGTTCGGTCTGCTCGGGAATGACCACCGTGCGGCGCTCCGGATCGGGACCGGAAGGGATGCTCCCGAAATACTGTTCGATCCATTCCTTTGTCTGCGCTACTTCGAGGTCCCCGCCCACGACCAGACAGGCATTGTTCGGCAGGTAGTATTTGTCATGGAACGTGCGGAATTCCTCGATGGAGGCACTATTGATATCCTGTGCCACACCGATGGGCATCCACTCATACGGCGTGCCCTTGAAGGTGGTCTTGAACAGGTTGTCGCCGAGTGTGCCGAACGGGCGTCCCTCATAGCGCTGCTTGAGTTCCTCCTTGACGACCTTGCGCTGCGTTTCCACGCCGAGCGAGTCGACGACCAGGTGCATCATGCGTTCGGATTCAATCCACAGCGCGAGCTCGAGCTGGTTGACGGGTACCTTGAAAAAATAATCCGTCTGATCGAAGGACGTCGAGGCGTTGAGCACGCCACCGGCAGCGGTGATCAGTTTGTCGATTTTGCCGCGCTCGATGTTCTCGGTTCCCTCGAACATCAGGTGCTCGAAGAAATGCGCGAAGCCGGTGCGGCCCTCCACCTCGTCCTTGGATCCGACGCGGTACAGGCAGTAGGTCATGGCGGTCGGCGCCGAGCGATCGACGTGCAGGATGACCGTCAGGCCGTTATCAAGCGTGTATTCCTCGTAGTCGATGGGTTTGAAGTCCTGCGCGCCGGCGCTCATGGCGGCCAGGAGCAGAATCAGCAGAAGGGGAAAACGGTGTGTCATAAAGACAGCCTCTGGAATGAAAAAATGTTATGTGATGTGATTGTTCGTCTCAGTGCGCTGAAGGATGGGAAGATCCGGCAGCTCGCGGATGTCGTGAATGACCACATCCGCCAGGCCGAGGTATTCGCGACCGAGCGTGGTTTCGACCGCCACGCAGGTCATGCCGGCATTTTTGGCCGATTCGATGCCCAGCGGGGCGTTTTCGACCACGACGCATTGCTCCGGTGCCAGACTCATATGATGCATGGGAGCGAGGTAGGGATCCGGATTGGGTTTCGCGCGATGAACCTCGTCGCCGCTGATCAGGAAATCGAACAGTGCGCGGCGGTTTTCGGGAAGCGCGGCTTCCATGTTTTTCCTGGAGGATGCGGTGACCAGCGCCGTGCGGAATCCCCGCACGCGCAGGTCCGCAATGACCTCGAACACATGCGGGAAATACGACATTTTCACGATGGAGCGGTAATACGCGCGCTTGCGGTCGATGAATGCCTCATGCTGATCCGCGGGGAGCGAAACGCCCGCCTCCTCGAGGAAGGTGGGGAGGATTTCGCGTGATGCGCGTCCCTCATGCAGCAGCACTGAATGCTCGGAGACACTGCCCCCAAGCTCCTGGAACATCTTCTCCCACGCAAGATAGTGGTAATGCAGTGTATCGGCGATGACCCCGTCAAGGTCGAAAAATACCGCTTCGATCATATGAGATGCAGCTGTGGAACATACACGGGAAAATCCGCTCGTCCGGCGGAAAATCCTTCAATCTTATAATTTACGCACAAAACGGAGAAAAGTTCTAGTCAATAGAGTAGGCAGGAGTACGCGGAGGTTTTTTTACCGCGGAGGAACGCAGAGGAAGACAGAGAATGGGTTCGATACGCGGTTTGTTTGAACTGGAGCTTTCACGATGGTGATCGTGCAGACCTGCGATGGCGGAATCGACACCCCGCGCCGTAAAAGTTCTCTGTGTTCCTCTGCGCTGATCTGCGGTGAAAAATTCTGCGTCCTCTGCCCAACTCGCTGATACTACATCACCGGGAGGATGACCTCGAGCAGCAGCCAGATCTGAGCGAGTGTCAGGACGATACCCGCCGCGGCGCCGGCGAGAACCTGGGGGAGATCATGGGCGCGCAGGGCGATGCGGGCCCAGCCGAGGAGAATGACAACGGAAAGCAGCCAGAGCAGGTCCGCGCCGAGGACGGGCCAGAGAAAGACCAGCGGTCCGGTGAGTCCCATCATGTGCGCGCTGATCTTCCAGCGGAGGTTGATCGCGTACAGAATGAGCGTGTTGACGGCGAAGCACCACATCAGTCCCCAGACGAACACCGAAGCGTCGAGGAAAAGCAACAGCATCAGTCCGCCGAAGGATATACCCGCGCTGATGAGGTAGGGCTGCGTGCGCTGCACGCGCTCGGGCACGTCGTAGGCGGTGACGCGATCAAGACGCTGCAGATAAAGCACGTAGACGATCTGCAATCCGCCTCCGCAGGCCGCGGCCACCAGCCAGACGACGATGCGATGGAAGATGCTGCCGTGTTCGTATCCGAGAACGAGCACGGCGAACACGGCTGCCGCAACGACGGGCGGGACGAGCAGCACGGAGATGCGATGCGCGAAGCGCAGGGCGGGGGAGGTGTCGGGTGCACTCATGCCTGCAAAATGGGAAAGCTCGCGGGAATATGAAACTGCGATGGACATCGTCGGCACGCATCCGCTCTGCGCCGATTCCATCCTGCGGCCGGTGGCGTCCTGCGTCCGGTGGCATCCCCTGAACGATAGTATCCTGTGCCCGGTGGTGCGTGAGGGACGAAGGGAGAGCTGTGGGTCTTGATCCCTGCAGCCCCGATGCGTACTATATTTTTTTTCGCTTCAAGGAAAGGAGGGCATCCATGTCACAGCGTTTCGTCCCCCGCATCCGGAGAACTCTGTTCTTCCCGCTTCTGCTGTGTGCACTATCCCTAATGCCGGCATTCGTCGCAGCACAGGACGATGCCGCGCCGCCCGCTCCGTGGGAGCGCTTCGAGGCGGGGAACATGGAACTGATCATCTCCCGCTTCGGACGCATCGGGTACGACCGCGAGCGCGATGGCTCCCACGGGCTGTTCTGGCCCGGAGCGCCACCCGCGAATTCCCAACGCGACATCACGGCGCATGGGCTTCTGCATTCCGCCACGCCCGTGCTCGTCGGCACGGTACGCGGCGAGCGCCGCGTCTCCGCCAGCTATTACCGCGAGCTGTTCCGGCCCGGACCGATCGTCGAGGGACTGCGAACCGTCAATCCCGACGAGCCGTACTATCGGCCATACACCATCAGCATCGACCGTCCCGACCAGCAGGATTACCGCGAGTGGCCGGTCGGGCTCGGCGCGCCGTTCATTGCATTTCAGCAGCCGTACTTTTTCGGTGCGCAGCAGATGTACTGGGTGATGAACGATCTCGACAGCACGCTGATGCGCCAGTACATGGGCAGCGATCCGATGGGCGTCGAGATTCGCTGCCTGGCCTACGGTCCCTTCGGATCGGGCACGCTCAACGATGACTACATGATGCTGCAGTTCACCTATGTCAACCGCAGCAGCGACACGATCCGCGATGCCTATGCCGGTTTCTTCGCCGATGCGGATATCCGCGATGGGATGGACGACCTGCCGGGATCGGATTCGGCGCGCGCCCTGGTGTACGCCTGCGATTTTTATGCGGATACCAACGGGGAGCTCAGCCTGCCGGCGGCGTTCGGCGTGTGCATGGTGCAGACGCCAGCAGTCAGGGGCGCACCCACTGACAGCGCCCGCTGGAAGCAGGGATGGAAGCCCGGCTTTCGTAATATCCCCGTGACGGCGGCGGTCATCCCCACGAAGTGGTCGCATCCGCAGCTCACCGAACCGCCCTTCGGCGAGGATGCTCCCGCGCAGTGGGATGCGCTGATGCGGGGCGAAGGACGCAGCATGGCGGTGCGCGATCCGACGACCGGAGCGCCGTCACGTTTCTGGTTCTCGGGCGATCCGGTGGAGGATACGGGTTGGCTTCCGCGTGACGGCTACCTGCTCGGCGACGGCAGCACGGTCGAGCAGGGAGCGGGGGATCAGCGCATGCTCATTTCCAGCGGTCCGTTTACGCTCGCTCCCGAAGACACGCAGCAGGTCGTCATCGCGCTGATCGCTTCGCGCGGTGCGACGCGGCAGGCGGCGGTGCGCGGACTGCGCGACCGCGCGGAGTTTCTGCGTGCCCGCCATCTCAGCCATCCTGCTGCGACGGCACTCTCGAATACGGTGGTGACGACCTCGCGCGACAATCCCCCCTTCACCTCCCTGCGTGTCATCGCGCGCTCCGAGCAGCGGGCGCTGAATCTGCAGGCCGAGCTGTCGCGCATCGGATCCACGCCGGAACGCTACCCGCTGCAGCGCACGCAGTTCGGTGACGCATGGGTGTACAATGCGGATATCGATCTGGCTCCCGGCGGGGACGGTATCGATGTGTCACTGATCGCGGGGGATGGTGCCGGGGAGGATATCCGTGTGCCGGGACGCGTCTCCGTGCCCGTTATCGGGGATGTCGTCATTCCGGATATCCGCATCCTGCAGGAGGGGGACGGCAACGGCCGTATCGCGCCGGACGAAGAAGCCCGCTGGTTCCCGGTTGTCCGCAACGAGGCGGTCAACGCCGTGCGGCTGTACCTGCAGCATCCGGAATTGCCCGTCAGCCAGTGGATGCAGCTGCCGCTGATGGAGCCGGGCACGGAGATACCCTCCGCGACGCTCTGGTGGCTGCCGCAGTACGGATACCGCGCGGTATTCCGCGCTGACGAGCGATGGGGTACGATTTTCGATTCCGTGGTCACCGACTACGATGTCTGGGATCCGGGGCGGAACTGCTGGTGGCGCCTGCGCAGCAGTGTTCCGGTTGACAGCAGCGCCGGCGAATGGTATGACGTGCTCATGACGCAGGTGCGCGGCGTCTCGAACGAACGGCCTGGTGCGCGCATCATCGACAGGGATGCATTGCTCGATCGCTGGTACGTGGTGTCGGTCACCGGCAGTGGCGGCGCGCGCGTACTGGCGATGAAAGACTCCGTCACCGGCGTCCCGTATTTTGATGATTATGGCGTCGATGTCTTCACCGGTGCGCCGCCGGAAACGCATGGTTTTCGCGTCGTGCGCGGCACCATGGCCGCGACGCGGGACGCACTGCCCCACTACGCGCTTCGGGAATCCAGCGGTGCGCCGCGTCCGGCACCCGAATTTTATCCGGAGATTATCGGCAGTGACGTGCAGGGGAATGCCGACTATGCGGATGTCCGTCTCGTCATCGACTCCGCGCAGGGACAGCGGGCATGGCATTACCGTGATGGCGAACTGCAGGGTTCGGTCGTGCTGCCGCTGCGTGCGTATCGCAGGGTCGCCGAAGGAGAATGGCAGCAGGTGGAAATCGGGCTTTCCGAGGATGAGGGGGCCGTGCCGTATGAATCATGGACCGGCGGTCTGACCGAAAGACTGCTCGTGTTCAATGCTCCGCGCGGGTCGGAGTGGGCGCCGCCGGGTGATCTGCCGAGGTACTGGTCGGACCTAGCCGGATTGCTGTTCATCGGGGCCGACGCCGTGCCCGACCGCGGGAGCTACGATTTCATGTTTCACATCCCCGCCGATGCGCGCGACCTGTACGTGTTCAATCCACGGCACACGCTGCTGGCGCGCAGCAACAAGTCTGCCGCAGCCGCGACGCTGCATCCGCCCGCGCCCATGCCCTTCAGCGAGTGGACATCAGCGGTCATCGAGCTGCAGCAGGGCACGCCCCTGCGCGCCGAAGTCTATTCCCTGCTCGGTCAGCGCGTCTCCCTGCTGCGCGACGACTACGCGGAAGCCGGTCGGCATCTCCTCATCTGGGACGGGCGCTGGGATGACGGTCGTCCCGCGGATTCGGGCGTCTACCTCTTACGGGTTCACGCCAACGGCGGAGAGGTAACACGGAAGATTGTCATCGTGAGATAATCTGAAATTTGAAATCTGCAATCAGCAATTCTATACAGGCCTGTACCGCTCGACGAGAACGTAGATCGTCCCCGCGGCGATGAATCCCAGAATGACATCGATCACGTAGTGCGCCTGGATGTACATGGTGGCGGCGATAATGCCGATGCCGGGGAGAAGGAAGATCCAGAAGAATGTGCGATGGAAGCGCCACGCGTACATGAGCGTGAGGAGCGTAACGCCCGTGTGCATGGACGGAACACAGTCGCGCACAGCCGGCGCGAGATTGGCCGCCAGAAACCCCTGTATCCACTCCGTCGTGGGCAGCCAGCCCGTGAGCACCGGCAGCTCGTCAGGCATCCAGCGGCTGGGTCCGAGGGCAGGGAAAAGCGCATAGCTGATTAGCGCCCCGTACCAGCCGATGACCATCGCGGCAAGCGCGCGGCGGAAATCACCGAGCCGGCTGCCGCGAAACATCAGGATCATCAGCACCGGCATCCCGAGGTAATACGAAAAATACGCGAGGTACAGCAGGTCGGTCACGAGCGGATGCTGATGCGCGCCGAGCCAGGCGATCGGATTGACGCCGAATATCGCGATGTCGATGTCGAGCAGCACCCGGTCGATCAGGTGCGTCTCGGAGGGGCGTCCCGCAGTGACCATGGCATGCACGATGCCGTACATCACGGGATACAGCAGCAGCGGTGTCATGTATCGAATGAAATTCGCCGTGCGCGGGATCCGTGTACGGAAGCGGAACGCCGCATACCAGAGCAGGATGAATCCGGCGGTGATGCCCGCGACACCCGCGATATGCGCGGTGCTCCCGTGCATCAGAGCGTCGAAGATCAGCAGCAGGATTACGAGCAGGGCGAATACGGCGGCGAAGGACGTCCACTGCCGCAGCGTTCGCAGCTGCGTGACGTCTTCATGCAGTGCCGTGACCTGGGCTGCCGGTCCATTTCCAGCGTGCGCAGCCGGTGCTCCGCCAGTGCCTGCAGCCGGTGCTCCGCCAGAATCTGCATTCTGCGTTCCGGCCGGATCTGCGACAGGCCTCTCGCCCGAGGACGCGCTCACCGCTCGACGCCGCCCGAGGCGACCCATTTCTTGATCACGATGTAGTCTTCCGGCGTGAGCTCCGCATCGCCATGCAGCCAGAGGTAGCGCGAGAGAGGCATTTCGCCGGATTCGACGACTTCGAGAATCTCCTGCCTGATGTGATACTGCTTCCGTGCGTCGTACGCCTGCCAGTTCGAAAAATTGACATGCTCGCGACCGTGCGACACATCATAGTCGATCACCCATCCCACCGGATTGACGTAGCTGTACCACGGCCAGTCGGTTTGGTTGGAATGGCAGTCGTAACAGGACTTCCCGAGCACGTTCATGACCTCCGGCGGGGCCTTCAGTTTTCCCTTCGGTGCCGGTGTGCTGCGGTCGGGCTGGAAGAACTGAATGACGACGAAGGCGGCGAGCAGCAGGAACAGAAGGATTTTCAGCCAGGTACTCATGACTCCTCCAGCACCGTTCCGTCATCGATAACACGCTGTTCCCCGGCGGGGATCTGCAGATGCACAGACCCGCGGCAGACGACGTTCCTGCCGAACAGCGCATCCCCCTCAATGTGCAGTTCGGCGCAGTGCAGCAGCGACGGCGCGCCGTGAGGGAAGCGCTCTTCGAGCTGCGACACGAATTTGTAGAAATCGCGGTCGAGCACGATGTCGATCGTGGACAGCGTGCGTGCGGGATTCTGCACGATGCGGAAATCATCGGTGAGGACGTAGGCGTCGGACCAGATGCCGAGCAGATCGTCGGTGGTCTTCACCGGGGCGAATCGCCGGCGCGGTACGCGCAGCGCTGCGGCGTTCTCGAACAGTGAAATGGCTGCCCCCATGGCGGTTTCCAGCTGGTAGACACCGGGAGATTCCGGGTCACGCGGATTCAGCGTTTTCCGGTTGCGGATCAGCGGCAGCGGCAGGATGCCGTCATAACGGTCGAGTGTCTCCTTGAGCGCCTTCAGGTCGATCCAGAGATTGTTCGTGTTGAAAAAACGGTACCGCGTGATATCCTGGAATTCCTCAGTTTCGTCTTCCGGACACTGCGCCCGCTCCCGCAGCGTCAGGCGGCCATCCTTCAGCAGCGCCAGGTGTCCGCCCTTGCGGTCGGCCGGCGTGCGGTCGGCGACTTCCATCATGAACGGAAACTCCTGTGAAGCGAAATATCCGAGGATTTCCGGATCGAGCACCGCGCCGAGGTTGTCGGCATTGCTGACAAAGGCGTAGCGGATGTCGCGCGCAAGAAGCTGATCGAGCAGGCCCGACGTAACCAGTGCAGTGTAAAGGTCGCCGTGCCCCGGCGGACACCACTCCAGCTCGGCATCCTCCGCGCCGTTGGCAGGATCCAGACCGTCGACAAGCACTTTCGGGATGCGGTGCTGCAGGAAATCCAGCGGCAGGTCACCCGTGAGTTCCGGCCAGGCCTCGAGCGCCTCGAGGCTGTCGTCGCGCGTGTTGAAACTGTTCATCAGAAGCAGCGGCACGGCTGTGCCGTACTGCGTGCGCAGATGCAGGGTCTGCTGTGCGATGATGTCAATGAAGCGCAGTCCGTCCTTGACCGGAATCAGGCTCTTCGCCTGCTCCAGTCCCATGCTCGTGCCAAGTCCCCCGTTGAGCTTGATCACGACGGCCTGCCGCAGTGCATCCGTCCCGGTGCTTGCATGGCCAGACAGCTTCTCCGCGTCCGGAACATCCTCGATTGCGTCGATCTGAGAGCGCGCGATCGTGCCCTCCGAGCCACTGATCAGCTGCAGGTAATTGCGTTTGAACATGTTGATCACCAGCGGATGCGCCCCCGCCTCGCGCATTTTCGCTTCGAACGGACGAAACGCGTTTAGCATGTCTCCCGGGTATTCTGCCATGATGACTTCGTGTTGATGGACAAATGCTGTTCTTCTTGGAATGTACGAATCCGGGGGGTTACTTCACTACCACAAACTGCGTGGTCCGCTGCTGATGCGGGGTGCTGAGGATGATGAAATAGCGTCCGCTCGACAGCGCATCTGTTTCAACCGTCGCGCTGTGCGACCCCGCGGGGCGGTTACCCTGGAACAGCGTGGCGACACGTCTGCCAAGTGCATCGAACAGCAGCAGACGGATTTCTCCGGTCTCGATGGTCGCATAGCGCAGCACCACGCTGCCGTTGGCGGGATTCGGGAATGGCACCGTGAGCGCAAGACGCGCGGAGCCATCGAACAGCCGCCGGTCACCCTCCTCGCAGAATCCGTAAACGGTGAACGCGGAGCCGCTCCCGGCCAGAGTCACCGGACACAGCGATGAGACCGAATCCACGCGCCACTCCAGCGCGCAGAGCGAATCCGTTCCGAGCAGCACGAGAAACGGCAGCAGCGCCGCCGTGTCCGTGTTCAGGCCCGACTGCGCGAGGGAATCCTGCATGCCGCTCACCTGCACGGCAAGCGGCACCGTGCGCACCCTGGCATCCCACCTGCCGCCATCGCCGAACAACGGGTACAACGCATGACAGTCGATGCGCAGGCTGCCGTGAATGATACCGCCGTCGAGCCCGAAAAAACCGCCAGCGCTGCGCAGCAGCAGGGGGATGAGCACCGTATCGCCGGGACTGCCCTGCGCATCGCCGGCGAGCAGCTCGCCGGACTGCAGCGGCGGACAGCCCTGCGCCGTGATATCGGACGTATATGCGCAGCCGTCAATTACGATGGCGATCGTCGCCTGCAATGAGCCGAACACCGCGGGCTGATATCTGATGACCAGCTCCCGGGCAGAGGCCGGGGGGATGGCCAGCGGCAGCGGCGTCTCCAGCGACAGATGCGCCGATGGTGCGATCTGCACATCGGTGATCGTGGCTGTGCGTTGCGTGGAACGGTTGAGCACGCGCACGACCTCGGTGACGGCGGCTCCGTCGATACTGTGAAAACGCAGCGGCAGTCCTTCCAGCTCGACCAGCGGACCGTCGTACGATGCCACCACTTCGATGCGTATCGTCGTATCCGCGAGCACGAGCAGCAGTGTGGCGCGGCGCGTGCCGTGATCGCCCGGCCGGAAGCCGAGGCGGATTGCCGCGCTGTCACCCGGCATCAGAAGCAGCGGCGTTGGATCGGTGAGGATGCTGAAATCGCCGGCATGATCCCCGAGCAGGATGAGGCGTTCGATGCTGCGCGGCGTTTCCGCGTCATTGAAGACGGTGACTTCGGCGAGGGCGAGGGAGTCGCGCAGGCAGGGATTCGGCGGGAACGCGGGAGCGCGCCAGCTGATCGCGGGCGGATCGACGGCAGGGGCATCGCAGGAAAGCGCGAGCGGGAGTCCGGTCACATCTTCCGGGCGCAGCACCCCGTATGCGCGAAGGTCATGTCCGTGTCCGCTGGAATCGGCGAAGTTGCCGCAGAAGCTCCAGTAGCCGACCAGTCCGTCGCGCTCATCGATGCGCAGCCGCCGGTTCATCGTTCCGCGGATGTCGTCAATCGCGCGGATATGATTCCAGTACCGTCCCTCGTCGATTGCCCCGGCGAGATACGATCCGCTGGCATTCCCGAAATATCCTCCCCAGGCCAGTCCCGTTCGCGCATTGAACTGTCGCGACGAGAACTCCGGCCGGATGACCGTGACGCCGTCGATATACAGCTCCGCCCAGCCGTCCGTGCCATGCACCTGCAGTGCGATGTGATGCCACTGCCCCGGCGTGATGGACCCGCGCGGTGTATAGAAGTAGGAGTCCGGAGGGGTGCGCGCCGTAATGAAGGCGAGCCGGCGGTCCTCATACCAGAGCTGCCAGTCCGACGGCGTGCCCGCTTCGTCGTCACGCGTGACGATCAGCCCGCTGCTCTCGACACGGATCCAGCATTCGAGCGTGAACACCGGGATGGCGATGTCGGGGGTGTCGCCCACTTCAAGCCACTCTCCGGGTCCTGTAGTGACAAAGGCTTCATTGATGGGGGTGGATTGCGCCGCGAGCGGTGCGGCTGCGCACAGCAGCAGGCAGAAGAGGATGCCGGCGGAAACTGCAGTGACAGGAGGGCTGTCGTGAGATGCTGACTGGCGGATGCGTCGGTTCCGCGGCCTTCGGGATACTGAAAACGGCATCCACACTGCGTGAATGCCGTTTCCCCTGAAGCCGTGTGTCCCCGCAGTCATTTCCGCCCTCCGCGGATGGGGATTATCCGTTTCGCTTGATCACTTTCAGACTCTCGCGGTTGGCCTCCACCGTGCGTGCGATGATGTCGTCGTCGTGCATGATGGAGAGGAACGCTGCTTCGAACTGTGCCGGCGGCAGATAGATGCCGCGGCGCAGCATTTCAGAAAAGTAGCTGCCGTACAGGCCGGTATCGCAGGTCTTGGCATCGTCCCAGTTGCGCACGTTCCTTTCAGTGAAGAACAGCGTGATCATCGAGCCGACGCGGTTGATCGTGTAGGGCAGGTCCATGTCGTCGAGGTTTGACTGGAAGCCTTCTTCGAGCCGGGCAGTCTGCGCGTCGAGTTTCGGGTACAGCTCGGGATTCTCGGTGAGGACGCGCAGGGTTTCGAGGCCGGCTGTCATTGCCAGGGGATTGCCCGACAGCGTGCCCGCCTGGTACATCGGACCCGCGGGAGCGACCATTTCCATGATGTCGCGGCGTCCGCCGTAGGCGCCCACAGGCAGGCCGCCGCCGATGATCTTGCCGAGCGTGGTGAGATCGGGCGTGACACCGAACCGCTCCTGCGCGCCGCCGGGCGCGAGACGGAAGCCGGTCATCACTTCGTCGAAAATCAGCAGGATTCCTTCGCGCGTGCACAGGTCGCGGACGTCCTGCAGGAAGCCGTCCTGCGGCGGCACGCATCCCATGTTGCCCACGACGGGTTCGAGGATGATGCACGCGATCTGGTCGGGAAACTCCGTGACAAGCTCCTCGATGGAGGCGCGATCGTTGTAGCGCGCGGTCAGAGTATCGTTCGCCGTGGACGGGGTCACGCCGGGAGAGTCGGGCAGTCCGAGCGTGGCCACGCCGGACCCGGCCTTGATCAGGAAGGAATCGCCGTGTCCGTGATAACAGCCCTCGAACTTGATGATCTTATCGCGCTTCGTAAATGCGCGCGCGAGACGGATGGCAGAGAGCGTTGCCTCCGTGCCGGAGTTCACCATGCGCACCATTTCGATCGACGGCACGATCTCGATGATTTTTTGTGCGAGCTCGTTTTCGATTTCCGTCGGTGCGCCGAAGCTCATCGCGCGGTCGAGCTGCGCGTGCAGCGCCTCGACCACGCGGGGGTGGGAATGCCCGAGAATGAACGGTCCCCAGCTGCCGATGTAGTCGATGTAATCTTCACCGTCGACATCGGTGAGCATCGGTCCCTTCGCCGAAGCGAAAAACACCGGATCTCCACCCACCGCGCGAAACGCGCGCACGGGCGAATTCACTCCGCCGGGCATGAGGTTCACTGCGTCGTTGAAGAGTTCTTTGCTTTTGGTCATAACTAATACTGCCCCATATCATCATCATACAAATCCTCCTGCATCCCCATCACGTCGCCCTGAATTCCGGTCAGGATGTTCCGCAGGTAGGTGAGATCCTTCTGCATGTGCCGTATCGTGTCTTTGAGTCCCTCGATTTCCTTGCGCAGGGAACGATGGGATTCCGGTGCGTCGTCTTCCTGTCCGGTTTCACCGTCTTCGTATGTATAGAAGAGATGACGGTAACGCACTTCCTTCTGTCCGACCATGCGCGGTGCTTCCTCGAGATAGGGATGCTCCTTCTCGATGAGGCCGTCGATACCGTGCTGCACGGAATCGGTCGAGGGGAAATTGAACTGACGGCCGGCGCGGGCCTTGATTTCCCCGACCGTCTGCGGACCACGGAGCATGATGAGACTCATGATCGTCGCCTGTGCAGGGGACAGCCCCAGCCCGTTTTGTCCGGCGCGGTGCAGGTACTTGAGCGCGCGGCCGCTGCCCGAGGCGAAGGCCACGAGCCCCTTGCTGCGAAGATCGGTCAGTGCGTCCTCAACGGTCGCTTCGTCATAATCGACCACCGGATCGCGCCCGGTTTTCTGGTTGCATGCATTCATGAGCGCATTGAGCGTCATGGGATAGTACTCCGGCGTGGCCTGGCTTTTCTCGATGAGACAGCCGAGCACGCGAACCTCTTCCGGTGTCAGTTTCGGCAGTTGCTGTGTCATGCTCTCCTCCGGTGATTCCTATTTCAGCAGCGTTGCAGCCTCCTTCGCGAAATACGTCAGCATCATGTCGGCGCCCGCGCGCTTGATGCTCAGCAGCGACTCCATCATGACGCGGTCATGATCGATCCAGCCCTTTTCCGCTCCCGCCTTGATCATGGCGTACTCGCCGCTGACCTGATAGGCAGCCGTGGGCATGCCGAATTCGTCCTTCACCCGGCGGATGATATCGAGATACGGTCCCGCCGGTTTTACCATCACGATATCCGCGCCCTCTTCGATGTCGATGGCCACCTCGCGCACGGCTTCCTCGGCATTGGCCGGATCCATCTGATGCGAGCGGCGGTCGCCGAAGCTCGGCGCCGACTCCGCAGCGTCACGGAAGGGACCGTAGAAGCCCGATGCGTATTTGGCCGCGTACGACATGATGGGAAGATTCTGGAAGCCGTTGTCGTCGAGCGTGTCGCGGATCACCGCGACGCGTCCGTCCATCATGTCCGACGGCGCCACCATGTCCGCGCCCGCCTCGGCATGTGACAGCGCCTCGCGCGCCAGCAGCTCAAGGGTGGGATCGTTGAGGATTTCCTCGCCGCGCACGATGCCGCAATGTCCGTGCGAGGTGTATTCGCACATGCACACATCGGTGGTCACGACCAACTCGGGCACGGCTTTTTTGATTTTGCGGATGGCCTGCTGCACACCGCCGTCGGGATCCCATGCCTCGGAACCGACCTCGTCCTTGTGCTCGGGGATGCCGAAGAGAATGACCGCCGGGATGCCGAGCTTGTACACCTGTCGGCATTCCTTCACCGTTTCGTCAACGGAAAGCTGGAAGACGCCCGGCATGGATTTCACCTCCTTGCGCACGCCCTTGCCGGGCACGACGAACAGCGGGTAGATGAAATCCTTCGGTGTCAGCGCGGTCTCGCGTACCATCGACCGCAGTCCTTCGGTCATGCGCGTGCGCCGTGTGCGGATGAACTGTGTATAGGGGGTGTAAAGGGATTCGCCTGTCTGCATGGCAATGTCCGTATGCGGGTGATGGAAGCTCTGCTGATCGTAACATACGGTTCATCGAGGAAATGGGAAAGTGCGGAACAATGATTTCACCAGACCTCACTTTCTTCCTTGCATGTTCCATGCGGTATGAATAATATTCATACCGAGGTTCATATGGCAAAAATCAAAATTGCAATTGCTGTGCGGCCCGGCCTGCTTGCCCGTCTTGATGAGATCGTGGCGCGGGGCACATTTCCCAGTCGCAGTCAGGCGATTGAGGATGCGATAAACGAAAAGCTCGAGCGCATGGATCGCAGCCGTCTCGCACGCGAATGCGCCAAGCTCGATCCGGACGATGAGAAAGCGTTTGCAGAGGAAGGTATGCAGGGAGAGAGTGAGGAATGGCCCGAATACTGAGAGGGGATATTCGCTGGGCGGATCTCAATCCCGTTCGCGGAAAGGAACAGTCCGGACAGCGCCCTGTACTGATATTGAGCCAGGACGTATTTAATGCGCGCTCAGGGACCGTCATCGCAGTCGCGATCACGAGTCGGGAACCACGTGCCGGTTTCCCTCTGACACTGCCGGTCGAAGATGTCACACTCCCCAGGCAGTCATGGATCAAGATAAGTCAGATCCGGACGCTGACTGTTGAACGCATCGGCCGCCGTATCGGCCATCTCGAACCGGAGGCACTCGAACGGGTGGTGGACGGTCTGAACGAAATTATCGGGAGGCCATGACCCGGTCCACCACCGCATGCGCGGACTTCACGCAATCCCCCACCGAAATCCCGCCGCGGTAATTCGCACAGTAATGCAGTCCGGGATGCGCCTGCTCCACCTCCTCGACCGTCGCCATGCGCTCGAGATGCCCGCGCACGTACTGCGGAATGGCATGCTTCCAGGCCGTCACGTAGACGAAATCGGGCTGCTCCGGCGTGCCCAGCAGTGCGCGCTGCTCGTCGAGCGCGGTCTGCACGATTTCCTGGTCCGGACGCAGCGCCTCCTCCGGCTGCCGCATCCCGCCGATGAATGTCGTCAGATGCACCTTGCCCTCCGGTGCGCGCTTCCGGAAAATCGTGCTCGAAAAGATTGTCCCCAGGATGCGCCGCTTCTCGACCTTCGGGATGAGAAAGCCGAATCCGTCCAGCGGATGCATGTCCGCAGTCGGCGTGTATCCCGTGATCACCTCGGCCACCGGGGGATAGGGAATCTCCTCGAGCTCGGCGGACAGCTTCGGGGCGAACGCCCGCGACAGCTCGGCTGCCGGACCCGCCGGTGTCGCAATAATCAGATCCCGCGCCGCGAATTCCTTCTCCTCGCCGTCATGCGCGACCGTGACAGTGAAGCGAGAGTCGTTTCCTTCGGTTTCACCGATGCGGATCGCCCGCACCTCGGCGCTGTGGATTTTGTCGGGGATCGCGTTTGCAAGCGCATCGGTCAGTGTCTGCATGCCGTCAAGGAAGGAGAACATCCGGGCGGATTGTTTGCTCTCCTCCCCGCGCTTTTTCCGCTCACGCGCGCCCTTGATCTGTCCCTTGATCAGTCCGCCATACGTCTGCTCCAGCTCATACAGCTTTGGAAACGCCGCGCGCACGCTCAGCAGCTCGGGATCGCCGGCGTACACGCCCGCCACGAAGGGATTGATTGCGTAATCGAGAAACTCCTGCCCCAGCCGGCGGCGTACGAAGTCCGCGACGGACTCCTGCGCATCCGGCGGCGACGGCTTTTTGAACGGCTCGCCGAAGAGTCCCAGCTTGGTGCCCCAGGTGAAAAGGCCCGTCTTGAAAAACGCCGGCGGCGACATGGGCAGCGCGGTCAACTTCCCGTGTTTGAGGATGTAGCGGTTTTTGCTCGCGTCGGACGCATAGAGTTTCTGGTCCTCCACACCCGCGTCGCGGATGAGTTCGGTGAGGAGCGGCGTCGTCTCGAGCGTGCTGTTCGGACCGGCTTCGATCAGCCATTCGTCTTCCCGCGCGCTGCGGATCGCGCCGCCGAAACGCGGCGCCTTTTCCAGGAGCAGCACGCGCTGCCCCGCCTCCTGCAGGCGGTACGCGCAGGTCAGTCCGCTGATCCCCGCCCCGATAATGATGGTGTCGTAGTGGTTGTGTGGCATGTGTGATTTTTCTGATACCTGCGTTTCGAATGTGCGTCGATGTTTGTAAGAGGCCGTTGGCTGTTGGCCGTTGGCTTCCATTTGGAGGACGGATTCACTGCCGTCCGGATTCTGCCACGTCGTCGGGATGGCTGATGATGTCCGGCCTCGTCATGGGTCAGGAAATCAGGGCAGGAAATCCGTCATTCGGTTTTCAACCGCCCCTCGATACGACCCGTTGCGTCCCGCTTCGCGAGACCGCACGGGTCTACTCGGGGTGACGGCTTGTGAGGTTCATCCGGCCCTCATACCGCCGCACGATCTGCTGTGCGAGTGCATCGATGTACAGCGGATGCGCGTTGAGCGCGGGCATGACGTGAAAATGCTCGATGCCTGCCGCCTCCGCATCCTCGCGGAGTTCGATGCCCAGCTCGTGCAGCGTCTCGATGTGCTCGGTCACGAAGGCGATGGGAATCACCAGCAGATCGCGCACACCCGCTGCGGCCAGCTCCTTCGCCTTGTCTACCGTGTCGGGCTCCAGCCATTTGGCCGGACCGACCTTGCTCTGAAAACTCAGGTGATACGGAAGATCGTTCCCCCGACGGCGCATCACCTCCTCCATAGTGTCACGGATCTGATGCGAATACGGATCGCCCTCTTTCACCAGGCTCACCGGTGTGCCGTGCGCGCTGAACTGCAGCGTCACCTGCGCGCGCCGGTCCGCGGGAAAGCGCTGAAGTCCCTCGTCGATGCGCGCGTTGATCGCGTCGATGAACGCATCCTCCGCGGGATAGGCCTTCACGCTCTGTACTTTGAAGAGGTGATTGCCGCGCGCGCGATGCAGATCCCGCCAGGTTTTGAAACACGAGCCCGTCGTGGTTTTCGAATAGTGCGGATACAGCGGCATGAGAAACACGTTGGTGTAGCCGTCCTTCTCCAGCGCCTCCATCGCTTCGCGGATGAAGGGATGCCAGTAACTGAAGCCGACCTCCACCCGGACGCGCACGCCGTCGCCGTAGTGGTCGCGTAGACGCTGCTGCAGCGCATCCGCCTGTTCGCGCGACAGCTCCGCAATTGGCGACTTCCCGCCGATCATCGCGTAATTTTCCTTGACGGTTTCCGCCCGCTTCTTCGCGATGAAGCGCGCCAGCGGCTTGCGCGCAAACTCTACGGGACCAAACGAAATGATCTCCCGGTCGAGAAACAGATTCTCCAGAAACGGCCGCACCGACTCCAGCGACGTCGGTCCGCCCATGTTCAGCAGTATGACTCCGAGGTCGTCTATCGCTTCCGTGCGCATCAGTTCAGACCGTTTTACTGAAAATCGGCTTCTCCATCTGCGTCGGCAGGTAGGCGTCGAAGGCCATGGCGACGTTTCGGATCACCAGCACGCCCATGTCGCTCGTGCGGATCCAGTCGTCGTCGATGCGCACGATGCCGTCGTCCACAAGCTCCTGCAGCCGCGCATAGGCGTCGGCGAAATACTCGTCAAACGTGATATCCCACTTCTTCTCCATCGCGCGCTTGTCGAGCTCAAAGTCGCACATCAGTGTCATGATCACGTCGCGGCGGATCAGGTCGTCACGCGAGAGCAGATATCCCACATGCGTGGCGGGACGACCGGCGTCGATCGCCTCGTAATACTCGGGCAGCGTCTTCAGGTTCTGCGCGTACATGCGGTCGAACTGCCCGATGCTCGTGATCCCGAAGCCGTAGAGATCCGCGCCGGCATGCGTCGTGTAGCCCTGGAAATTCCGGTACAGTGTGCGGTTCGCCTGCGCCACCGCCAGCTCGTTGTCGGGCTTCGCGAAATGATCCATCCCGACGTAACGGTAGCCCGCCGCGTTGAGCATCTCGATCGTGCGTACCGTGATGCGCAGCTTCTCCTCGGGTGACGGCAGATCCTCGCCCTTGATCAGCGCCATGTGCTTTTTCAGCCACGGCACATGTGCGTAATTGAACACCGCGATGCGGTCGGGATCGATGTCGATGATGCGCTCGAGCGTGTGTTCGAAACTCTCCACGGTCTGATGCGGGAGGCCGTAGATCAGGTCGAGATTGATGGATTCGAATCCCAGGTCGCGCGCCCAGTCCAGCACCTCGCGCGTCATGTCCTCGGGCTGGATGCGGTTGACCGCCTGCTGCACTGCGGGATTGAAATCCTGCACGCCCATCGACACGCGGTTGAAGCCACCCTCCTTGAGTGCCACCAGGTGGTCGCGCGTCATTTCGCGGGGATCGATCTCCACGCCCGCCTCGATGTTTTCGGCAAAGGGAAACAGCTTCTGCGTGTGTCCGGCCAGGTCGCGGATTTCGTCGGGATCAAGGTACGTCGGCGTGCCGCCGCCCCAGGCGATCTGCACCGTCTCGCGGTCATCGCGGATCAGCGGACGCATCATGTCCATCTCGCGCTTCACATACTGCACGTAATTGTTGATCTTCCCGCGGTCGCGCGTGACCATCATGTTGCAGCCGCAGAAATAGCACAGCGTGTCGCAGAACGGGATGTGAAAATACAGCGACAGCGGCGGCGCGTCATCCGGGTTGTTGGTGCGCCGGACCTCGGCCAGGTAGTCGTCGGCGGTGAACTCCGGAGAAAACACCGGCGCGGTGGGATAGCTGGTGTAGCGCGGTCCCGGACGCGAGTACTTCTTCAGAAGATCGGTGTCGATGCTGTCGAACTGGTGTACGGCCTTGCTCATGCGTGTCCTTTTCTGCCTCGGTGATGCAATCTGTTCAGGGGGATGTCCGTCCGCCGCTCTCCGCGACGCTTCGTGCGCTGGCGGTTCGTCTCAGTCATTCTTCTCGGCGCGGATTTCGCGGGATATCTCTTTGACCGCGTCGATCATCACGCGCGCGTGCTCGGGCGGCACCGTCGGCAGGATGCCGTGTCCGAGATTGAAAATGTGACCCGGATGGTTGCCGAACCAGGTCAGGATGTTGCGCACTTCCGCGCGGATGTTCTCCGGTGCGCTGTACAGCGCGACGGGATCGAGGTTGCCCTGCAGCGCCACGCGGTCGCCGATGATATCGCGCACTTCGCCGATATCCACCGTCCAGTCGAGTCCGACCACATCCGCGCCGCAGTCGGCCAGCTCCTGCAGCGAGGAGTTCGCGCCCTTGGCGAAGACGATGACGGGCACATTGGTGTGGGATTTGACATGCTCGACGATCTGCATGATGTAGGGCAGGGAGAACTCGAGGAAGCTGTCCTTGCTCATGATCGACGCCCAGGTGTCGAAGATCTGCACGATGTCGGCGCCCGCCTGTGTCTGCCGCACGAGGTACTCGCCGAGCACCTTGGTGAGCTTCGCCAGCAGGGTGTGCAGCACGTCGGGCTCGTCGTACATGAGGCGCTTGATCGTCTCGAAATTCTTCGAGCCGCGTCCCTCCACCGCGTAGGATGCCAGCGTCCACGGCGCGCCCGCGAACCCGATCAGCGGCACGCGTCCGTCGAGACCTTTTTTCGTGGTGGACAGTGCGTCGTAGACGTACTGCAGGCGGTCGGCGGCGCCGTCGGCGTCGAGCTTGGTCACCGCGTCGAGCGAGCGCAGGGGCGTGGGGAACTGCGGACCGCCCTTGCCTTCTTCGACAACCAGTGTCATCCCCATGGCCTCGGGCACGACGAGGATGTCTGAGAAGATGATCGCGGCATCCACGCCGACGATGTCCACCGGCTGAATCGTGACCTCCGCCGCCAGCTCAGGTGTGCGGCAGAGCGTAAGGAAATCGGCCTTCGCGCGTACTGCCCGGTACTCGGGCAGATAGCGTCCGGCCTGCCGCATCATCCAGACGGGCGTCCGTTCGGTCGGTTCGCGCCGCGCGGCGCGGAGAAGAAGATCGTTTTGCAGTGTCGTCATCTCGAAATACTATCGGTGATTAAATGAATTGTTGTCGTTATCTATTGGCACAAGTTCAAAGCGCAAAGCGCAAAGTGCAAAGCGCAAAGTGCAGAGTGCAGAGTGCAAAGTCGGTATCGAATCACTGAGAGGTTTTTGGAAGCATGTCACACTGAAAGCGACCTTTGCACTTTGCACTCTGCTCTTTGCACTACCTGGCTGCCCGCTCACCGTTGCCTTTGAGATAGTCCGTAATTTCCTTAGCCAGCGACTCCGCGGTCTGCTCGCGGGCGATGACGTCAACGCGCAGGCCGTGCTCGCGCGCTGCGTCGGCGGTGGTGTCGCCGATGACGGCGACGGCGGTATCGTTCTGCTGCCATCCCTCGAGCGCCGCGGCGAACTGCCGCACGGCCGAGGGAGAAAAAAACGCCACGGCGTCGAAGCCCGTGCGGTCGAGCTCCTGCAGCTCGCGCAGCGCTTCGTCCGATGCGGGGAGCGTACGGTAGACGACCACCTGGTCGACATCCCCGCCGCGCTGGCGCATGGTATCCACGATTTCCGAGCGCGCGATATCGGAACAGGGCTGCAAAAACAGCTTCCCCTCGACATCCGGCAGCTCGGCGGCGAGTGTGGCACCGTAGGAGGCGGAGGGTAGGTCCCGCACCGCGAGTCCGAGCGCTTCGGCCTCCGCGGCAGTCTTCTCGCCCACCGCGTGCAGCGGGGGCAGCGCAGTGCGGTCGATGCTGCGGGCATCCACGCCGCGCAGGAACCAGCGTACGGACTGCCTGCTCGTGAGCAGCACGCCGGCATAGCGTTCGAGCCGCGCCAGCGCCGCGTCGAGAGCGTCCCAGGTCTCCGGCGCCGCGATGCGGATCAGCGGCACGCGATGCACCGCGCATCCGCTCTCGCGCAGCATGCGCTCGAAGACGGGTGTCGGCTCGGGACGCGTGTAGAGAACGGTATGGGTGGCGACCGAGCTCACTTCGCCTGCTCGTTGCGAATTTCATCGAGGATTTCCCGCGCGCCGTTGGCGATGAGTTTGCGCGCGAGACGGCGGCCCATCGAGGCGGCCCGTGAAAGATCCTGTGTGGACGCGCGCGCGTCGAGACGCACCGTGCCGTCCACCGAGGCCACCATGGCGTCGAGCGTCAGGCGTCCGTCAATGCGCCGTGCCCAGGCGCCGATGGGAATCTGGCATCCGCCCTCCAGCTCGTGCAGCAGGGCGCGCTCGGCCGTCGCGGCGGCGGCGGTTTCCTCGTGATGCAGCGCGCGGATGTAGCGCGCCGTCACATCGTCGTCCTCGCGGATCTCGATTCCCAGCGATCCCTGTCCCACCGCGGGCAGGATCAGGTCGGTCGGGATCACCTGCGCGATGCGATGCTCCCACTTCAGGCGTTTCACGCCGGCGTAGGCGAGCATCATGCCGTCCCAGTTCGAGGCGTCGTACTTCTTCATGCGCGTGTTCAGATTCCCGCGGATGTCCACGATCTCGAAATCCGGCCGCAGGTGCTTCAGCTGCGCGGTGCGACGCAGGCTGCCGGTGGCGATCACCGCGCCCTCGGGCAGGTCCGCGAGGGATTTCCACTTCGTGGATATCAGCACGTCGTTCACCTTCTCGCGCGTCGTGATCGCGGCGATGCGCAGTCCCTCCGGCGTGTTTGTCGGGAGGTCTTTCAGACTGTGCACGGCGATATCCACGCGCCGGTCGATCAGCGCGTTTTCGATTTCCTTGGTGAACAGTCCCTTGTCGCCGATTTTCGAAAGCGCCTGGTCGAGGATTTTGTCGCCCTTGGTCTTGATCAGGGCGAGTTCGACGGTGAGCGAGCGGAAACGTTTCTGCAGGCGGTCGCGCACGAACTCGGCCTGCCAGAGGGCGAGGGGACTGTCGCGCGTGCCGATGATGAGCTTGTGAGTCATGAGCCGGAATTCGATGTGTTGGAGTCGTTGATTTCCTCTTCGCTCAGGTCGAAGAGGTCGCGCACGAGCTGGATGCGGCTGCTGAGCTCGGAGATGTCATGCGCGGGTTTCTTGATGCCGACCATGGTCGGATGCAGCAGCTTGTTGATGATGCGGCGCGTGAGCATCTCCACGGTGTCGTGCGAGTCGGGATCGAGCTTGTTGCGGAAGCGCTCCATTTCCGCCGCGCGCACCTGCTCGAACTTCTCGCGCAGCTGCGCGATGGTCGGCGCGGCTTCGAGCGTGTTGTACCAGAGAAAGAAATTCACCACCTCCTCGGTGATGATGGCCTCGGCGCGCGGGATCTCCTGCTGGCGCTGTGCAAGGTTCTGATCGATGATGCTCTGGATGGAATCCAGATCCTTGAGGAACACGCTGTTCAGGTCGTTGATGCGCGGATCGATGTCGCGCGGCACGGCGAGGTCGAGCATAAGCAGGGGACGGTTCTGCCGGCGCTTCATGGCGGCTTTCACCATGTCGTAGGTGATCACCGGTTCCGTCGCCGCGGTTGCCGAGACGACGATGTCATACTCCTGCAGCACGTCGGGGAAGCTCTCGAAGCGCACCACGCGCGCATGCAGTTCGTCGGCGAGCGCGACGGCGTTCTCGTAGGTGCGGTTGGTGATGCTCAGGTGCTCGGCTCCCTTCGAGAGCAGATGCCGCGCAGCGAGCGCGCTGGTCTCTCCGCTGCCCACGATGAGCACGTTCTTGCGGTGCAGGTCGGAGAAGATTTTCGTCGCCAGCTCCACCGCCGCGAAGCTGATCGACACCGCGCCGATGCCGATGGCCGTTTCGCTGCGCACGCGCTTGCCGGTGTGCAGGGCACCCATGAACAGGTGGCTGAACACGTTGCCCGCGCTGCCTGCGTCGATCGCCAGTTCGTAGGAATGCTTCACCTGGTTGAGGATCTGCATGTCGCCGAGAATCTGCGAATCCACCGCTGCGGCCACCTTGTGCAGATGCGTGACGGCGCCGCAGTGGAAGAGGCGGAAGAAATGCTCGTCGCGCAGCTCCTCTTCGGGACGCAGGCGGCGCAGCGCGGCGATCAGATCCTCGCCGCCGATCTCGTCATGAGCCGGGAGGGCGTAGAGTTCCGTGCGGTTGCAGGTGGATACGATGCTGGCCTCGCGGAACAGGCGTCCGGTATTCACGCGCAGGAATTCGGCGATCTCGTCATCCGAAAGATGCAGGCACTCCCGGATGGTCACCGGGGCGGTATGATGATTGACGCCGATAGCGAAAATCATGTGCCGATTCCTTTCTCCTTCATCACGATGTCACACGGGTAGCGCACGAAAGCCTTTCTACATGAAGCGGTGAAAATCACTGAGGAAGCCGTTGACGATGGTCATCGACACGATGGCGAAGGCAAAACCGCCGATGGCCAGGCGCACGATGCTCTTGCCGTCCATGTGCATGCCGTAGCGCGCCACCATCATCGCGGCATAAATCAGCCAGGAAATTCCCGTCGCGATCAGCTTCGGATCGTGATACGAGAAATTATCATACACGAGCGGCAGCGAGAAAATGCCGATGGCCATCGACACGGTGAGAAACAGGAATCCCACCAATGACGAAAGCACGGTCATGCGCTCGAGCGTTTCGAGGCTCGGCAGATTGCGGTACAGCGACCCGAAGCCGCCGCGCTTGAGTTCGCGGTACATCAGCAGGTACATCACGCCGTGCATGGCGCCGAGCGCGAAGCCGGCGTAGCCGAAGACGGCAAAGGATACATGGAAACCCACGCCCATGTTGCTGAGCACGGGATTGGGGTCGCCCGAGGACGGCATTTTCATCACCACGGCGGAAATCAGTTCGAGCACCATGGCCAGCGAGAGAATGAACACCCCCGTGCCGCGCTCCCCGGTGCGCAGTTCGAGAATCGTGTACGTCACCGCCAGCGTGAAGGCGATCAGCGACATGATTTCGAAGGGCGTGGTCACCATGCAGCGGCCGTACTCGGCCGTGTGCATCCCGATATAAAGGAAATGCAGGATGACCGTCGCCAGCAGTCCGCGCGTCTTCCACTTCCCCGAAATCGCCTCGCATTTCTGGAAGTCCATCGCATACATGAACGTCACCAGCACGTAGCCGACGGGCAGCAGAACTTCAGCGACACTGTTGAGGAAATGAAGCAAATCGCGCGCCTTCGCAATTCGGACAAGCTAAATCATGTTAAAATAAGGAAATTCGCGGGAAATTCGCAGGGGGGAAAGCGTGGACCCAGCGGGATGCGCTAGCCGCACCCGTCAGGGTGTTGATGGGGGACGCACGCGTCGGACCACACGCTCACGCGTGTGGTTACCGCATGCCACCGACGGATGGCGCTAGCCGCACCCGTCAGGGTGTTGATGGTGGACGCACGCGTCGGACCACACGCTGACGCGTGTGGTTACCGCATGCCACCGACGGATGGCGCTAGCCGCACCCGTCAGGGTGTTGATGGTGGACGCACGCGT
>CAJXVM010000015.1 GCA_913061095.1 uncultured Ignavibacteria bacterium
CCCACACCCTGACGGGTGTGGTTACCGCATTCCGTGAATGGCGTGCCGTAGCCCCACGCGTGAGCGTGGGGATGGCGGCGGTGTCCCCCCCACCCACACCCTGACGGGTCTGGTTACCGCATCCCGTGAATGGCGTGCCGTAGCCCCACGCGTGAGCGTGGGGATGGCGCCGGTGTCCCCCCCCACCCACACCCTGACGGGTGTGGTTACCGCAATACAGAAACGGCAGGACCGGCGCGCGGCCGATCCTGCCATTTTCTACGCTACAGAATCTGAAATCTACAAACTGAAATCTGCAATCCTCCATGTCACCACCCGGTGACATTGCCGATTTCAGGCCATTTTGGATGTCACCACCCGGTGACATCGCTGCGGACGCTTATTCCGCGCCCATGAAGGGATAGCGCCAGTCTTTGGGCGGCACGAAGGTTTCCTTCAGGGTGCGGACGCTCATCCAGCGCAGCAGGTTCATGGCGCTGCCGGCCTTGTCGTTGGTGCCGGATGCGCGGGCACCGCCGAAGGGCTGCTGTCCAACCACGGCCGCGGTGGGCTTGTCGTTGATGTAAAAGTTGCCCGCGGCGTTGCGGAGGCGGTCCGACATTTTCGCCAGCGCATGTCGGTCCTGCGCGAAAATCGCGCCGGTCAGTGCGTACGGGGAGGTCGTGTCGCAGAGGTCGAGGGTCTCCTCGAATTTCGCATCCTCATAGACATGGATCGTCAGCACGGGACCGAAGATCTCCTCCTGCATGCTCTTGAATTTCGGATCGGTGGTCACGATGGTGGTCGGTTCGATGAACCAGCCCTTGCTTTCGTCGTAGTTTCCGCCGGTGATGATCTCCGCATCGCCAGCGTTTTTCGCGTAGTCGATGTAGGCGGTGATGCTGGTGAACGCGGCCTTGTCGATGACGGCGCTCATGAAATTCGTGAAGTCGATCGGGTCGCCCATCTTCATCTTTTCGACCTCGGCGACGTACTTGCCGCGGAACTCCTCCCAGATGGATTTCGGGACGTACATCCGCGAGGCGGCGGAGCATTTCTGTCCCTGATACTCGAAGGCGCCGCGGATGGCGGCCACGACCAGCGCGTCGACGTCGGCGCTGGGATGCGCGAAGATGAAATCCTTTCCGCCGGTCTCGCCCACGATGCGGGGATAGTACTTGTACTTCGCAATGTTGTCGCCCACGGTTTTCCACATGTTCTGGAACGTGGCCGTCGAGCCGGTGAAGTGAATGCCCGCGAGATTGGGATTGGCCAGGACGGGATTGCCGACCTTGCTGCCGGAGCCGGGGATGAAGTTGATCACGCCCTTCGGGAGTCCGGCCTCTTCGAGCAGCTTCATCAGGAAATACGCGGAATACACGGCGCTGGATGCTGGCTTCCACAGCGACACGCCGCCGACGATGGCCGGGGAGGTCGGCAGGTTGCCCGCGATGGAGGTGAAGTTGAAGGGCGTCACCGCGAAGATGAATCCTTCGAGCGCACGGTATTCGACGCGGTTCCACATGCCCGCCGGCGAGAAGGGCTGGTCCTTCATCAGCTCGGCCATGTAGTGGGAATTGAAGCGCCAGAAGTCGATCAGCTCACAGGCCGCGTCGATCTCGGATTGAAACGCGGTTTTCGACTGGCCGAGCATGGTCGCGGCGTTGAGCGTGGCGCGCCAGGGTCCGGCCAGCAGATCCGCGGCCTTCAGGAAAATCGCGACGCGCTGTTCCCAGGGCATGTCCGCCCAGGTCTTGCGCGCCTCGAGCGCGGCCTCGACGGCCATTTCCACTTCTTTCTCGCCCGCGCGATGGAACATGCCGAGCGTGTGGCCGTGCTCGTGCGGAATGGTCATCGTGGCGGTGTCGCCCGTGCGCACTTCCTCGCCGCCGATGATCAGCGGCACCTCGATCTCACTGGCCTTCAGTTCGGCGATCTTCGCCTTCAGTTCTTTCTTTTCGGGACTGCCCGGTGCATAGGCCTTGATCGGTTCGTTAACCGGCGAGGGCACCTTGAAATATGCGTTGGACATGAATACTCCTGCAAAACGGTTATCGGGATAGATGTGCAATCACTGTTTGCTGGTCCCTGTGATATGTCGATTCCCCGTGCGCGGCCCGTGCAGCGTACCGCGGACTCCCAAATTACGACTCCGGGGCGGGATAAAAAAATGAATCGGATTGGGGGGATTACACGGAGAATATGTATCACGGATTTGCACTGAGTGCACACTGATTTTCACGGAGTGGGCTGTTTGAAAAAGCAATCCGTGCTAATCCGTGAATGCATCGGTGAAAATCGGTGATACACATTCTCCGTGTAATCCGCCAGAATCAGTTGACATTACAACATCACAACGTTATAATGTCACCTGGAACAATCAGGGCGACCAATGAACAAACGAACGACCATCTATCTCGATCCCGATCTGCACAGGGCGCTGCGCATCAAGGCGCTGGAAACTGAGCGCAGCGTCTCGGAGCTGATCAACGAGGCCGTGCGGCAGGCGCTGAACGAGGATGAAGAGGATCTGCAGGCGTTCGAACAGCGCGCGACGGAACCGGTGCTCAGCTACGAGGCCGTGCTCAGGGATCTGAAGAAACATGGCAAATTATGACATTGTCTTCCGGCGCTCCGCGCTGAAAGATCTTCGCAGGTTCCCCGGACGCGATGTCGCGCTGATCATGCGCGCGATCGAAGGATTGCGGGTGGAGCCGCGTCCGCCGCAGGCGCAGAAACTGACCGATCAGGAGCGCTGGCGTCTGCGCAAAGGCCGGTACAGAATTCTCTATGAAATCACCGATGTCCAGCTGATTATCATCGTGGTGAAAATTGCGCATCGGAAGGAGGCATACGGATGAACATTCTCCAGAAGGAAATCACGCTGCGCGCCCGGCCGCGGGGTTTTCATCTCGTCACTGACGAAATCGTCGATCAGCTGCCGGAGCTGAGGAATGTCCGTGCCGGACTCGCGCATATTCACATCCTCCACACCTCCGCATCGCTGACGCTGAACGAAAATGCCGATCCCACGGTGCGTGCGGATTTCGAGAGCTGGTTCAATCACAACGTCCAGGAGAACGCGCCGTACTATCAGCACACGCTCGAGGGCGCGGACGACATGCCTGCGCATCTGAAAGCGTCGCTGCTCGGAAGCGGCGTGCTCGTGCCCGTCACCGACGGACGATTCCGCCTCGGCACCTGGCAGGGGGTGTATCTCGGCGAACATCGCGATCACGGCGGCACGCGGCGGATTGTGGTGACGGTCGTCGGTGGCTGAGCGCAAAGTGCAAAGTGCAAAGTGCAAAGCGCAAAGATCCAGCAAGTCCGTCATCCCGAGTAGGTCGCCCTTCTCCAGGCTCAGGGCGTCCCACTATCAATGACATCTGTGCGAATCCGGCTGAGAATGTGCTTTCGGCTGGAACGCCGAGCCGATGGCTCGGCGCTACTGTCTGTCTCGCGATATCCTGCGGGACTGATGTCATTCGCTGGGTGCAATGACAATCTGCGTCCTCTGTGATCTCGGGATGACGTTCGATAGGATATTGCGCTTTGCATTTTGCACATTTGTTTATCAGTTACGGCAATGAAAACAACGCAGAGAAAGGCATCGCAGCATGCGCATCATCCTCACCCAACCCACCCTGACCGCTTTCGACAACGACCGCTCGATGGAGGCGACACAGACGCTGGCGGCACAGGTGCCGGAGGGCTGCCGGCACGACGATATCCTGGTGCTTCCGGAACACGCGTTTTTCATGCAGACACAGGAGGAGTATCTCGCGGTCATGCAGCCGCTGGCGCGCGCATGCGGTTGCCATGTGATCGGTGGCTCCTTTCACGAGATCACCGGGGATGTGAAACGGAATACCGGCGCGGTGTTTGCGCCGGACGGCGCGGTGCTGGGCTGGTACGACAAGCTGCGTCCCTATGCCGACGAACGCGAACGCGTGCAGCCGGGCGAACGGCTCGGCGAATTCCGCATCGGCGATGTGAACGTGCTGGTGCTGGTCTGCGCGGATTTCTGGTTCAGCGACCTGTTCATGCAGGCCCACCGGCTGCCGGAACTCGTACTCGTGCCGGCGCTGTCGGTCACGCGCAAGCCGACGCCGGACTACTCCCGCCGCCTCTGGCGGCATCTCGCCATCAGCCGCGCCTATGAATTCGGCGTGTTCACCGGCATCAGCGACTGGGCGGACGCCTCATCCCTCCCGAGTCTGATGACCAGCGGCGTCGGCGGCTTCGCCGACACAACGCACACCGATCCCGATACGTTTTATACTCCCGTTCCCGACAGCGGCATGCTTATCGTCGAGCCGGATTTCGACGCCCTCGCCCGCTTCCGCCGCGACCGCGGCGACCGGGGGTTTTACTGGAAACGCTGAGGGACACGGCATGGACTGAGCGATACCGGGGACTGAGCGATAACGGGGACTGGACGCGGTCGTATCTCATATTTCAGTTTGGTGTCACATTTCATGGTTGACAAAAGGTAAGAAGCGTCGTATGTTGTATCATAATTCTATCATAAACATGATAATACATTGTGCCACTGATACGACCGATATCCGATCTGCGAAACAAGTCGCATGAAATATCCGCCATGGCGCACGAGGCGGACGAACCGATATTCATCACAAAAAACGGGGAAGGAAACATGGTTGTCATGTCCATTGCACATTTCCGGCGGCTTCAGCACAGACTGGAGATACTGGAGAAGCTGCATGCCGCGGAAGCGCAGCGCACACAGGGGGATACAGGGAAACCGTATCAGAACGTCATTCAGGAGTTGCGGGGAAAACTGTATGGACGTGATATTATCGCGGTATTGCTGGCGGACGAGCCGGAATAATCTGATCTAAAATATCAATCCATGACAATCAGCGTGCGCGCGGCGCTGCGCATGCCGTCGTGCACCTGGAGGGTATACATCCCGGGCGTGAGACCGAGGCGCTGCGCGGGAAGACGCAAGGCATGATATCCCGCCGAAAGGCGGTCATCGAAAAGCGTGCCCCGGAGACGTCCCAGCATATCGAAGATCCGAACGCGAATGCTCCGTCCTGTGGCCGGCAGCCCGAGACGCAGATGCAGCGGCTGTCCGGTGCGCAGTGGCTGGGGATACAGCGCGTCAACGGAGAAATCCGCGGCGGCGGGAGGGCTGTCGGTATCGAGGAGGATGGCGGCACCGTCGACGACCATGGTGTCGGGAGAGGTCGGGGCGTCGGAGGTGAGCACGATCTCGGCGCGCTTGAAGCCGATGCCGGTGGGAGTGAAGCGCACGGTGAACGGCGCGCGTCCCTCGCCCGGGATCTGCATGGGGAGCGCGGCGTCGAGGGTGAACTGATCGGCATCCGTGCCGGCGAGGGCGATGCCCGTGACCACGAGCTGCACGCCCGAGGTGTTGCGGATGCGCACCTCCGCCTCGGCGGTGCGCGTGGTCATGGTGGTGTCGAAATGCAGTCCGACCGGAATGGTGATCAGCGAGGGCATGGCGCCGAAGCCGGAGAGGCGCACGGATTCGGGCTCCCGGCCGTCGTTGCTGGCGACGATCATGCTGGCTTCGAAGGGACCAGTCCGGTCAGGCGCGAATCGCACTTTCAACGGGAAGTACGCGTCCTCGTCGATGCGCAGGGGGAAGACGCCGTTGTCGCCGAGACTGAAATTCGCACTGTCGCGGCCGCTGATATTGATATCCGTGATCAGCAGCAGTCCGCTGCCGGTGTTGCGCAGCATGTCTTCGACGGTCTCCTCATTGACGGCGCCGACCTTGGTGACGTTGAACTGATGCACGTTTTTGGTGCGGAGGCGGGGATTGGTGCCCAGGCCATGCAATGGAATGATCACGGGATCCTGCGGTGCGTCGCTGCTGATGCGCAGCTCGGAGATGCGATCACCGGTGCCCTCGGGTGTGAAGGAGAGCGCGATGTCGAGCGCTTCCTCGGGCATGAGTGTGTCTGGGAGCGTGAAGGTGGGGTACAGCGTGAAATCCCGCGGATGCGTGTTGCCCGGATCGCTGGCGCGCCGGATGTTGGTGATAATCAGCGGCACGGCGCCCTCGTTGCGCACGGTGACGGTGTCATGTGCGGTCTGACCGACCTTGCGGATGCCGAAGTCAATGGAATCCGGAAATGCGAGGCTCGGCATCCAGGCGATGCGCTGCGCGTAGATGTCAGCCTGTCCGTCGAGCGTGCGTCCGTCGTACCAGCACACGATCGCGTAGCCGAGTCCGCTTTCGATCACCTGCGGGCCGAGCTGATTGTTGTCGTGTTTGTGCAGCAGCACGCCGGTATGGCCGTTCCAGTCGGGATATGTCGTCTGACCCTGCGCGGAGATCCGGTTCATGTAGATGTCGTAGTCGAAGCCGTTGCGGCGGTCCTGCCAGATCGCGAGGCCGCCGCCGTTCCGGTCGGAAATCATCGTCGCGCGCTCCTGCGTGTCGCCTGCGTCGCAGAGCGCGTTGCCGAAGTCGCCGATGATGGTGCCGTCGGCGAGGATGCGGCGCATGTACACGTCGCCCTCCCCGGCGCCCGCGCGGAAGTCCGTCCACACCGCGAGCGCCCCCTGCTCACCGTCATCGGTGAGGAACATGCCGGTCTGGGCGTTCTCGGACTGCGACACTTCGTAATCCTCTGCGTAGAGGCGATCGCCGTTCTCGTCGATGACCTGCAGGTACAGCGAGGCGGTGGTGGGACCGTAGCGGTAATCCTGCCAGAAAAACGCGACAGAGTTTTCCTTGTAGGGAATGACTTTCGGGGCGACCTGCCGGTTTGGCTCCACGCAGAGCGGAAAATCCTCCTGCCAGGCGAGGCTGCCGTCCGCGCGGATGTGCTGCGCGTAGATGTCGTCCTCACTGCGGCGGTCCATCCACACGATGTAGGCGCCGCCGTTGCGGTCCGATGCGAGCTGCGGGTAATTCTGATCGCCGTCCGCCCGGCTGACCGGCGCGCCGTCGGCATCCCACAGCGCCGTGCCCTCCGGCGTCAGCCGCTGCGCGTAAATGTCGTTGTCGTCCCCGCGTCCGTCATGCCATGTGATGATGACGCCGCCCGCGCCGTCCGGGATGAGCTCGGCCCATTCCTGGCGTCCCCCGGCGTCACACACCGCCACGCCGCCCTGCTGCCAGCGCGGGGTGCCGTCGCCGCTGATGCGCTGCATGTACAGGTCGCTGTCGCCGCCGCCGCGATGCCAGTACGCGATGTACGCGCCGCCCGCGTCGTCCGTGGCGATGCCCGCGAGGCGCTGGCCGGACTGATGGGTACTGATCTCCACGCCGTCGCTCTGCCACGGCAGGGTTCCGTCGGCGCTGATCCGCGCCGCGTAGATTGCGGGATTCGAGCCCACGCGGATATCCTCCCACGCAATGATCGCCCCGCGGCTGCCGTCGGTGACCATGCGCGGGGAGCGCTGCCAGCCGTCCGCCGTGCAGACGGCGACGCCGGTACTGTCCCAGAGAATCTCCTGGGCGTCTGCAGCGACCGGGATAATGAAAAGACACAGGGCCAGAGCGGCCGGAAGACGGAGCCGTGACATGATGCTGCCTGTCGGGAGTGGCTGAAATTTCCGCGCTGATGCATTCGCGCGCATTATCACATGCGGTTTCGGAAAAAAAGTATCGGATTTGTGCGGCTTTCGCAAGCTGAGGGATGATTATCCACGTGTTTTCGGGATGGGGGATGCGGGGCGAGATGAATCTCGCCCCTACGGTGGGGATGCCGCGATGCCGCGATGCGGGGATGCCGGGCTGCCGGGGAAACAAATAAAGATCCCGGCCAGAGGAGGGAGACCGGGATCTTTTTACGGGAAATGCTCGATGAGGGACGTTGTGTTGAGAGGTGCCGTTACTTGAGCCTATTCAGTAAGGAAGGGTGTTGAGTCTATCCATCATTGAAAGAAGGGGTCCGTTCATCTCGCACTTCCTAGTTTCTTAACGCTTTATGATACAAAAATGTTACCCGGGATGTGCGGAAATCCGGGGCAAAATTTCATGCATGGAGGGGAAAAGGGACAAAGTATCCTTTTCTTTGCGCAAAGCGCAAAGCGTCGGTGCGATGAGACTCTGCACTTTGTACTTTGCACTTCTGTGCAGTATATAGTAGCAATCCCCAGTCCAACAGAGTATCTGTATGAACCCGATCATCACAGCATCCGAGCTGAAAGAACAATTCCATTCCATGCCGTATCGCATTCTGGACTGCCGGTATGATCTCGAGAATCCGGGGGACGGACGGCAGCGGTACAGGGAGGGACATATCCCGAACGCGGTGTATGTGCATCTGGACGACGAACTCTGCGCGCCGGTGACGGAGCATGGCGGACGACATCCGCTGCCTTCGCTCGAGGATATGGCGCGGCTGTTCGGACGCCTCGGCATTGAGCGCGGTGTGACGCCTGTGGTCGCCTATGACGACGACGGCGGCTGCTTCACGGCGCGCGCCTGGTGGATGCTGCGTTACTGCGGACATGAGAATGTGCGTGTGCTCGACGGAGGATACCGCGCATGGCTGGATGCCGGCGGGGAGGCAAGCATCGCCCAGCCGGTGCCGGTGCCGGCCGGGTTCATCCCGGATCCGCAGGAATGGATGCGCGTGTCGATGGAGGAAGTGCGCGATCGCGCGGCAGATGAACTGCTGATGGACTGCCGCGCGCCGGAACGGCATTCAGGGGAAGAGGAGCCGCTGGACAAAAAAGCCGGTCATATTCCCGGCGCGTACAACGTGCACTGGAGGGATCTGGTCGCGGAGGACGGACGCTTCGTGCCGATCGGACGCGCGGCGGAACTGCTGACGGCCGTCGACGAGCGCAGCATCATGCACTGCGGGTCAGGTGTGACCGCCTGCGTCAATATCCTCATGGCCGAGCGCGCCGCACTCGGCACACCCCGCCTCTATCCCGGCAGCTGGAGTGACTGGATTTCGTATCCCGGGAATCCCATCGGCTGATTCCGTCACCCCTCGACAGGCTCAGGGTGACGGACTTCAGGCTCAGGGTGACGGACTTCAGGCTCAGGGTGACGGACTTCAGGCTCAGGGTGACGGACTTCAGGCTCAGGATGACGGAGCAGCAGTAACTGCACCGCCGACGCGCACCCCCGTGCTTTGTCCGTGATGAACGGCAGCGAGGGATCCTGGGTCGGGGTTACAAATTATTTGCTGCGATCCATCAGTTCTTCGAGCTCGCGCTGGAGTTTTTCGATCTCTTCGCCGTAGCGGGCCCAGTCGCCGTCACGCTGCGCGCGGATGGCGGCGTTATAGGTCTCCATCGCCGAACGGGTGATGTCGCTCGTGCTGCGCTCCTGCGCGATCGTTTCGGTTTCCGCCTCCAGAGCCTCCTCGGTGACGGTTTCTCCTTCCGGCGCCTGGCTGCGGAATACGCGCCGCAGGCTCTGCTCCAGCGTCGGTTCCATCGCGAGACGGTTGTGATAGGCCACGATGACGCGCTTCAGCTCGGGCAGCTTGCCCGATGTCGCCTGCAGGTACACCGGCTGCACGTACATGACTTCCTTCTTGATCGGTATGACGAGCAGGTTGCCGCGGTACACGTTCGAGCCCTGCTGATTCCACAGCGTCAGCTGCTGCGAGATTTCGGGGTTCTGGTCGATGCGGCCGGAGATCTGCATCGGACCGTAGATCAGCTCCTGCTTGGTGAATTTGTACACCAGCCGCTTGCCGTAATGCTCCCCGTCACTGCGCACGCAGAGCCAGGCGATCATGTTTTCACGCTTGTTCGGCGTGTAGGGAATCATCTGGATGAACTCCGCTTCGTCCTCCCCCGGCAGGCGCATGATGGCGTAGTAGCTTTCCATCTTGACGACATTGTCCTGCAGCTTCTCGTTGGCGATGTTCCAGAGATCCTCCTTGTTGTAGAACACCTGCGGATCGACCATGTGGTATGTCGCGAAGATTTCCGACTGAATGTCGAAGAGATCCTGCGGATAGCGCACATGGTTGCGGAGTTTCTCGGGAAGCTCCTCCTGGGTGAGAAACATGTCGGGGAAGATTTTGCTGTACACGCGGATCATCGGATCCGCATCCCTGCCGAACTTGTAAAACTTCGTTTCGCCGTTGTAAGCGTCGATGACCACCTTCACCGAGTTGCGGATGTAGTTGAAACCGGCGATCGGTTTGGAGTAAGGGTAATTGCTGCTGTAGGTATAGGCGTCGTAAATCCAGTACAGCCGCCCTCCGGCGACGACCATGTACGGATCCTCGTCGAAGGCGAGGAAGGGCGCAATCTTGCGTACGCGCTCGCGGATGTCGCGGATATAAAGGATGTGGCTCTCCGGACTGATGTATCCCGAGATGAGAATGTTCAGGTCGCTGAAGTGCATGGCGAAAATCAGGCGTCGCAGCAGTGAACCCACCGGCACACCGCTCTCTTCCTGATAGGTCGTCATCTGGTTTTCATCTCCCAGCGGATAGTCGAATTCCTCGATGTTGCCCTTGACGATGACGTGATTATCGGTCTCCTCGCCGTAGTAGATTTCTGGCCGCGTTACTTCCAACCCGTGTTCTGACGCAGGCGGGATGTCTTTGATGAAAAATTCCGGCAGCCCCTCCTCGGTGACCACGTTGACCGGACTCATCCCCAGCCCGTACCCGTGCGTGTACACCAGGTTCATGTTCACCCAGGTCTGCGCGTTGGTGGGGAGTTTGCGCTGGTCGAGCTCACGCGCGCTGAGCATGACCTGGCGCAGAGTGCCGTTGGGCAGACGGTAGCGGTCGATGTCCACGTCGGCGAAGGTGTAATAGAGGCGGATCACCTGAAGCTGGTCGAGCGTGCTGGCCAGCGGACGGTAGTCCCACAGCATGATGTTGCGGATGGTGGCGCTGTCGGCCACGATGTCTTCGTAGGTCAGGTTGTATTGCGGATCGATGCGTTTTTCCTCGATGCTCTCGAGATCGTAGGCATCGCGCGTGTAGGCGATGTTGTTTTCGATGAATTGCAGTTCCTTGCTCTGCTCGTTCGGATCGACGATGAACTTCTGGATGAGCGACGGGAAGATCGAGCCGATGACGATGGCCGCGACGATGTAGCTCACGCCGAATTTCCCGAGCAGCTTGAAGTTGCGTCCGTACAGCGCGTACACGATCACCACGGCGGTGACGATCGAGAGGATGGCCATGATCCAGTACGCGGGCAGCTGCGCGTTGACATCGGTGAAGCCCGCGCCGAAAAAGCTCGACGAGCGCGTGGAATACAGGATGTCGTAGCGGCTCAGCCAGTAATGAATGCCGATGAGCACCATGAGCGTGCCGAGCAGCACGGAGAGATGCTTGCGCGCCGCGGCGGAAATGGAAATGCGCCCGACGGCAAAGGATATCCCCTGCCGAATCATGTAGACGACCATCGTGGCGATGAGAATCAGCACGTTCGCACCGATGAGCCAGGACTTCACCGCGTTGATGAAGGGCAGCTCGAAGAGGTAGAACGAGACGTCATTGGAGAAGATGGGGTCGGCGGTGCCGAAGGATTCGCTGTTGAGAAAGGCCAGCATATCCATCCAGCTGCCGCTGAGAAGTCCGGCCATGATGAACCCGAGGAACACCGCGCCGCCGTAGGCAAGCCATTTGATGGCCTTGCCGAAACCCTCGACGAATTGCTGCAGCCGCGGATCAACCGTGAGATTGGATTCCGACCGGAGCGCAATGCTCAGATTGAAGTTCGCCAGCAGCAGGAAGACGACGAAGCCCGCGAGCCAGAGGCTGTACTGGGCACTGTAGGTCTTCCAGAACACGCCGATATAGCCCAGGCTGTCGAACCACCACATGTCGGTGATGAAGGATGAAAAGATGCCGAGAAGGATGATAATGCCGATGATCACCCCGACGGTGATCCCGATGGTACGTCTGGCTTTCATAACACTCGCGTATCGTGGATATGCATATCAGGAAATCTAGGAGAAAGCGCGTCCAAAGGCAAAGAAAACCGTACGGGCGCCGGAGGCCTGCCGCGGCATTGTTTCTCATCCGCGATTCTCCTAGAATGCAATTGATGGGCGCATTTTCTGCATATATGTTTCCCGGACCGCAGCGCGTCGCCGCACTGATTTTCATGGCGGGATTGATGTTCGCCGCTTCGGCGAATGCGCGGGCGCAGGTCTATCCGAATTCGCCGGTGTTCCGGGACTACCGTCCCCCGCGCGGGGACCGGGGCGGCAGCGGGGAAGGACTCCGCAGACAGATCAATTTCTTCCTGCTCGAACGCGACGCCGCGAAAGGTGACCCACTCGCGCAACATGAGCTGGGCGTACGCTACCTGACGGGACGCGGTGTGGAAGCCGATACAGCGCTCAGTGCCGAATGGCTTGGACGCGCGGCGGCACAGGGTCTGCCGCCCGCGATGTACAATTATGCGCTGCTGCTCAACAATGGCTGGGCGGTTGAATGGGATCCGTTCACGGCCTACCGCTTCTTTCGCCGCGCCGCAGACGCAGGCATGCCCGAAGCGCGTTTTGTGGTCGGGGTGTACTACACCGACGGACTCGTGTTCGAACAGGACTGGCAGGAAGCCTATCGCTGGATCAGTCTCGCGGCCGACGCTGGATACGCACCCGCGCAACGTGCGAAAAAGGAGATTATCCGGCGGGGACATGTGCGCGTGACCGCCGATTCTTCGCTCATCGCGGATGACGCTGCGGCGAGAGCGGGGTCAGGAGTGACATCCCCGGGAGAAGGAACCGGCGGCGCTGCGGACACAGACACGGGAGACGCTCCCGCAGCGGAAGCGGCGAGGGGTGAAGCCTCCGCGAATGAGAGTGCGCAGGCCGACTGGACGCCGATTCTTCTCGACTTCGACCGTGACACAAGCAGCGCGTTCATCCCCACCGAACGGCTTATGGCGGAATATCTCGCATCCGCGCCGTTTTCCCGCACGGATTCGCTCGCCGCGAAGGCCCTGCTCTCGGATACCCCCGTAGATTCCGCCCTCATTCGTCTGCGCCGCATGGCCGCCGCCGGCAATCCCGAGGCGCTGGTGCTGCGCGGACGGTTGCGCGAGGAGGGACGCACGTTCCCGGCTGACCGCATCGCCGCCGCCGCGGATTATGCCGCCGCGATATTTCTGGAATCCATGCGCGCGCCACAGTTTCTTCTGCAGCTGCTGCGGCGTGACGGATTTCCCGGGAAGCTG
Organism: uncultured Ignavibacteria bacterium; assembly: GCA_913061095.1. GTDB lineage: Bacteria > Bacteroidota > Ignavibacteria > SZUA-365 > SZUA-365 > BM516. The sequence goes on from CAJXVM010000015.1 coordinate 13,108, forward strand.
TCTCGCGCCGCATGGGGTGGCGATGCCGATGCACAGTATGTGTGGGCGGTACTGCGCGGTCTGGAGTTCGACATGCGTCTGACGGAATCGATGGCGCGCGACATGCTGCGCCGCGCCGCGGAGGCCGGGAATACCCGCGCCCTCGTGCAGCTCGGCATCTGGCGCAGTGCGGGACGATGGGAAGAGCGCGACATGAAGGATGCGGAACGTCTCTGGGTGACCGCTGCCAGACTGCACGATGCGGAAGCGCGCGTGCGGCTGGCCGCTGCCACGATACTTGGCAGCGGAACCACATTGCGCGTCGACGAGGCGATGCCGCTGCTTGCCGACGCCATGAAAAAGGGATCGCTGATTGCACAGGTCGCGATCGCCTACAGCTACCAGCACGGCGTGGGACGCTCGGCGCGAAAGGGCGAAGCCGTCCGGCTCTACCGCGATGCAGCCGTCCGCGGCAGCCAGTCCGCCTACCGCGCTCTGCGCAGAATGCACGAAATACGGCGTCCCGACGAGGCATTATTTCACCGCTCCGACCCGTAAATGATATTTCCCTATCGTCCGGAAGTCATTTCATATCTCCTTATCCTGCACTATTTTCCCATTCAGGCACCATCTTCAGCCCGTGATGGACAGCACAACGTTTCAGGTACTTCTCGTCGAGGAGCGCGAGGCCGATGCGGAACTCATCGGTGAAGCGCTGCTGCAGTGCTCACTGCCCTGTGTGGTGACGCATGTGCGGCGTCTTTCCGATGCGCTGGAGCAGACCGTCAGCACGGAATTCGACATCGTACTGCTCGATCTGTTCCTCGGTGACAGCAGAGGACTCGACACGTTCGTGGCCATGCGCAGTTACGCGCCGCGTCTGCCGATGGTGCTGCTCACGGATTCGACGGCGATCGAGATCACCAGCGAGGCGGCGAAGAGGGGAGCGCAGGACATTCTCAACAAGGATGAGATCAGTCCCGCCGTGCTCGCAAAAACCATGCTCTACGCCATCGAGCGCAAGCGGCACGAGCTGGAGCTGCATCGCCAGAAGGAGTTTTACGAGAATCTTCTGCAGGAAGCCAATGTCTGGGTGGAGGCGCTCGACCGCAGCGGGAATGTCATTCTCTGGAATCGCGGCGCCGAGCAGATCTCCGGGTATCCCGCTCGTGAAATGATGCATGGGCAGAAGCGCTGGGAAGTGCTGTATCCCGATGCCGTGCTGCGGGAGCGGCTGCTCGAGGAATACAGGATGTCTCTGCGGGAAGAGCGCAGCGTGGAAAACGTGGAGACGGAAATCCACATCGCTTCCGGGGAGACACGCATCATGTCATGGAATTCCAATATCATCCGCGGGGCGGACGGCCGCACCGTGGGAATCATGTTCGTCGGCAACGACGTGACCGAGCGGCGGGCGTCGGAGCAGGAAATCACCCGCAGCGAAGACCGCTTCCGCATCCTCGCGGACCTGACCTCGGACTATGTCTATTCCGCGAGCTTCGACGGCGATTTCACGATCACGACGGAATGGGTGGAGGGCGCCTTCCAGCAGATCACCGGCTATGCCCCCGAGGAAGTTATCGGCAATCCCGGCGCCTGGGTTGCACTGATTCATCCTGATGACCGGTCGAGCATGGCGCGGATGCAGGATCAGATGGGGGAGCAGCATCCAGTCGCATTCGAATACCGCATCCTGCTCCGCGACGGTCGCGTGCGCTGGCTGCGTGATCATATTTTCCCCATCATCAGCGACGATAACAGGGTGAAGGGGATGCACGGCGCCGTGCGCGACATCACCGAGCAGCGCGAAACGGAAATTTCCCTCATGAAGGAAGAAGAAAAGCTGCGCGGCATCATCGAAAATGCCGCGGATGGCATCGCGCTGATGAACGAGCAGGGCAGCATCATCGAGTGGAGTCCGGCCATGGAGCAGATTACCGGCATCCCGCGCATGGAGGCGATCGGCAGCATGCACTGGGAGATCCAGCACCGGCTCGCGCTGCCTGAGGATCACGCCACGCGCGATGTGCGTGCGGAGACGCGCCGGCAGATAGAGGACTATCTCGCGAAAGGAACCTCCTCCTGGCTCAACCGCCTGTTTGACCGCTGGATTCAGCGTCCCGATGGCGAAAAACGCTATATCGAAATGGTTTCCTTCCCGGTGCGCAGTTCACAGGGACTACTGACCGGCAGTGTGACGCGCGACATCACCGAAGTGAAACTTGCGGAAGTGGACCTGGAGAATAAAAACCGCCAGCTCGAGGAGCGCAACCAGGAGCTGGATACGTTCACGCACAGCGTCGCGCATGATTTGAAAAACCCGCTCAGCCTCATCCTCGGATACGCGGAGATGGTGCAGTCGGAGAGCGATGCGCTGACAGCGGACGAACTGCGGGAGTACATGGGCAGCGTGCTTTTCAACGGCCGCAAGATGATTTCCATCATCAATGCGCTGCTGCTCCTGGCCAGTGTGCGAAAAGAGGAAGTGCTGCTCGAGGAGCTCGACATGCAGCAGATCGTCGAAGACGCCACGCGTCGTCTCCACCGCCTGATTGACGAGCAGGGAGCGACGGTGACACTGCCCGACCGCTGGCCGCCGGTGCTGGGCTATCCGGCGTGGATCGAGGAAGTGTGGGTCAATTACATCGGCAATGCAGTCAAGCACGGCGGCAAGGGGGTGCAGGTACACGTCGGTGTCGAGGAGGAGGGGGATATGGTGCGCTTCCTTGTGCGCGACAACGGGGCGGGCATTCCGCCGGATCGCATCAATGATCTGTTCACCCCGTTCGTGCGCCTGAGCCAGGCGAAGATCGAGGGACACGGTCTCGGGCTTTCCATCGTGCGGCGCATCATCGAGAAAATCGGCGGCACCGTGGGAGTGTCATCGGAGCAGGGACGGGAAACGGTATTTTCATTCACGCTCAAAAGAGCATCCTGAATCCGCATCAGATATTTTTCCGAAAATCTGACCCCACCACCCGGCACCTCACTGTGCGAGGCCGCTCTCAGACGGATGTTCCATCCCAGCGATCCCGCTGAAATTCCATCCTGCATACCCAGTCCCCGTCGAAAAAATGACGCGCCTGGAAATCCGTGAACACGCGCAGTGATGCTGTGTCGAGTCCCATGAAATAGATCGGGATGACAGCGAATTTATCCCCGGCCTTGCGCAGCTGGTTGCGTGCGCCCTTGTAGCGTCCCACACGCTTGAGGTGCAATCCGGACGCGAGCTGGATCAGCGCGCGAATGAAGATTTCGCCGTCGTCGGAGGGACCATCACCCATCGGCAGCCACGCGGCCTCCCAGGCCTCGTGGGCGTGCCAGTACCGCGCGCTGTTGAACAGGCGCACGCCCTCGCGGAAATCCGCAAGCTGTTCCGGCGTGAAATCCGGAGCGGTAATGTCGCTGATTTCGTCGGTGTCGCGTTTTCTCGGCGGCATGAATTCCTTCGCGCTGCGGGATTACTGCGAGGCGCCGGGATTGAGATCGCGCTGGCGGCGGGCGTCGATGAACGACTTGACGGCCATGACCACGAAGCCAAGCGTGAGCAGGGCCATGATGCTCTGCATGACAGCGGCGAAGGGACGCGCCACTTCCACGCCGCTGATCATGTCGATGACCGAGGAAATGCCGCGTGCCGAACCGGCGAAACCGATCAGGGCAAGCAGCGTGACGGCGTGCATCATGTGCTTGCGCAGCTTTTCCTTCCGGCCGAGAAAACCGAGAATGATGACGGGAATGCCAAGAAAGGCGGGGATGAGCGCCGTGACACTTTCTCCGCCCGAGACGGCATATCCGACGACGCCGAGCAGTGTAAGAATGACGCCGAGTGTAATCGACAGCATGACCATGAGTCTATCTCCGGATTCTTCGTGGTTTCGATATGAAGAGAGAACACGGGGAATGCCGCCCGGGGTTCCGCTACATGAGTCCGTATGAATTAAGCAGTCGTTTCACAAGTTTCATCCGCATGGTCCAGAAACCGGAGAGATCCTGGTCATTGAGGGTTTCAATATTGAGCGCGAATGCGTACACGCGATCGCCGCGTTCGAGATATCCCACCAGCCACCCGACCAGTCCATCCCCGCGCAGGACCGTGCCGGTCTTGCCCCGCAACGTGTAATCCGGCGTCTCCTCGAGCAGCATCAGTTCCTTTACCGCGCGCTGCGCGTCGGAGGAAAACGGCAGTTCCTCGTTCCACAGCCGGCGCAGGAAGGTGATCTGCTGTTCTGGAGTGATGCGCAGCGCGCCGTCGAGCCAGAAGCGGTCAATTCCACCGCCGATGCGCATGAGAAAACCTATGTCTGCGGAGCGGATGCGGTGAAGACGGTGCGATAGAGCCGGAGGGCGTTGCCGCCGAGGATGCCCGCGAGATGCTCGTCGCTGAAACCGCGGCGGGCGAGGGCGTCGATGAATACGGGCAGATGCGCCACGTCTTCCGCGCCGGTGACGAAGTTGAGCAGATCGGTGGGCAGGTCGTCGCGCAGCAGCCACTGCTGCATGGCGTCCATATAGTAATCGGCGTAATCGGGACCGAGGGCGAGGCATTCAGATCCCGCGATCCCGGCGATGTGCTCGGCGTGGTCGGCCAGACGGTCGGGCGTGGCCTTCGTGCGGTCGTCGTCGATGAACATTCCGAGAAAATTGAGGCCGATCACGCCGCCGCGCTCGCCGATCATGCGAATCTGCTCGTCGGTAAGATTCCGCCGGTGCCCGCAGAGCGCGCGGGCGTTGGAATGCGAAACCATGGGAGGAAGATCGTAGAGGTCGATGGCGTCGAAGAAAGACGGATCGGAAAGATGCACGAGATCCAGCACCATGTTGAGCGCGCGCAGCTCGCGGACGATCTCGCGTCCGAAGTTGCTCAGTCCGCCGGGTTTCGGTTCTGCGCAGCCGTCGGCGGCGAGATTGCGTTCATTGTGCGTGAGGATGACCGATCGGAGTCCCGCCGCATGCAGTGCGCGCAGTGTGGCAACATCCTCCACGCAGCGTATGCCCTCCAGCGCGAACATGAAATGCATACCATCGCGGGCCGCGGCGCGATCGATATCCTCCCCTTCGAGCATGAGATGGAATTCCCCGTGGGCGTCGATCTGCCTGCGCGTCGCGTCGATGATGCGCAGCACCAGGCGCAGATCCCACAACTCGAGCGTGCCGATTTCGAAATCCCCGCCGACGGTGAGCACCTCCGCGTTCACACCGCCCCGGCGCAGCAGCGGCAGGTGCTCGGCGAAAAGGGCGTCGTCGCGTCCCTCCTGCGCGGCGCGGTACAGCTGGATGGCGTAATCGGAGTGCACGTCCGCGACGGGATGCGCGGCGAGGAGTTCGAGCAGGGACTGCGGGATGTCGATGTCGTTCACGGGAGGTCTCCTTTCAGGTGGAGCGAGTGTGCGGTGCCGGCGAGATGATCGGCGGGGGTGCCGTCGAGTGTGAGATAGCCGCGCATGCACTGCGCGGTGAGGCAGGAATGCACGGGCAGGATGCCGATGAGCGCGCCCTCGTGCAGCAGCGCGATGATCTCGTCGGTGCTGCGGATGACGCCGTGTTCCTGCGAGATGGAAACGACAGCCGTGTCGGGGATTGGTGCGGACCAGCCGTCCTCGGTGAGCAGAACGACTCGTCCGTACATAGGGCTGCCGTCTTCCCCCGGGAGTGCATCTTTCGACAGATGCACGCTGCCGCCGTGCACCACCGCCTCGCGGCGTTCGGGATGCATCGCCACGACGGGACATACAGTGGCGACGGCGATGTCTTCCGGATCGCAGATGCCGAGTGCCGCCTGCATGATGTCGAAAAACACGAAGTTGCCCGGACGGATTTCGTCGATACCGGTGAAATCTTCGGCGAGCGCGCAGCCGGGCGTGTCGCCGACGGAAACGATGGCATCCGGGTGCCGCCGACGGATGTGTCCGGTGGCTTCAATCAGCCGCGTTCTTGCAGTGTCGAAGCGGCGGCGGACGTCATCGGGTCCGGCGGCGTGATAGGTGTCGCCGCCGTGCGTGATGGTGCCGCGGAAATGCAGGCGCGGTGCGGCATCGATCACATCGAGAATCGCATCGATCGCCGCGCGGTCATCCCAGCGCACGCCCGTGCGTCCGTATCCCGCGTCGATCTTGATCGAGACCGCGACCTCATTGCGCAGCTTCTCGTCGAGCTGCCGGGCGACGGCGGGTGATTCCACCAGGAGTCCCAGTCGGCACGCGCCTGCGAGGCGGTCCACCCGCGCCGTCTCGCGCGGATTGTGCGGGAAGGCGATGGTGATATCCTTCCACCCGTCCGCTGCGAAATATTCGGCCATCAGCACCGACGAGACGGTGATCGCCTCCGTGCCGGCATCGCGCAGCCAGGCACCGACCCGGCGGGACTGATGCGTTTTGAAATGGGGGCGGAAGGCGAGACCATGTTCGCGCGCGCGCTCGGTCATGCGCGCGATGTTGCGGCGGCATTTCCGCTCGTCGAGCAGAAGCACGGGGGAGGTGATGTCGGGAAAGGGCATCGTCGCCACGGTGATTTTTCCTATATTTCCAATTCGACCGTCGTCACAAGCACGGATATCCCATGAACGTTCTCGAGTTTCTTCTCGGAAACACGCAGCTTTCCATTCTGCTGTCGGCGCTGCTGATCATCGTGCTGGGCCATGTCGCGGGACGCCTGCTCAAGGCGCTGATGATGCTGTTCAGCAAAAAGATAACAAAAAAAACGCGCTCGACACTCGACGACCTCATCGTCGGCGTGCTGGCCCGCAGCAGCGTATGGCTGACCACGCTGATCGTGGGATACTGGGTGCTCAAGGGTACCGCCGCGGCGTTTGTCGGTGAGAGCCTGCTCGTGCAGCGCACGGTCACGGTGATCGTCGAAGGCACTTACATCGCGCTGGTGTTTTACATCTCCGTGTTTGTGGCGCGGCTGGTCGATGCCACGGTGCGCTGGTATCTGCACGAGGTCGCCACGCGCACGCAGACGCATCTCGACGACGAGCTCGCGCCGCTGGCGAATCGCGTGCTCAAGGTGCTGATCTACCTGTCGGCGCTGGTCGTCGTGCTCGATCATTACGGGCAGAACATCAGCACGCTGGTCGTGTCGCTTGGCGTGGGATCCCTCGCCGTTGCTCTTGCGGCGCAGGAGACACTGGCGAACATGATCGCGGGCTTCGTGCTGATGATCGACCGTCCATTCCGCCTCGGCGACCGTATCCGGCTGCCCGACGGCACCATCGGCAACGTTGCCGACATCGGTATCCGCTCCACCCGCGTGATCGACGACTACCATGTCATGATCATCACGCCCAATGCGGAGATCGTCAAGAGTCAGATCAAGAATTTTTCGTATCCGAACGACATTGTGCGCTTCGAGGTGGCCTTCGGTGTCGCCTACGGCACGGATCTGCTGGCCATGCGCAAGGTGGTGCTCGAACGCATCAACCGCGAGCACGACATCGTCGAACCCGAGACCTCGGAGGTACGCATCATGGAGATGGGCGACTCGGCGATGAACGCGGTATTGCTGTGCAAGATCCGGAATCCGAACGACATCCCGCAGCGCAAGAGCGACCTGCTGCTCATCATTTACAACACGCTCTATGAGCACGAGATCGAGATTCCCTTCCCGCAGCGCGTGGTGCATCTCGCACCCAATCTGCAGAAGCTCGTCGAGGAGCGCCGGCGCCTCTCCGACTGAAGGTTTCCACGGAATGGCTTTTTCGCGGAACGATTGTTTCATCAGCAGCTGAATACGGACATCATGGGTGTGCATTTCGAAGTGACGCGACGGGAAGTAGTATTCCAGGGTCGGGTGTTTACCATCGTCCGCGACGAGGTGCGGCACGCGAGCGGGTATGAGTCCGTCCGCGAAGTCGTCGAGCACAACGGCGGCGCGGTGGTGGTGCCGCTGTTCGACAACGGCGACGTGCAGCTCATCCGGCAGTTCCGTTATCCCGTGCAGGATGAGATCATCGAGTTGCCCGCCGGCAAGCTGGGGGACGGTGAGGAGCCCGAGCGCTGTGCCGCGCGCGAGCTGGAGGAGGAGACGGGATGGAAAGGCTCGGAATTCCGCAGGCTGACGGCGATGATGACCACGCCGGGATTCTGCAGCGAGGTGCTGCACATCTATCTCGCGACGGGACTGCAGGACGGAGAGCAGCGGCTGGAGGAGGGCGAGGAGAGTATCCGCATGCTGCGCGTGCCGTTTCGCGAGGCCCTGGCCATGTGCCGCGACGGCCGCATCCACGATGGCAAGACTGTCACAGGGCTCATGCTGGCCGCGCTCGATCGCGGCATTCTCACGGAATCATGAGCGCAGGGATGCGGAACCTGCATCGGCATGCGGGATGTTTAATAGAGCGTCATGCCGAGCAGTCGAAGCATGCACCTGTCGACGCATGGCATTGTTTGCTTCCGTCGCCCTTCGTCAGGCGCCGGGTGACGGTGCGGATGGAACCAACAACTCTGGAGGACATTTCATTGCGAGTATTTCTGACATTTGCACTGATGCTGACGATTTCGTCGGCGGCCTGTTCGCAGGATGCGGAGCGTGAGCCTTCCACGTCCGGCAGTATTCATGACTTCACGATGGTGACAATCGACGGTGACGAGCGTTCACTGAGCGATTACGAGGGGAAGGTCCTGCTCATCGTCAACACCGCCTCGAAATGCGGATTCACGCCGCAGTACGAATCCCTCGAGAAGCTGTACCGCACCTACAGTGACCGCGGATTCACCATTCTGGCGTTCCCGGCCAACAATTTCGGCGCGCAGGAGCCCGGCACCGATGAGCAGATCAAGGAATTCTGCACGACAAATTTCGACGTCACGTTCGATCTGTTCAGCAAGATCAGCGTAAAGGGAGACGACATGCATCCGCTGTACGCGTATCTGACCGGTCTGCCGGAGGTGGGTGGAGACATCAAGTGGAACTTCACCAAGTTCCTGGTTGACGGCGACGGGCAGGTGCTGGCTCGTTTCAATACGCGGGTGGATCCGCTCGACGAGCAGGTCGTGACCGCGGTGGAGGATGCCCTCGGGGAGGACTGACAGTTTCTTCTGCCGGTTTGTTTCGCATCGCCCGGGATTTCTATCTTTCATGAATTGACCGGGCGATGACGCCCTAATCCTTTTCAATCGACAGGTGCCGATGAAGTCTCAAAAACGTTCGCTGTTCAGCCGCGCTCTTGACAAAGTCGAGATCGTCGGCAACGCCCTGCCCCATCCCGCAACCATTTTTGCCCTCCTTGCTCTTTCTGTTGTCATCGCTTCCGCGCTCGGTGCGCTGTTCGATCTGACGGCCACGCATCCGGGCACCGGGGAAACCATTTCCGTTCGGAGCCTGCTTACCGGTGAAGGTGTGCGCTGGATGTTCGAAAACGTCGAAGAGAATTTCGTGCGCTTTCCGCCGCTCGGGCTCGTGCTGGTCGCCATGATCGGTATCGGTGTGGCCGAGGGGTCGGGACTGATCACGGTGCTGATCCGCGCGCTGGTGCTCCGTGCGCCGAAGCGCCTGATCACGATGGCCCTGGTGATGGCGGGCGTACTCAGTCACCTGGCGTCCGAAGCGGGATACGTCGTTCTCATTCCCCTCGGGGCGGTTATTTTTCTTGCGCTGGGGCGGCATCCCATGGCGGGACTCGCGGCGGCGTTCGCCGGTGTCAGCGGCGGGTTTGCGGCGAATTTCCTGATCGGCAGCGTCGATCCGGTGCTGGCCGGACTGACGCAGACCGCGGCGCAGATCATCGATCCGGAGATCAGGATCAACGTGGCGGTAAACTTCTATTTCATGTTCGCTTCCGCCATCATGATCGTGATCGTCGGCACCTTTGTCACGGAGAAAATCGTCGAACCGCGGCTCGGGAAGTACGAAGGGGCGGAGGAAGCCATCGAGCTCGAACAGCTGACCGAGACCGAGCGAAAGGGTATCATCTGGGCGGGTATCAGTGTGGTCGTTGTCATCGGCCTCTTCCTGCTCGCAGTTGTGCCGGAAAACGGTCTGCTGCGCATCCCTGGCGAAACCGTGCTGCATTCAGCATTCTTCAACGGTATGATCACCGCGATCATGATCTTTTTCCTGATCCCGGGACTGGTGTACGGTATCATCACCGGCTCGATCCGCTCCGACAAGGACGGCATCAAGCACATGATTTCATCGATGAGCCACATGGCGACGTACATCGTGCTGGTCTTCTTCGCCGCGCAGTTCGTCTATTATTTTGGCTATTCCAATCTCGGTCTGATCATCGCCATCGAGGGCGCCGGTTTTCTCGGCAATATCGGTCTGACCGGCATTCCCCTGATGCTGGCCTTCATTATCGTCAGTGCGTTCATTAACATGTTCATGGGATCCGCCTCGGCGAAGTGGGCCATCATGGCGCCGGTGTTCGTCCCGATGTTCATGCTGCTGGGCTATCATCCGGCACTGACGCAGATGGTATTCCGCATCGGCGATTCGCTTACCAATGTCATTACGCCGATGATGTCGTATTTCGCGCTGATCGTGGCATTCGCCGAGAAATACGATGAGGATTACGGCATTGGTACGATCATTTCCACCATGCTGCCCTACAGCATCGTGTTCGGTCTGTTCTGGACACTGCTGCTGATCGGGTGGATGCTTCTTGGACTGCCTGTCGGTCCTGACGGACCGATCCACTACATGGGCAACTGACCGGTATACATCGGCGTTCAGGAACAGGATAACTGCGCTGTTGACGGATGGAACGAGAAAGCTCCGGCAGCCGATCGCATCCGGCAGCTGAGGCATCCGGCAGCTGATCGCATCCGGCAGCTGATCGCATCCGGCAGCTGAGGCATCCGGCAGCTGATCGCATCCGGCAAACGATCGCATCCGGAGCCGCCACCCGGCGATCCTTGTGTCGCCTGTATCCCCGTTTTCACGGCAGGTGCCATTTTCGTAATTTTTACTGCTACAACCGGCAGCCGAATCCAGAACTCTCACCGAGCGACAGCGCATGCAATACATTGTAACCGTGCTCTTCGGGATACTGGTGGGAATCCTCATCACCGTTCCCCTGGGTCCGACAGCGATTTACGTGGCGCAGCGGACACTGGCAGGCGACACGAAAAAGGGACTGCTCGTCGCTTCCGGCGCGGTGATCGTCGATGTTTTCTACTGTCTGGTCATCACGATGGGGCTCATATCCCTGATACGCCCCTATCTCGAAAATCCCATCGTCCAGAGCATCTTTTCCGTTTTCCTGATAGGGTACGGTATTCGGATGCTGGTCGTGCGGCGCGGAAAGGGGAGCGCCCCTGGGTCGAATGACGATGAACTATCGAGTGCCGGGATTGCAGACGAACCCGACGTCGCCGATGACTTTCCCGAGCCCGTTCGGAAGCTGGATCTTTCACGCTTCAAGCTCTCGAAGTCGCATTACGGGGACGTGCTGCTCGGCATCTCGATGACGCTCGCCAATCCGACCCTGTTCCTTTCATGGGTGGCGCTGCTGAGTTTCGTCACCGCGCACGGTCTGCTGGTGAACAGCATCCTGCACAAACTGATTTTCTCTGCATCCGTCGGATTCGGCAGTATGATGTGGTTCGTACTGCTTGCCCTGTTTGTGCGCAGCCGAAGGCATATCATTTCCGAGTCCTTCATCCGCCGGGCGTCATCCATTACTGCCCTTGTGATCATTGGCTTTGGTGTGTATTTTACGATCGTAATCTTTCAGCAGCTGAACGGAGCAACCTGAGCGGGAAACGACATTCGCTCTGCTGCTGAAGGAATTCAGACGACAGACACTCCCCCATCCCCCCGGCAGGCCGCCGATGCGCTTCCACACGCATCCCGGCGTCCGGGTAACCGGATACGAACAATGAAATACCGTCACGCGCTGTACTTGCTGCTCTGCGGCATGGTGCTCGCCGAAAGTCCGCTTTTCGCGCAGTACCCTGTCGTTCGTCTCGATGCGCCCGGCTCCCATGCCGAAGAGGTTACCATCGCGATCAATCCGCTGGATCCCGACAATCTCGTCGCGGGTTCGAACCTCAACTGGGCGTACTGGTCGTCTGACGGAGGAAAAACCTGGCAGCAGCAGTCACTGCCCGGCGGCACCTGGGGTGACCCAAGTGTCGTGTTTGACCACACGGGCCGCGCCTTTATCGCCAACCTCGTCTATGGATGGGATGCGATCATCGTTCGCCACAGTGATGACGGCGGCCGCACGTGGTCAGAGCCGGTCAAGCTGTTCGGACCGAGTTCCGACAGTGCCAAGGCGGGCAGTCTCCGGAATTCAAGTCTGCAGGACAAGGAATATCTTGCCGTCGACATGAGCGAGACCAGCCCGTACTACGGCTCGATCTACGCGGCATGGACGGACTTCACGAAGTACGGAAGCACGAGTCCTGACGACAGCAGCGTCATCGTGTTCGCGCGTTCCATCGACCGAGGCGAAAGCTTTCAGCCGTTTGTGCGCGTCAGTGACAGTGCGGGAAATGCGATCGACGGCGATGAGACCATGGAGGGCGCCGTGCCCGCCGCCGGTCCCGCCGGGGAGGTCTACCTCGCCTGGTCCGGTCCCCGCGGCATTTACTTCGACCGTTCCTTTGACGGCGGCCGTACCTGGGGCGAGGACCGTATCATCACCGATCAGCCGGGCGGGTGGGATATGTCCATCTCCGGCATCATGCGTGCGAACGGTCTCCCTGTCACCGTGACCGATATTTCATCCTCCCCGCACAGAGGGAATGTCTATGTGAACTGGGTGGATGAGCGGTACGGGGATCCCGACGTGTTCATCCTGCGCTCGGAGGACCGCGGTGATACCTGGACCGATCCGATTCGGGTCAATGACGATCAGATCGGCAACGGAAAGGAACAGTTTTTCACATGGATGACCGTTGATCCCGTGACGGGGGAACTGGTGGTGGTGTATTACGACCGCCGGCAGTATGACAGCGACTCGACGGATGTCTATCTCGCGCGTTCGACCGACGGCGGGCGCAGCTTCCGGAATGAACGTATCAGCAGTGCGGCATTTTATCCGACGCCGTTCGTGTTTTTCGGGGATTACAATGGCGTGGCTGCCTTCGACGGGCGCATCCGGCCGATATGGACGCAGCTCGACCAGGGAGAACTCAGTATTCACACCGCCCTGATCGATGGCGGGACCATGAGCGGTGGCGCTGTGCCGGGGCGAAACGCTGCGCTGACACTCGACGGCTTTCCGAATCCGGTCAGCGTCATTTCCGGGTCCGCAGTGACCTTCCAGGTGCGGGCTCCGGAGGCCGGGACGCTTCGTCTCGTGCTCTACGACCGCGTCGGACGGGTCATGCGGAGCATTTCGGAGCTGCAGGTCGAACCCGGGCTTCGCAGTGTTGCATGGGATGCCGCGGGACTCAGCACCGGGCTGTACGTGTGCCGCGCCCTCCTGCAGACGCCGGAGGGGAGCCGCTCGGCATCGACGATGGTCACCGTCATTCGCTGACCGCCGGACACTCGCAACTGACGGCAGCGTGTTTCCGGAACGAGCGGTAGCGCGGTCCAGCATCGGGAGGGAGCGGTCACAATATCCACGAATCGCCAGAACCGACGAATCGCACGAAGAGGATCACATGAGCAATCTCACGAAAATGACAAAAAGCGAACTCATCGATGAGATCGAGCGCCTCCGCAGCCAGTACGAGGAGTGCGGTGACGAGGAGAACGGCAACGGGAAATTCGATGAGGATGAACTGTTCGCGCTTGCCGGTGAAGCGGAGGGCGATGAACTGTTTCTTGTCACCGACACCGGGCGATTCGTATTTGTGAACGACACCATGCAGCAGCAGCTCGGCTACCCGGAGGAAGAGCTGCTGGGCATGTCGCTTCCCCGTATCGACCGGGAGAATACGCGTGCGCAGTGGCTGCACCGTGTCTCGCGCATCAAGCGTTCCGGTGCGCCCGAAGTGTTCGAAAGCGAACAGATCGCCAGTGACGGATCAACGCTGCGGCGCGATGTGACCGCAAGTTATGTGGCATATCGCGGCCGGAATTACGTGCTCTGCGTCGGCAGCGAACTGCAGCCCGAGGAGGAGGAACGGCGTCCGCCCGCTACTGTCCGTACACGCGAGGAAATTCTGCAGCAGATGACCTCCGACGGGGTGCTGATCGTGGACACACGCGGCACCATCATCGAGACCAACGCAGTTGCGGACCGCCTGCTCGGCGTCCCGAAAAGCGAGATCATCTCCCGGTCCTGCGTGGATTCCCGCTGGCGCCTCGTCGATACCGCCGGTGAGCCGCTCAGCATTTCCAGCCATCCCATCATGGTGGCGCTGGTCGAGGAACAGCAGCTGTTCAACCGGCGCATCGACATGCTCTCACACGAGGGCAGCCGCCGTTCGCTGCTTGTCAACGCAGCACCGCTGCACGATTCCGCCGGTGACCTCATCGGCGCTGTCGGCTGCATTCGTCCCTACGATGACAGTGCCGAGCGCGGCGATGAACTGCAGCGCGTCAGAGCCATGCTGTCGCTGCAGCGCAGCGTCACCGAACTGGTGATCCGTGGTGGATCCGAGGATGACCTCGAGCGCCGCATCTGCCAGCTGCTCGTCGACTACGGCGGTTTCCCGCTGGTCTGGCGCGCCGTCACGCAGGAGAAGGACGAGCGTCTGCATCTCTCCGTCAGTGCCGGCGATGAAACCGAATACCTGATGAAAATCAAGGTGCGGTATGACGATACGCCCCATGGCAACGGTCCGCTGGGACGTGCGATGAAGAAGCGCGAAGCGGTCATCGTGGGCGACCTGATCGCTGATCCCACTCATGAACCATGGAAAAAACAGGCGGAAAAGAGCGAGCTGCATTCCCTGGCGGCCCTTCCGCTTCTGTATGCAGGACGCGAGTACGGGCTGCTGAGTATCTATTCGAAAGATCGCGACCATTTCGTCGGCCCGGAGCTGAAGGGTCTGTCGCTGGTCGCCAACCTTCTTGCCTTCGGCATTCACATCCGCCGTGAATCCGAGGGCACTCGCCGCATCGTCGACGAACATATCCTGCAGCAGCGCATGCTGGAAGCCTACGAGGAGAGTTCGTCAGTGGCCATCGCGCTCTTCGATGCCGACGATCCGTTTCGCTGCGTCTACGCGAATCCGCACTTCGGAATGCTGCTCGACGAACCGTTTCGGAGCGCCGGCGTGGAGGAGCAGTACGTCAGCGATTTCATGTACTCGCTGTATCACCGCGACCTTTACCAGCAGCTGCAGCAGGCGACGGGCAGCGAAGAGCCGGTTTCCGAGGATGGCGCCGTCTTTGCCGACTGGCAGGGTGAGGAGACGTCATGGAACTGGCGGATTTTCTCCGTCACATCGGCTGACGGCGAGGCGCAGCTGCTTTACGCCGCATATCGTGTCGGGGATGACGATGCGGAATCGGACGAAGCTGCCGGAGCGGAATCCGCCGCAGACGGGGAGGAGCCGGCCGTCGTCATCGTCGATTATCCACGTTTCGGTCCCCGAAGCAAGACGGAAACACGCATCAACCGTTTCCTCGAGGACGGCGTTCTCACGGAAGTCAGCAGTGCCGCGAGCGCGCTGTTCTCCTCCGCCCGCGCGCTGCCGGGTGAAAGCGCGGCGACACTGTTCGGTGAGAGCGAGACCGCTTTTCTCGGCGAACTGCTCTCGGTCAAGAATACGTCCGCCACGCTGCCGTGGACGGATGAACAGACCGGGCGCCGACGCAGCTGCCATGCGTTTTTCACCGCCACCGACGAGGGACAGCGCGTCTGCCTCGTGTTCTCCCCATGATTTCGTTTCGACTGTCACTGCACCCATGATGGAAAACATTTTCAGCGACGGCTCCATTGCACTGCGGCCGACCGTCATCGAGGTCGATCTCAGCGCTCTGCGCTACAACCTCGCACGCATTCGCGAGCGCGTCGGTGATGCGCGTATCATGGCGACTGTCAAGGCGAATGCCTACGGTCACGGACTCGTCCGCACGGCGAAGGAGCTGCTGCGCTCCGGCGCGGATGAACTCGGCGTGGCGTTTCTCGAAGAGGGTATCGCTTTGCGGCGTGCCGGGGTGACCGCGCCGATTCTCGTGCTTGGCGGAATCATCGGCAATCAGATCACGCATTTCCTCGAATACGACCTGCAGATCACTGCCTCATCGGTGTTCAAACTGCGGCAGATCGACGAGACCGCCGCCGCCATGGGACGCCGCGCGCGCGTCCACATCAAAATCGACACCGGTATGGGACGCATCGGCATCCGGCATGAAAACGCTACCCGGCTGTTCGAGGCGACCGGCGAGGCGAAACATGTCGACCTCTGCGGCGTGTATTCGCACTTTGCATCTTCGCACGATCCTGACACACGCGTCACCGAGCAGCAGCTCAAGCGATTTATCGAAGCGCTGGAATACTTCCCCGCGAACGGACTTCCGATGCCCATGCGGCACATCGCCAATTCCGGCGCCATCCTCCAGCATCCCGATGCCATCCTCGACATGGTGCGCCCGGGAATCATGTGTTACGGTGTGTATCCCGGTCCGAAGGTGGAGAAGACCGTTCCCCTGCGACCGGTCCTTTCGATGAAAACCCGCGTCGTGTTTTTCAAGGTTGTGCTCGCCGGCGCCGCGATCGGCTATGATCACACGTGGACCGCCCCGGAAGATACGCGTGTCGTCACCCTCCCCGTCGGCTACGGCGACGGGTACGCCCGCAGTCTGTCGAACCGCGCCTCGGTGCTGATCAACGGACGTCGCTATCCCGTGGTCGGGCGCATTTCAATGGATCAATGCATGGTCGACATCGGGTCCGATTCCGCGTACAACGGTGACGAAGTCGTGCTCATCGGACGGCAGGGGGAGGAATCCATCACGGTCGAGGAACTGGCTGATTACTGCGGTACCATCCCCTATGAAATCCTGACCATGATCAATACGCGCGTCCCGCGCAAATACTGTGTCCCCGCTGTCCACGGATCGTAAATCCCGCGGTTGTGAGAGGTACATGAATGCTGTATACTTACTTTCGTACAGTTCAGTGAAAGGCAATCTTTCCCTGCCGCTGAGATGTCCAGTCATTCGTATCGCCAGCCGGGAAAGACCGTCAACATTGTCGCCGGAGCGCTGATGGAAACTGTCAACGTACTGCTGATCGAAGATCACGAGGGAGAAGCCCGTCTCAACCAGCGGCTGCTGGAGCGTTCGCACACCATGGAATTTCGCTTCACCAATCGCCGCACGCTCGCCGAGGCGCAGGAGGCGCTCGCCGATTCCGCTTTCGATGTCATGCTGCTCGATCTGAATCTCCCTGATTCCTCCGGTCTGGAGACGTACAGCAAGCTGCAGCAGCATGCGCAGCGACTGCCCGTCGTCATCATCTCGGCGGTCGCGGACGACCGTCTCGCCGCGGAGGCGATTCGACGAGGTGCCCAGGATTATCTGGTCAAGGGGAATATCACGAGCGAGATCATGACACGCGTGGTGCGATATGCCATGGCGCGGATGGAACACGTGCGCGCGACCGGCGACACGGCGGGAAGAATGTCTGCGGTAGCAGCACAGGCCACGGCGCGTCCGGAAGGAAAGGATGCGCAGGCCGATGTCCAGCACGCGGATACCGCATCCATTCTGGCCGCATCCGAATCCAAATATCGCACACTGATCGAGCACAGTCAGGATGGCGTGTTCATCGTGCGTGACGGTATCATGCTGTTCGTCAATCGCGCACTCGAGGAAATGACGGGCTATGCGTCCGATGAAATGATTGGTCAGCCGATGACGGAGTTCATCGCGCCGGAAGACCGGAAGGCGGTGACGGACCGCCATATGCAGCGGATGGCGGGCGAGGATGTCACGCAGCAGTATACACTGTCTCTGCTCCACCGCGGAGGAACACGTCGCCGCGCCATGCTCAGTGTGGACCGCATTCCCTACGAGGACGGTCATGCCGCGATGGGGACGGTCAAGGATATCACCCAGCAGGAACGCATTGCATATCTGTTGCGCATCCAGCATCAGCTTGCGCTCGACCTGGCTTACACAAACGACGCCGAAGCCGTCTACGAGCACATGCTCAAGGCGGTCCTTCGTGTTGAAACAATTGACTGTGCCGGCGTGCACATTCTGGATCCGACTTCCGGACGCTATCACAGCATGGCCTCGCGCGGCGTGCGCGATGTGTTCAGAGACCTGGCGGGTGATGAAGAATACGAAAACGGCTATCAGCGTCTCATCCGTGAAAGCGCCTCGGTGTTCCTGTCCGCCGAAGAACTGCGCTCGATGTCGGGACTGCGCCGACTTCCGGAACTCGGCGTGCAATGTCTCGGACTCATCCCCGTCACGCATGCCGGGCGCGTCATCGCAGCGCTTGGGGTTTGCTCTCTGACCTTCTCCGAATGCGACCCCATCATACGCCAGGCCATCGAGTCCGCCGCATCCTATCTCGGCGGAGTTCTGGCACGCATCGCCGCCGAAGAGGCACTGAAGGATTCCGAACAGCTCTACCGGGCGGTGGTGGACAAGAGTCATGACGCCATTTTCATCTACCGCGACGACCGGCTGCTGTTTGCGAACGAGCGGACGGTGGAACTGACCGGTTATTCGCGCGACGAGCTGATGCAGCTCAACGCCTGGTCGCTCGTGCATCCCGAAGACCGTGCGCGCATCCAGGACATCGCCCGCAGCCGCTCCAATGCCGACCTGAGTCCGATCGTATACGAGGGCCGTGTGCTCACCAAGGACGGCACGATACGGGCGGGCGAGTTCGCCACGACGATCATTCGTTACCAGCACGAGCCGGCCGCCCTCGTGACTGTTCGCGACATCACCTCACGGAAAAGCCAGGAGGAGGACCTCCGCCGCAGTGACGCGCTGCTTCGTTCATCGGGATTCGCCGCGGCGCGTTTCCTGCGCACGGCCGACTGGGAAAGCTGCATCGGCGAAGTGCTCGAGCACTACGGTGCCGCCGCGAACGTCTGCCGTGTGCTGCTGATTCAGAATGCACGGGATGCCGCCGGATATGTGCGCATGAAACAGCGTCACGTGTGGGTGCGGCGTGAGATGCGCGACACCCTTCTCGAATCGATTCCCGACGGACAGTCATACGAAGAAGCCCCTTTCCGCCGCTGGGCCGAGGAACTCGGCGCCGGCCGGCCGATCGCCTCGGTGATCGACCACATGCCGGATGCCGAACAGATCATTCTCGCGCGTCAGAACGTGCGCTCGACGGCGCTGATCCCGGTATTTCAGGGTGAGGAATGGTGGGGATTTCTGCGCTTCGATGAATGCCGCATGAGACGCACGTGGCTGCGTCCGGAAATCGACGCGATGCAGGTGGGTGCGGAAACACTTGGTGCGGCCATCAGCCGAAAACGTGCCGAGCAGGATCTCATCGCCGAGCGTGACCGGGCCGAGCGAGCGGACAGCATCAAGCAGGCCTTCATCGCAAACATGTCGCACGAAGTGCGCACGCCGCTCAACATCATCCTCGGGTACCTTGTGCTCGTCACCGAACTCAGCGGCGCGGAAGAAAACGAGGAAGTCCACGAGTTCGTGCAGGCCATCGACGACGCAAGCCAGCGCCTCATCCGCACGGTGGATTCCATCATGAATATTTCCCGCTTCCAGACCGAGGATATCTCCCTTGAGAGGGCTCCGCTCCGTTTTGACAAGCTGATCGCGAGCTGTGTCGAAAAATTCCGCCACCTCGCCGACGAGAAACAGATCCGTCTGGAATTCCAGAATCATCTCGGCGAGGCCGAGCTCATTGCGGATGAGCATTTCCTGGCGGAATCCATCGAGCACCTTGTGGACAACGCCGTGAAATTCACCGCACGGGGCGGTGTCACCATCACGCTGCAGACCGGGGATGCCGACAGCATGCGACTCTCCGTGGCGGATACCGGCATCGGAATCTCCAGCGAGTTCATGAAGCGCATGTATGATCCATACATGCAGGAGGACATCGGCTACGACCGCGTGTACGAGGGTATCGGACTCGGCCTGACGCTGGTCAAGCTGTATCTCGAGGCCCACGGCGCTGCGATTGACGTGCAGAGCAGCAAGGGTGAAGGCAGTACGTTTGTGGTCACCTTTCCCGCGGCGGCGGGTGCGGACCGCGTCTAGTGCCGGCAGGTTCGATTCTTAGCCGCTGAAAGTCTATATTGAATCCGTCCAGAGCTGAAATGTCGATTGAGGAGTTCGATCCATGTCCGACAGTCAAAAGCATATTCTGGTAGTCGAAGACGACGAACAGAGTCAGAAGTACATGCGTATTCTTCTTTCGCGGGAATATGCGGTTCATATCGCGGCCACCGGCCAGCGGGCATGGGAGATCCTCGAAGAAGACCCCGTTGACATGATTCTCATGGACCTCTCCCTACGCGACGGCGAGGATGGCCTGCAGATTACGCGGAAAATCCGTCTCGACGAGAAGTTCAGGGACATTCCCATCGTCGCACTGACCGCCCATGCCTTTCCCGAGGACCGCAAACGCAGTCTCGAAGCCGGCTGCAACGATTACGTTTCCAAACCCTTCCAGTGGGTTCACCTGAAAACCGTCATGGAGAAATATCTCTGATGCCCCGGCAGCTATTCAGCATTCTGCTGCCTCTGCTGCTCGTGCTGCTGTCTGCTTCGGCGGGCGCACAGGTGTCGGCGCAACCGTCGGCGCTCTATCTCACACCCGAGCGCGGAGAGGCGGACATTGCGCTGTCAAACACGACCGGCACGGCGCTGCAGCTGCATGTCGCCGCTCTCGACCGCACGGAAGCAGACGGCGTGGAAAGCGGTGCGGGATCCTGCGCGGCTTGGTGCACCCTCGCTCCGGCGGAGCTGCCGCTGCCGTCTGACGGTGCCGTCACCCTTCACGTGCGTGTGATCCCCCCCGGAGGCCTGCGGGATGGCGAGTATCATGCGGTTGTCCTCATCCGGGACGATGAAGACGTTCTCCAGCGCATTCCGCTTCATTTCCGCGTGGGCGAGGTCTACAGTGACGTCAAACTCGCGAATGTCGGTGTTGAGCGATCGAAGGAGGATGTGCGCTTCCTGCTGTATCTCGAGCAGCTCGGCAATGCCGCTTATCGCGGGAACCTGCAAATGCGTATCGAGAACGACCGCAGAGACACGATTTATGAATCCGCCGACCTTGTGGACGTGTACGGCGCGAAAACCCTGGAATATGTACTCCCGGCCGCCAAGGTGCGGAAAGGGATATATCGTCTCTACCTGAATTTCGATTCGGACCGCGAGGACCTGGGCGCGCATGCCATCCCCGTCCTTCCAAAGAAATTCAGTGTGGAAATCAGCATGTCATGAGCAGCGAAATACTACGAGAATTGCTCGGAATTGTGTACATTCACCGCAGTGTGCCGTGACAGATCCCCGAGTTTCAGCGGCGGAGCGCTTCGGGCGCAGCCGCCGGGATGTGACACCAGTCATTCGTTTCATCAGCAGGCAGCGGAAACAGATTCATGAGCGTCAATAAACGGTCCAGCACCATCGTCGTCATCGAAGATATCGGTTCGATCACGAAACTGCTTTCCATCATCCTCCGCAAAGCGGGATACGAAGTGGAGACGTTCGAAACGGGAGAGGCGGCCTGTGAGTGGCTGAAGGAAAACGAGCCCGCACTGGTGCTCTGCGATATCATGCTGCCCGGCATGCACGGTGAGGAAGTTCTGTCATTCATCCGCACACTTCCGCACGGCAGCGAACTCAACGTGCTCGCCGTTACCGCGCTGGCCAACCCCGGCGACCGCGAGCGCCTTCTCAAGCACGGGTTCACTGATCATATCCCCAAACCCATCAATCCCGGGACATTCATCTCCCAGATTCAGCAGTACATTCCTGCCTGATACGCGACTGCCATCATATCAATGCTTCTGAGGCACGCCCTCTGCCTCCAGGGCGTCCATTCAAAACAGCAGTTTCCAGAGCGCGGTGTTTTCCTCGTACTCCGGCGTTGCGATCACGGTGCTGATACAGAAGCGTCGCAGCGCCTCCTCGATCGAGACCGTGCCGAGCGCCGAATCACGCTTGCCCGTGAATGGAAAGTGATCGGGTCCGCGCTGGCACTTCCCGTTGATATTCACGCGTCCGACATACCGTGAGGCGGGATCGACGATGCGGCGGATGCGCACCGGGTCGGCGCCGAACACGCTGCACTGCTGTCCGTACCGCGACTGCTTGATGTAGCTGAGCGCTTCGGTCTCGTCGGTGAAACGCAGCACGGGGAGAAGCGGCCCGAACTGCTCCTCGGAAAACAACCGCATGTTTGCGGTGACGCCGGTGACCAGCGCCGGACGCATCAGTGTATGCAGACGCTCACCGCCGCCGGGATTGCGCACTGCCGCGCCGCCCTCGAGTGCATCGTCGAGCAGATCGCTGAGCCATTCGGCATGCGCAAGACTGCTGATCGGCGTGAGCCGCACATTCTCCCAGGGCATTCCCGGTTCGATGCGGCGGAACTCCTCCGCAAGGCGCGCAATGTAATCGTTGGCGACATCATCGTGAACCAGAATCATTTTTATCGCGGCGCAGCGCTGGCCGTTGAAGGCGAGTGCCCCTTTCACACATTCCTCGAGGGTGATGGCGACGGGGGCGTCCGGAAGGATGATGGCGGCGTTTTTGGCTTCCAGTCCGAGCAGCTTGTGCAGACGATGCGGGTGCGGGTGCAGGCCGATCAGCCGGTCGGCAACGCGGCTGGTGCCGATAAACGCGAGCACGTCGACGTCGCCGCTCTCCATCAGTGCGGGAAGCAGCTCTTCGCTCTCGCCGAACAGCAGGTTCACCACGCCGTCGGGGAAATGCTCTGCGAACAGCGGCAGCAGATGCGCATACAGCAGGCCGCCCAGCGGCGGCGCCTTGATGATCACCGCGTTGCCCATCAGCAGCGCGGGAATCGCGTTGGTCAGCGTTTCGTAAAAGGGATAATTGTAGGGACCGACGCAGAGCACCACGCCGATGGGAAGCAGGTCCACCCGACCGACGACCTGCTGCAGCGAAGTGTCGCGACGTTCACGCTTGTCGAGATCCAGCGCGGCGTCCACCGTCTCGAGCGTGTATTCCAGGGTGCGGTCGAACTCGTTGAGAGCCTCATCGTAGACCTTGCCGACCTCCCACATGATATGCAGTGCGATATGCTCACGCAGGGGACGCACGGCTTCCACAAACATGCGCACGAGCGCGGCACGCTCTTCGAGTGAGAGCCGTGGCCATTCGCCGTCCCCGCGGTCAAACGCCCGGCTGGCGGCGGCGAGGGCTTCGAGTGCCGCCGCTTCGCTGAGACGCGGACGGCTGCCGATGCGGGGAGGAACGATGGCCTCTCCACGCAGTAGCGGTACGGGGGAATGCACGTCCGCGGCGGGACCGTTCCATACCTTCATCCCTCCGGCGAGGTAGTGGCGGAGTTCCGCCGTGGGTGGACGAAACTGTACAGGGATATCTTCTGCCCGGGGGATGCGCTCGCTGGGAATCATGTCGTCACGTATTCATTTTCACATCGCATGCGGATCATTTCCGCACATCTTTCAAAGATACGGAATCCATGAATATCCGTGATCTTTCCCGTATCTTTTTCATATGGAACCATTTACCTTCCATCCCATCGGTGTGATTTCCTCACCGCGGAAGCACCGCTATGACGTGCCCCGCCAGGGCGTGCTCGACGCCGGACACGAGGCGGAAGTGCTGCTGCATGAGGGAAACAACTTCGAACAGGCGCTGGCCGATCTGCGCGGCTTCGACCGCGTCTGGCTGATTTCCGTTTTTCATCTCAACGATGAATGGAAACCGCGCGTGCAGGTGCCCCGTCACAGTGACCGCAAGATCGGCGTTTTCGCCACACGCGCGCCCTACCGCCCGAATCCCGTCGGATTGACGGCCGTGCGACTGCTGTCCGTCGACGGACTGCGTCTCCGTGTTTCCGAGTGTGATTTGATCGACGGCACGCCCATTCTCGACATCAAGCCCTATATCCCGTACGCCGACAGCTTTCCCGACGCCGCCACCGGATGGGTGCCCACCCGGGCGGAAACGTACAGCGTGCGTTTCGAATCCGATGCCATGGAACGCATGCTCTGGCTGCGCTCGGAGAACGTGGACCTGCTGCCCTTCGCGGAGTCGCAGCTCGAGGCGCAGCCCACCGACGACACCCGCAAGCGTGTATCTCCCCATCACGAAGGCAGCGGCCGCTGGCAGCTCGCGTATCGCACCTGGCGGATCGTTTTCCGCGTCGACGACGACGCGGCCGCGGTGATCGTCGAATCGATCCGTTCTGGCTATTCAGCGGATGAGCTCGGCGAAGAGTCGGATACGCACGGGGACAAAGCGCTGCATCGCGCATTCATCAATGATTTTCCGGAGTGAAATTTCATGGCGAAAAAGATCAATCCCTTCGAACAGGATACACTGCCGCCGTTTGACGGCTTTCCGAAAGACGCCCTGCGCTTCCTGCGCGAGCTCAAAAAGAACAACGACCGCGAATGGTTCAATGCCAACAAGCAGCGCTATGAGCAGAGCCTCAAAGAGCCGATGCAGATGCTGCTCTCTTCGCTGTCGGCGCGCATGAAGGATGTCCATCCCGACATCGTCGTTGAGCCGAAAAAATCAATGTATCGCATTTACCGTGACGTGCGGTTCAGCAAGGACAAATCTCCCTACAAGACCTGGATCGCCGCGGCCTTCACATACACGGGATATGACCGCAAGCATGACGCCGCGTTTTATTTTCACATCACCCCCGAGGAGGTCGGCATTGGCGGCGGACTCTACGCTCCCCAGGGCCCGACACTGAAGAAGCTGCGGGGTTCGATTGCCGATGATGCCGAACCGCTGCGCGCGATCGTGCGCGAAAAGAAATTCAGGAAGCATTTCGGTGAGATGGTCGGCGAAGAGCTGGTGCGCGTGCCGCAGGGATATGAGAAGGATCATCCCGAGGCGGACCTCCTCAGGAAAAAGCAGTTCCTCTGCTGGAAGACGCTTCCGCCCGCCCGCGTGACCGATGCGGCATTTCTCGACGATCTCGTCGAGGCCTTCGACGCCATGGCGCCCTTCATCCGCTATCTCGTCGAGCGGTCATGAACACACACCTCAAGCTGAGCCCTTCGAAGCATGATGAGTCCGTCAAAGCATGACGACGGTTATGCCGAGCGCAGGATGTAGGTCGGGATTTCCGCGGGACAGCCGATGCGATAGGGGAACCAGTGGCCGGCGCCGGCCGAGACGTAGAGTTTGGCGCCGTTCTTTTCGTACAGACCCCACATGTATTTTTCGGGATTGAGGGCGTAGAGCAGACTGCGGCCATTGATGCCGATCTGTCCGCCATGCGTATGCCCGGCGAGGGTCAGGGGGATGTCACGCCGTGCCGCATAGTCGAAGCCCGTGGGACGGTGACTCAGCAGGATGGAAAACGCATCGGAGGGAGCGTCCCTCATGGCGCGGTCGATGCTCTGTTCGAAGAAATGCCGCGGCATGTTGCGCATGGACCGCGGATCATCCGCGCCGGCGATATGCACGGGCGTACCGCCGACGTCGATGGTGGCGCCACTGTCGAGCAGCAGAGGAATCGGTCCGCGCTCGTATGAGCGCACGATGCTCTGAATTCCCCGGAAATATTCGTGATTGCCGATGGAGGCAAAATGCCCGTAGCGCGCGGGGATTTCCCCCGCGAGACGGAGGGCCTCGAGATATGTGGGCGCATCGTCAGAGAAGTCACCGGTGAGAAGCACGATGTCGGGTTTCTTTTCGGAAGAGAGGGCGACCATGCGCTCGAGTTCGTCGAAACCGATGAAGAACCCGATGTGCACATCACTGATGTGCAGGATGCGTAGTCCTTCCAGGGCGGCAGGAAGATCCGGCCAGGAAAGGGGGATTTCAGGCATGTGCGGATCGCTGTAAGCGTTGACGACACCTTTCCCGCCGGTGGCGACCGCCAGCACGGGGAAGACGGCCGCGGTTGTCGTCAGGAGGCGCCGCCGCTGCGGATCAGGATGCTTCTCGGTGTTTTTTCTCTCACTGCGTTTGTGTCCGATCCACTTGATGACGCGATCGATCACGTGGAAGATCGCGCTGAAGGGGAGTGACAGCATGAGCGCCATGCCGAGGACGAAGACGACGGAGCTGAGCGTCGCTCCGACGGCCAGCACGAGATCGTATTCCAGAGCAATGCCGAGCGCCCAGAGCGACAGACCGATCAGTCCCGCCACGGGCACGCCGTACGAGGTTTTTCGCACCCACGCAATTTCCCACCAGTCGCGATGCAGTTTTTTCAGAAGGAAAATCTCGACGAGACTCAGGATGCCGATCGATACCATGCTGAAGAGAACGGGGAAGTATACCCTCAAAGGAACACCTCACGTGCTGTTCGCGTATCAGAGATATCGCATGCAAACGGCAGATCGCCGCATCCCGGAGTCCAGAGTGCCCACGGTCGCCACGACCTGCTTTTTGCGTCGGCTGTCTTGTTTGCGATGTTCGTCTTTACTACCATTGTAATTGCCCTACATGTCTCCTTACCAGCAAACGAGCAAAGCCATGAAACAATTCCTTACCACCTTCGCTCTCCTGTTTCTGACCCTCCTGCTCCTGCACGACACGGCGCCGGCACAGAAAACCTATGTGTACGCCGCGCTGACAGACGAAGGAAATATCGCCATCGTGGACCCGGGAAGCAGCAGGCTGGTGCAGCGCATCCAGGTAGGGCGTGATCCGCTGTACATTGCGTTGAACGCGGATGAAAGCCGCCTCTATGTCAGCAACACGGGCGACATTACCGTCTCCATCGTGGATCTTGCAGAAAACGACGAAGCGCAGGTTCTGCGTCTGCCGGTAAACCGCCGCGGCATCAACGCCGGAGTGATGATCAGGAACTGGGAGGGAACACGCATGTACGTAGCGGAGCGGTCCGACGATATGGAACGCGATCTGCGCGTGTACGTGATCGACACGCAGGAGGAGCGGATCGTTGATCAGTTCGACGCCGGGAAGGAAATCAGCGCCTTGGCGGTGTCATCTGACGGCAGCAAGCTGTATGTGGTCAACAAGGGACGTGCCATCCGCGTGTTCGATACGCAGAGTCTGCAGCCGATGGGAACCCTGCCGCTGCTGGCCGGATTTGAAAGCCAGGTATGGGGTATGGCCTGCAGTCCGACAAAAGATCTCGCCTACGTCACCTACGGCAACGCGAACAAGGTTCAGGCCATCAATACGTCAACGAACAAGCAGTCAGCCGTTGTCGATGTGCCCAAGTATCATACCGGGATTCAGAAGCATGTCTCCTTCGGTCCGGACGGCAAGTATGCGTTCGTGCTGAATTACAAGGATACGTTCAAGGAAATCGACGGCGTGAATGTCATTGACGCCGCAACGAACAAAATCATCAAAATCTTCAATTCCGGCGAAGTGCTGCTCGGCATCGCCGTGACCGACGACGCCAAAACCTGCTATGTGGCATCGAAGGATCTGAAGTGGTATAACCTGCTCACGCTGGAACACATCCGTTCGATATCGCTGCGTACCACGCTCGGCGGTATCGTGGTTGTCGAACGCTGAGTCAACGGGAGTCTGCCGATCCATGAAGCGATTCGTTTCCAACAAAAAGGAAACACCGCGCATGTTCCAGAGCAATTTCCTGGAGTTTTTCTCCCGTGTGCACTGGACCGTGCCGCTGATCATTTTCGTCCCGATCATCGCGGTGTTTCTTTATCTCGGCGTCGTTCACTTCGGATTGAGCGCCGGCCGTATGCTGCTGTACTTCCTGCTCGGGATTGTCATATGGACCTTTACCGAGTACGCACTGCACCGCTTTGTCTTCCACTATCACGCGCGCTCGGAGCGGGGCCGGAAGTTCTTCTGGACCTTCCACGGCGTGCATCACGACTACCCCAGCGATCCGCTGCGCCTGGTCATGGTGCCGTCGGTCAGTCTGCCGCTCGCCACGGCATTCTACTTCCTTTTCGTGTGGATCATGGGCTATGCTCTCGCGGCGCCGTTCATGGCAGGTTTCCTGCTCGGATACCTGTTCTATGACATCACGCATTACGCCGTGCACCATTTCCCGATCAAAGGACGTGTGTTCGGCACGCTTCGTGAGCTGCACATGCGGCATCACTTCCAGGACCCGGAGAACGGATTCGGTGTGAGTTCGCCGTTGTGGGATATTGTCTTCCGCACCGAACTCGCTCGGACGGCAAAGCAACAGAGCGAGGCGAAATAAGCGCATTGCATTGAGCGAAGCTGACTGAACAGAACCACACACACGCAGAAAAGCATTGAAAAGCCGGAGCATATTGCTCCGGCTTTGTCACGATGCGCTCAAAAAAAACGGTCATGCTTCGAAATATTCAGCATGACCGTATCGTGCATTCAGCACGCGAATTTCTTTGGATTGCTCAGGGACTCGCGAACACTCCCGCTTTTTCGGCATCAGCGGCCTGTTCACTGACGAAGCGGCCGCCGAAGCGGTACCGCCGCTCGTAGTAGCCGTCGGTGATATGATTGAAGGTCACGCCGCGCGAAGTTGAGGCATGCGCAAACACGCCGCCGCCGAGGTAGATGCCGACATGGCCGATCCGCCGGCTGTGGCGGTTGGTGCCGGTGAAAAAGATGATGTCGCCGAACTGCAGGCTGTCGAGCGCAAATATCGGCGTGAACTGCCGCGCCTGCATGCGCGAAGAGCCGCGGAATTCACGTCCGAGCGTTTCCGTCATCACCTTCGAAGTAAAACCCGAGCAGTCGATGCCGCGCTTCGAACGTCCGCCGTAATGGTAGCGTGTGCCGAGCCAGTTGTCGATACTCTGCATCAGCTGCAGGCGCATGACGGGATTCACAAACGGTGAGCGGGGGTCGAAATCCTGCGTGACGGGGAGCACGGAGGAACCGCTGAAAAACACTTCCTCGAAACGGACCATCTGTGCTTCGAGAATATCTGCATATCTCGGCAGGTATTCACGGAGCACAGCGATCGCGCGCACTTTTCTGGCGGTTTTCCGTTTCTCGACCCGGTCGGTGGGAGAGAGAGACACGGTCGCATGCGCGGAAGAGATGGTCAGGACAGCTGTTTCCGTGTTCGAAGATTTGATGGGAAATCCTGCCATGCTTGCCGGGGCGGACAGAAAGGCCAGCACCAGGGTAGACAGAATAAGAAGCTTACGTGTTCGTCGTGTAATCATCCTTCTTCATCGTATCGTTTCGTAACCATGGACCCGCACAATCGCGGGTATCAATAAATTTACATCGTTCGGGCGGTTCGGATCAAGGCCTGAGATGGTCACTTCTGCAGCGCCGAAACCGCTGCCGTGACTGGGTCCGGCGACCCTGATCTGTTTCGAAGCCTGAAAACACGGGGGAAAATATATTCTCCGGTGGTTTTTGGCCCGAATGCATGTGATGTCCGGCATCACCGAAAGGATTCACCGGGTTTTGATTCTCGCCCCTTGCTGATCATATTAGGGCGACAGCAATCCCGCGAGGTCTTCCATGGAACAGAAAGAATTGCGAATTATCACCGTTCTGCTTGCAACGCTGACGGCGATCGCGCTGGGGATCGTTCTGCAGCAGCTGAAATCCGTGATGCTGCCCTTCGTGCTTGCGATTTTTCTCTCCTACATCTTCAAACCGATCGTTCTGTATCTGCGGAATAAACATCTGCCCGGTTCGGTCGCGCTTCTGGTGGTGTTCCTTTTTATTCTCGCACTGTTTTTCGGGCTTTCGTCGATTATCTATTCCAGCTTCGATTCTTTTGTGCGCGAATTCCCGAAGTATCAGAACAAGCTGTCGCTGCTGCTGCGCGAGACCACGCTGCTGATCGACGAAATGGCCGCGCGGGTCGACATCAAGCCGGAAAACATGAGTCTCTCCGACCTGGTGGATTTCTCCGCCGTGACGTCGCTCGTGACGTCCGGCGCCGGCTCCTTCATTTCTCTGCTCGGCAACTTGATCATCGTCATTCTGCTGATGTTTTTCATCCTTGCCGGCAGCGGGGATCTCATTGCCAAGCTGCACAGCGCGATCGCCCGCCGGCACTCACAGCGTCTCGCATCGATCATCGAATCGATAGACGTCCGGGTGCGGCAGTACCTGATCACAAAAACGCTGATCAGTCTCGGAACGGGGGCGCTCACGACGATCGTGCTTCTGATTTTCGGTGTGGATTTCGCGCTGCTCTGGGGATTTCTCACGTTCCTGCTCAACTTCATCCCCAACATCGGGTCGATCATGTCGATCATATTCCCCGTCCTGATTTCCTTCCTGCAGTTCGACAGCATTACCACGCCTCTGCTTATCATTATTCTGCTCGGAGCGACGCAGTTCGTCATGGGGAATGTCATTGAACCCAAGATGATGGAATTCAGTCTCAACCTGAGTCCGCTGCTTGTGCTGGTTTCCCTGTTTTTCTGGGGATGGCTGTGGGGTGTCTGGGGAATGATTCTCGCCGTGCCGATGATGTCGACGCTGAAAATCGTGTTCGAGAATGTCGAATCATTGCAGCCGCTGGCGGTGCTGATGGGGGGGCGCAAGGAGGTGGCCGCGGCGGAAGAAGTCTCGGAGGAATAGACGCCCGTGCAGGCTTCCGATCGGTGAGGATGTCCGCAGCGCGCGGGATATTCGTCTGTCGGAGTTCATCGCCGGAGTTTTCCGTAAACGAAAAATCCCGGGCCTGTAGCCCGGGACTTCTCTGAGTCAGTGCACGTTCAAAATTTGAAGCTGTTGTCAGCCTGACATGACGTCAATGCTCTCTTCCCGGCATGCGGCGGCTCAGCCGCGCCGGGTTGCCTCGTCAGCCAATCTTGATCTGACGCGGCTTCACTTCTTCGGCCTTCGGGACAGTGACCGTGAGGACGCCGTCTTCGTACTTCGCTGCGATCTTGTCCGAATTCACCTGCGTCGGGAAGTTGAAGGAGCGGAAGAAGCGGCCGGAGACGCGTTCGACGCGATGACAGGTCGCATCCTCCTTCTCTTCCACCGAAGCGCGTTCACCGCTGATTTTCAGTGTGCCGTCCGCGAAGTTCATCTTGATATCGTCCTTCTTCATCCCCGGGATGTCGAAGGAAAGTTCGTACTTCTCTTCGTTCTCGGTGATGTCGACCATCGGACTCCAGACGGCGGACTCATAGTCTTCGTCCTTCGTGCGTCCGGTGTTGAAGCCGCGGAAAACTCGGTCGAATTCACGCTGCAGGTTCATCAGATCAGTCGTGGGGTTCCAGCGTACGAGTGTCATGGTATCAACCTCCTTTTGGTTTGGATTTTTATCGTTTAGCTTCTTCGCCCATAGTTCATGCATATCCTGTGCCAATCGGAAGAATGCGACAATATGGCATTAAATGGAGCCATATTGGCATGTCAGGTATTTCTGTATATGCCGTTATGTCAGAATGGATGTCAAAATGGCGTGCCTGGCTGTCATTCTGTCGCTGAGATGAATGAAATCACCTGCTGGTACGGGATTTGCAGGCATATATAGTAGTTGTACGGAACACGGCTCAGACCGTGTTTGATGTTTCTGGAGGTTTGAGAAAGTATGCAGCAGAAAAATTACTACGACATACTGGGTGTATCCGAGAATGCCTCGGAGAGCGACATCAAGCAGGCCTACCGCAAGCTTGCGAAGCAATACCATCCAGATCGCCATCCGGGGGATAAAGAGGCCGAGGCCAAGTTCAAGGAACTGGGGGAGGCATACGAAGTACTCAAGGATCCGGCGAAACGGAAGAAATACGACGAGCTGCGACGCTACAGCAGCGGAGGGGCGCAGGGATCCATGTCGTACGAGGAATTCATGAATCGCTTCGGTGGACAAGCCACGGGCGGCGCGGAAGAGTTTACCTGGGGATTCGGCGGCGACAGCCTCGATGATATTTTCTCCACGCTCTTCGGCGGCGGTGGCCGCTCATCCCGCAGACGCCGCGCCACTCATCCCGGTGGGGGATTCCACTTCAGCTTCGGCGGCACGGATCCACAGTCCGGCGGATTCTCGCAGGGAACCCGCCCCCGGGGCGCCCGCGCGCAGGAAGCGCATGCGCAGGCAGCTGCTGAACCGCAGGCAACGGCCGATCCCTTCTTCAAGCGAAAGGGGGATGACGCCTATGTCGACATCCCGATCAACCTCGCGCAGGCAATGCTCGGATCCACCGTTCGTGTCCGCACCCCGCAGGGAAAGAAGGCGAATGTCAAAATCCCTGCCGGCACGCAGCCGGAAGCCGTGCTTCGGCTCCGCGGACTGGGCTTCAGCGACCGTGGACGCACTGGCGATCTGTACATCCGCACGCATTTGAAACTGCCGGAACAGCTGACCGATGAAGAGAAAAACGAGTTCACGGCACTGTTCGACAAACTGGGAATGAAATACTGATGATATGAGGTGAATAGTATGAGACTGGATCAATTTACTGTCAAGGCGCAGGAAGCCGTCACCAGCGCGCAGAGCATCGCTTCCGAGCATGCCCATCAGCAGCTCGAAGCCGAGCATCTGCTTCTGGCGCTGGTTCAGGACGCCGAGGGCGTCCCTGCGTCCGTCATAAAAAAAATTACCGGGACGCTCGATCCCATACGCGCGGATGCGCTGAAGGCGGTTGAGGCCAAACCGAAAATCTACGGCGGTGAAACGGGGCGCGTCTATCTCTCCGATACCCTGCAGAAATTGTTTCGCCGGGCCGAAAATGAAATGCGCGGGTTCCGCGACGAATTCATCAGCACCGAGCACCTGCTGCTGGCACTGGCGGGAGAGCGGGATACCGACGCATCGGACGTCCTCTCCGGCCACGGTGTCACGCACAAGGCCATACTCGAGGCGCTAAAAGGCATTCGCGGATCGCAGCGCGTGACCGATCAGAGTCCGGAGGAGAAATACCAGGCGCTCAAGCGCTTCGGTCGCGATCTGACGGAGATCGCCCGGCGCGGACGCCTGGATCCCGTCATCGGACGTGACGAGGAAATCCGGCGCTCCATCCAGGTGCTTTCCCGCCGCACGAAAAACAATCCCGTCCTTGTCGGCGACCCGGGCGTCGGGAAAACCGCACTGGTGGAGGGAATCGCCCAGCGCATCGCCTCCGGCGACGTGCCCGAGGGACTCAAGGACAAAACCGTGTTCCAGCTCGACATGGGCGCGCTCATCGCGGGCGCGAAGTTCCGCGGCGAGTTCGAGGAGCGCCTCAAGGCCGTGCTCAAGGAGGTCGCCGAATCCGACGGACGCATCATCCTCTTTATCGATGAGCTGCACACCGTCGTTGGCGCCGGAGCGGCCGAAGGTGCTGTGGACGCGGGTAACATGCTCAAGCCCATGCTGGCGCGCGGCGAGCTGCGCATGATCGGCGCGACGACGCTCGACGAATACCGCAAGTACGTCGAGAAGGACAAGGCGCTCGAGCGCCGCTTCCAGCCCGTGGTGGTGGATGAGCCGTCCGTTGAAGACACGATTTCGATTCTGCGCGGTCTCAAGGAGAAGTACGAGCTGCATCACGGTGTGCGCATCACCGACGGTGCCATCGTCGGCGCGGCCACGCTGTCGCATCGCTACATCGCCGATCGCTTTCTGCCCGACAAGGCCATCGATCTGATCGACGAATCCGCCGCGCGCCTGCGTACGGAAATCGATTCGATGCCCGAGGAGATGGACGAGATCGACCGGCGTATCAAGCAGCTGGAAATCGAGTCCGTCGCCCTCAAAAAGGAAAAGGATGAGGCCTCGCGCGAGCGCCGCGAGAAGATCAAGGAAGAGCTGGCGGATCTCAAGGAGCGCTATGATTCGCTGCACGGTCACTGGCAGATGGAAAAAGAGCTGATCACGGAAATCCGCGGCATCAAGGAAGCCGTGGAAACCGCGCGCTTCGAAGCCGAGAAGGCCGAGCGCGAAGGCGACTATGACCGCGCGGCCGAGCTGAAGTATGGCCGTCTGCCGGAACTCGAGCAGAAACAGGCCGAGCTCAACGAACGCCTGGCCGAGGTGCAGAAGGAAGGTTCGCTGCTCAAGCAGGAAGTCACCGAGGAGGATATCGCCGACGTGGTCGCGCGCTGGACGGGCATTCCCGTCTCACGCATGCTCGAGAGCGAACGCGAAAAGATTCTGCGCATGCCCGAGCGGCTGAAAATGCGCGTGGTCGGACAGGACGAAGCCGTCGATGCCGTTTCGGAAGCCGTACTGCGCTCCCGTGCCGGCATGAGTGACGAACGCCGCCCGATCGGCTCGTTTGTCTTTCTCGGTCCGACCGGCGTCGGGAAAACCGAACTGGCGCGCGCGCTGGCGGAATTCCTCTTCGATGACGAGAACGCCATCGTGCGTCTCGACATGTCGGAGTACATGGAGCAGTTCAACGTCAGCCGTCTCGTGGGCGCGCCTCCCGGCTACGTGGGATACGAGGAAGGCGGCCAGCTGACCGAGGCCGTGCGGCGACGGCCGTACAGCGTCGTCCTGCTTGACGAAATCGAGAAGGCGCATCCCGAGGTGTTCAACATCCTGCTGCAGGTGCTCGACGAGGGACATCTGACAGACAGCAAGGGACACGTGGTGAACTTCAAGAACACCATCATCATCATGACCTCGAATCTCGGCGCCGATATCATCATGGATCGCTTCCGTAGCATGACGGAAGAGAGCATGGACGAGGCCTACGAGAGCACCCGCCGCGACATCCTGCAGCTGCTGCAGAAAACGCTGCGGCCGGAATTCCTCAACCGCATCGACGAGGTGCTGATGTTCCATCCTCTCTCGAAGGGAAATCTGCACCGCATCGTGGAAGTGC
The DNA here is from genome assembly GCA_913061095.1 of uncultured Ignavibacteria bacterium. GTDB lineage: Bacteria > Bacteroidota > Ignavibacteria > SZUA-365 > SZUA-365 > BM516. The sequence continues at coordinate 47,754 of CAJXVM010000015.1, forward strand.
AGTTCGAGCGTCTGGTGCGCGAGAACCTGAAATCCCAGGGCATGGATGCCGCAATCACCGCGGCCGCCAAGGACTGGCTGGCAGACAAGGGCTACGACCCGGTATTCGGTGCGCGTCCGCTCAAGCGCCTGATGTACAAGGAAATCATCAACCGGATATCCGCCGGCATCGTGCGCGGTGATTTCGAAAAAGGGATAACGATTACCGTGGATGCGGGTGAGGACGGTCTCGTCTTCCGGGGTACTCCCTTCGCGCATTGAATTTCGCTGCCGTGATGGGTAATTTGTCCGCCTGAAAAACCGGAGGAAAAACGTGAAGCTGAATCACATCATCGCTGTCCTGGCAATTCTCATCGGCGCATCCGCCTGCAGTGAGGATCCCGTTCCAATCTACATCAGCGGCAACCCGCGCGTGGATCTGGTGCGGGACAGCATCGTCGTGCAGGGCAGCGAGGGAGAGCAGGCGGCCATCCTGGCTGTTCACATGACGCCCGAGGGCGAGATGTTCGCGGGCGGGATAGAGCTTCGTCCCGATGGACAGTACTTCCAGGGCGATATCTGGACGCATGACGGCACACTCTGGCGCTCGGCACTCGACCCGGCGACACGGGATCTCGTGCTGTCGGTGGACGATCTCGATGCCTCCCCGTCGGGCACGGTGTATGCCGTCGCGGATCTCAAGACGCCGGTCGGCCTCCGATCCAGCGCGGTGCTGCGCAGGGACGGCGACGCCTGGATCGATATCTCCCCGTCATCGCTTACGTATGCGAACGGCTGCAATATCGTTTCCGACGACGAAATCTGGCTGTACGGCAACGGAGCGGTGATCCCGCATTACACGAATGGCGAATGGGAAATGACCGAACTGCCCGAGCCGTGGAACACCTATCATCCCAACGACCTCCGCGTCACGGCTGTTTCCGGCGGTGAGGAAAGTACCCATGCGCTTGCCGAACTGCTCACGGGTGAAACGGAATTGCCGCACATTCTCTTTCGCTGGGAGGACAGTCTGTGGACACCGATTTACAGAGAAGGAAAGGTCGAAGGCGCCGGCGAGGATGATCGGCAGCTGCAGACCCTGCTGCGCAGCAGGGACGGCGTGCTGATCGCCTCCGGGAGAGGCATCTACCGTCTCGACGGAGACCAGCTGGCTCATCTGCAGAATCATCCGCAGGGCAATCTGTTCCGCAGCAGTTTTCTCTCACCCGAGGGAAATATCATCGTGGCAGGAGACGGGAATGCCATGCGATGGTCCAACGGGGAAGGATGGTACGGCGTGCACGTCGATTCACCGACTCCGGTCACGTTCATATCCGTCGCGATGAGCGATACGATGATCGTCGCGGCGGGTATCCTGGGATCGACGCTGAACCCTGAATACGTGCTGCAGCACGGGACGATCACGCGCCGGATTCCCTGAATGGCGATTACGCGCCGGTGACGCGGAATCCTCTGTCGCGGAAATAGTCGGCGGCAGTTTTGCGGTGATCTCCCTGGATCTCGATCGTGTCGTCCTTCACCGTTCCCCCCGCGCCGCAGCGCGCCTTCAGCTCGCGCGCGAAATCCTGCAGATCCTGCCGCGTGTGGAAAAATCCCTTCACGACGGTCACGCCCTTTCCCTTGCGTCCCTTCTTCTCCAGCTGTACATGCAGCCTGGCCATCGATTTCGCGTGGTCCTGTGCGCGGCTCGCTCCTGCGCCGCCGCTCCCGCGGCGGCGGCTGTCTTTTCCCCCGGAACGTTGCTTCCCGCCAGAACGTTGCTTCCCGCCGGAATGCTGCTTCCCGCCGGAATGCTGTTTCCCCCCGGAGGTAGATTCCTCCGCAGCGGCATCTCCGGCACTGTCATCGCCGGGGTGTTCATCCCCGCCGCCGAAGATTTTTCCGAGGTCTGATAAATCGTTGAGTTTGGCGTTCATGCGTGCTCCGGTCAGTTCTTCATGCCAGTATAGAAAAAACGCGCCGGAGTTGAAATGTCACCCGGCGGAATGCCGTTTCGCGTGATGATGATCGTACGCGTTCGGTGGAGTTCCGGATAGGGACGCCCCGGCTTGCTAACACGATCCTCATCAAATTGTCAAACAGTGCCAACGATTTGCTAACACTGTGGAGTGATATTGATATACCCTCCTCTAAGAGCGAAAAGGAGAGGGGTGGTGTCAATCAGTATGTCCCATCGCCCCGCGGTCGCCCACCTTCCGCACACCACCCCTCATTTTTTCCGCATTCGCCGTCCGTTTTCAGGGTTCGTTCAGCGTCAGGCCCGTTGCGCATGCGGCGGGGATTCACGCATCGTCAGCAGCGAGTGCAGGGGATGCCGCTGTCACCACGGACGCTTCGTTCGCGTTTCTCCCGGGGATGTCTGTCCGGTCATAGTCCATGTCCGATGCGTTCCGTACATTTGTTCTCAATGAAGGTCATTCTATTACTTCTCGCGTTTCTGGCTGCCGACACTGCTTCGGCACAGGAATATCCGTTTGTGGACTGGAGTGCGCGGGGTGTGCCGCGAGACGCCGTGAACGCGCTCGCGCAGGATCACCGCGGGTTCGTCTGGGCGGGGACCGAATGCAGCGGCCTGCTGCGGCTGGACGGCCGGCGTGTGCGCGCAATGCACTTGAAGCATCTCCCGATCGCGCGCCGGATCACCGCGCTCGCCGCTGACGGCGCGGGAACTCTGTTCGCCGGATCGGATGACGGGGTGACGGCCATACGTCTCGCCGCCGATGCGGATGATGCCGTGGACACCGTGCTGACGGCGCTGATGGACGGGATTCACGGTCCGGTTCACCGCCTGCAAATGACCGCGGCCCGGATTCTGCACGTGGAGACTGGCGACGGTGCGTGGGATCTGAACCTGGGAGACAGCAGTGTTGTCACCGCACGAAGCACGCCTCCGCCGTGGGCGTTTCTGCGTGACCTCCTCCCGGGCTACCGGCTGCGCGGGATGGCGAAGGACTGTATCGGACAGTACTGGCTGGCAACCGACAGGGGACTGGTGCTCAAGGGCGATGGCTCACAGCATGTATTCGATACATCGAATGGTCTTCCGGTGCAGGATCTGCGCAGTGTGCTCGTTGACCGCGAGATGAATGTCTGGTGCGGAAGTGCGCACGGGCTGTCGATGCATACGCCGGGACGGGCCACGCTGCTGACCGAAGGAAATCCGCTGCCTCGGGACTTCGGGGGCGTGCAGTGCCTGCTGGAGAGCGATGACCGCGGTATCTGGATCGGCACCGCCAGGGCTGGATGCCTGCGACTGTTTGGCGGTCCGACGCTGCGGCTGACCGCCGGAGAAGGACTGCCTTCAAACAATGTCACAGCGCTGCTTGAGCTGCCGTCCGGTGAGCTGCTCGTCGGCACGGATTCCGGCCTCGTCGTCTTCAACGGCGAGCGTGTCGTTCCGGCGCCGGCGGGAATGCATGCGGCCGGCCGGGCTGTCACCGCACTGCTGCAGGCGAGTGACCGCAGTTACTGGATCGCATCCGAGACAGGGCTGCTGCGCTGGAGCAGAACGACAGACAGCTTCACGGTGCGCAGCGGCGAGCTTCCTTCACGGCACGTGCTCGCACTGGCCGAGGATGCATTCGGTTTTGTATGGGTGGGAACCCGGGCCGGTGTTGTGCGCCTGTCGGCGGCAGTGGGTGATGTTTATCGTATCCCCGAACTCGAGGGAATTCCGGTCAGCACACTGCATCGCGACCGCAAGGACCGCATATGGATCGGAACGCACGGGGACGGAGTGTACGTGCGCAGTGAGGGAGCGTTGATGCGTCTCGGATCCCGCGACGGACTGGAATCGGATATCATTACCGGGATCGGGGAGGACAATTTCGGGTCGCTGTACTTCGGGACGGCTCGTGGGATTTCAAGACTGCCGCGAAAAAACATGCAGTACGTCATTCCCGTCGATTCGGCGCAGCGTGTCATACACCGGTTACCGCCCGCACATGTGCCGTATCTCCGCAGCAATGCCATGCATGCATTGTCATCCGCTGCCGGATTGAATCTGGGAGCTCTGTCTCGCGGAGCAGTACTGCGTACCCGCGACGGTTTTCTCTGGTTCGGATCGCTGCAGGGGGCGCTGCGATACGTGCCGTCGCGTCCCGCGGAGGTCGGCGAGTGGCGTCCGCCCTCCTGCCGCAGTCTCCGTCAGCCGCTGCCGGCCGTGCCTTTCGATATTGTGTTCTCCCGTCTCTGCATCAATGACACGTGTACCGCACGCTCCGAAGTCATCGAGCTGGCATACGGCACGCATGTTCTTCGCGCCGAAATGATCGTGCCGTCATTCCGCAATCCGGGGGCGGTGCGGTATCTCTACACTCTGCAGGGGCTGGAAAGCGCCTGGCATGAATCCCGTGACGGAAGTATCCTGTACTCCGGCCTGCCGCCGGGAAAGTACGTACTCACCGTGCAGGCCGGTCTGGGCGAAGGTATCTGGTCGCGGCGCCAGGATGTGCTGACCATCGTCGTCCGGCGTCCGTTTTACCTGACCCTCTGGTTCTGGGGCGTGCTGCTGCTGTTTGCCGGGTTGATCGGTTTCATGCTGAAGAAACACACGCATGAGCGTCAGCTCGCGCGACTGCACGCAGGAGGCAGGAGGCAGGAGGCAGTAGCGCCGAGCCAACAGCTCGGCGTGCCACCAACTACCAACTACCAACAACCAGAAACCAACAACCAATGACCATCAACGATATCCGCGCGGAATTTCCTTTCCTTGAAACAGGCATGATCTACCTGAATCACGCCGCCACGGGACCATGGCCGCGTTCGGCGGAGCGGCGGGTGCAGCAGCATGTCGAAGGACGCACACATGGACCGGTGGAGATATTTCAGCGCACGATCAAACTGATCTCCGGTGCGCGGGAGATGGCAGCCGACATGATCGGCACGGATCCATCCCGCGTCGCATTCGTGCAGAATACATCCGAGGGACTCAACATCCTCGCGCAGGGACTCGATTGGAAATCAGGCGATCGTATCCTCCTGATCGAGCAGGAATTCCCCTCGAACGTATATCCCTTCATCAATCTCCGCCGGCACGGTGTGGAAATCGATTTCGTGCCGCAGCGGGATGGACGCATCGAACTCGCTGACATCGAGCAGGCTCTGACGCCGCGCACGCGTATCCTCGCGGTGAGCTGGGTGCAGTTTCTCTCGGGCTTCCGTCTCGATCTCGCCGCGCTGAAGCAGATGTGCGACCGGCACGGCACACTTCTCAGCGTCGATGCCATCCAGGGAGTCGGCGCGATCCGGCTCAACCTGCGTGAAACGCCGGTGGACTTTCTCAGTGCGGGCGTGCAGAAATGGCAGCTTGGTCCGCAGGGCGTCGGCATCGTGTACGTGTCGGAGCGTGCACAGGACGTGATTCGCCAGGCGCACCTCGGCTGGATCAGTGTGCGCAACGCATGGGATTTCTTCGACTACGAACAGGAGCTGCAGGAGGATGCGCGGCGCTACGAAAACGGCACGTACAACGCCATCGGGATTTCGGGATATCACGGGTCGCTGGAGCTGTTCAGCAGAGTGGGTTTCGATCGCGCGTCGGAGCTTGTCCGTGCGAACGCCGCGCATACCTGGCGCCGTGCACACGAACGTGGATTCGACGTTGTCACGCCGGAGAGCGCGGGTGAGCGCGCCGGCATCGTCACGCTGCGGCATGAGCGGGCGGAGGAGCTGCAGAAGGCACTGCATGAGCGGAATATCATTGTCTCCGCGCGCGTGGGACATATCCGCATCTCTCCGCATTTCTACAATACCACCGATGAGATCGACGCCATGCTGAATGTGCTGCACGAGCTGTTGTGAGTGCGCTCCCCTGATTTCCTTTTCCGACATTCATATGCTACATTTTCAGTCTATCCGTACTGTGCGGATACCGCATGTTCAACTGCAACAGACCGTGACTCATGAAAAAAATCGTCGAATGTGTCCCGAATTTTTCCGAAGGCCGTGACCAGGGCATTATCGATGCCATTGCGGCGAGCATCCGTGAGACGCCGGGATGCACACTGCTCGATGTCGATCCGGGGAAATCCACCAACCGTACGGTGTACACGTTTGTCGGTTCGCCGGAGGCCGTGGTCGAGGGAGCGCTGAACGCCGCCCGCCGGGCGTACGAGCTGATCGACATGACAAAGCACAGCGGCGAACATCCGCGCATGGGCGCGATGGATGTCTGTCCGTTCGTTCCCGTTGCAAACGTCACCATGGAGGACTGCGTGGAATGCGCAAAGGCATTCGGCAAACGCGCGGCGGAAGAGCTGGGCATCCCGCTCTATCTCTACGAGGAGGCGGCCACGCAGGATTACCGCAAAAGCCTCAAGCAGATCCGCGCCGGCGAGTACGAGGGCATGAAGGATAAAATCACGAAGGAGGAATGGAAGCCCGATTTCGGCCCGGCGAAGTTCGTGCCCCGCTGGGGCGCGACGGCTACCGGCGCGCGTTTCTTCCTCATTGCCTACAACGTCAATATTCTCGGCACGAAGGAGCAATCCCACCGCATCGCGCTGAATGTGCGTGAGCAGGGACGCGGTCCGGAGGAGCCCGGCCGTCTGAAAGCCGTCAAGGGCATCGGCTGGTACGTCGACGAGTACAACATGGCGCAGGTGTCGATGAATCTCGACAATTACACCATCACTCCGCCGCACGTGGCCTTCGAGGAATGCGTCAGGGATGCGAAGGAACTGAATCTGGCGGTCGCCGGATCGGAGATCGTGGGTCTGATTCCGCTCGAGGCCATGCTGCTGGCAGCGGATTACTACATCGAAAAGGAAAATCTTTTCATTCTCGACGAGAAGCAGAAGATTCATCTCGTCATTCAGCGGCTGGGACTCAATTCCGTCTCGACCTTCGTTCCCGAGAAACGCATCATCGAATACATGATCGAGGAAGAAAACAGCGAGCCGCTGGCGAGCATGACCGTGCGTGACTTCATCGAACTCACGGGCTCGCGCACCTCCGCTCCGGGCGGCGGGTCCGCTTCGGCACTGATCGCCGGCATGGGTGCGGCACTCGGCACGATGGTGGGATGGATGACCTACGGCAAGCGGAAGTTCGAAGAGAAGGACGAGACCATGCGCGGCCTCATTCCGCCGCTGCATCATGCGATGAAGGATCTGATTCCCATGATCGATGCCGACACCAATGCCTTCAACGACTACATGGAAGCGCTGGGCATGCCGAAGAAGACCGATGAGCAGAAAACGGCACGGACGGCGGCGATGCAGGCCGGACTGAAGAAGGCCGTTGACGTGCCGCTCTCGACGATGCGCATTGCCGACCGCTGCTGGGACACCATGGAAGAGATGGCCCTGCACGGCAACATCAACTCCCGCTCGGACCTCGAGGTTGGCGCGAAGGCACTGGAGACGGGCATCTGGGGCGCGTACAAGAACGTGATGATCAACCTCCCCAGCATCACCGATGAGGACTTCAAACTGAAAATCACCGGTGAGGCGGATGCCCTGCTCGCACGCGCAAAGGAGAAATGCATTTCCGTGCTTACCAGGCTCGAGGAGCGGGAGCGGTAATTATTTTTTCGGGGCCAGTTCCCGTGCGGTTCCCGGATCCAGGAAGCCGCAGCTCTTGTGCGCTCCGTCGCAGAACGGCTTGTTCGTCGACTCGCCGCAGCGGCAGAGGAAGATCGTGTCGCGTCCGCCGAGCTTGTACGCGATGCCGTCCTTGTCTTCGAGGGTAAATTCTCCGGTGACTTTCAGGGGGCCGTTTTCATTGACCGTGATGGTTGACGCCATAACTGTGTTCCTCAATGTGTTTGCATAGAGTTTATGTGTCTGTAAAACACCGGGGAATCTGGAGAGTTCCAGGGGGGCGACAGGAGCGTGAGGATTGTCATATCCCAAGACAGGGATGGGCGCCGCTGGGCGCTCCTCACACGCGCGCGTGACATCGCGTGTATTCGCCCTTTCAGGGCGCATCTGATGCGGATGTCATTGGTAGTAGGCCGATGCTGGATCGTTCGTGATACTGTGACACTGATCGAGGCCGTATCGAGGGACGGGGAATCAATCACTCTGCGGGCAGTTCCCAGAGCGGGATGTATCCTACTTCACGGACGATATTCTGCCCGCTGTTGCTGAGGATCCAGTCGACGAACATCTTCATCGCACCATCGGGTGGCTCGGCGGCAAACAGGTACAGGTAGCGGGCAATGGGGTAGCTGCCGTTGCGCACATTCTCGGCCGTGGGCTCGACGCCGTCGACAGCGATGTGGATGACATCCCTTCCATACGCAAGTCCCCCGTATCCGATTGCCGTGGAATCCGCGCGTACCTCGCGAATGACGGCCGCCGTCGTGGGAACGCTGGTGGAGCGCTCGGTATAGGAATCCCCCTCGAGAACATGCTCCTCGAAGAACAGAAATGTACCGGAATTGGGCGGACGACTGATCACCCGAATCGGCGCGTCCGCGCCCCCGACCTCCTTCCAGTCAGTGATCGCGCCGGTAAAAATGCCGCGAAGCTGTGCGAGGCTGAGGTCATCAACGGGATTGTCGGGATGGAGGTACACGCTGAGCGCATCCTTGGCGGTCAGGATGCTGAGTCCCAGCGATCCGCGTTTCTGCAGCAGCAGCTTCACTTCGGGAGCTCGCAGTGTGCGCGAGGCGGATGTCAGATCCGTTTCCCCCTCGATCAGTGCGCGGATGCCGGTTTCCGTGCCGCCGCCCTCCACGTACACCGCGATGTCGGGATGCAGTTTCATGAACTCCTCGGCCCAGCGGTTGACGAGCCGCAGCATGGTGTCGGATCCCTTGATGCGGATGCTGCGCATCCCCGCGTCCTCGCTTTCCGCACTGCCGCTGCAGGCTGACAGTGCGAGTGCAATCACCATGGCAGGCAGGATGGATCGGGCAACGGAACGGCGTGCCGGCCGGGAACCGATGCGGGCTGTGACACTCATCGTTCCTCCGCGAGAGATTGAAGACGTGCATTGATATACCGGGCGCCGGTCACCCACTGTGGCGGTTCATAGGTGTTGGCGAGACCGGCGAGGTAGGCCAGCAGCACGGCGGCGTGCTGCCGCACCGCATCCGGATTGACGGACTGCTGCGGGTCGTCCGAGGGACGGTGATAATGGGTTTTTCCCCATTCGATGAACTGCCGGAACCCCTGGTCATCGGGCAGATTGCGGTACTGCCGCCCCTCCATGATCAGAATCGACGGGATGCCGACCTGTGCGAAGGCGATCTGGTCGGAGCTCGAAAATGCGTCCTGGATATCCACCTCCGGGGGCAGATCCGACACCGCGAGTCCCAGTTCATAGGCAATGCGCAGCAGATGCGTCTGCAGCGTTGAGAATTCCGCTCCCACCCCGACCACATCATCGAAGGTGTCGATGATGGCAAGTCCGTCGACGTTGAGATTCGCCGTGGTGCGATGCAGCGGAAAGACGGGGTTTCTGCAGTAGTACTGCGATCCCAGGAGTCCCTTCTCTTCTCCCGTTACAAGGAGAAAGATGATGCTGCGCCGCAGCGTCACATCCGATGCGGCAAGGACGCGCGCCAGTTCGAGCACTGCCGCCGTGCCGAGCGCGTTGTCGACGAAGCCGTTGTAAATGGAGTCGCCGTTCATTGCCGGACCGCGGCCGAGATGGTCGTAATGCGCACTGAGCACGATGTAGGAATCCCTCAGCAGAGGATCCTGGCCCTCGAGCAAGCCGACGACATTCGCAGAGAGAAAATCCCTCTGCCGGAACACACCGGAGAACCTCGCGCGGGACTGCAGCGGGAAGCTGCGGACCGTGTTCGTCGAATCCATGCGCAGAACATCCTGCAGCGACTGTCCGCTGCCCGCGAACAGGAAATCACACAGATCGCGTCGCAGCAGCAGGCTCAGATGACCCGGCACGGTGATCGGCAGCCGCACATCCTCGAACGAGAACATCCGGCGCCAGTCCTGCCAGATCAAACCCTGGTCGTCACGCGGCAGGGGAATGGTGATGCTGCCCCGGGCGCCGCGTGAGAGCGCCACGCGCTGCTTCATCTCCGGGATGGAATAGATGGTCGGCCAGCTGCCGTTGAAGTAATCCGCATCCTGCGAGCGCGGCTCTCCCGAGAGGAAGACCACGATGGCGTCTTCGACATCCATGTTGTAGTAATCGTTATAGTCGAATTCGGGCGCGATGATGCCGTATCCCACGAATACCAGGCGCAGAGGCTGGGGGAGAAAGGTCTGCGCGCCGGTCTTGTACAGCACGTAATCCTCCCACAGTTCAAGCTCGCGCTCGGTACCGTCGTTGATGACGGACAAACGGCTTTCGGGCAGGGGGATGCTGCCGTGCAGGGGGAAGTGCTGAAACCACGTGGAGTCGTCACCGGCCGGCCGGATGCCGGCGCGCGCCAGTTCGGATGCGATGTAGGCGGCGGCCCCCCGCTCGCCGGCGGTGCCCGTGCCGCGTCCGCCGAGCGAATCGTGCGCGAGTGCACGCGCATGCCGCAGGAGAGAATCGGCGGAGATCCGCTCCATCGCCGCACGCACGTCGGGGGTGACCAGCCGCTGCTGCGCCTGGATGGACGCGGCGGTGGTCAACAGGAGGAGCAGTATGGAGAGTGATCTGCGCATGCGTGCGTTTCCCGTGAATATACGAAGTGGAGAACGATACCGCACGGCGATGTGCGTTCGCAACTGTGTACTAAACCATTCACCCCGCATATTTGTTCTTTTGTACACGGATAAAATGGAGGATTTCAATGACTGAACAGACAATCCGAATCCAGGGAATGACCTGCAATCACTGCGTGATGTCCGTTCGCCGCGCCCTCGCCGCAATCGACGCCGTGGAAGTCGAAGACGTGCAGATCGGCAATGCCGTTGTGCGCTTCGACGGCTCGGACGAGAAGCGGAAGGAAATTGATGCGGCGATTACAAACGCGGGATACAGCGTCACGGCGCATGAATAGGAAACTCAGTCTCCCGGTGGAGGGCATGACCTGCGCGAGCTGTGTGCTGCGTGTGGAGAATGCGCTCAAAGACGTGCCCGGCGTTCAGGCGGCGACGGTCAATCTTGCCTCGAGCAAGGCGAATGTCGAACTGGGAGAGGATGCCGATCTCGACGCAATTCGGGATGCGGTCGGCAGGGCCGGGTACGCGCTTGAACTTCCGTCGAGCGCCTCCACCGGCACTGTGGATGAACGCGCGGGCGGCGAGGCGCTCGAAGACGTCGCCGGATCTCCGCACGCCGAGGAATTCCGGCGGCTGCGTCGTGATCTTATCGCCGCCGCGGCACTGACGCTCCCCGTCATGCTGCTGAGCATGCTGCCGATGATTCCCTCCGTGGCCGCGGCCTGGCCTCTGTCCACACCGGATACCAACCGTCTGCTCTTCCTCCTGACAACGCCGGTCCTTCTGTATCCCGGGCGCCGCTTTTTCAGTGCTGCCTGGACCATGCTGCGGCACCGCACGGCCGACATGAACACGCTGGTCGCCGTAGGTACGGGCGCTGCCTGGCTGTACAGTACCGCCGCCGTGCTGTTCCCGCACTGGCTGGGACTGCAGGAGGGACACACCGAAGTGTATTTCGATACATCCGCTACGATCATCACGCTCATTCTTCTGGGACGCATGCTCGAAGCGCGCGCGAAGAACCGCGCCACCGACGCGATCCGGAAACTGGTCGGACTGCAGCCGCGCACCGCCCGCGTTCGCCGCGACGGTGAGGAATTGGAAATCCCGACACGCGACGTGCGCGAAGGCGATGTCATGCTGATCCGTCCGGGAGAGCGTGTGCCGGTTGACGGAACCATCACCGGCGGCAGTTCTTCGGTTGATGAATCGATGATCAGCGGGGAGCCGCTTCCCGTGGCGAAGGGCGAAGGTGACGCACTCGTCGGCGGTACGGTCAACCAGGAGGGCAGCCTCGTGATCGAAGCCACAGCCGTCGGGGCCGACACCGTGCTCGGTCACATCGTGCGCATGGTGGATGAGGCGCAGGGTTCGAAGGCCCCGGTGCAGCGACTGGTGGATAAAATCGCCGCGGTGTTCGTCCCCGCAGTCGTCGCTCTGGCCATCCTCACGTTTCTCATCTGGTATTTCGGAGGACAGGCATCCTTCACCGCATCGATGCTGCATTTCATTGCGGTACTCATTATCGCCTGTCCCTGTGCGCTCGGACTCGCCACACCAGCCGCCATCATGGTGGGCGTGGGTGTCGGTGCGGATCGTGGCATTCTCATCAAGGATGCCGAGAGTCTCGAGCGCGCACGCAGCGTGGACGCCGTGATCCTCGACAAGACCGGTACTGTAACAGAGGGACGTCCCACCGTCACGGATGTCCTTCCGCTGGGCGACTGCACGCGTGAGCGCCTGCTCGAGCTGGCTGCCGCTGCGGAATATCCGTCCGAGCACCCGCTCGGCGAGGCCGTGCTGCGCTTTGCGCGCGGGGAGGAATGCGAAATCCGCGAACCGGAATCCTTCCAGTACGAGCCCGGTGCCGGCGTGACGGCCTTTATCGACGGTGATGCCGTGCAGGTGGGCAATGAGGCGTTGATGGCTTCATACGCCGTGAAGCTCACGGAAGAAGACGAACGGGTGAGCAAGATGGTGCGGCGCGGCAGCACACTGCTGTATGTCGCGCTCAACGGACGCCTGATCGGTCTGCTCGCCGTCAGTGATACGGTGCGCGAGACATCGGTGCGTGCCATCGAGGAACTGCATCGTCAGGGAATTGACGTCATCATGCTGACGGGAGACACCGAGGACGCAGCGCGTGAGATCGCCGGACGCGTGGGGATCGACCGCGTCATAGCGGGTGTGCGTCCTGATCAGAAAGCGGCGGAAGTGCGTCGACTGCAGGAGGAAGGCCGGCGTGTGGCGATGGTGGGAGACGGCATCAACGATGCGCCGGCACTGGCGCAGGCGGATGTCAGCATCGCCATGGGCAGCGGCACGGATATCGCTATGGAGACAGCCGACATCACGCTGATGAAAAGTGATCTGCGCGGCGTGCCCGAGGCTATGCGGCTGTCCGGGGCCACGCTGCGCAAAATCAGGCAGAACCTGTTCTGGGCGTTCATCTACAATGTCATCGGTATCCCGCTGGCCGCGGTCGGTATGCTCAGTCCCATGTTCGCCGCGGCGGCGATGGCCTTCAGCTCCGTGAGCGTCGTTTCCAATTCTCTCCTCCTCCGGCGTTTCCGCTCCGCCGCATGAGGCTTGCGGAATCCTTCCGTTCTGACATCCCCCCGAAAAGAAAGAGCGATCCATCGGATCGCCCCATCCCGGTTACGAACAGGATCACGGCTATTTCGAATTCCCGGCTGCTGACGCGTCCCATCGCCGGACAAGCAGCTTTTTCAGTTCGATCAGCAGCACGATGCTCATCGACGTGCCGATGCAGATCAGCCATTCCTGCAGGTTCAGCGGCACGGCGCGCAGCAGTGTGTTGAGTCCGGGCACGTGGATGGCCGCGGCCTGCAGCGACAGCGAGACGAACATCACGATCAGCAGTGGTTTGTTCGCGAATACGCCGATTTCGAACAGCGAGGAGTGGACGGCGCGGGAATTGTGGACGTTCCAGATCTGGAACAGCGCGAGTGTCACAAAGGCCATGCTGCGCGCTTTTTCCAGAGGGAAGCCCTGCAGCTCAGGGGCGAGAACGCCGTAGCCGTAGGTCGCCAGTGCCCACTTGTACACCCCAAGCGTCCCGAGCATCATGATGATGCCCGCGAAGATGATCGTGAACAGCATCTCCTTGGGGACGAGTCCGGCATTCGGCGGACGCGGCGGACGCTTCATGACGTCGCCATGTTCCTTTTCATACGCCAGCGGGAAGGTGGAAATGCCGTCAGTAACGAGATTGATCCACAGGAGCTGGGCGGGAAGCAGCGGCAGCGGCATGCCGGCAAGAATGGAGGCAGTCAATGTGAGCACGCCGCCGAAACTGGTACTCAGGATGAAAAGAATGATGTGGCGCAGGTTGTCGAAAATGACGCGTCCGTAGCGCACCGCGGCGGCGATGGATGCAAAGCTGTTGTCCATCACCACCATGCTCGACGCCTCCTTGGCCACGTCCGTTCCGGCGCCCATGGCCACGCCGATGTTGGCCGCCTTGAGTGCGGGCGCGTCGTTGACGCCGTCACCGGTCATGGTGACGATGTGACGGCGCTTCTGCAGCTGCTTGACGATGCGCAGTTTGTGCATGGGTGAGACGCGCGCGTAGACTTCGGTCATGTCACTGAGTGCGCGCAGGCGTTTGTCACTCAGCTTTTCCAGTTCCGCGCCGGTGAGGACGTCGATCTGCTCATCGTCGAGGCGCAGCTCTTCGGCGATGGCCCTGGCCGTTTCGCGGTGATCACCGGTGATCATGATCACCTTGATACCCGCCGTCTTGCACGCGGCGATCGCCTGTTTCGCGGCTTCGCGCGGAGGATCGTACATGCCCTGCAGTCCGGCAAACACACAGCCGTGGTACACACTGTCGTCCGTGACTTTTTCGTCTTCACCGAGCTCCTTCCAGGCGAACGCGATCACGCGCAGGGCCTTCGACGAGAGGTCTGCGACGCGGTCCTTCACCCGCTTTTCATCGAGACCGGTGATGCCGTCGGCGGTCTGCATGCGGTCGCACATGGCGAGAATGCGCTCGGTGGATCCCTTGACCAGCAGGAGTTTTTTTCCGTCCTCGCGCACCGTGACGGCCATGTACTGCAGCTCCGATTCAAAGGGACGGATGTTCACGATCGGATGATTGTCACGCAGCTCCCGCAGGTTCCACCCGGCCTTTCCGGCGCTGGCGAGCAGGGCGCCCTCGGTGGGATCGCCCACGAGCTTCACTTCGCCGTTTCGGCGCTCCAGGCGTGACTCGGTGCAGAGCGCGCCGATCAGAAGCGTGCGGCCCAGCGCACTGTCCGGCGCGGGACGCTCCACGCGATAATCCCCCAGAGTGATTTCACCCTCGGTTGCGTAACCGAGTCCGCTCACCGTGTACACGCTGTCGGCCGCCACGATGCGTGTGACCGTCATGGCGTTTTCGGTCAGCGTGCCGGTTTTATCGGTGCAGATTACGGTGGTGCTGCCGAGTGTCTCGACCGCGGCGAGCTTGCGGATGATGGCGTTTTTCTTTGCCATGGCGTACACGCCGATCGACAGCGCGACGGTAACGGAGACGGGGAGTCCCTCGGGGATCGCGGAGACCGCGAGTCCCACAGCCGTGAGGAACATCTGCAGGAGGGAATTGCCCTGCAGCCATCCAGCCAGAAAGATGATGCCGATGGCGATGCCGATGGCCATGCTGAGCTTCTTGCCGAATTTTTCCAGCCGTTGCTGAAGGGGAGACATGGTCTCTTCGGCCTCGATGATATTGCGCGTAATCTGGCCGAGTTCGGTGTGCGTGCCGACAGCCACAACGATGCCCTTGCCGCGTCCCCGCTGCACGACCGTGCCGGAGTAAATCATGTTGAGGCGGTCGCCGAGCGCGGCGTCCTCCTCGATATCCACCTCGGCCCGCTTGGTGACGGGCAGGCTCTCGCCGGTGAGCATGGACTCATCGATCACCAGCTCCTGCGTTTCGATCAGCCGGATGTCGGCGGGTACCTTGGTGCCGGATTCCACGTACACGATATCGCCGCAGACGAGCTCGGTTGAGGAGAGGGTCTCCTGTGTACCGTCGCGAAACACGCGGGCGGACGGGGAGGTCAGGTCCTTGAGCGCGCGCAGAGCCGCCTCGGCTTTTGTCTCCTGGTAGTATCCGATCAGGGTGTTGACGATGACCACGACGAAAATGACGATGGAATCGACCGGATCGGCGAGGATGGCGGTCAGGATTGCCGCCACGAGCAGGATGTATATGATCGGATTGTTGATCTGCTCGAGCAGGACTTTCCACCACGGTTTGCGTTTTTCTCGCGGCAGTTCGTTCGCGCCATGCTCCTGGCGCGAATGCGCGACCTGTTCCGTATTGAGACCGCTGTCGAGATCGGATGAGAAGTGCCGGAGGATGTTCTCGGCGGATTGAATATGCCAGTGTGTCATGCTGTCGCCAAAATTGATACCGCGTACAAAATGCCGGTTTTTGGTACACGGGCAAAATCCCCCTGCCGCGGGCTTTTCCATTGTCGCAAGTGCGGACGTTCGGTTATATTCCGTTGATGGATGTTTCGGCTACAATACGAACACTGTTGCAGCGGCTTGCCGACGGCGAACTTACGCCTGAGCAGTGCGGCGACCAACTTTCGTCTCTGCAGAGTACTCATCTGCACGTCGGGGATTTCGCCCGGCTCGATCTCAACCGGCGCGAACGCACGGGCTTTCCCGAAGTGGTATACGCCCCCGGCAAGGCGGAAGAGGAACTGCGCGGCATTGTCACCTCGCTCATCGAACACGGGCGGTATAACATCCTGGTTTCGCGCCTTGAGAATACGCTCTATGAAGCACTGTGTGATGACACCGTGGCGTCACGCTACTACGTTCGGTCATCCACGGCCGTGTTCGCCATGCGTCCCCCGGACAGTGGCAGCGGACGCGTGGCCATCGTGACGGCGGGCACTTCGGATCTGGCCGTTGCGGAAGAGGCCGAGCTGGCCTGCATTTACGCCGGAACGACCGTGGAGCGTTTCGCCGACGTCGGGGTCGCGGGCATCGACCGCCTGCTGGAAGTACTGCCCGACATCGCGCGAAGCAACGTGTGCATCTGCGTTGCGGGCATGGAGGCGGCGCTGCCGTCAGTGCTGGCCGGGCTGCTGCCCATCCCGGTGATCGGCGTACCGACCTCCGTCGGGTACGGTGTGAACGAAGGCGGCGTCAACGCGCTGCTCTCTATGCTCGGCAGCTGTGCACCGGGCGTGCTCACGGTCAACATCGACAACGGTATCGGCGCCGCCGCGGCGGCGCACCGTATCAACAAGCTGCTCGAACGACGCCGTCATGAATGACACCCGCATCACGTATGAATCCCTTCTGAGTGATATTGCCGCGCTCGGCACGCGGGACGGTGTCAATCTCATCGCGTTTTCCGGCGGTGTGGACAGCAGCCTCGTCGCCAGAGCGGTATTCGATGTCTTCCCGGAAAACAGCGAAGCCGTCATGGCACTTTCTCCGTCCGTTTCGCGGGCGATGCGGGAGCAGGCGGCAACCATAGCGGCACTGATCGGCATTCCCCTGCGCACCGTGCAGACCGCTGAGCATCGCGATCCCACATACATCGCCAACGATGGCATGAGCTGCTACATCTGCAAGACACACATCTACGCGGCGATGATCGCGGTGGAGGAAGATGCGGAGCGGCGGCCGGGCCGTGTGGTTCTCTTCAGCGGCAACAACGCTGAAGACATGCAGGATCCAACGCGCGTCGGCATCCGGGCCGCGCGCGAACATGCCGTGTGCAGTCCGCTCGAGCGGTTCAGCAAAGCGGACGTGCGCGCGCTTTCGCGCCATGCCGGACTCCCGAACTGGCAGGCGGCTGCGAGCCCCTGCCTGCGATCCCGTCTCCAGGCCGGGGTTCCCGCAACCGCGGAGCATCTGCACCGCATCGAAGAGGCGGAGAAGCGTCTGCGGCTGCTGTTCGGTCTGGCGGAGGACGTGAATTTCCGTGTGCGCCAGCTGCCCGGTGACGAAGCCATGGTGGAAATCGACGCGCCGCTGCTCGAGCGCATCGATCTTGCACACTGCCGTGATCTGCTTCTGCCGCTCGGCTTCGCGGCGGTCGGGAAACGTGCATTCCGTTCCGGCAGCGTGAGCACCGTGCCTCCCGAGTCATCTCCCCAGCAGGCATCATCCTCATGAATCTTTCATTGCTGCTCGCACAGAAGGATATCTGCATACTCGACGGTGCGATGGGCACGGAACTGCATCGGCAGGGCGTTGACATCGGTTTGCCGCTGTGGTCGGCAAATGCCCTCATCCGCGCACCACATACCGTCCGCAACGTGCACTTTGCGTATCTGAATGCCGGTGCCGACATCCTGACAACGAATACCTTCCGCACGAATATCCGCGTGCTGAAGCGTGCCGGATTCAGCGACCGCTCTGAGGAACTCAACCTGCGCGCGATGGAACTGGCCTTCGAGGCGCGTGAGCGCTATCGTCCCGCCCGGCCCGTGCTGATCGCGGGCGGACTCGCTCCGGTGGAGGACAGCTACAGTCCCGAACTGGTACCCTCCGCCGCGGAACTGCGCGAGGAACACGGCAGGCAGGCGGAACTGCTCGCCATGTTCGGCGCGGACATCCTGCTCGCCGAGACACTGATGACCATTCGTGAAGCGGAAGCGGCCGCGGCGGCATGCGCTGCGACGGGGAAGGAATACGCGGTCAGTTTCGTCTGCCGCTCCGACGGCACCCTGCTGTCGGGTGAGCCGCTCGAGGAAGCGGTCGCGGCTGTTCGCGTGCACGGTCCTGCCGCGCTGCTCGTGAACTGCACCTCTGCCCAGGACATTGCCGTGGCGCATCGCGCACTGCGCGGCGCGGGATTCGGCGTCACCGGCTGTTACGCCAACACCGGCACGCCGAAAAAAGGCGAGCACGTTCAGACACAGCATGATGTCACTCCGGAGGAATTCGCCGATCATTCGCAGGAATGGGTTACCGACGGCGCACGCATTGTCGGCGGCTGCTGCGGCACGACTCCGGAGCATATCGAACTGCTTACGCGCCTGCATGCACCCGGCACACTTCGTTTCCAGGACGAGGAAATCGCCGCATGGAAAGACGCTCGTGCCCGCCGATGGCAGAATATTCATTCGAAACAGAATCCGGATCTATGAAACTCTCCGCTCACCTTCGGTACCTTTTTGTCATGCTGCTGTGCAGCCTGCCGCTGCGGGATGCAGCGGCGCAGGTGAAAGAGGCTCCCCCCGTCACGCCGCGCACATGGATTCTGACGCTCGAGGGCGCGGCCACCAAATTGCTGGACGACTTTTCCGACACGCGTTTTTCCAACGGCGGCGGTTTCTCGCTGCGGCATCATCTCCGCGATCTCGGCCACGGCCGCGGCGCGCTGTACCTGCGCGGCGGAATCGGTTTCTACGATCTGCAGTGGAAAGCGGATGGCAGGATGGTACGGTATTTCGACACGGCGACGGTCGGACTCAACGACGTCAACCGCAGCTTTGTCATGCCGTTTTTCGCTGAAGTGCTGTGGCGTGCGCACATCGGCACGGAGGCGGAGCTCTTTCTCGGGGGTGGCCTCGAACTGACGTATTATTCGCCGATGAACCGCAACGGGGACGGCCTGCCGAAACCGCAGAACGATTACGGCAAATGGACCGCCGGCATCCCGCTTACGGCCATGTTCGACTACATGCTCACGGATCATTTTTCGCTGACTTTCCACGCGACCCTCCATCCCACCTTCACCGATTATCTCGACGGATTCTCCGCCGGCGACTGGGCAGATTCCTACCTTACAGCCGGCATCGGGTTCACCTACGCCTTTCCCGAACCGGACCGCGATCGTGATTTTGACGGACTGCTCGACAGGGAGGAGCGGGATTTCTATCGCAGCGACCCGCACAATGACGATACGGACGGCGACGGACTGCGCGACGGCGATGAAGTTCGAATCGGCACCGCGCCGCTGTTTGCCGATACCGACGGTGACGGCATCCGCGATGGTGAGGAGGTGCACCACTACGGCAGTGATCCGCTGAAAAAGGATACGGATGACGACGGACTTTCGGACAGTGAGGAGGCGATACACGGCACCAGCCTGACACGAAGCGACAGCGACGGCGACGGCCTCAGCGACAGCGTCGAACTGGCGCATGGCACGGATCCACAGCATGTCGATACCGACGGCGACGGCCTGCCAGACGGACTCGAGAATCGCTCAAGTCCGCTGATTCCCGATACCGACGGCGACGGCCTTTCGGATGCCGAGGAGTCGGCGTGGGGGCTGCGTGCCTTCGACGAGGACTTCGATGCGGACGGGCTTTTCGACCGGGCGGAGATCCACTACGGCACCGATCCGAAAAAGCCGGATACGGACAGTGACGGAGCGACGGACTACAGCGAGATCTTCGAGCTCATGACAGACCCGCGCAATCCCGACAGCGACGGCGACGGCACGCCTGACGGCACGGATCCGACACCGGTCGATCGTTCCTCCTTCAATCCGGCGCAACGCATGACCTGGGCCTTTCTCGAGCTGTTTGTGCGCGAGAACGCGGTAGATGAGAGCTCGAAATCATTCATCCAGATGCTGCACCTGATACGCAGCGCGCCGCGCCAGCAGGTGTTCGAGATCGAGATCGAGATCTACGGCCGCGACATGGCCGAGGCGCGCAACCGGCGCAGCGAACTCGAAGATTTCCTGCGGAAAATGACGGGCAGCTGGGATGTTCCGCACATCACGCTGTTCGAAAGCGTGGAGAACACATTTTACGATGCGCGTCTGCGGTACATCTGGAATAACGGTCTGTCGCGGTAAGCGCGCTGGGGAGGGAAGAAGGCCCTGCTGTCAGGGCGGGTGTGAGGGATGCGGAGGTAGGTTGGGTGAAACGGGAAGGAACGCCCGGGGTGACAGGATTATTTCGAATGCGGCATGGCATACTTGACGACGACGGCCGTGGCGTCGTCGCGGCGCTCGGTGCTGCCCGAGAATTCCGACATCGCCTCGAACAGCGCCTGGAGGATATCCTGCGCGCTGCCCCCGGCGTGCCGCGCAAACCGCTCGATCAATCCGTCGAGCTCGAAAAGCTCTCCCTTCTCATTCATCGCTTCGGTGAAGCCGTCGGACACGAGCACGAACACATCTCCCGCGCGCACGAAAATCGTTTCCTCTTCGAGCGACTCCGCGAACGCGTGCCGGTCGAGACCGATGCCCAGTCCCCGCGGCTGATGCAGCGTGACCTCGCGGCTCAGCGCGTTGTAGTGAATCAGCGGGAGGTGTCCGGCGCGCAGAAATCCGACTTCGTTTTTCAGCAGATCCACGCGCAGGGCGGCCATGGTGAGGTAGCTCTGTTTTTCGACGTGATCGAAGATCTGTGTGTTCAGACGCACGAACATCTCCCAGAGCGATGGCTGATACGACTCGATGGTTTTGATGATGCCCTGAATGCGCGCGAGATACATCGCCGCCGACGTGCCCTTGCCTGAGACATCGCCCAGGATGAAGGTCGTGGAATCGTGCCGCGGGAGGAATTCATAGAAATCCCCTCCGACCTCATGCGCGGGGAGCGAGTGTGCGGCGACGTCGATGCCGGGAAGGTCCGGGATTTCGGACGGCAGCGAGGCCAGCTGAATACGGCGCGCGATTTCCAGTTCCTTCCGCATGCGTTCTTTCTCGCGCGCGCTTTCGTAATATCCCATCGTGGTCAGCGCGTCGGAGATGTTGATGGCGAGATTTTCGAGCAGTTCAATGTCTTCGCGCGTATAGTTCGTTTCCGCCTGCTTCTCGCCGAGCAGGAGCAGGGCTTCGAGATTGCCGCTGCTGCGAACGGCGGTGAGGAATTCCACGTCCTGCTCCCTGAATCGTTCGCGCAGGGGAAGATTGTCTGCAGCCGCCGTCACACTTCGTTCGAAGGTCGGCGCGAGCACGCGGATATCCTCCTCTCCGAGCACCATCGCATCGGAGTGTGTCCTTGCGCGATTGTCGGCGAGTGGGAGGAAGCGGCCGTTGCTGCGGCTGAGAAACGACGCGCTCTTCACGTGCATGATCGCGACGACATCGCGCACGACTTCCTCCGCAAGGCTCAACCGGTCGGTGTGACGGTGGGAAAGTTCGCTGAAGGATTTCAGCGCCTGCTTGTAATCGTAAGTGCCGCGGTAGAAGCGTTCGTCGAGCAGTGCGCGTACGCGGCGATGCAGCCACCAGAGGGAGGCCAGCAGTCCCGCCCCGATCAGGAAAAACAGCCGTCTCTCGAATTCATCCTGCCGCTTCTCGCCGAGCGCGCGCAGCTGCATGATCTCCACCTGCTCGGTAGTGATGTTGACGACGGGAAGATCAAGCTTTTTCGAGGGGAGCAGGATGAGGAGCACGAAAAAGATGATCACGACCGCGGCCGCGAGCGCAATGCTGAAAATCGTGTACAGGGATCCGCGGCGGACCACGATGTACAGATCGAAGATGCGCTGGCGGATGACAGTCAGAAACAGCAGACCGGGAATGGCCGTCCCGGCGAAAAACACCATCTGCCAGGCACCGTACGAGGATATCGCCGCCGTTCCGCCGATGAAAACGATCCCGAGCACGATGGCCGCGATCGTCAGCCGGTTCCGCTCCCGCCACGCGACGCTTTCCGCGTTTTTCAGATTCCGTGCGATGATGATCTGCACCGCCGTAATGACGGCAAAGAAAATCAGATACAGCCAGAACGCCCACAGATGCTGTATGCCCGAGAAGAAGAGGATCATGCGCATCAGCAGATAGGTGCCGAGCGGTGCGACCCAGATGAGGATGATATATGGCTGCGGCACCGGCTTGACAAAACGCGGAACGGGGAAGTAGAGAAACAGATGCATGAATGCCGACAGCGTGACCGCCCACAAGGGGACGTTCAGCAGCGTCATCGCGACGGTCAGGCCGTCCGGATAATGGGCGAAGGAGATGTCCTTTGTGAGCAGCAGTACGGCACCCGCGAGCAGATGCGCCCACCCGAAGAGCCGCGCCACGGGATACTGCGGCCGGTTGAGGAATACGTACGCGCCGCTGAGGAGAAACGCGAGTGCCGTGAGTGCGAGCGCGATATAGAACAGGGGGAAGCCGAAGTCCGCCGTCACGACGCTGCGTGTCATTTCCTCGCCGTCGCGGAGGATGGTGTACTCAAGTGTCTCACCGCCCGATCCCTGAACGAGATAGTCGTTTGCGTCGAACTTGTTCTCGACCGGATTCCCGTTGATCGCGACGATGACATCACCAACCCTGAGCCCGGCACGATCGGATACACCGCCCTCTGTCACGGCGATGATCGTGACCTTTCCGTCAATGTCATCATAGAGATTCTCGTCGGTCGTGACCGAAGCGAAACGGTAGTTCCACACGGCGCTTACCGTGAGCACAAGCAGCAGTGCCGCAAAGAAGATGATGCGGGCAAGCTGGGGACGGGCGTTATAGAGTTGGAAACCTGTCATGCCAGTGATCGAATCTGCGGCAGTATTCGGTGCGGCGGACAATTTGTTGCATTGCCGGGATCAGTACTGCTGCCGCAGGTGGCGGATGTATTCGTCCTCCATGCGGTGGAGTGCATCGATGGCATGATGATAACGACGGCGGTCACGCAATTCAAGCGCACGCTCGAATGCCTTTTTCGCTTCGCGGAAATCATGCTGGTACTGCAAGGTAAGCCCGAGATCATACCAGAGAATGTCCGACTCCGTGCCGGCGTCCTCCCCGTCAGGATGTTCCCTGTCGAGCAGTTCACGGATGACGTCGGTGGCCTGCGGCCACTGTCCCTGTTCCGCAAGCGCGACAACTCGCTCGAGTTCCGGCCACCGGTCATCGACGAGAAAGGTAACGACCTGGCGGTCCTCGTGTGGTTGAATCGCTTCAGCGAGTATCGATGCGAAACGCTGCGCCAGATCCCGCGCCGGGATGCTTGGGTCGAGTGCGGGCGGCTCTTCGTTGACCGCGCGCGATTCGTGCGTGCTCCGGAGCCGCAGCGTGTCCGCGAACGTCACCTCCCTGCGCTCGACGTCGATCAGCAGGATGCGGAACGTGCTGCTCGCCTTTCCTTCGCGTACATACTTCGTTCCCCCTGGATCGCGGTTGCTGATGATCTCCGCCTGAAGCACGTCTTCATGGTATGTGCTTTCCATCACGGTGCATGAGAGAATGCAGCGCGCATCCACCCCGCGTGCGGCGTCTTCTGCCACCGACAGCGCGAGCGTCCCCCGCGGTGTGATAAGCGCGGCCGCGGGGTCGGCCGCGGCGGGAACGAAGGCTGCGTTTCCCTGCCCCGCGAGCATGGGCAGGAGCATTGCGTCGAGCTCGTCGCGCACGAGCAGACTCAGCGGATCGGTCCCACGCAGGATGTCGACGGGGAGCAGTGCGACGCGACCACAGCTGTGGATGTCGACGGAGGCCGGCCGCGTCACGGGGACGACAATCGTGCGTGTTCCGCAGGATGCCGTCAGCATCGCGGAGATGAACAGAAGGATAATTCTATGGAGGCCGAACGGCACCATCGCGGATATCTCAGCGATCTGTCGCGAGAAATGCGGCGTACAGAATCACTGCGGCGAGCCCAATCACGAGAATGACACCCAGCAGTGTGAGCATGAACTGTCCCATCGTGGATGATCGCCCCGCGGGGGATGCGGAAGCCGTCTCCCAGTACGACAGCGTTGTGTCAGCGGTGAAATGTCCGCCGCCTGCGGGGTACACGTCGGCGGTTCCGCGGATGCCGGAGAACGTCAGCCGCCACGCATCGCGATGGAACAGGAGTGTGCTGTTATCGTCCGTCGTGACATGGAGTCCGGGAATACCGTCCTGCGCCGCCATCCGATCGTTCTGCGCGGCGGGCGGCATCACCATCGGTTGTCCGGGGGATGACGGCTGAGCGGGCGCATGCGCCATGTACAGCTGCGGGGCGCAGCCGGAAAGCGCGGTGATCAGAACGAGGAGCAGAATGATGTGCCGCATACATGCATGTCGATGGTGAGAAGGTTGCCTGTGAAACAAAGTAGAAAATAGCCCTGTGGAAAAAAAGAAGGCAGTCAAATTCGACTGCCTTCAATCCTATTCTGCAAAGGGTAAACGATCAGCGCGTATACAGCATGCGTCGTGAAATCGTCTGCCTGTTCGTTGTCAGTTTGTACAGGTACACACCCGGCGGCACGCTGCGTCCGGCATTGTCGTGGCCGTCCCAGATGGCCGTGGACTTCCCGGCGGAACGCATTTCGCTGACCAGCGTGCGGACTTCCCTGCCCAGGAGGTTGTACACCTTGAGCGTCACCGGCGAAGCGGACGGCAGGAAATAACTGATTTTCGTGGTCCCGCTGTTGCCTGCGGAAAAGGGATTCGGGTAATTCTGTTCAAGGGATATCGATCCGGCCGCGGGCGCCGAGCTGCGGGACGTCGTGCCCGCCGTGGCACAGAAGGTCAGCACCTGCTTCTCGCTGGTGTTGTCGAGATTGGTCACGGTGACTTCGACACATCCCTTGCCCGGGTTTTCGTCGGTCATGAATGTGATGTCGAGCTCTTCGGAGCCGTTGGCTTCCAACTCGCCATCCACTTCCTGGCGCTCCGGCGGATAGCAGTTCAGGAAAAAGCAGATCTGCGTCTGCCATCCCGCGGGCAGCTGGCCCCTCTCCGTGATCGCAACGCGCAGATTCAGCGTCGAGGACGTGTTATTGGTCACCATGATCTTGACGGGAATATACCCGTTGAGATCGCCGTTGCCCTCCGCGGATGTCGCGGCAACGGAAAAACTCTGTGAAGCCACGGGCACCGTGGTCCACAGCAGCAGGGCGGCAATGAGAAAAGGTGTATGCAGTAAAAGTTTCTTCATGGCATCTCCAGATGTATACATCGTCATAAAACCTAAGCATTTAGCTGATCAGGAGCAAGAGAAGGAATCGACGACTTTGCCCCGTGCCTGTGTCTTGCACAGTAGACACATTCAGGTCATAAAAAGTTACCCCGGATCGGAAAAAAAAGTTCCCGCCAGTGGCAGCCGGAATCTGCCCGTCCACGGACGGGATGAGCTTTTGCTTCGATGGATATGCGTGGGGATGTGTATATTGGGGTTTTGACCGGAAGCACAGGACATGTTCGACAAACTGGAAAGTAGCGTTCAACGATTCGAGCAGCTGGGTCTGGAGCTGAGCAAACCCGAGGTGGTCGCGGATCAGAATCTGTTTCGTGAGCTTGCCAAGGAACGCAGCCAGCTCGAACCCATCGTCGAGGAATATCTTCGATACAGGCGTCTCCGCAGTGACGTGGAGGGGCACCGGGATATCATCCGTAACGAAAGCGATCCCGAACTGCGCGAACTCGCCGACGCGGAGCTCGGCGATCTCGAGCAGCAGCTCGAAGCCTCGGAGCAGGAACTGAAAATTCTGCTCATCCCGAAGGATCCGAACGACAGCCGCAATGTCATTGTTGAAATCCGCGCCGGCACGGGTGGGGAGGAAGCCGCGCTGTTCGCCGGCGATCTCTACCGCATGTACTCCCGTTACGGCGAGACACGCGGCTGGAAGCAGGAGCTGATTTCCCTCAACGAAGCCGCAGCGGGAGGCATCAAGGAAATCACCTTCAACCTGAGCGGCAATGACGTCTATGGCACGATGAAATTCGAAAGCGGGGTGCACCGCGTACAGCGCGTGCCTGCCACCGAGGCCAGCGGCCGTATCCATACCTCGGCCGCATCCGTGGCCGTGCTTCCCGAAGTCGACAACGTGGATATCGACATCAGCGAGAATGACCTGAAAATCGACATCTTCCGCGCCGGTGGAAAAGGTGGACAGAATGTCAACAAGGTCGAAACGGCCGTGCGTCTGACCCATATTCCCAGCGGCATCGTCGTCTCCTGCCAGGAGGAACGATCCCAGCTGAAAAACCGGCAGAAAGCGCTCAAGGTGCTGCGCGCGCGGCTCTATGAGCGCGAACTCGCTGCGCAGAACGCGGAAATTTCCGCCGCACGGAAGTCCATGGTCGGCAGTGGCGATCGCTCCGATAAAATCCGCACCTACAATTTTCCGCAGAACCGGCTCACCGATCACCGGATCGGTCTGACCGTGTACAATCTGACCGACGTGATGGACGGCATGCTGGATGAAGTGATTGAGAAGCTGAAAATCGCCGACCGCACGGCGCGGCTGGAGGCCGGCATGGAAGGAGGCGGCGCATGACGCGACGTATTCAGGCAGGCAGCATTGCCATCGGCGGGGATGCCCCGCTCGTGCTTCTCGCCGGTCCCTGCGTGGTGGAGGGACGCGAGACCACCCTTACCACGGCACGTCACATCGCCGAAACCGCAACCGCGCTTGGTATCCCCGTCATCTTCAAATCCTCTTTCAAGAAGGCCAACCGTACGAGTCTCGGCGGATTCACCGGTATCGGACGCGAGGAGGCACTGCGCATTCTCGCCGACGTCCGTGACGAATTCGGCATGCCCGTGGTCACGGATGTGCACACCGAGGACGATGTCGCGGCTGCCTCGGATGTCGCCGACGTGCTGCAGATTCCCGCCTTCCTCTGTCGGCAGACCGATCTGCTGCTTGCGGCAGGCGCCTCCGGGAAGGCCGTAAACATCAAGAAGGGACAGTTCCTCGCGCCGGAAGACATGCGGCATGCCGCGGAAAAAGTCGCCTCCACAGGAAACAGCGACATCTGTCTCACCGAACGCGGCAGCAGCTTCGGCTATCACAACCTCGTTGTCGACATGCGCGGGCTTGTCGTCATGCGCGACATCGGCTATCCCGTCATCATGGACGCCACGCATGCCGTGCAGATCCCCAGCCAGGGTGGCGTCTCGGGCGGGCGCCCCGCGTTCATCGCTCCACTCGCGCGCGCAGCCGCGGCGGTCGGGATCGACGGGCTCTTCCTCGAAACGCATCCCGATCCGGCACATGCCCTCAGCGATGCCGGGAGCCAGCTCCCGCTCACGCAGCTCCACGCCCTTCTCGAGCAGGTGCTCGCGATCGACGCCGCATTCCGTTCAATGAATCAAGACACAGCTTCATGAATGCTTTTCCCTCCGCTTCGATAAATCCCCAGCTGTTCAACCGTCTCAGCAGCATCAAGGCGTTTCTTCTCGATGTGGACGGCGTGCTCACCGATGACGCGGTCCGTCTCACGCCGGATGGGATCGAGACGAAAGTGTTCAACATGATGGATACCGAAAGCATCCGCGCCGCGCAGAAAAACGGCGTGCATATCGGCATCATCACATCGCACGCATCCGAGGCGGTGCTGGCCCGCGCGCGTGAACTCGACATTCATGACATCTATCACGGATCCTATGACAAGGCGGAAGCCTACAGGGAATTCAAGGATCTTTACGACTTCACCGATGAGGAAGTCGCCTTCATGGGCGACGGGATACTTGATCTCGGGGTGCTCAAGCAGGTGGGATTTGCCGCGACGCCCGCCAACGGACATCCGTCGGCACGGATGGCCGCGCATTTCGTTTCACGCCACCGCGGGGGACATGGCGCGGTGCGAGAAGTGCTGACCATGCTGGTGCAGGTGCGTCAGGCACAGGGATAATGCCGGCGATCAGCGCTCTGGCGCGGCAGGATCAGCCCGGAGGCCACTGCATCTGACGGCCGCCCATCAGGTGCAGGTGGATATGGAAAACCGTCTGTCCGCCCTGATGGTTGCAGTTCATGACAATACGATAGCCGAGGTCGAGTTTGAGCTCGCCCGCGAGCTTCGTGGCGACATGAACCATGTGTCCGACGAGCGGGGCATCTTCCGGCCGGAGATCATCGAGCATGGGGATCTGTTTCCGCGGCACGACGAGGACGTGCACGGGTGCCTGCGGGTTGATATCGTGGAAGGCGACGACCCGGTCATCCTCGTAGATGATCTGCGCCGGCAGCTCCCGGTTTATGATCTTCGTAAATATCGAATCAGGCATAACACGAGCGAAAAGGTGGAGGTGCAGTGGACGATGCGCGCGCTGCGCATCGGTATTTTCAGGAGGACGGAAAGTACAAATGTTTTCATGGTTCGGTCAAGTCACTCGCGGAGCGCCGGCTGGAGAAAGAAAACCGGATTCCGTATAATGTGGAAACCAGTAATGTTCGTTCGAAATTTCTCTTTTCAGCGATGGAGGTCCCCGTAATGAGTAATCACAGAGAATCAGTACACACAGACAAAGCCCCGGCGGCGATCGGTCCTTACAGCCAGGCCAACATTGCCGGCTCCATGGTGTTTGTTTCCGGCCAGCTCGGGCTCGACGAGCAGACCGGCGTTTTCGTCGAAGGCGGCATCCGCGCGCAGACCGAAAAGGCGTTGCGCAACATGCGGGCGGTGCTGGAAGCGGCCGGCGCTTCGCTCGACGACGTGACCGCCTGCACCGTCTTTCTGAAAGACATGAATGATTTTGCCGCCATGAACGAGGTATATGCCACGTTCTTTACGGAAAACCCGCCCAGCCGGGCCGCCATCGAGGTCGCGCGTCTCCCGAAGGACGGTATCGTCGAGATCAGCTGTATCGCCGTCAAGGCCTGAGGGAGGAACGCATGGATATCAACGGCATACTGTTCATGGCGTTCGGCTGGGGAATGGCGTTCTCGCTGCTCGGCTTCTGCCTGTACAGGATCATGAAAGCTGGGGGAGATAACTTCAACCAGGAGTGAAGCGGCCCATGAACATTGCCGACCCGATGGGTCGGCTGAATCATCGAGCTGTATGAAAAAAATGTGCCCGGTCTGGTATATCAGATCGGGCACATGTTTTATTCGTGCGTGTGGTATGCAGCAGATGCTACCAGTCGCTGTTGTCGTAGCGTTCGATGGTGATGCTCGACAGTCCGGATTCGATAGTGATGAACATTTTTTTCGCGGCGGTCTCGTAGTTCGGGGAACGGTACTGGCCGGACGGGGCGCTTTCGAATCCCTCGAGGTGGCGCGACGAAAGCGCGGACTCCGTTGCGATAACGGCGCCGACGTCCTCGGGCACGAGCAGTGTCAGCGAGGAAACACCGGTTTCGACAGAGACGCGGCAGGTGTCCGCGCGGCTGCCGAGGCGCACGCGCGTGGATGCGGCGCCCGTCTCCAGCGTCAGCTCGCTTACGATGTACGGCCGGAGATCGAAATCGATTTTCGCCGCACCGGCGTCAATATCCATCTCCCATGCCGGTTCGGAATTGAGCGCGATCGCCACCCGGTTTTTCATGCGCGGTCCTTCCCACGACACCGATCCGTTTTCCATCCCCAGGTACACATGTGCCCGCGGACTGTCATCCCTGCGCTCCAGGATATACCCGGTGAGGCTGGAATGGATGTTCGCGTGCACGAACGCCGATGTGGTGTCGGTAATCTCGAATCGCCCCGCGCCTCCCTCGAAGCTGAAGAGCGCCTCGGTCACGCTGCTGTCATAGGAGAGACTCAACTCCTGCTCATACACGATTTCCGCGCTGTCATCGTCGTGATACTCGATGATGCGATCGACGCTGCTGCAGCCTTTCTGCACCGATGAGAAAATGACTACGCCGGCCAGCAGTCCGATGCCCGCGACCACGATCCATTTTGATTTCGAATCCTTCAGGAAGGCGCTGATGCCAAGGAAGACCAGCAGCAGCGGCCAGAGTTTCCACAGCGCGTCCCATGAGAGGTGCACGTTGAAGAACGTGGAGAGGAGGCCGAGGATGCCGATAATGATGAACAGTGTGCCCCAGAAAATGCGACCGGATTTCATGATGCCACCTCCTGGTCAAAATCGTTCTGCCGCGGCCAGGAATTCCAGAGCATACCCGTGCCGACGGCGATCAGCAGCAGCGGCCAGAAATCAGCGAAGCTGATGCCGGGGAAAAAGTTGTCGAAAAGGAACAACAGTCCGATGACGATCAGCACCACGCCGCCGATGAGCGTGCCGCGGCCGGGAGAGCGACCTGTGTCGCTTTCCTCCCCGCTCTGTGGAGGCATCCCGCCGGCTTCTGCATCGCCGGATGCGGCCGTGGGTGCCGCCGCGGTAACGGCCTCAGGGTGCACCGGTACGACAATCCAGAGAATGATGTATGCGAGAATCCCGATCCCCTGCTGAAATGCGAGAATGATGAAAACGAGGCGGACGAGGACGGGATCAATCGAAAAGTATTCACCGAGTCCCGTGCAGACCCCGCCGATCATTTTGTTCCGTGGTAATCTATACAGTCGTTTTTCCATGACTGCACCTCCTGTTCTGTGAGGGTGCTTTGACGTTTGCTTATGGATACGTCTGCATGGTGATACGGAGGTGTGTGGGTGATGTTTCAGGGAACGGGCATCATCACGGGCTGATCGTCGCGCCACTCGAATCCCTCGAGGTCGTAGGTCGATTCGCTGCCGGTGACATATTTCTCTGGGTAGTACGTGCCTTCCACGCCGCGGATACTGCGTATCTCATCGATCTGTCCCTCCTTGAAATCGATGATGATCAGATCGCTGCTCTCGCGGCGCACACCGTTGAGGGCGCCGTCGTCGTAGAGATAGTAGAGACTGATCGCGGTTTCCTCGACGCGGATACGCTCGGCCTCGCCATCGGCGAAGAACATGCGGATGCGCTTTCCGGAGGTCTGGTCGAATCGTCCGGGCGGGTACAGCGTGTCAGACTCGGCGGGCTTGCTGCGCGAGGCGCTGAACGCGGAGCCGACGACGTCGAGGCGACGCAGTTTGTCATCGGCAATCTGGGCGGTGATGGAGTCGCCGGTGATCTGGTTTTCGCCGTACCAGAGTATCGGGTCCCCCCGAAGATGAATCAGGCTGTCGGAGCGAAGGAAGAGGGCGGATGCGCTTCGAGCGGCGAGGTTCTCGCGCACCAGCTGCACGTTGCCCTCGGTCAGGAAGGTGTTCGCGCTGTCGCGGAGCGCCAGCATGAAGTCGGCGGCGATGAACAGCGTGTTGAGATCCAGCGAGTCGATTTCCATCAGGTAGTCGTCGTATTCCACATACGCGGTGTCGACCTGCCAGAGTTTCGGATCGTGGTAGAATTCCGACCGTTGCGCATCGGGATAATGGCGCACGCTGTCGGACACAATCTGCACGTTTTCGTCCTTGAAGCGAATACGCACCGAGTCGTGCGCGATTACGAGGGAGCTGTCGCGGATGTAGCGCATCTTCCGCGCAGTGATTGTAGCGGCGGTATCCTCGATGGTGACATCGTTGACGAAATCCGCGATTTTGCTGTCCGTGTCGTATGTCCCGATCTTCGCCGTCAGCGTCACGTGTCCGTCATTAAGCCAGACTCCCGAGCGGGACGATGCGAGGCGCGTATCGCCGTTGTAGAAGCCGCGGTCGGTGCGCAGCTCGAGCGTATCCTGCCGGATCACGACATTCCCGCGCAGCTCCGCGCTGTTGCGTGTGATGTTCTGCACGGCGCGGTCGCAGCTGATGAACACGCTGTCCTGCATCAGGCGCACGTTGCCGATCAGCTCGCGAATTTCGACGTCGCCCACGGTGCGTCCGGTCAGCTGGTCGGCGCCGAGCACGCGCAGCACGGAGCGCTGCTGGGCCGGGAGCGCCGCGGCCAGCAGCGGCAGGAGCAGTGCCAGAAGCAGAAGCATCCGGGGTGGGGCTGGATGGAGTCCTGATGCACGCATATCCCGCAAGATACGCCTTCATGCGAATATTCTCCGCATCCGCTCCCTTGTTTTTCGTCCTCCTCCTGCCTAGCTTTCCTTCAGTCAACAGCGAGACCGCTCCCCCGTGCGCATTGCAATCATTTCAGACATTCATGCAAATCTCGAGGCCCTTTCGGCGGTACTGGAGGATATACTTCAGCAGCAGGCCGACCGCATCGTCTGCCTCGGAGATATTGTCGGTTACGGCGCCGATCCGGCCGCCTGCGTGATGCTGGTGCGCGAGCACGCGGCGTTTTCCGTGCTCGGCAATCACGACGCGGCGGCGTTTTCGCCCCAGCAGCGCACCTATTTCAATCCGCTTGCGCTCGAAGCCGTGCGCTGGACGGCCGGACAGCTCGGAGAGGAGCATGCCTCGTGGCTGCGTCAGCTGCCGTACCGCGTATCATTCGAGAATCTGCTCTTCGTGCATTCCGCTCCCCGCGCGCCTGAGGAGTGGGATTATGTGTTCGGCGGGATGGAAGCGCGGATGCAGGCCCGCTACTTTTTCGAGCGCGTCTGCTTCATCGGACACTCCCACATCCCCGGCGTCTATCCCCTCGATTCCGATGTCGGCGAGTACTCGCCTTCCCACCGTTTCATCATCAACGCCGGCAGCGTCGGTCAGCCCCGCGACGGCGACTGGCGCAGCAGCTACGGTCTGCTCGATACCGTCGCAGGGACATATAATAATCGGCGCGTCGCGTATGATGTCGATGCCGCCATGCGGAAAATTATGGACCGGGGACTTCCGCCGCGTCTCGCACAGCGCCTGAAAGCGGGCGTATGACGCGCACGCTCGGCGCCCCCTATCCCCTTGATTTGATTCCTATTACCGCCGGTGATATATTTGCTAACTACTGCATTTTGCAGTAAACTTACAGTTTTGGATGGGGCGTAGCCAAGCGGTAAGGCATCGGCCTTTGGAGCCGACATGCGCAGGTTCGAATCCTGCCGCCCCAGCAGCAGACTCGATCATCCGAACAGAGGTTCTTGCTCATGCTCGTCTTCAGTGGACGCTCCAACCCGGTGCTCGCGGAGCAGATTGCCGCGCAGATCGGTGAACCGCTCGGTGCCTGCGAAATCAAGACATTCTGTGACGGAGAGCTCTGGGTCAAGTATCGAGAGAATATCCGCGGACGGGATGTCTTCATCATCCAGAGCACGACGCCGCCCGCGGAGAACCTGCTCGAGCTGCTGATCCTGATCGACGCGGCGAAGCGCGCTTCTGCACGGCGCGTCACGGCGGTGATTCCCTACTTCGGGTATGCGCGCCAGGACAGGAAGGATCAGCCACGCGTCGCCATCACGGCGAAGCTGGTGGCGAACCTGATCACCAGCGCGGGTGCCGACCGGGTGATTTCGATGGATCTGCACGCGCCGCAGATCCAGGGGTTTTTCGACATCCCCTTCGATCACCTCTATTCGTCCGCGGTGCTGCTGAAGTCGTTCCGCGAACAGCAGATCCCGAGTCTCTCGGTGGTTTCGCCGGATGTCGGCGGCATCAAGATGGCGCGGTCCTTCGCGAAACGGCTGAAGGCCGACCTCGTGGTGCTCGACAAACGGCGTCCCCGTCAGAATGAAGCCGAGGTGATGAACATCATCGGTGAGGTGAACGGGCGCAACGTGCTGCTCGTCGATGACATGATCGACACGGGCGGAACCTTTGCCAACGCGGTGAAAGCAATGGTGAAAGCCGGTGCCGAGGCGGTATACGGCGCGTGTACGCACCCGGTATTTTCCGGGGACGCACCGCAGAAAATCCGGGAATCCGGTGTCAAACAGATCCTTGTCACCGATACGATTCCCCTTCGCAAGGAAATCGAGGAGACCGGCCTTGTCAGTGTGCAGTCTGTCGCAGGATTGTTTGCCGAGGCCATCAAAAGAACGCATCTGCATCAGTCGATCAGTTCGCTGTTCGACGTTGACAAAGACAAACTCATGTAATTCGATACACGTTTCAGCAGGAGTAATTCCGTGGCAGAAATCATACTGAAAGCCAATGTCCGCGAGTACAAAGGCCAAAGCGAGGTCAATGCAGCCAGGCGGCAGGGGAAAGTCCCCGGGGTGTTCTATCTCAAGAACGAGAAGAATATTCCCATCGAAGTCGAGGCGCTGGATCTTCGTCCGCTCGTCTACACATCCGAATCACGCATCGTCGACCTGCAGCTCAACGACGGCAGCTCCGAACTCTGTGTGCTGCGCGAAGTACAGTTCGATCCAATCACTGATGAGGTCATGCATTTCGATCTCATGGGGCTGATCCGCGGTCAGAAGATCGTCTTCGAAGTGCCGGTGCTGCTTCAGGGCACTGCTGTCGGCGTCAAGTCGGGCGGCGTTCTTACGCAGATCCTGCACCGTGTCGAGGTCGAATGCATGCCGAAGGATCTTCCCGAGCACATCAGCGCCGACATCACGCATCTCGAAGCCGGCGACACGCTCACGGTGAGCGAGCTTCGCATCGAGGGTGTTGAAATTCTCAACGATCCGGAACAGCCGGTTGCCATCGTCGGTCATCCTCGTGTTGAGGAAGAGCCCGGCGAGGAAGAGGAAGTGCTCGATGAAGAGGCCGAGCCCGAGGTCATCGGCAAGGGCAAGGAAGAAGAGGAAGAAGAGTAAACGCATTGTCGCCCGACGTCACGGAACCCGCCCCGCAGGAGTCGGTACCGCGGCGGCTCTGCGTCGTCGGCCTCGGAAACCCGGGTCCGCGTTATGCGGCCACCCGGCACAATATCGGTTTTCTCGTGATCGACAGGCTCGCGGATATGCTTCATGTTCGCGAGTCTTCATTTCATGTGAACCATCATCTCGCAGATGTGGTTTATCATGATTGGAAGGTCTATCTGTGCAAGCCGTGGACGTATATGAATCTCAGTGGTGAAGCGGTCGCCGTTCTCATGGACCGGCAGGGGCTTCGGCCCGGCGAACTGCTCGTCGTCTACGACGAAGTGCAGCTGCCGCTGGGGCATATCCGGCTTCGCCGGCGTGGAAGCGACGGCGGGCACAACGGGCTCGCTTCCGTCCTTGCGCATACGGGGACGACAGATGTTCCCCGGCTTCGCTGCGGGGTTGATTTTTCTTCCGGCTCTGCGGATCTTGTTGATTATGTCCTGAGTCCGTTCCCGGAAGAGGAAATTTCCCACGCCGACGCCATGATCGATCGGGCGGCGAAAGCCGTGCTTGCTGTCATCGATGACGGCTTTGACAAGGCGATGAACACGTATAACACTCCCCCAACAAAACTTCAGGAATGATTATGAGTGAATTCGGTTCACTGGGTATCTGGCCTCCCGTCATCGGAGGCATCGGCCTGCTGATCGCACTGCTCGTGTATTTCTCGATCAAGCGCCGGAGTGAAGGAACCGATGTCATGCGCGACATCGCCCATCAGATCCACGTGGGCGCCATGGCGTTTCTCAAGAGTGAGTACCGCGTCCTCTCCATTTTCGTCATCGCGGTCTTCGTGCTGCTCGCCATCTTCATCGGAACATACACGGCACTGGCCTTCCTCGCCGGTGCGATCTGTTCGGTCATGGCCGGTTTCCTCGGCATGATGTCGGCGACCAGCGCAAACGTGCGCACCAGTGAAGCCGCCCGCAGCTCCGGTCAGGCGAGTGCGCTGATCGTCTCCTTTCTCGGCGGATCCGTCATGGGACTCGCGGTTGCGGCCCTCGGTCTGATCGGCGTCGGCATATTCTTCATCTTTTTCGGCAACGTTGAAAGCGCCAGCGTGCTCAGCGGCTTTGCCATGGGCGCGAGTTCGATTGCGCTGTTCGCCCGCGTCGGCGGTGGGATTTACACCAAGGCCGCCGATGTCGGTGCCGATCTTGTGGGCAAGGTCGAGGCCGGCATCCCCGAGGATGACCCGCGCAACCCCGCCGTCATCGCCGACAACGTCGGTGACAATGTCGGCGACGTCGCCGGCATGGGTGCGGACATCTTCGAATCCTACGTGGGCTCGATCATCGCCTCGATTGCCATCGCCGCTTCGACGGCGATGGGTGCCGCGTTCATGATCCTGCCACTGGTCATCGCCATGCTGGGACTCGTCGCTTCGCTGGTCGGCATCGCCTCGATCCGCGTTTTCGCCTCATCGAATCCTGCGGCCGCCCTTCGCTATTCGACGATCATCTCCCTGGTCCTGATGCTCATCGCGGCGTTTGTGGCCATGGGCATGCTGGATATCGGCACCATGTATTTCTGGCCGCTGCTTGCGGGCGCAGTTGCAGGATTGCTGATCGGATTCATCACGGAATATTACACCGGCGGAAAGCCGGTACGCCGCATCGCGAATTCCAGCCGCTCCGGCGTTGCGACGAATATCATTTCCGGACTTGCCGTCGGTATGGAAAGCGTCATCGGTCCCATTCTCATGATCGTGATCGCGATTTTCGTGTCCTACGAGACCGCCGGCATTTACGGCATCGCGATTTCCGCGGTGGGCATGCTCGCCACGGTAGGGATCACCATGTCGGTCGACGCCTACGGGCCGATCGCCGACAACGCGGGCGGCATCTCCGAGATGGCCATGCTGGGAAAGGACGTGCGCAAAATCACCGACACACTCGATTCGCTCGGGAACACCACGGCCGCCATCGGCAAGGGCTTCGCCATCGGATCGGCCGCATTGACCGCCCTCGCGCTGTTCACCGCATACAGCAGCACCATCAATCTTGCGATCGGGGAGGCCGCGTTCACAATCAATATCCTGGACCATACGACCGTACTCGGACTGCTGATCGGCGGCACACTGCCGTTTGCCATCGCTGCGATGACCATGACCTCGGTCGGCAAGGCGGCATTCAGCATGGTCGAGGAAGTGCGCCGCCAGTTCCGTGAAATCAAGGGCCTGATGGAGGGTGAAGCGAAACCCGACGCAGCCCGCTGCGTGGATATTTCCACCAAGGCCGCGCTGAAGGAAATGGTGCTTCCCGGCGTGACCGCCGTGGTCGCCCCCGTGCTTGTCGGCTTCCTGCTCGGTCCGGAAGCGCTCGGCGGACTGCTCGCCGGTGCGACGGTATCGGGTGTGCTTCTCGCGCTCTTCATGGCGAATGCCGGCGGCGCATGGGATAATGCCAAGAAATGGGTGGAAATGGGCAACCTCGGCGGAAAAAATTCCGACGTGCACAAGGCGACAGTCGTCGGCGACACAGTAGGCGATCCGTTCAAGGACACGTCAGGTCCCGCCATGAACATTTTGATAAAATTGATGTCCATCGTATCTTTAGTGATTGCTCCGCTTATCGCGCATCTTGCCAGGTAACCGGACGTTCTTTCGCATGACAGAAAATTGATAACTGACCCTGCTCGGCAGCGCCCCGGCGCTGCCGGGCCGTTATGTACAACAGACCACAGGGCACTGCCTCACATGAAACGCTTCTACGAATGCACGTTCATCGTCAACCCCGGGTTGGACGATGCCCAGATTGAAAGCACCGTCAAGACGGCGGAAGACACCATCGTCAAAAACGGCGGGGAGATTGTCAACACCGAACACATCGGTCGTCGGCGTCTTGCCTATCCCATCGCGAAAAAACACAACGGATTCTACGTATCGGTGGAATTCACCGCCGAAGGGCGCATCGTCGATAAGGTCGAGCGCTTCCTGAAGCTCGACGAAAACGTCATGCGCTTTCTCACGCTGACGCTCGATGACCGTGAGCTCGAGGCCAAGCGCACCCGTACGGCCTTCGCCGCCCAGGACCGCGCACGCGGCAGGGACAGTCAGAGCGACAGTAAGGACGACAAGAAGGAAGAAAGCACCGAGAAAAAGGAAGCGGCCGCAGAAAAGAAGGTCGACGAGAAGAAGACCGACGAGAAAAAGGATGCCGAGCCTGCTGAGAAGAGCGAGTCCGGGGATGCGGAAAACGAAAAGAAGGAAAAAGCGGCAGCGGAAGAATCCACTGACGATGAAACCGGAAAGTCGGACGACAACAGCGAGAAGACGGAAGACAGCAAGGAATAACGGGAGGCGGATGTTCCGATTTGCCGCCGTGCATCGCGCAGATGCAGATTGTCAATGAAACGATGAGGAAGATCCATGGCAGACCTCAAGATGCCGGAACTGAATTATGTGCTTATCGTCGGTAACCTGACCAAAGACCCCATTTTTCGCACGACTTCGAACAACACACCCGTCGTCAACTTTTCCATCGCCTCGAACAGGCGGTACAGGGATCGCAACAACAACTGGCAGGAAGATGTCTGTTACATCGGCATCGTCGCCTGGAACAAGCTGGCCGACAGCTGCCACCAGCGTCTCCGCAAGGGAAGCGCCGTACTGGTCGAAGGCGAACTGCAGACGCGCAACTGGCGTACCGAGGATGGCGGCTACCGCAGCATCCTCGAAGTGAAGGCCCGGCGCATACAGTTCCTCAACAAGAATCACCGGAACAACGGCCACGGCCATTCCGATGAGTACGAGCAGGGACGCGACAACGGGCATGAGCACGAACATCAGCATGCCGATGACGACTCGCTGTTCGAGCTATTCGACGGCGGAGATGACACCTATTTCAATCTCGACACGGAACGCTTTTCCGATTCCGGTCGGGACAGCTGAACGAACAGAAGCAATTGTAGAGATATCAACGATTCCCGACAGGAGATCCTATCATGAAAGTAATCCTGCGTCAGAATATCGAGACGCTCGGTAATATGGGCGAGGTCGTGACCGTCAAGGACGGCTACGCCCGCAACTACCTCCTCCCGCGCGGCATGGCCTATGTCGCGAGCAAGGGCAACATGCGCGTCCTCGAGGAAGAGCGCACCCGGCTGCAGGTGAAGATGAACCGCGAACTCAAGGACGCGGAGAAAGTCGCCGCGGAACTCGAGAAGCATGAAAACGCGATCACCATCGCCATGCAGGTGGGAGAAGAGGACAAGCTTTTCGGCTCGGTAACCAAAGACATGATTGCTGAGAAGCTGGCGGAAAAAGGTTTCAATATCGACCGGCGCAAAATTGAAATCGACGAGCCGATCAAGACGCTGGGAATTTACACCGTCAAGATCCGGCTGCACACAGACGTGACCGCCAAGGTCAAGGTCTGGGTGGTCCGCCAGGAAAGCTGATCCAACGCTGCGTCGCTGGATTTTGTGACCGGAGAATGATGTTGTCCCCTTCACGGGGACATTCTATATTACTTGTTATCAGACGTTTGATACACGATCAGGCAGCATCATGGCAACCACAGTAGAAACAGCGGACGGACAACGCACGAAATCGGTCAAGTTCGTCGAACTGGACGATGTCACCATCCGCTTCGCCGGTGACTCAGGCGATGGCATGCAGCTCACCGGTACACAGTTCACGTCCACCACGGCCCAGGTGGGCAATGATCTGAGCACCTTTCCCGATTATCCCTCTGAAATCCGCGCTCCGTCAGGGACGCTTTACGGCGTTTCCGGTTTTCAGATTCATTTCAGCAGCCGGTCCATTCACACCCCCGGCGATCGCTTCGACACGCTGGTGGCGATGAACCCCGCCGCGCTGAAGGTGAATTTGAAGCTGCTTCACGAGGGCGGCAATATCATTGTCAACACCGACAGTTTCGATGCGAAAAACCTGAAGCTCGCAAAGTATGACGAGAATCCCCTCGACGATGATTCGCTGAAGGGATACAAGGTCTTTCCGGTTCCCATCACCTCGCTGACAACCAGGGCGCTCGAGGATCTCGACCTCAGCACCAAGGAGATGCAGCGTTCGAAAAATTTCTTCGCGCTCGGACTGCTGTACTGGATGTACAATCGTCCGATGGATCCCACGCTGGAGTGGATCAAGGAGAAGTTCGGAAAGAACGAACTCGTGATGAAGGCGAATGAGAAAGCGTTGAAAGCAGGATATAATTTCGGCAATATCACCGAAACGTTCACGGTGCGCTACAACGTGCGTTCCGCCGAGTTGCCCCCGGGCAAGTACCGCAACGTCACCGGCAACGAGGCCACCTCGCTCGGCATGGTCGCCGCGACGATGAAGGCGAAATTACCCGGCTTTCTCGGCAGCTACCCGATTACCCCGGCGAGTGAAATCCTCCAGGAACTCTCGCGCCTGAAGAAGTACAACTTCCGCACGTTCCAGGCCGAAGACGAAATCGCCGGCATCTGCACTGCGATTGGTGCGTCCTACGGCGGCTCCCTGGCGTTCACGACGACCAGCGGT
This sequence comes from uncultured Ignavibacteria bacterium, assembly GCA_913061095.1. GTDB lineage: Bacteria > Bacteroidota > Ignavibacteria > SZUA-365 > SZUA-365 > BM516. The sequence continues at coordinate 88,054 of CAJXVM010000015.1, forward strand.
CCGGGCATGGCCCTGAAAACCGAGGCCATCGGACTCGCGCTCATGGTGGAACTGCCGCTGGTCATCGTCGATGTTCAGCGCGGTGGTCCCTCCACGGGTCTGCCGACGAAAACCGAGCAGTCGGATCTCTACCAGGCGATTCTCGGCCGCAACGGCGAGGCGCCGGTGCCGGTGCTCGCGGCCTGTTCCCCGGCGAACTGTTTCTACGCAGCTTTCGAAGCGGCGCGTATCGCGCTGAAATACATGACACCGGTCATCCTGCTGACCGATGGCTACATCGCGAATGGAACCGAGCCGTGGATGCTTCCCCACGCGGATGATCTCCCCGATATCAGCGTGCCGTTTGCTGACGATCCCGAGAATTTCAAGCCGTACCTGCGCGACGACCACCTGAGCCGCCCCTGGGCGGTTCCGGGAATGGAGGGATTCGAGCATCGCATCGGTGGACTCGAGAAACAGCATGTCACGGGCAACGTGTCACATGATCCGGCCAATCACCAGTTCATGGTGGAGATGCGCGCGAAGAAAGTTGCGGGCATTGCCGACGACATCCCCGTGCAGACGGTCTTCGGACCGAATGAAGGCGATCTCGCCGTGGTCGGATGGGGCGGCACCTATGGCGCCATCCGCACAGCGGTCGAACGCCTGCAGGCCGAAGGCAAGTCCGTCGCACATGTGCATGTCAAGTATCTGAATCCCTTCCCGAAAAATCTCGGCACGATTCTGCGCCGGTACAAAAAGCTGCTTATCCCGGAACTGAACCTCGGTCAGCTGGCGTATATCCTTCGCGCAACCTACCGCGTGGAGTCCACCACGTTTTCCAAGGTGCAGGGACTGCCGTTCACCCCGATGGAAATCGAGGACAAGGCCAACGAAATTCTCAAAAACCATGTAGGTGCCCGAGGATAGATCATGAGCAACGAAGAAAAGCAAGCTCCCGTCCAGGATCAGATAAAGACCTTTACCGCCAAGGACCTCGCTTCCGACCAGGATGTTCGCTGGTGTCCGGGCTGCGGTGACTACTCCATGCTCTCCCAGCTTCAGCGCGCGCTTCCCGAGGCGGGTGTCAGGAAGGAAAACATCGCCATCGTGGCCGGGATCGGCTGCTCCAGCCGTTTCCCGTATTACATGAGCACGTATGGTTTCCACGGCATTCACGGCCGCGCGGTTGCGATCGCTTCCGGATTGAAGTCCGCGCATCGCGAACTCAGCGTGTGGGTCGCCACCGGCGACGGCGACTGCCTCTCGATCGGCGGCAATCACTTCATCCACGCCCTGCGGCGCAACATCGACATCAACATCATGATGTTCAACAACCGTATCTATGCGCTGACGAAGGGACAGTATTCTCCCACCTCGGATCACGGGCAGAAGACAAAAACCAGTCCCCAGGGTGTCGTCGATCACCCGTTCAATCCCGTCATCATCGCGCTCGGTGCGGAGGGCACGTTTGTCGCACGTTCGATGGACCGCGATCCGAAGCATCTCAAGGAGATGATGCTGCGCATGCATCAGCACAAGGGAACGTCGTACATCGATGTGCTGCAGAACTGCGTGATTTTCAATGACGGCGTGTACGATCTGTACACGAACAAGGAAACACGTCCCGACAACACGATCTACCTCGAACACGGCAAACCGCTTGTCTTCGGCAAGGAACGTGACAAGGGACTCCGTCTCGACGGGCTGCGTCCCCAGGTCGTTTCGCTCTCCGATTACAGTGAAAACGATCTGCTCGTGCACGACGAGAAGTCGAAGGAACTCGCGTTCATTCTCGCGCACATGAACGACCAGCCCGGCTTCCCCATGCCGCTCGGCGTTTTCCTTGACATCGAGCGTACGGTGTACGAGGATGAGCTGCAGGCACAGATTGACCGGGCCATCGGACAGAAGGGCGGCAGCGACCTCGAAAGTCTCCTTCACGGCGGACAGACGTGGGAGATCGAGGAGAACGGAGGTAACTGAGCGTCGTTTCCCGTTGTACTGAATTCAGAGCGCCCCGGATGTCCGGGGCGTTTTTTTGTATCGGAATATGTTCAGGGGAAGTGGAAGCCCCACCCGTGAGGGTGGGGTGCACAGTCATCCCAATCCCAGGCTCACGCGTGGGGCTACTGCCTGCCTCCTGCTCCTACCTGCCCCGCACCATAATCCTTCCGGCCCGATACAGATCCCCGGCGGAGATCCGATACACGTACACGCCCGGCTGCAGGCCGTTCATCAGCGAGGAGGGAAGCATGGCGGTGTGCCGGCCGGCGCTGTGCGGACCGAGGTCGAAGACGCTGAGACGGCGGCCGAGGAGATCGTGCAATGAGAGCGTGACGGACTGTGCCGCGGCAAGACGGAATGGAACCGTGACACCGCCGCTGCCGCCGCGCCAGGGATTCGGGTAGCCGGGGGCGAGTTCGAGTGCCGTGGAGGGAAGGACCGGATGCCCGGACGCGGATGCGACGCCGCCGTTGTCCGTGCGCCGGATGGTGCCGCCATAGCCGTAGGCCCAGCCCACGTCGCGTGCCAGCCAGTACCAGCTCGACCAGTTGACGCGTTCATTCGTCGGATACCGCTCCCAGTTCCGGCCGCCGTCGGCGGTGCGCATCAGGTAGGCGAGATCGTCCTCATCGGAATTGCTCCACAGTACGACGCCGTCTGTCGCGTTGAAGAAATGCAGCAGCGAAGGCCTGAACTCATCGCTGATATCCCAGGTGATGCCGCCGTCCGTTGTGCGCGCGAAGTCGGTGGGAAGCAGCGCATAGCCGAGCTGCGGTGTGAGGAATTCTGCCGAGCGAATGGAGCGCCCGCTCATCGTGGGACGCATCTCCCAGTTTTCACCGCGGTCACTGGAATACATGACGGTGTTGCTGCGCATGTACAGGATGGTATCCGGTGGAAAGAAGAAGATTTCCATGCCTGTTGAAAATGGGCTTGTCATCGCATTCTCGAGGATCATCCGCCTCCAGTTTCGTCCGCCGTCCGACGAATGCATCAGCAGACTGTACGTGCCGCCCGCCCAGAGTTCATTCTCCGACAGCGCGTACAGCGACTGGGGCATTTCAGGGCGATTGATCGTATAGTCGAGCGGAAGCCTGCCGCGCAGCTCCCAGGTGAGGCCGTCGTCGGTGCTGGCAAGCAGTTCGAATCTGTTTTCCGCATCGCTGGCAACCGTAAAGAATGTGCCGCCGGGCGATACCGCGAGCATGCGGGGCGAATGATCCGGCGACGGGATGACTTCATCCCAGCGGCTCCCGCCATTTGAACTGATCAGCATCGTCGGCGTGTATGTCGTGGCGATGCCCGTGTTCGCATCGCGGAAGATCAGGTCGGCGATGGTGCCGATATAGCCAATGCCGTGCACGATCGACCACGACTGTCCGCCATCGGACGTGCGCAGGATGCGTCCACCGTCTCCGCCGATCATGCCTGTGCGGCCATCGAAAAAGGCCATCGTCAGTGGCTGTGCGTCAGGGAAGGCCGTCTCGGTGAGACTGATGTTCCAGCTTTCGCCTGCGTCGGAAGACTTGTTCACCAGGTAGCGCCCGATGCTCATGCAGTAGACATCGTCTCCCAGATGCGGACCGGCTGCGAGATCCGACACCACCCCGAATCCGAATATATCCATCTCTGTCCAGTTTGCGCCGCCGTCTCGCGTGCGCAGCAGCTGTCCCTCCCGTAGCTGATAGCCATAGAGACTGTCAACAAACACGAAACGTTGCAGCCCGCGCGCCTGATACTCGCTGTTCGCGTACTGCCAGCTTGCCCCCCGGTCAGTGGTGCGCAGGATGTTGCGTGAGGTCACGACATACCAGGTCGTTGGGGACTGCGCGGAAATCGAACGAACGTTCTCGCTGAGAAATGTCACGTTGTCGAACTGCCGCCAGGTCTTCCCGTAGTCTCCCGACATGACCAGATGAGCACCGTTCAGAAATCCGACGAGCGTGGAATCATCGGCCTGTACCATGTCGGAGCGCTGGCCGGCCGCGTTGTCATACCCCTGATACACCTGATCGAAGGACCAGGCCTCGTCCGTGGACCGGTAAATGCGGCGGCGATCCGTGACCGCGATAAGGCTGCCGTCACCCGCCGTGAGAACGCGCTCGATGTTGACCCGTCCCAGACGACGCGTCTGCCAGGTGCGGCCTTCTGTCGCCGTCGTCATGAAATAGCCGTTGTTGCAGGCGGCGATGGCGGCGATCGGGCTGAGTATTGCGATGTCATTGATTGTTTGTCCGTGCGGGAGCGGATTCTGCCATTCCCATCCCTGGGAGCGGGAGGCGGACGGGGTGCAAAGCGCGATCAGCAGGAGGATGGAAGCAAAGCGCATACGCGTAATCCAATTCGGATGGAAAAATGATAATGATGGAGAGATGTCTGCCGCTGAAAGATCAAGTATGGGACATGCGGCGGTCGGATGCAATGGATTTCAGAATCTCCTGCCCCATGTCACCACACGCTCACGTTTGGGACTGCCGCCTCCCGTCGCAGACAGCGCTTGCGACAGGCATGAGCGCGTGGTTACGGTCGGGAGTGACGGACAGCAGGTCATGCCGGATGCTGCCGCCGTACAGAGCTGCGAGATACACGCTCATCGCCGCTGCCGTGACAATGAACACATAGGCGATCTTCCGTCCGCCGGAATACTGCTTCTTCACGTGCAGGAATATCCGCCAGAGGCCCACGGCGGAAAACACCCAGACCGCAATATTCGCATACGTCATGTGCCGTTCCAGTGCGGCCTGGGCCGACGCGGACAGTGTGCCGACACGGGGTTCCGCCAGGTTGCCCGTCAGCACGGCGAACAGCAGGAACGGGAGTGCGGCGAAGACCAGCATCAGCGCGGTCTCCTCGAATCGGCGATGCGGGAAAAAGAAATCAATGATGTCGAACGCGGCACTGCCGATGGTGAAGGCCACCGCGAAATGGACGATGAATGGATGCCAGTCGGCAAGGGTCTCAAGCATGGTCAGGTCGATGAGGTAAACGCATTGTGAATGTGATTGATCACGGGCGCACCACGTTTGAACTCCACGGTAACAACATCGAAACGGCAGAGAAGTTCACCAACGCCCTGCACGTACATGTATCCGCGCGCGAGCCGCAGCAGCTGCCGCTGCTTTCCCGGGGTGACCGCATAGGCCGCGGCGCCGCAGGCATCGCTCATCCGCGTCTTCACTTCCACGAATACCGTGTATTCGTCATCCCGCGCGATGAGATCGATTTCGCCCGCCTTCCCGTATCGAAAATTCCGTTCCAGGATCCGCCAACCCTTCTGCTCCAGGTATTCCGCGGCGATCCGCTCACCTTTTCTTGCGACGTCCTGCCGATGGTCGATCATTGAACACTCCCAGCTGTTCTGTTAAGGCTTTGACCGTGAACGACCGGCGATGCAGCGCACACGCACCATGCCGCCGAAGGGCCTCGATATGCGCCGCCGTTGCGTACCCCTTGTGCCGCGCGAAACCGTAATCCGGAAACTCCCTGTCGGATGCGCACATGATGCGATCGCGCTCGACTTTCGCGAGAATCGACGCCGCCCCGATGCTGAAACACTGCCCATCACCTCCGATGACGGTCTGAAACTTCAGCTTCGGATGGTGGAAGCGATTGCCGTCGACCAGGAGGAAATCAGGTGTGACAGGAAGCGCGTCCAGCGCACGGTGCATGGCAAGAATGCTCGCCTGCAGGATGTTGATGTCGTCAATCTCCTGTGGGGACGCGGATCCCACCGCCCACGCGCGCGCCTGCTCCATGATTGAGACGGCGAGCTCTTCACGCTGCTCCGGTCGAAGCTTTTTCGAATCGTCGATGCCCTCGAGCGTCGTGGAGGGATCGAAGATCACCGCCGCGGCGATGACCGGACCGGCCAGCGGACCGCGTCCTGCTTCGTCCACGCCGGCGATGGAGCAGCGTCCCTGTGCGAGAAGATCGAATTCGAGTGTGCTGTAGCCGGTCATGTCAGGAGACTCCCCAGGAGAATGGCGCCGATGCCCGCCAGCATGTCGTATTTCAGCAGCGTGTTCAGCCGCCCGAGGCTGCGGGTGGACCGGTCGTTCCAGACGGCAAAAAGCACATATGCCAGCACACAGTCAACACCAAAGAACACGACCCAGAAATAGACCGTATGATACATGCCCGTCACTGCCGGAACGATGCTGGCGGCGATCACGACGATCAGCAGGAGGGTGACCAGCAGCAGCGCGGCGCGCTCGCCGGCCACGAGCGGGAATGTACGGATGCTCTGCGCCCGGTCCCCGCGCACATCTTCGAGATCCTTGAGGATTTCCCGCGCGATGTTGAACAGGAAGGCGAACACGGCGGGGACGATACCGGCTTCCGGACGTCCAAACACCAGGGCGCCGAATATAAAGGCTGCGCCGGTGAGGAGGCCGACGGCGAGATTCCCGACAAGGGGGATGCGCTTGAGTACCGCGCTGTAGGCGTACATGAGCAGTATGCTCGCGGCGACGATCAGTGCAGGAGCACTCCCGAGCGGCAGGCTGAGCAGCAGCGCCGCCAGGGCGCAGACCGCAGCCCAGATACTGCCCGTGCGCGGTGACACCCGGCCGGAAGCGATGGCGCGCAGGGGTTTGTTTACGCGGTCGATGGCGACATCGTATACGTCATTGATGACATTTCCGAATGCGCCGGCCAGTGCGCCGGCCAGCGCCGTGAGCAGAATGCGCGGCCAGTCTCCCGGTTCGGCGCCCGCGATCAGGCAGGCGGCGGCGATGCCCGCGAAGGCGACGAGGGTATTCACCGGACGCATGAGCGAAAACAGTCCGCCCAGCCGCTGCAGCGGCGTTGCCTGGATGCGTGTCGGGAAATCAGAATGCATTGATCAGTCCGAAGTGAATCTTGCCGTCGCCGAATCCGTCGCCCTGGCCGAGCGCGTAGCTGACGCCCATGATGCCGAGTGCGGTTTCGATGCGTCCCCCGATGCCGTAGCCGCCGCGGAAGGCGGAAAACTCCTCGCGGTTGCGGTCCGTGTCGGGGGATTGATAAATATAGCCAAAATCATAGAAGATAAACGCGAAGGTGCGACGGCCGAGGCTGTAGCGCAGCTCGCTGTTGACCCATCCGAAGCGTGTGCCGGCGAACTGCTCCTCGCGGTAGCCCCGCAGTGTATTCGCCCCGCCGACGCGGTACAGATCGCTGACGTCCAGCTCGTCGCCGTGCAGCTCGCGTCCGTGTAGTCGCACCGCCAGCACGGTGCGGAGAAACAGCTCACGGAAGTACCCGGCATCGAGTTCGATGCGCTGCAGGAAGTCTGTCACCTCTTCGCCCGCGGCATTGGTGAAACGCTTGTCGCCGCCGCTGTATGAATTGCGAAGGATGATGCCGGAGCGGGGATTCCAGATGTCGTCGCGCGTATCGATGCGCAGTTCCACGCCGCCGGCGAGCGTGCTGCTGCGTGCGAGTCCGGGGATGGCGGAGTTCTGCGAGGGGATGACCTGGGTGGATTGCACGGTCGCGGCGAACTGCAGATCGGAAGTTGCGAGAAAACGGATTTCACCGTCGATCGCGCGGCGCACGTACGCGGAATCCTGCTGCCGCTGGAAAAAGCCGCCGGCGATGTTGATCGGGTACCCGAACAGCCAGGGCTCGAGATAATGCAGTTCGAGTTCAGAAACCTCGCGCGTCGCGCGTTCCCAGCGCGCATCGAGGCGGCGTCCCGTTCCGAACAGATTGCGGAAGCCGAGATTCACGAGTCCGGTGAAATACCCCTCCTGCTCGTCGCCGGCAGGCGGCTGATATCCCACCACGCCGTCGAAGAGATTCGTGCTGCCTTCCGCGACGCGCAGCAGCAGTCCCCCGCGTCCGTCGCGCACATACAGCTGCGGCCCGTCCACGCGGCTGAAAAAATCCAGCCGCGCGAGGCGGCGGCGAACATCGCCGACTTTCTCCGCATCATACACTTCTCCTCGGTCGATGCGCGTTTCGCGCACGATGACATCCGTGTGCGTGAGTTCATTGCCTTCCACGGTGAATTCCTCGATGCGAAACATCCCGCCGCTCTCGATGCCGAGCTCGATATCTGCGTATGCGGTGTCTGGGACAGCGGCATCAGCAGGGGAAGCGGCATCGGGGGAAGCGGCATCAGCACGGGAAGCGACATCGGGGGAAGCGGTATCAGAGGACGCAGCATCGGGAGGAAAGACGACATCGGGGGGAAAGACGTCAGCGGCAGTAGTGGCGTCATACCGTATTCGGATATCCGCCACGCGCACGGCGGCGAAGGGATAGCCGCTGCGGTCATAGAGGGCAAGGAGGCGGTCGATATCCCGCTTCAGCTCAGTCTCCGAAAATGCTTCCCCCTGCCTGATGCGCATTGCCGCGCGCAGTTCCGTTCCCGGGAGAGCGACGTCGCCGGTGAACGTCACCACGCCGGTCAGCAGCAGGGGACGCTCGTTCGTCTGGGCGGAGAGACGCACGGGCGTGATCTGCATGGACAGCACGAGAAAAAACAGGCCGTATGAAAGACGGAAAAAACGCATGGGATTCAATCATGGCAAAATACGCTCCGCGTGCGCGTGAAGAAAGGCATCCCGGGATCGCGGGCTGCATCATCGCGACCGATACTCACAATACGCATGTGGATGCAGGCGCAGTTGTGATGATTCTCCGGCTTTCACATATTCAGCACGGACCTTCCTACGCAAAGAAACAGGAGTGAGCACATGAGTGAATCGATGAAGGCCGGTCCCGGAAGCATCACATGGACAGACCTCACGGTTGACAACGCTGAAGAAATCCGTGATTTCTACAGTGCCGTCGTCGGTTGGGAATTCGAAGCAGTGCCCATGGAGGGCTACGACGATTATGGCATGAGTGAACCTGGAGGCGGGCGAACCGTGGCTGGCATCTGCCATGCCCGAGGAGTCAACGCGCATCTGCCGCCGCAGTGGCTCATGTATATCACTGTCGCGGATATCGAGGAGAGTGTGCGACAATGCCTCGCGCACGGTGGTCAGACGCTCGGGGACATCCGTTCGCTGGGTGGGGCGGGGCGATTCTGCGTCATTCGCGATCCGGCCGGTGCGGTTGCGGCACTGTTTCAGACGACCTGACGGAGCAGGTATGCAGGAAATCATGTCACATCCGGCTGTGCCTGACGATGAGTCACCGCCGAAATCGAAATTCGTGACCGTGACCGCCTGGGTGTCTATCGTGTACTGGGCACTCGGTGCGGTGCTTTCCACCGTCATACTCTTCCTGCTGCGGCTTGTACTCGGAGATCACCTGCCGGGATTTGCGGACACGAACGCATTCCCGCATCTGGCCGGATACCTGTTCAAGCTGATGCTGCAGTCCATCGAGCCCCTCCTGCTGCTGAGTATTCTGTCCAGTTTCATCCTTCTCATCGCCTCGATCGGACTGCTGCAGCGGCACAACTGGGCGCGTATCCTGTATGTCGTGATGATCGTACTGCTGATTGTTCAGAACATCATCGGAAGCGCATTCAGCATCGTGTTTTTGTACTCGGTTCTGTCGGTTGCGGGTTCCGACGCCATCCCCGGCGCGGTCGGAATGGCCAGCGGTCTCGTCTCCGGTGTCATGTATCTGGCGCTCTACGCTTTCGTGGCCTGGAAACTCACACGGCCGGACATCCGGGCGGAGTTTCACTGACGGGGAGAGCATCCCGTGCGGGGAGGGTGATGTTCGGGTGTGCGCCGCCGGGAATGTCGCTGAGCAGGTGTATGCGGGATAAGATATAGGAGAGGGGATCGCGATTCAGCACGAGCCGATGCCATCTGCCGTGCCGGGTGTACATCGGAGAGTACTGTATCTTTTCATGTGGATTGCCGTATCTTCATGGAGAGATCCATCACTCAGCGACCACCCATGCGATTGCACGAGCGTGTCACCGGAATCCTCCTCGCTGCCGGAATGGCGGCGGCGATGCTGCTGTCCATCCCATCCGCGCCGGTGTGCGCGCAGCTGAAATTCGACTCCTATTCCATCGAGGAAGGTCTCTCGCAGAGCTCGGTGCGCAGTATCCAGCAGGACCACCGAGGCTTCATCTGGTTCGGCACCGAGGACGGCCTCAACCGCTATGACGGAGCCACCTTCACCGTGTTCAAGCCCGTTCCCAACGATCCATCCTCTCTGAGCAGCAGTTTCATTCGCGCGATTACCGAGGATGATGACGGAAATCTCTGGATCGGCACCAACGGCGGGGGGATGAACCGCTTCGATCCTTCCACTGAGCGTTTCGAACGCTTCACCGCCGATCCGGCGCGAAAGGACGGTCTGGCACACAACTCCGTCTGGGCGATCCGCGAGGACCGCGACGGCATGCTGTGGATCGGCACCGACGGCGGTGGCGTGCAGCGTTTCGATCCGCGCACGGGGGAATTCACAACCTATCAGCACGATGCAAAAAATTCGCTGACGCTCTCGAGCGACAATATCATTTCCCTCATCATCGACCACCGCGGCATCGTCTGGGCGGGGAGCCGGTATGGCGGACTCAACCATATCGATCCTTCCACGGGGCTCGTGACGCGATACACGCATGACCCCACGAATGTGAACAGTATCGGCGCAGATGACGTGCATGCGCTCGTGGAGGATGAGGAAGGACACATCTGGGCCGGCACATTCGGCGGCGGGCTCTGCATGCTTGATACGGAACGCGAAACATTCACACGCTACCGCGCCGATCCGTCCAATCCCTACGCGCTCAGCGACAACAGTATTCATTCACTCCTGATCGACAGCAGGGGATCGATGTGGATCGGAACGAACGGGGGCGGCGTCAATCGCTACATCCGGAAGAAGGGACTGTTTCTCGCGTACCGGCACGATCCGGAGAAACCGTTTTCTCTGTGCAACGACATCATCTTCTCCCTCTTCGAGGATGCCGCGGGCACGATGTGGTTCGGCAGCGAATTCGGCGGCGTGAGCAAGCTCGACCGCTTCCGGCATAACTTCCGGCATTACCGCGCGGATCCGAACGATGGGAATTCGCTCAATGACAACTCGGTGTGGTCCCTTCACATATCCCGCGACAATGTGCTCTGGGTCGGCACGCGGGTGGGCGGACTCAACTGTTTCGACCGCGCGCACAACGTATACAGGCATTACACGGCCGATCCCTCGGATCCGCATGCGCTCAGTGACAACCACGTGCGCTGTATCTACGAGGATCACACGGGCATGCTCTGGGTAGGCACCGATGGCGGCGGCCTGCATGCATTCGACCGCGGCACCGAGCGATTCCGGCGCTACATGCACGATCCCGGCGACCGGCGCTCCATCAGCGGCGACCGTGTGTACTGCGTCATGCAGGACAGCGAGGGGCGCTACTGGGTCGGTACGCGCACCGGCGGACTCAACCTCTTCGATCCCGCCACGGGGCGCTTTCATTCTTACCGGCATCAACCGGGCAATCCGCAGAGTCTCAGCAACGACTTCGTGTACATCATCCTCGAAGACAGCGCGGGGCGCCTCTGGGTCGGCACCTTCGCGGGTGGGCTGGATCTTTTCGATCCCGAAACGGAGCGATGGAAACATCACACATCCGTGCCGGGTGACAGCACGACGCTCAGCAGCGATTGTGTGCTGGCGATCACCGAGGCGCGCGACGGGACGCTGTGGGTCGGCACGGGAGGGGGCGGCATCAACCGTTTCGACCCGGAGACGGGGACGTTCCGCTGCTGGGACGAGCGTGATGGTCTCGCCAACAATGTTGTGTATTCGATTCTGGAGGACCGGCAGGGACGTCTGTGGATCAGCACCAATCAGGGCATATCGCGTTTCGATCCCGCTACGGAGACCTTTCGGAATTTCACCGCTGGAGACGGCCTGCAGAGCAATGAGTTCAACGGCGGTGCGTATGCGAAAAGCGCCGGCGGAGAGATGTTCTTCGGCGGCATCAACGGTGTGAACGCGTTTTATCCCGACAACGTGCTCGAGAACACGTTCATCCCGCCGGTGTACATCACCGATATCAAGGTGTTCAACCGGTCGCTGCCCATCGGCGGTGACAGTCCGCTGCAGCGCCACGTGTGCGAAACCGACGAGGTCGTGCTTTCGTACCGGCAGAACGTGTTTTCCATCGACTTCGTTGCGCTCAATTACACCGTGCCGATGAACAACCGCTATCTCATCATGCTCGAGGGCGTGGACGACGACTGGATTCCTATCTGTGCGGAGCGACGCAGCGCATCGTACATGAACCTTCCGCCGGGGCGGTATGCGTTCAAAGTCAAGGGATCGAACAACGACGGCATCTGGAATCCGGAGCCGGCGGTGCTGCGCATTGTTATCACACCGCCTTTCTGGCAGACCTGGTGGTTCCGCCTGCTGGCCGTGCTGATTGTTCTCGCGCTCGGATACATCTGGTTCCGCCGCCGCCTGCGGAACGTGCGGATGAAAACCGAGCTGCAGACCGCGCACGACGCGCAGATGTCTGTCATGCCGCAGGAGGATCCCGTAGTCCCCGGCTACGACATTTCCGGTCTCTGTGCTCCGGCCTTCGAGGTCGGAGGCGACTTCTTCGACTACTTCTGCCTGCAGCGGGGAGAACTGTTCTGTGTCGCCGTGGGCGACGTCTCGGGGAAGGCCATGAATTCGGCGATGACCGCTGTGCTGAGCAGCGGCATGCTCTCGGCGCATGCCGAGCAGGCCGGATCGATCGGGGAAATCATGACACGGCTCAACGGTCCGATGTACCGCAAGACGGACCGGAAGATGTTCACCGCGCTCTGTCTGCTCGCGCTGCACATCAATGATCACCGTGTGAGCTTTACCAACGCGGGCATTCCCCAGCCCCTGCTGAAGCGCGGCGGCGCGGTGCGTGAACTGCAGTCCGACGGTCCGCGCCTCCCCCTCGGTTCCGTGCCTGATATCGCATACGGAGAACGCGATGAGGATCTGCATCCCGGTGATGTCATCGTCGTGTATACCGACGGGCTCTCGGAGGCGGTCGACGGCACGCGGGAATTCTACGGTGCCGAGCGCCTGCAGCGCTTCCTCGCAGCCCTCGATACATCCGGTCTTCCCGCCGCGGCGATCAAGCAGCGCATCATCGACGACGTCCAGGAATTCGTCGGCGGTTCCGCGCGCAGCGACGACATGACCGTCGTCGTCATCAAGGTGTCCGTCACATGATCGCAACACGCCGGCATCCCGCTGCACTTGCATCCCGCTGCACTTGCATCCCGCTGCACTTGCATCCCGCTGCACTTGCATCCCGCTGCACTTGCATCCCGCTGTACTTGCATCCCGCTGTACTTGCATCCCGCTGCACTTGCATCCCATTTTTCCATAAGTACAGGGAACGTTCATGTCCTTACACACCATCACCCCTCCCGCTCGTGATGAATATCCCCCGTATTTCCAGACCTATCTCGACACGCTGCCCGAAGGCAAGCTCATGGGCATCCTCGAGCAGCAGATGCAGCAGGTGCGTGATCTGCTGCTGGCGATGAACGACGAGCAGGCGGAGTTTCGCTACGCGGAGGGGAAGTGGAGCGTGAAGGAATTGATCGGACACATGATCGACACCGAGCGCATTTTCTCGTACCGCGCACTGTGCATCGCGCGGGGTGAGCGGGCGGCGCTGCCGGGGTACGATCAGGATCGCTACAATGAACAGGCAGGGTTCCCGGAGCGCACGCGCAGCAGTCTCTCGGGTGAATACGAGCACCTGCGGAAATCCAACCTCTTCCTGTTTCCGTCGTGGGACGAACGTGTGCAGCAGCTGCGCGGCATTGCGGATGGCAGCGAGGTCAGTGTGCGCGCACTTGCGTGGATCATCGCGGGACATGAGCGCTATCATCTCGGGATCCTGAACGAACGCTACCTGCCGCATCTGAGCTGAACATCGAAGCGGCCGCGGTGACGAAAAACGTCCGGGCCGGTGACGAAAAATCTCCGCGCACGGCGATGAAAAATCTCCGCGTACGGCGATGAAAAACGTCTGCGCGCGGCGACGAAAAACGTCCGGGCCGGCGACGATCCTCAGCCGGTGGAGCGTGAACGATTCACCGATTCCGGGCGTTATATCTGTATCCACAATGTTTCATCCATCATGATGAAGAGGATTACATGGACAAGCAGAAATTGATTGACAATCTGAATGAAGATCTCGCCAACGAACTCAGTGCGATCATACAGTACCTGACTTACGCAGCCAAGGCGAACGGCCCCTATCGCCCGCAGCTGAAAGATTTCTACATGGCAGAGGTCCCCGATGAGCAGCTTCATGCGGAGTATCTTTCCAACAAAATCGTCGCCCTCGGTGGCGAACCCACAACGACGCCCGCGCCTGTGAAGGAAGCTTCGACGAACAGGGAAATGCTGCAGGCCGTGCTCGAGGCGGAGCGCAAGGCCATGGCCGGGTACACCGAGCGCGCGAAGCAGGCAGATGAATTCGGCGACAAAGGGCTTGCTGTGCAACTCGAGGACATGGTCCGCGACGAAAGCGGCCACGCCGAAGAGACCGAACGCATCCTGCAGGACTGGCCGCTCTGATCGCGATTGCAGAACGTTGTCGGTGCTGAACCGACGCCAAACCGTCACTCTTCGACAAGCTCAGGGTGACGGTTTTTTTTACGGGGGTGACGGTTTTTCCTGCCGGGGTGACGGATATTTTTGTCGGCGGGGGCGGATTCTTTCGCCAGGGGGAAGGTTTTTTACCGGGGGTGACGGTTCTGTTTTCTCAGGGGAGGGACGGTATGTCACCTCCGGGGATTCATCGCTAAATCCAATCGAGATACAGCAGCAGGGAGAGGCCGAGCACAAGGAGTCCGACGATCACCAGCACGGTCGTGGCGGCGGCGGTGTCGTCGGGCACCTCCCGGAGGATCAGGTCTGTCTCGCTCTGCCGATGTCGCTGCAGCAGATCGTAGACGGTACTGCCAATACCCCGGCAGAATGCTTCATACGCACAGTGATCCCGGTACGGTGCGAAATCCTCCCGGGCGATATGCACGCTGATTTCCCCTGACGACTGAAGGACGACCCTGGTCATGTCACGGCGATTGCGCTGATCATCGCTGAACAGATGCTGTGCCCCGGGGAAGAAAAGCACCAGTGTGTCATCCTGCCACTCGGGCACCGCGATGCGGCGTCGGAAAAGAAAGGAGGAAAATCGTCGCAGCTCGTCACCTGAGTAGCGGACGGTTCGCACAGTGCAGAGCACGTCGGGATCGTCGCTTGCGGATTCATCGGTGGGAGCGGATGCTTCGGTGGGAGCGGATGCTTCATGTGCCGTGCCGATTTCTCCGGGAAAACCGTTCATGCCATTTTCAGCGTTTTGCAGGGCGGATGCGAAGAGCCAGCGGTTCCAGCTGCGCGTGCGCGTGCGCTGCAGCAACACGGCGGGCAGACTGAATACCAGCAGCACGCCGAACGCGATCAGATGCGCGGTCCAGCTCCGGTGCGTGAAGATCGTGTCGTGGTGCATCGCCAGCTCGTAATGCCACGCCAGGAGTCCGGCCATTACTCCCACGAGCATATACAGCCGCGACCGCTGCCGCCAGCCCGTCCGGATCGCGAATCCCATGATGAATGCGGCAAATAGCCAGGTGCTGTAGTGCGTCCCGAACAGGCTGTCCTCGAGCACCTGCAGCAGAAGGTAGATTGCGGAGGTCGTGATCGTCCAGAACCAGAGCCGCGGGGTTGATGGAATGCGTTGAGACATGATCGTGAGTTCACTGTCAGGCTTGCATGGAATTGTATAAAGATGGCGAAATTTCCGGCGGGATCATACGCCCGGTTGCTTCGGATGGCCGGGATGATGAACTTACCGGTCGCAGGAAGCACGAAGCAGGAAGCAGGATGGAGAAGCAGCGAGGCGACGGGATCCCGTTTCAATCACAGGAGCACAAATGAACGAAGGCAATTCGCGCGGGGACATCCCCGCCGGGGGAGACACAGCAGAGTATGTACGCGAAGACCGCTCGATATCCCTGCTGCAGGCGAACTTCCAGATGATTTTCGTCGCCGTGCCCGCCGTGCTCGTGTTCGTGGTTCCGTACGCACTGCTCTGGGATGTGGCGTCGCTGTTCCGCTTTTCAGGTTCCGCCATCGGCATGCTGGTGCTCGCCATCCTCGCGGGCATCGTCGTGCACGAGGGGATTCACGGACTCACTTGGAAACTCGCCACCGGAAAATCCTTTGGCGTCATCCGCTTCGGTTTCGACTGGAAAACCGTCACACCCTATGCGCACTGCACCGAACCGATGCGCGCCGATGCCTACCGTCTCGGCGCCGGCATGCCGCTGCTGCTGATGGGCGTGCTGCCCTCCATCGCCGGCATCGCCACCGGCAGCGCCGCGGTCATGGCATTCGGCCTCTTCTTCACCTTCGCCGCGGGCGGCGACATGCTCATCCTGTGGCTGCTCCGCGACGTGCCGGGCACCGCGCTCGTTGAAGATCATCCGAACCGCGCGGGGAGCTATGTGCTGAGGGAGCGTGAGGATCGTGAGGATCGTAAGGATCGCGAGGAGCGGAACTGAACCAGCAGGATGCACCATGCCAGGACATGAGTTCACACACGACTACGAAATCCATTACTACGACTGCGACGCGCGGAAGCGTCTGAGCGTTCTGGCGATGCTGCGCTTCTTCGAGGATATCGCGCTGCGGCAGAGCGAAGCGGTGGGGGTCGGACTCGACTTCTACGAGCGCGAACAGGTGGCGTGGCTGCTGAGCAGATGGGACATCCGCATCCGCGCCCTCCCGTCATACATGTCGGATGTGCGCGTCCTTACCCAGCCGATGCGCATGCGCCGCTTTCTCGCGAACCGCCGCTATGCGCTGTATGACGGTGACGCCGCGCCGGTGATCGAGGCGGATTCACAGTGGGTATTCCTCGACACGGAACGAAGACGACCGGCACGCATTCCGGAGGAGGTGTACCGCCGCTACGGACGTATCACGGAATCGGAGGAACTGCCGGCCCCGCCTCCGCCCCGCGCACCGGAGCGCACGGACGCGGAGCGCAGCTTTTCCGTGCGCATGAGCGACATCGACACGAACGGCCATGTCAATAATATTCGCTACGTGGAGTGGGCGCTGGAGACGCTGCCCGTGGAGCTGCTGCGGGAGGGAACGCTGCGCCGGCTGCTGGTGCATTACCGCCGGGAGGTCCGCTACGGTGCCGAGGTGCACTCGGTGGCTGCGTTCGGGGAAGAAGACGGCCTGCTTGCGGCGCGGCATGAAATCCGTTCCGGCGATGCGGCGGTCTGTCAGCTCGAGAGTTTCTGGGTTCAGCAGCCGTCGTCCGTCTCACCGTAAAACGCCTCACCGAGCACGTCGAGCAGAAACAGCATCGCGTTTTCGATGCGCTTCCAGCCGTCCTCCGTTTTGAGAGGCACGCCGTTGTAGACGTCGATTGTCTCCGCGCGCAGGGCGAGGTAATTGATGCCCGCCGAGAGAATGCTCATCAGCGCGGGCGCATCCACGTCGCCGCGTTCGATACTCTCGTCGAGCACATGCGTGATGGCCGTGGCCTGCTCCTCGCGCTGGGCGGCGAGACGTTCGGTGACCGCGTTGCGCGTGCTCAATTCCCAGCGCATGATTTCAAGCAGTTCGGGACTGCGCCGCAGATGGTGGATCTGCTCGGTGAGGATGCGGCGCGCGATGGCCATGAGCGCATCCGGACCGCCGCCGGTATCCATGTCGCCGATCACGCGGTTGAGCCGGCCGAAGTAGTCCTTCTCCTCGGCGAAGGCGGTGAGAAGTCCGTCGAGATCCCCGAAGTACCGGTAGATGAGCACCTTGTCCACCCCGGCGCGTTTCGCCACGGCGTTGACGCCAACGCCTTCGAAGCCCTGCTCGAGGATGATCCCGTCGAGAGCGTCGATGAGTTTTTGCCTGGTGGATTCGCTGTCTCGTGTCATGCAGTGCCTCCATTGCTGTCGTGGATGTGAGGATGGATGATGATGATTCAGGCCGGGCTCATGCGGATGCCGGGCTCATGCGGATGCCGGGCTCATGCGGATGCCGGGCTCATGCGGATGCCGGGTTCATGCGGATGCCGGGTTCATGCGGATGCCGGGTTCATGCGGATGCCGGGTTCGTGCGGATGTCGTGCTCATGTGGATGCTGGTTTCATGCCGCGGTGATGAAATCCGCGAGGGGACGCCGCAGGCTGACAGGTTCGGGATATGCGTCGATGTACCCCGCGCGCAGAATGAACTGCAGATGCGGCATGCCGAGTGTATTGCGGAGATCGTCGCTCCAGGGCTGTTCCTCGAGTGGCTGACTCATCGGATGGAGGGCCACGCCATGTTCGCGGCAGCGCAGGGCGAGCCGCTCGTAGCGGCGTCCAGCCTCGATGATGCCGGCGAGAATGTCGCTCTCAGAGCTGACCAGCAGCCAGCCGCCGTGCTGCGCGAGCTGCCCGCGCATGATCTCCACCGCCTTGCTTCGAAAGGATGTGCTCATCACGGTCGTTCTGCTGAAGAACATGCGCGCGAAAAGTCCTGCGATCCCCGTGATTTCCATGGTGTCGGGATTGAGTCCGTCACCCCGCTCCTCCGCCGCGCGTTTCTTCCAGTGAATCCACTCCGACAGTTCGCGCATGGCCGCGTCGTCGTCGTTCTGCTGCACGGTTGCCGCGGAGACCGCTTCTGTGATGCTGCGTCCCGCCTCGCTGTCCTTCGCGATGAAGCGTGTATTCGTGATGCCGCTGAGGAGTTTCTCGAGGGTGTCATCGCGGAGCGGCTCACCGGAGAATCCGCTGCGCACGGTGCGCCGCGCGCGCAGTGTTGCCATGTCTCCGGATGCCGCCGTGCCGGATGCTACTGCGTCGGGTGTCGCGCTGCCGGATGCGCCGGCGGTCTCTCCAGCATCCTCTACGGCGTCATCATGCGTGCCGCCCGTCGACTGACCGTTGCGCAGGCGCACGTGCACACGGCCCTCGCTGAGGTCGCCGTGCACCTCGAACGCCGTGTGATACCCGAAATGCCGTGCGGCGCGCTCGAGGTTCTCGCAGAATGCTCCGATGGAGAGCCAGCTCTCGCGGTGATCGGGATCCACCACCGGGAGAGTGCGCGCAGGATCGATGTCGATCATCCAGTCCATCGCATCGCGCACGTGCACCCGCCAGGGCTGCGTGTTGTGTCCGCTGGGCGCGCGCGCCGCCAGTTCGAGAATGCGCGCGCCATCCCTGTCGAGCTTCACCGTGGCGGCCGTTGTCACATGTCTTCGTTCCGTTGTCATCCTGTCGTCTCCTTGAAGAATTCCCTGTAGAAATGAATGTCACCACCCGGTGACATCCGCAGGCGGTTCTGCCTCCCCCATGTCACCACCCGGTGACAAAATTATGTCACCACCTGGTGACATGCAAATTCCGGCCTGTTTTGGACGATTTTTTGCCCTTCGGAGCGGATCCTCCGCGGATTCCGCACCTTTCGCTTGTCTTCCGCGCAGCTTGTGGCTAATTTTGCGTTCTGAACGGTCATGTGTCATTGTCATTCGAGGATCATGAGGATTGTATCCCTGTTTCTGCTCCTGACGCTGTGCGTCCCGGCGATGCGGGCGCAGAATATTCATGCATCCGTGCCCGACAGCATCGATGCGGAAAAATTCTACATGTTCTATATCCATGATGACATCGTGGACGCGCGCGATCTGACGCCGTCACATCCCGAATATGGACGCTATGAGTACGAGGAAATCGTCAACCGCCTTTCGACGGAGGGATACAGCGTCATTTCCTATCCGCGGGAGGAAGGCGCGCACCCGTATCTGTATGCGGAGGAGACGGCGGAGGGAATCCGGCGGCTGCAGCGCGCCGGGGTGCCGACCGGACACATCAGCGTTGTCGGTGCCGGACGCGGCGGCGCGATCGCAGTACTGATCCTCAAGGAGATGCAGGAGCCCGGGATCAACGTGGTGCTGCTCAATGCCTGCAGCGATGCGTTCACACGGTTCTGGATCGGCAACGACGAGCTGATTTCGGGAACGGTCCTGTCGATTTTTCACCCCGGAGACGGGGAGAAATGCAGCTGCGCTGAATATCTGAAGCAGTGCGGCAGCGAGCGCGTCCCGCTCTGGCGGGAGATCGACCTCGGCGAGAAATCCTCGCCCGGGTTTTATTTCCGTCCGGGGGTGGACTGGGTGCTGCCGACGCTGCTCTGGGCCTCGGGGAAATATGACCTCGTGCGCCAGTAAACCCCACCCTCACGGGTGGGGCTATCGCACCCCACTGCGCACGGAGGTCACCCACGCGCGTCATCCCCACCCTCACGGGTGGGGCTACCGCACCCCGCTGCGGACGGAGGTCACGCGCGGGCGTCATCCCCACCCTCACGGGTGGGGCTATCGCACCCCACTGCGGACGGAGGTCACCCACGGGCGTTATCCCCACCCTCACGGGTGGGGCTACCGCACCCCGCTGCGGACGGAGGTAACCACACGCGTGAGCGTGTGGCTTCAGGGGTAACAAATCGGCCGGAAGGCCGTATACCATGGCACTTTTTACATGACGGTGCATTTGTGAATCAGCAGACACAGCGCGAACGAGAACCGGGCTTCAGGGAAACACTGAAATCGGATTTCCGGCAGTCGGGCTTCCGGAAAAGTGTCAGCAAGGACTACCGCGAGACGCTGGAATTTTTCCTCGACGATGAGCAGAAGGAAAAACTCCTGCGCATGAACGTGTTCAAGAAATTCTTTCTCATCCCGTTCTGGCTGTTCCGCGCGATGTACCTGCATATGACGCCGGCACGGCGGGTCATCCTGCTGATCGGCGTCATCCTGATTGTCTTCACCGGCGGCTCCAGCGGCAGCAACGACGTGACAATCAACAACGGCAACCTCATCGGCGCTCTGCTGATTCTTTTCATCCTTCTGCTGGAGCTGAAAGACAAGATCATGGCGCGCGACGAACTCGAAGCGGGCCGCGCCGTGCAATCCGCTCTCATGCCCGAGGAGTGTCCCTCCTTCCCCGGGTGGGATATCTGGATTCATACCATCCCGGCCAATGACGTGGGCGGCGACCTTGTGGATTACATTCCCGTCGGCGAGGACCGCCTCGGACTGGCGCTGGGCGACGTGGCGGGGAAGGGACTCGGCGCGGCGCTGTTCATGGCGCGGCTGCAGGCGACGCTGCGCGCGCTGGGACCCGAACGCGCGACGGTGGCCGGACTCGGCCGGCGGCTCAACGACATTTTCGAGCGCGACGGCGTGCCCAACCGTTTCGCCTCGCTGGTCTATCTTGAAATCATGCGCGACACCGGCGCGGTGACCTTTCTCAATGCCGGCCACATGCCGCCGCTGCGCCTGCGCGGATCAGACATCGAGGAAATGGAGCGCGGCGGTCCCGCGCTTGGTATCGTGTCCGGCGCCGAATACCGCGAGCAGTCCGTCATGCTCGAAAACGGCGACGTGCTCTGCGTCTACTCCGACGGACTGACCGAGGCGCGCAACGAGCAGGGCGAATTCTTCGGGGAGGAACGCTTCCGCCGTCTCCTCGGCCGCCTCGAGAACATGGACGCCGAACACATGGGCAAGCACATCACCGAGCGCATCCAGCGCTTCATGGGGGATGCCCGGCAGCATGATGATCTGTCGCTGTTGGTGGTGAAGAGGAGAACCTCGTGATGACAACGCGCTAACCCCACGCGTGAGTGTGGGGCTATCACACCCCCTTGCCCGTTCAGCCTCTCCGTAGCTATATTTCCCATCCACCCCGTTGTCGGGATTTCCCATCCACCATCCCGTGATATCGAATGCGCATCTCGCTCTCTCTTCTCGCCATCCCCGCAATTTTTCTCGTCACCGTTTTTTCCTCCCATGCCCAGTACAGCAGCGACCGCGTGCTGATGCTGCGTGAGCGCGCCGATGCGCTGCGCGCCGAGGCGCAGCAGCTGCGCAGCGAGGCCGAGGCCCGCGCACGCGCGCTGGGCATGCCGGTGCGGCAGGTGCTGCCCGACGGCACGGTCATGGAACTGCAGCGCTTCCTCGACGAGCGTCCGGTATACGTGATCACCGACAACGCCAACGCGGCCGCGACGATCTCCAGCGACAAACTGTATCCCGGCGGCAGCGTGGGACTCGCACTGACGGGTGACGGGGCGGAGCTGGGCATATGGGACGGCGGGCGCGTGCGCACGTCGCATCAGGAGTTCGACGGACGCGTGCGGCAGATGGATAACACGAGCAGTCTCAGCGATCACGCCACGCACGTGGCCGGCACGATGGTCGCCGGCGGTGTGCGCAGCGCGGCGCGTGGCATGGCCTACGAGGCAGAACTTGTTGCCCACGACTGGAACAGCGACCTGTCGGAAATGACCGCGCGGGCCGCGGAGGGACTGCAGGTGTCGAATCACTCCTACAGCAATATCACCGGGTGGCGCTACAATTACCGCCGCGACGGACGCTGGGCATGGTTCGGCGATCCGGACGATAATTCTCCCGAGGACCGCGACTTCGGTCTTTACGACGGACGCGCGCAAGACTGGGATCGCCTCGTGTACCAGGCGCCGTATTACCTGCCGGTCAAGTCGGCTGGCAACGACCGTGGCGAAGGTCCGTCGAAGCAGCCCGTGCAGCACTGGGAGTTCACATCCAGAGGCTGGCAGCTGGTCGATGACGTGCGCGACCGCGACGGAGGAGGTGAGGGCTACGACTGCATTTCGACCTACGGCAACGCGAAGAACATCCTCACCGTCGGCGCGGTGGAAGACCTCCCTGGCGGATACAGCACCAGCAGCGATGTGCGTGTGACATCCTTCAGCGGCTGGGGTCCCAGCGACGACGGACGCATCAAGCCCGACATCGTGGCCAACGGCGCGGCACTGTACTCCACGCTGAAATCCTCCGACGCGGCGTATGCGTCGTACAGCGGCACCTCGATGTCATCGCCGAGCGCGGCGGGATCCCTCGGGCTGCTGCTCGAACATCAGGCCGATCTGCACGGCGGCGAACGCCTGCGCGCATCCACGCTGAAGGCGCTGGTGCTGCATACGGCGGACGAGGCGGGTCCCGCTCCCGGGCCCGATTACATGCACGGCTGGGGACTGATGAACACCGCCGCCGCGGCGAAGCTGATGACGCTGGACGCGCAGAACAGCAGTTCCGCCTTCATCCGGGAAGACGTGATCGATAACGGCGAGGAGCTGGAATACCAGATTTACAGTCCGGGTCGCGGTCCGATCAAAGTCACCATCTGCTGGACCGACCCGTGGACGAAGAAATCCGGCAGCGGTGTCGATCCGTCGAACTCCGTGCTCGTGAACGACCTCGACCTGCGCATCATCGATCCGCAGAGCGGCGAGCATCTTCCCTGGACGCTGGATCCCGCCAGTCCATCAGTGGCCGCCGTGCGCGGAGACAATGTGCGCGACAATGTCGAGCAGGTGTTCATCGCCGCGCCGGAGGAGGGGAATTACATCGTGCGCATCACGCACAAGGGGACGACGCTGTACAGTGGCGCGCAGGATGTGTCGATCGTGGCCAGCGTGAGCAACGCGCCGTCGCTGGTCTCCCCGCCGAGCGGTCTCGCGGAGATTTCGCCGACCGCCACGCTGCAGTGGAATCCCGCCCGCGGCGCGCAGAGCTACGATCTGCAGGTCGCCGCCTCGCCCGATTTCACGCAGCCGATGATCGACGCGAATGGTATCGTCAACAACTGGTACACCCCGCAGGGACTCGACCGCCTGAACCGCTATTACTGGCGGGTGCGTGTGCGCGACGCCCAGGGCGTTAGCGACTGGTCTGACATCTGGAGCTTTGAAACCGGCGGCGCGACCGCGATGGCGGGATACGCGCTGTACTTCGATGGCTTTGATGACCGGCTCTCGCTGGAGCACGGCAGCGCGTTCGATGTGATCGAGCAGCAGGATGCCGTCACCATCGAGGCGTGGATCAACGTGCTGAGCTGGCAGAACGGGTATTTCACCATCATCGACAAGTACAATTCCACCACCGATTTCGGCTGGACGCTGCAGATCCATCGCACGGGCGGGCTGGAGTTCATCGGATCGGAGAGCGTGAAATGCAATTTCGTGCCGGAGCTCGGCCGCTGGTATCATATCGCGGTGAGTTACCGCCGCTCGGAAGGGAAGATCCGTTTTTACGTCGACGGTTCGCGGCGCTGCGAGGCGGACTACGATGCGGACATCCGCGACACTGAAGGTGGTCCTCTGTACCTGGGCTTCAATCCCTCCGGCGGTGACGAGTTCGGTCACGGCATGATCGACGAACTGCGCATCTGGAACTTCGCGCGCAGCGAGGCGGAGATCAACGCGGATCTGTACAGCGTGCTCAGTGGCGGACAGACAGGGCTTGCCGCGCTGATGAACCTCGATGAAGGGCGCGGGCTGACGACGGCCGCACCGCCGTCGGCGACGGAAGCGCAGCTGACTGCCGGTCCCGTCTGGATGATTTCATCCGTGCCGATGAGCGAACCGCCCGTTCCCGTCCCCGCGTATCCCGTGAACAACACCGCGAACGTGCCGGTGCAGCCCTCGCTGCGCTGGCTTCCCACGACATCCGCATCGTCATACCGGGTGCAGCTCGCCGACAATCCCTCCTTCAGCAACATGATCGTGGATGCGCGCAATGTGACCGGCACGTCGCGCGGGGTGCCCGTGCTGCGCGCGGAGACCGAGTACTACTGGCGCATCAACGCATCGAACGCGGTGGGCACCGGGGAGTGGACATCCCCGCAGCGGTTTGTCACCGCGGTGGCGCCGCCGAATGCGCCGCGCCTGATATCCCCCACGCGCGCCAGGGTGGATATGCCATTGACCGTGACGCTGCTCTGGGACGCGCCCGACCGCGCACAGCGGTATCACGCACAGGTGTCGACGGATTCGCTGTTCGACGAGGCCTTCCTGCTCAACCGCGACGATCTCACATCGCCGACGACGGAAGTGAAGGATCTCGGGAATTTCCAGAAGTATTTCTGGCGGGTGCGCGCGTTCAACGTCGGCGGCGGGAGCGCGTGGTCGCAGGTGTGGTCGTTCACCACGCTGCCCGCGGAGCCCGAGGCGCCGGTGCTCGTCAGTCCGGCACACGAGGAAGAGGATGTCGCGCGCTCGCCGCAGTTCACCTGGCAGGCGGTGCCCAGCGCATCGACCTATGACATGCAGCTGGCGACGGATACGGCATTCACGAATCTGCTGATCGACGTGTCGGCGATTCCCTTCACACGGTATGGCGCGACGGATCTCGAGGCCGGGGCGGATCATTACTGGCGCGTGCGCGCGGTGAATTCCGCGGGAGCCGGACCGTGGTCGGTGCCGAATCGCTTCCGCACGGTGCCGCCGGCGCCCGGCGCGGTGACGCTTCTCGCCCCGGATGACGGCGTCGAGGCGGCATCGCTCGTGCCGGAGTTCACCTGGGAGGAAAGCGAACATGCGGATGCCTACGCGCTGCAGATCGCCTTCGACATGCAGTTCAGTTCGCTGATCGCGGACATCGCAA
Source organism: uncultured Ignavibacteria bacterium (assembly GCA_913061095.1). Classification (GTDB taxonomy): domain Bacteria; phylum Bacteroidota; class Ignavibacteria; order SZUA-365; family SZUA-365; genus BM516. Next base: position 113,437 of record CAJXVM010000015.1, read on the forward strand.
GCGTGTACGACACGGATTTCCAGTCCGCCACGAAAGCCCGCCTGCCGGCGCAGACCGAGGTGTTCTGGCGCGTGCAGGCGCGGAACGCGAGCGGGAAGGGTCCCTGGAGCGAGGTGCGCCGCCTGCTCACTCCTGCCGAGCTGGATGCGCCGCGGCTGATCGCGCCCGGCGACAACGCGTCGCTGCATCCAGACAGTGCGCTGTTCCGCTGGCACGCCGTGCCGCATGCGACGGATTACACGCTGAGGCTCAAGTCCGTCGCGCAGATCAACGTCCCGCAGCAGGGCGCGACCGACACCACGGATGCCCCTTCGCTGGCGAGCAACGCCACCTACACCTGGTGGGTGACGCCGATGCGCGGGCTCGAGAGCGGACCGGATTCCGAGATCCGTACGCTGACGACCGACGAAAACCTGCGGCTGCCGGACTCGGTGCGACTTGTCGCTCCGACCGACCAGGATCAGCCCCTGAGCAGCGCCGTGCGTTTCGAATGGACGCAGAGCGCGCCGGCGGTCGATCGCTACCGGCTCGAGTATGCCTTCGATGCGCAGTTCACGCGCGGGTACACGAGTGACAGTACGCTCGCGGGTGTGAGCACCGTCATCAACCTGAATGATAATCCCGACATGGGCGAGGAAGTCTGGTGGCGCGTGCGCGCGGGGAACGCCCTGGGATGGGGTCCCGTGAGCGAAACCGGATATTTCACGCTCACCGTCGTCGGTGTGGATGCGGCCTCATCGCGTCCCTCACAGCCCGAGCTGCACGGCGCGTACCCGAATCCCGTCCGCGCCGCGGCGGGGATGCGCACCTCTCTGCGTTTCACCCTGCCCATGCATACCGATGTGCGCCTGGAGATCCATGATCTGATGGGACGCATCGTGGCGACACCCGTTGCGGGCGCCTTTGCCGCCGGAACGCATGTCCATCGCTTCGACGCATCGCAGCTGCCTGCGGGGCAGTATGTGGTGGTGATGCGTGCGGGAGGGGATGTGTCTACCGCGATGCTAACGGTGGTGCGGTAGCCACACGCGTGAGCGTGTGGACGTGGGAACGTCGTGCAAGGATCACGGCATCCACACGCGTGAGCGTGTGGTTGGTGCGCTGGCCCCACCCTCACGGGTGGGGTTACCCGGTGCCGCGCTGGCCCCACCCTCACGGGTGGGGTTTTTCCTTTCATTCCCTCCGTGCTATTTTACAAGCTTGACATGATTTGTCCCATCTGACACAGACAGACGCGAAACCATCATGCGCTATCCATTCAGCGAAATCGAACCGAAATGGCAGCGGTTCTGGGAGGAACAGAAAACCTTCAAAGCCGTCGAGGATTATGGCAGGCCGAAATACTATGTGCTGGACATGTTCCCGTATCCATCCGGGGCGGGACTGCACGTCGGGCACCCCGAAGGCTACACCGCGACGGATATCGTCTGCCGCTACAAGCGCATGCGCGGGTTCAACGTCCTGCACCCCATGGGCTGGGACGCTTTCGGCCTGCCTGCCGAGCAGTATGCGGTGAAGACGGGCGTGCATCCCGCTGTCACCACGAAGCAGAACATCGAGACCTTCCGGCGGCAGATGAAGATGATCGGCTTCTCGTACGACTGGGACCGCGAGGTCAACACCACTGATCCGAATTACTACAAATGGACGCAGTGGATTTTCGAGCAGCTCTACAAAAAGGGCCTTGCATACATCGCCGAAGTGCCGGTGAACTGGTGTCCCGAACTCGGCACTGTGCTCGCCAACGAGGAAGTGCCCGAACAGGTGGAAAAGGGATTCACGGTCGTGCGGCGTCCCATGCGGCAGTGGATGCTGAAGATCACGGAATACGCCGAACGCCTGCTCGAGGATCTCGAGGAGCTGGACTGGACCGAAAGCCTCAAGGAAATGCAGCGCAACTGGATCGGCCGCTCGGTCGGCGCGGAGGTGCGCTTCGACGTCGACGGCGCTGACGACGGCATTACCGTCTTCACCACGCGTCCCGACACGCTCTGGGGCGCGACGTACATGGTGCTGGCGCCCGAGCATCCGCTGGTGGACCAGGTGACCACCGACGGGCAGCGCGCGGACGTCGAGTCCTACCGCGAAGCCGCTGCGAAGAAAAACGACCTCGAGCGTACCGAACTGTCGAAGGAAAAATCCGGTGTGTTCACCGGCGGCTACGCCGTCAATCCGGTGAACAACGAACGCATCCCGATCTGGATCGCCGACTACGTGCTGATGACCTACGGCACCGGCGCCATCATGGCCGTCCCCGGGCACGACGAGCGCGACTGGGAGTTCGCGCGCAAATTCGGTCTGCCTATCGTCGAGGTCATCAAGGGTGGCAACGTGGAGGAGGAGGCGTACACCGACACCGAGCACGGTGTTGCGGTGAATTCCGATTTCATCAACGGCCTCGGGTACCGCAAGGCCTTCGAGAAGGTGGTGGACTGGCTGGAGGAGAAAGGCCTCGGCCGGCGCAAGGTGAATTACAAGCTGCGCGACTGGCTGTTTTCGCGGCAGCGCTACTGGGGCGAGCCCTTCCCCGTGATCCACGTCAAACATCCTGACGGCCACGAGGAAGTCAAGCTCCTGCCCGAAGACGAACTTCCGCTCACCCTCCCCGAGGTGGAATCCTACAAGCCCAGCGGCACGGGCGAATCGCCGCTCGCCACCATCCCCGAATGGGTGGAGACGACCGATCCCGAGACGGGGCTCCCGGCGCGCCGCGAGACCAACACCATGCCGCAGTGGGCCGGCTCCTGCTGGTACTACCTGCGCTACATGGATCCGTACAATGACGAGGAATTCTGCAGCCGCCAGAAGGAGGAGTACTGGGGTCCGGTGGATCTCTACGTCGGCGGTACCGAGCACGCCGTGCTGCATCTGCTGTACGCGCGCTTCTGGCACAAGGTGCTCTACGACCTCGGGTACGTCTCCACGAAAGAGCCCTTTCTGCGCCTCGTCAACCAGGGCATGATTCTCGGCGAGGACGGAAGGAAGATGTCGAAGTCCTTCGGCAACGTCATCAATCCCGACGACGTCATCCGCGACTACGGCGCCGACACGCTGCGGCTCTTCGAGATGTTCATGGGTCCGCTCGAGCAGGTCAAGCCCTGGAACACCAAGGGCGTCGAGGGCGTGCACCGCTTCCTCAACCGCGTCTGGCGGCTGTATGTGAAGGACGATCCCGACGCGACCGTGGCCGAGCTGGATGCGACGATCCAGGACGTCGAGCCCGACGAGGAGTCGCTGAAACTGCTGCACCGGTCGATCAAAAAAATCACCGAGGACATCGAGGGACTGCGATTCAACACGGCCATCTCGCAGATGATGATTTTCGTCAACGAGATGAACAAGCGCGACGTGCGGCCAAAGGCCGTGATGGAGATCTTCGTGCTGCTGCTCTCGCCGTTCGCGCCGCACCTGGCCGAGGAGCTGTGGCGGCTGATGGGTAACACGAACACGCTCGCCTACGAGCCCTGGCCGGAGTACGATCCCGCGCTGACCGTCGAGGACGAGGTGGAGATCGTGCTGCAGGTCAACGGCAAGGTGCGCGACAAAATGACGGTCGCCAAGGGTACATCCCGAGAGGATCTCGAATCAGCCGCGCGGGATAACGAGCGCATCCAGTCGAATCTCGAGGGCAAGACCGTGGTCAAGGTGATCGCCGTGCCCGACAAGCTCGTGAATTTCGTGGTCAGGTAGGATGACCGGCAAGACGCATCTGGCGGGAGGATTCGCGGCGGGAGCGGGGCTGGCATACGCGGGCGCCGCGTTCACTGAACTTGGCATGCTGCTGCCACCGACACTCGATGTTGCGGGACTCGCCGTGCCGGGCATCGTGCCGGGACTCCTTGCATGCGGCATTGCATCCCTTCTGCCGGATATCGACGAGCCCGAGTCCCTCATTGCGAATTCCCCCGAGAACATGAAGCGCCGCATCGGACGCGGACGCGCCGGCATCGACCGCGGCGCCCGGCAGTCCGCCGGCATGCTGCTCACTGTGCTGAACGTGATCACGCGCGGGCTGGCGGGATTCGTGCGTCTGCTGGCGGGCGGACACCGCGGAGCGACGCACATGCTGTTGATCGCGGCGGCGCTCACGATCGGTATGTACTTTCTGGGCGAGGCCATCGGCTTTGCCGCGCTCTGGCTGTGGTTCGCCGTCGGCTATCTCAGTCATCTGCTGCTCGACATGCTCACGCCATCCGGACTCGCGCTGCTCTGGCCGCTGTCGCGGCGTCCGCTGCACCTGCTGCCGGGTCCCCTTCGCATCGTCACCGGCGGCGTGGGGGATGTGGTGGTGCGGATCGCACTGCTGGGAATCGGGGTGTGGGTGCTGTATCGGCTATATATGTGAGTGCAATATCCACACGCGTAAGTGTGTGGTCGCACGCATGGCCCCACCCTCACGTGTGGGGTTAACGGTATCCACACGCGTGAGCGTGTGGTGACGCGTGCTGCCCCCCAAAACCGTATATTTCCACCCATGAACATTCGTCCTGCAAACACACCTGACTCGTTCCGCTCGTCCTACCGCCGTCAGGCGAGGCTGCTGTTGCTGCTCTCGGGCGTGGGCATCGCGGTGTTTCTCGCGGTTGCGATCGCGGTGACGGACGGCACGGTGCAGGCGTCCGATGAATCCTTTCTCCTCGGACTGCGCAGCGACGCGGATCCGTCCGTGCCGAACGGTCCGGCCTGGCTGCTGCCCGCCATGAAGGCGGTTACCACGCTCGGGAACGGGTGGTTTTTCACCCTGGTGGTTGTCCTGGCCGTGGCCGTGCTGGCGTGGCGGCGGGACTGGTCCGCGATGTGGCTGCTCATCGCGGTGTCACTTGGCGGCTTTTTCCTGATGCTCGCGCTCAAGGCGGGATTCGCGCGCCCGCGTCCCGTCGTCGTGCCGTGGCTGATCGACACCGCGGAGTTCAGCTTCCCCAGCGGACACGCGATGATGTCGGCGGCGATCTATGTCTCGCTCGCGGTGATGCTGGCGCGGGGTCTGCGGCAGCGCGGTGCGCGCGCGGCGCTGATCGCCGCGGCCGTGCTGCTCAGTCTGCTGATCGGGTTTACACGCACATACATCGGTGTGCATTATCCGAGTGACGTCGTGGCGGGATGGGCGATCGGCGCGTTCTGGGCGGGACTCTGCTGGCTGGGTGCGTCGATGTGGAGCGCGCGGGGAGGGGGCGGGCCAGTTGCCCCGGGCGAGGCCCGGGGAAACTGATGCGGACCTCCCTCCCCAGCATCTTATTTCGCCAGAAGCTCCTTGATTTTCTGCTCCGTCTTGTCGTAGTCGGCGGCGCCGACCTTGGTGTACTGGATTTTCCCCTCGCGGTCGATGAGTACGAGATAGGGAATCCCCTGCACGCCGTAGTCGCTCATGGTCTGGCGTCCATCCTTCTCGACGCCTACCGCCCAGGTGATATTGTGATTCGGAATGAAATCCTCCCTGAGCTTCGCCAGCTCTTCCTCCTTGCCGACCTCCTTGCCGCCGTAACGACCCTGGTAGCTCGTCAGTCCGACGATGGTGAGTCCTTCATCTTCGTACTTTTTCTGCCAGTCGCGGATATGCGGGAAGGCGCGGATGCAGGGCTTGCACCAGGTCGCGAAGAAATCGACGAGCACGACGCGTCCCTTGAGCTTCTCGAGCGAGAGTTCGTCGCTGCCGATCCAGATGTGCTCGGCCCAGGCTTCGGCGGGCTGGTTGAGCGTTTCACGCTCCTTCGCCATTGACGCCATAGCGCTGTTCATGGAGGTCTTCACGTATGTCCATGTGGTCGTCTCGGGAAGCATTTCCTTGGCCAGCGCCGAAAGCTCGTCCATGCCCCCGGCGTCGCCGGCTTCCTTGAGTTCGTACATCAGCGGTGCGAGCACGGCGCCGTAGCGGCCGCGGATCCATTCCACGCGCCGCGGGTCCGCGTTGGGATTGCTTTCATCCGCCTCTTCGGCTTCCGCGTATGCGCTGATCGCGCGCAGCGCCCATTCCTGCGCCTTTCCCATGTCCTTCTTTTCCAGCCAGGCATTGGAGAAGCCGGCGTAGAGTCCGGCACGGTTGAGGGGATCGGCGTTTTCCACGACATCCTTCGTGGCGAATTCCTCGGCGGTTTCAAAGTCGCCCTGCGCGAGCGCCACCTGCGCCAGCTCCATCTTGAGCATGCGCACCGAGTCTTCGTCCTCCACGCGCTCGATCAGTCCCCTGTTTGCTATGGGGAAGATGCTCATCTGTTCGGTCACCATGGCGAAGAATTTCAGGGCGCGGTAGTCGTCGATGTCAAAGCCCTCGACATCCTCGGCGGATGCGGCCGCCTGCGGCATGTTCTTCATGACTTCCTGTGCAAGGGCCTGGTAGCGCTGGATCGCGTCGCCGGCAACTTCCTGCGGATTGGCCGCGAACTCGGGATCGTTCAACTGCCGCTCCTGGAAATACACGGTCATCGAATCGTATTCCATGAAGAGGGTCTTGAATTTCTGCCAGTCGGGATCGTCGGCCTTCAGCGTACCCTGGGCGTGCAGTGCGCTTCCGCCGAACAGCAGCAGCGCCGCGAGCAGAAGGAGGGGCGTGTTCCGGGTGATATGTCGTTTCATGAATGGTCTCTCGTATGTGAAATATGCTGTGTTCGATATTTGTGTGTGCGTCACACTTCGACAGGCTCGACGCATGACGCTGATCTGCTGTCGTTACCGCACAAGCAGAAGCGGTGCACTCCTGATGGACGACCCGGTCCGGAGGAGCACATGATACAGCCCGCGGGGCAGCTGCGCGGCATTGAGCTGGCGCATCGCCACGCCCGGATGTGATCCGGATTCCGCGCGATAGACTTCCTGTCCGATCAGGTCACGGACGACCAGCGTCCAGCTTCCGTGGCCGTCACCGTCAATACGGAAGGTGACGACATCCCGCGCGGGCTGCGGATACACCGCGAGTTCCAGCACATGCCCGTCGTCGGGGAGCGCGGCGAGGGCGGTCGTCTGCAGACGCTCCGGAATGCGGGCGTCGCGCACGCGTTCGAAGAGCAGACGGTGTCCCGCATCGTTGAGATGCACGCCGTCGCCGGAGTTGAACTCCGGCAGCATCATCCCTGCGCCGGTGGCGAGACCGGACCAGAAATCCAGCACATGATCCGCGTAGGTGCCGGTGATCCAGTCGCGCATGGCCATCAGGTTCTGCCGCTGCGTTTCGTTCATGTTGCGCGGCTGCGTGGTGCAGACCCAGAGAGGGATGCCCGCTGTCGCGGCCTCGCCGGCGACGCGCTCGAAATTCTGCGCCTGCTCGATGATGCTGTAATTTTTCGCCGCATCGTTCGAGGGCAGGTTGATGATGATTGCGGAAGGACGCAGTGCGATCGCTGCGGTGATGTTCCGATGGATGTCCGGTGCGGGACGATCCTGCGGCGGCACATAGCCCTCCGGCTGAATGTGATACGTCGTGTAGCCGCCGACAGCGAGATTAACGGCGTCGTAATCCGGGTCGAGGGATTTGAGGTACGTGTCGTACCGCCAGACCCAGGCGCTGTCACGCACGCTTGCTCCGGCGCCCGCCGCCGTCGACGATCCGAGGACGACGACGCGCAGGGAATCAGGCAGCTGTGCCAGTGCCCGAGCGCGGGGCAGGGCGATCAGCAAAAGGAGAAGCACCGCCGCAGGGAGCATACGCGTGACCGCAGGGAACATATGCGTGGCCGCGGCAGTGCGGCCGGCGATATGCCTGCGTCCAGTGCGTTCTGTCGACGGACGGCTGATCATTCCTCGAGCAGCTGTTTGATCTTCGCTTCCGTCTTGTCGTAATCCGCCGCACCGACCTTGACGTACTGCACCTTGCCCTCACGGTCGAGCAGCACGATCTGCGGGATGCCCTGCACATTGTAATCCTGCATGGTCTGGCGGCCGTTCTTCTCCACGCCCACCGGCCATGTGATTTCATGCTTCGGGATGAAGTCGTTTGTCAGCTTATCCATTTCCGCCTGTGGCTCGACCTGGCTGCCCTCGTAGCGGCCCTGGTAGGTGGTGAGTCCGACGACGACAAGGCCATCATCCCCGTAGGTCTCCTGCCAGTCGCGCAGCTTCGGGAAGGCGCGGATGCAGGGCTGGCACCAGGTGGCGAAGAAGTCGATCAGTACGACCTTGCCCTTGAGTTTCTCGATCGAGAGCGGATCGCTGCCGATCCACGCGTGTTCGGCCCAGGTCGGCGCCGGCTTATCGAGCGCCTCGCGCTCCTTCGCGATTTCGGCCACGGCCGTGTTCATGGAGGATTCAACATCCTCCCACTTCGCGCTTTCGGGGAGCTCGCCGCGCACTTCCGTGACGAGTGCGTCCATGCCCTCGGTGTCGCCCGCTTCGCGGTATTCGTACATCAGCGGCGCGATCAGCGATCCCACCTGATTCGAGATATACATCGCCATCTGCGGGTTGGCCTGGCCTTTTTCCTCTTCGGCGCGGGCGACGTCGCCGTAGCTGGTGACGGCCTTCAGCGCCCAGGTGCGTCCGGATTCGAAATCGTTTTTATCCAGCGCGGCCTCGGAGAGTCCGGCATACAGCGCGGCGCGGTTCATCGGTTCGGCGTGCTGCAGCACTTCCTCGGTGGCGTATTCCTCGGCCTGTTCGGGGAGGCCGCTCATGACGGCGATCTGCGCGATCTCGAGCTTGAGGTTGAGAAGGGAATCGCGATCCTGCACGTGCTCGATCAGCTCCTTGTTGACCGCCAGGAAGGGCTTCATCTGCTGGCTCATGGCGGCGGCCAGGCGCAGCGTGCGCAGGTCGTCGATCCCGTATCCGCCGGCGTCGGTGAGGTCCTTGATATCCTCGGGCACCGCTTCGGTCAACTGCTGCGTGAGCGCGTAGAATTTCTGGATTTCCGCGCCCGCCACGGCGTTGGGATTGGCGGCGAACTCGGGATCCTCCCGCTCACGTTTCTGGAAGGCCACGGTCATCGAATCGTAGCGCATTGCCAGGGTCCTGTACTCCTGCCATTCCGGGGAGTCGAGGGATTTGTCGGCCTGCTCCTCGGATCCGCAGGCGGTCATCAGCAGCACACTGAAGGTGAGCGCGCTCATGCGGAGCGCCCAGCGCTGGAATCGTGTCATTGCATCCTCTGTCTGATACGGAAATTTCTGTGCATACATACCATGTGCATACATACCATATGGGATGAACCATCGGCGGGGGAGGATTCATCGGCATGTACGCGTAAACTATTATACTACAAAGGATGCGGGCGAGAAACAATGCAGGGGGAGGGAACCGTCACCAATCAACCGCACCCCGCCGGACGGGGAGGGTCATGCAGCGGCAGCCGCCTCCGCCGCGTGAAAGCTCGGCGCCCTCGATGGAGACGGCGTAGCGTTCGTAATCCTCCAGGCGCACGATGCCGCGCCGCAGGTCGTCGAAGCGGATGATGGAGAATCCCCGGCGGTCGAGTTCCTCGAAGGTGTGCTTGTTGCGGCCGTAGCCGATGATGCGTCCGGGTGCGAGCGTGAAGAAATTTGCGCCGGATGTCCACTGCTCGCGCTCCTGGTACACCGTATCCCCGCCGCCGCAGGGGATGGGATCGAGGTCCTGTCCGCAGTGCCGCAGCGCGTCGATGAGATTTTCGCGGTCGCGGATGGAGCGGACCTTCCGTCCGTCGATCTCCACATGGATGACGCGGCAGGCCTGATGTCCCGTGATCAGCGGCGGATAGACCACGCATTTGTCCCGGTCCACCATGGTGAAAATCATGTCAAGATGGATAGTCGCGCGCGCCTTCGGCATATCCACCACGATCACATGCCGGATGTGCTCGGCCTCGGCAAAGGAGCGAATGAGCGTGTCGATGCCGGAAATTGACGTGCGCTCGCTGTTGCCGATGAGCACGACATCCTCGCGGAGAATCAGCACGTCTCCTCCCTCGATGGTCAGGCCGGGATGCTCTTTCAGCGTGCCGTCGAAGTAGAATCCTTCAGGACGAAAATCGGGGTGCCAGCGGAAGATGTGCTCCATGATGATGGCCTCGGCCTCGCGCACGCGGTTCGCCATCGAACCGGTAATGACGCGGTCGTTGACGCACATGGCTGCATCCCGCATGAAAAAGAAGTTGGGAAGCGGGGGGAGGGCGTAGAGTCCGGGACTCAGGTAGCGCTCCAGCGTATCGTTGCGCTTGACGGTGCCGTGGATGAGGCGGAAGGCGAGGTCGGTCGCGCTGAGCTCGAGCAGCTCGCCGGCGAGTTCGGGGTAGTCCACCGCGGCGCAGAGCCGCCGGACGAGACTCGTGCGCGCTTCCGAGATGGAGAGTATTTCGCGGAGGAGATCCACCAGCTCATGCGTCTCGGCGACACGGCTGAGCACGAATTCCAGCTGATTGTGCTCGCGAAGCGCGCGCGGAAGGTGGATGATGTCGTCGTAGAGCACTTCCGAGGCATTCGACGGCGTCATGCGCTCGATTTCCTGTCCGGGCTGATGCAGGATGACCCGTTTGATGGCGCCGATTTCCGAGTTGATGCAGATGGACATTGGATGACAGTGGTCTTGTGAATGATGTCGCGGGCCATGGATGTCCACACGCTTACGCGTGTGGTTACCGCCGGGTATCGCCCCGCGTCAGGCGCGGGGCTGCGGGCAGCTAACGGCAAACAGCTAACGGCCATCGGCCAACGGCTCTTTACGCCCATCAATATTTTATTATATTTCACGGAATACAAGCTTACAATAGATGTTCAACCCCCGGACGGTGTAATGCGCCTCCGGACAGCACAGGAAGGAGCATCCCCATGGCAGAAAATCCCACTTCCGATACATCCGCGAACGAGGATTATTCCAAATCCGCATACGACAAATACGCGGAGCAGGACGACGTCGATCCGCGCTGCATTCCCATCAAACTCGACGGTCCCGTGCCGGAGCATACGGATATCGAGTATCCCGATTATCCCGCGCACGACCACGACACCTGGAAGACGCTCTACGAGCGGCAGGAACGCGAGCTGCCCGGCCGCGCCTGCGAGGAGTACCTCCGGGGCATGAAGCTGCTCGGACTGACGCCCGACCGGCTGCCGAACCTCCGCGAGATCAGCCTCAAGCTCGACGAGATGGTCGGATGGCGTGTGGCGCGCATTCCCGGACTGCTGGACACCAACGACTTTTTCAGCTTCATGGCGCGCGCGCATTTCCCCTCGACCGACTATATCCGCCAGCCGGATGAAATCGAGTACACGCCGGCGCCGGATTGCTTCCACGACATGTTCGGCCACATGCCCACGCTGACCGATCCGTTCTTCTCGAATTTCTTCCAGTACTTCGCGCAGACCTTTCTGCATGCGACCGATCCGAAGGAGATCCGTCAGCTCGAGCGTTTCTACTGGTTCACCGTGGAGTTCGGCCTGATCAATACGCCCGAGGGACGCCGCATCTACGGCGCCGGCATCCTGTCATCCCCGAAGGAAGTCGTGCACTCGCTTTCGGATGCGGTGGAAGTCGTGGATTTCGAGCCCGAGCTGCTCGGCGCGCAGGAGTACGAGGTCTGGCACCTGCAGCCGAAGCTCTTCGCCATCGACAGTTTCGAGCAGCTGGACAAGGAGTTCCGCGCGTGGGCGAAATTCAAGGGCTGGGATAACTGATCGCACAGCACCGCCCGATGTCACATGTGACGGGAGCATTCGAAGCCTGATGGCGCTCGACTACCTGACGTTTCCCGAGGATCTCGACCGTGCGGACCACGCGATGATCGGTCTGCACGGGCGGAATGCCAACAAGTACGCCTTTTTCCCCTTCGTGCGGCAGATGGGATTTCTGCATACGCGCTGGGTGCTGCCGTCCGCGACCTTTGCCGGCGAGGAGTCCGACGACGTGCGCTGGTGGTACGACAACGACCGCAAGGACCCGGTCGAGCTGCAGGAGAGCCGCGATCGCATCGGTGAGCTGATCGCCATGCAGATCGACGACGGCGTGCCGCCGGAGAACGTGTTTCTCGTCGGCTTTTCGCAGGGGGCGGTCATGAGCCTCGATACCGGACTGCGCTATCCCGAGCGGCTCGGCGGCATCGTGGCGCTGTCGGGATATGTCATTCATCCAGAGCATCTGCGTGAGGAGCGCAGCGCGGCAAATCAACGCATCCCGATTTTTCTCGCGCACGGCACGCGCGACCGGGTGCTCGGCATCGAGGTCGGACGCGAGAACAACCGCGTGCTGGAGGACATGGATTACGACGTGGAATACCGCGAATACGATACGGCGCATCGCGTCAGCAGCCAGGAGACGAAGGATATCCGGGCCTTCCTGCACCGCCACATGTACGGGATGAGCATGGACGACCCACGGAAGGAGGATGAGCATGTCGTCACATTCTGACAGCGTTGTCGATGCCCGCGGACGCAGCTTCATACCGCGTGAGCGTCCCCTGCGCGTCGTCTCGCTGGTGCCGAGCATCACCGAACTGCTGTTCGCGCTGGGACTCGGCACGGACGAAGTCGTCGGCCGCACGAAATTCTGCGTGCATCCGGCGCAGCTCGTGCCGGAAGTCACCGTCGTGGGCGGCACGAAAACCGTGCATCCCGACCGCGTGCGCGCGCTCGCGCCCGACCTCGTGATCGCCAACATCGACGAGAACATGCGCGAGTCCATCGAGGAAATCGACGGCTGGGATGGTGGTCCCGACGTGTTCGTCACGCATCCGCTGACGGTGGACGACGCACTGCTGATGATCCGGGATCTCGGGATGCTGCTTTCCGCCACGGACCGTTCCGGGCCGCTGCTCGCCGACATCGCCGCCGCGCGCGCCGCGGTCACGCGTCCCTCGCATCAGAGCGCGCTGTACCTGATCTGGCGGCAGCCATACATGACTGTCTCGCCCGAGACCTACATCCATTCCATGCTGCACGAGGCCGGCTACCGGCACGTGATCGACGAGGATTGGTTGGATCTGCGCTTCCCCGAAGGCGACAGCGCGCGCCGTTACCCGGAGATCGGCATCGCCGACATCGCCGCGCTGCAGCCCGCGCACATCCTGCTCTCCAGTGAGCCGTTTCCCTTCACGGAAAAGCACATCGACGAGCTGCGGCAGTTGCTGCGCGCCGTCGCGCCCGACTGGGCCGAGACCGTCAGCATCCGCATCGTCGACGGCGAGCTGTACTCCTGGTACGGCTCGCGCATGCTCACGGCCTTCAGGGAGTGGGCCGGGGAGGGGTAGCTGTCCGGGCGGGTCGGGCTGCTGGGGTAGGCTGAGCGGTCCGCACGGGCGGCCGAGCCGCCTGTGCATGGCTGGGTGGTACACCCCTCGCCGAGCCGGGTGGGGCAGGGCTGAGCGGTCCGCACGGGCCGAGCTGCTGGGGGAGGCTGAGTGGTACAC
>CAJXVM010000016.1 GCA_913061095.1 uncultured Ignavibacteria bacterium
GATTCGTGACTGTGGCTTTGAGAAACAATGCTGCGATCATCGGTCTTATTGCAGTCGATCCCTCCACGCAGGGGAGCGGTATAGGATCCCGTCTCATTGATGCGGTGCTCGACTACGCGTATTCCAGATCATGCATCGAGGTGCAGGTTGCAACACAGACAGCGAACACCGGCGCCTGCCGATTCTATGAGCGGAATGGCTTCAGGGAACATTCGCGACAGCTGGTCTTGCACTACTGGAGGAAAAACGCAACATGATCCCATACAATAAACCGGCGCTCGTCGGTGACGAATTGACCTATATCCGTGATGCCGTCGAAAGAGGGAAAATCGCGGGGAACGGCCATTACACCGCCCTCTGCCAGCGGTTCTTCGAGGAGCGGTACGGCTTTGAAAAGTGCCTGCTCACGACGAGCTGTACGGATGCGCTTGAGTTGGCGGCACTTCTGCTCAATATCGGACCGGGAGATGAGGTCATTCTGCCCGCGTACACCTTCGTGTCCTCTGCCAATGCGTTCGTGCTTCGCGGTGCAACGCTCCGATTTGCGGACAGCAGGCCCGATCACCCGAATATCGACGCAGACCGCATCGAGGAACTCATCACCGATCGAACAAAAGCCATCGTGGTGGTCCATTACGCTGGCATGGCCTGCGATATGGATGCGGTGCAGGCACTTGCACAGCGGCACGGAATCGCCGTCGTTGAGGACGCCGCCCAGGCCATCAACGTCCTGTATAAGGACCGGCCGCTTGGTGGTATCGGCGATCTGGGGACATTCTCCTTCCACGAGACGAAGAACATCAACTGTGGCGAAGGGGGAATGCTAGTCGTCAATAATCCGGAGCTGCGGGAGCGCGCGGAGATCATCTGGGAAAAGGGAACGAACCGGGCCGCGTTCTGGCGCGGGGAGGTGGATAAATATGGCTGGGTGGATGTCGGATCGAGTTTCCTGCCGTCGGAACTCAATGCGGCCTTCCTGTATGGACAGCTTCAGCACATCGATGAGGTGATAGCCCGACGTGTGGTGATCTGGGATGAGTATTTCGAAGCATTGAGGCCTTTGCAGGAATCTGGTGTGTTGGAGCTGCCGCGTATTCCCCAGCATTCCACGAATAACGGACACATCTTCTACATGCTGTGCCGCAGTGAGGATGAGCGCGATGCCCTGATCGGCCATCTAAAAGAGCATGGCGTGCACTCGGTGTTCCATTACCAGGTTCTCCATCGCTCGCCGTACTATCGGAAACGCCACGATGGCCGGGCGTTGCAGAACGCGGAGCGTTACGAGAAATCCCTGCTGCGGCTGCCACTGTACTCTGGCCTGACTGATGAGGAGGTACGCCACGTCGCTGCAAAAGTCACCTCCTTCTATCGTGAAGATGGCTGACAGGCGGTCTTTGCATAACTCCCCATCTCCCCATATATTACTCCCTTGTGAACAATGACATCAACGCAGTACAGGATAATCAATGAACATCTTCGTTTGCGTCAGTCACGTACCTGACACCACCACGAAGGTCCAGGTCGGAGAGGACGGCAAGAGCATCGATCCCTCCGGCGTCACCTGGATTCTCAATCCATATGATGAATATGCCGTCGAGGCGGCGCTGCAGCTCAAGGAAGCCCGCGAAGGCGAGGTGACCGTGGTCTGCTTCGGTCCGGATGCGGTGAAGGAAACCATCCGCAAGGGACTCGCCATGGGCGCTGATAAAGGACTCCACATCAAGTCCGATCAGCCGCGCGACAGCTTCGGCACCGCGAAAGCGCTTGCCGAGACGCTGAAGGACCGCGAAGCTGACGTCATTTTCTGCGGCCGGCAGTCGATCGACTACGACGGCTGGCAGATGGCCGGACTCCTCGGCGAAATGCTCGACCTGCCGTCGGTTACCGTGGCATCGAAGCTGGAAATCAAGGAGGACGGCTCGATCGAGGCCGAACGCGAGATCGAGGGCGGCATGGAAACCGTCGTTTCGAAACTCCCCGCGGTGATTTCCGCGCAGAAGGGACTCAACGACCCGCGCTACCCGAAACTCCAGGGCATCATGCAGGCCAAGCGCAAGCCCATCGAAGACGTCGAGCCCTCGCCCTACAAAAACCGCGTCGAAGTGCTCGAAATGAGCAAGCCGCCCGTCAAATCCGCCGGCAAAATCGTCGGCGAAGGTCCTGACGCAGTCAAAGAGCTCGTCAAGCTGCTTCATGAAGAAGCAAAAGTAATCTGACGGATTCAGATTCTTCACCGCTTCACCCCTTTACCTCTTCACGAATGTAACAACCGACTTTACGCCTTTACCCTTTACGTCTTTACGAAACAAACAGATACACCATGAACATCCTCGTAATCACTGAACAACGCGACGGCAAGGTCAAAAAAGCTTCGTACGAAGCCATCCGTGCAGCGAAAAATGTCGCCGGCGAGCTCAATGCTGATGTTACCGCCGTACTTTTCGGCGCTGATGAAGCTGCCGCGAAGGCCATGGGCGGCTACGGGGCCGCGAAGACGGTGCATGTCGCCGACGAGAAGCTGAATCTCTATTCCAACGGCGCGTATGTGAAGTCCGTCGTGCAGATCGCCGAGAAGGAGGGCGCGGATATCGTGATGCTGCCCGCCACGGCGCTCGGCAAGGATCTCGCACCGCGGCTGGCCGTGCGCATGGACGGCGCGCTGGCGCCCGACGTGACCGAGCTGTCGGTGGACGACGGCGATATCGTCGCCCTGCGTCCCGTGTACGCCGGCAAGGCGCTCATCAAGGTGAAAGTCACCAGCCTGAAGAAAGTGTTCTCCCTGCGTCCCAACGTGTTTTCCGCGGGCGAAGCCGACGGCGCGGAAGCGCAGGTCGAAGCGTTTTCGCCGCAGCTCGACGACGCCGATTTCGTGACGAAGTCAACCGGTACATCCATCGCCAGCGGCAAACTGGACGTGGCGGAAGCGACGGCCATCGTGTCCGGCGGACGCGGACTGCAGGCTCCCGAGAACTGGAATCTCATCGAGGATCTCGCTTCGGCGCTCGGCGCGGCCACCGGCGCATCCCGCGCGGTCGTCGACGCCGGCTGGCGTCCCCACGCCGAGCAGGTCGGACAGACGGGCAAGACCGTCTCCCCGAATCTCTACGTCGCCTGCGGCATCAGCGGCGCCATCCAGCATCTCGCCGGCATGTCGTCCAGCAAAGTCATCGTCGCCATCAACAAAGACAAAGACGCCCCCATCTTCCAGGTCGCCGATTACGGAATCGTGGGGGATGTGTTTGAGGTGGTCCCCGCGCTTACTGACGAGCTCAAAAGTTTTCTCGGAAATTAATCGTGAAGGGTAAAGGGTAAAGCCGTAAAGCCGGCTTCACCCTTTACGCCTTTTCCCTTTACGAATGAATAAGATTCGCGTTGAAATACTCGGCCTCTCCACCTCCACCTCCTCCGGCGGAGCGTACGCGCTCATTCTCCGCGAGGCGGAAGGTCCCCGGCGGCTGCCGATCATCATCGGGGCGTTCGAGGCGCAGGCCATCGCCCTGGAGATCGAGGGCATCAAGCCGCCGCGGCCGATGACGCATGACCTGTTGAAAGACATCGTGGACACGCTCGGGTACAACATCACCGAGGTGACCATCACCGAGCTGCGCGAGGGCACGTTCTACGCGCGGCTGTCGCTTGACACCGCCGTCAGTGATGAAGTGGACTCCCGTCCCAGCGACGCCATCGCGCTCGCGGTGCGCTACGGCGTCCCGATATTCGTCGAAGAAGACGTACTTGCCGAAGCCGGCTTCGTGCCGGAAGGCGAAGAGGAGAGCACCGCCGTCGACGCCGACACCTACATGGAGCCGCGCGATCAGAAAATCGCCGACCTCAAGGAGAAGCTCGACGAAGCTATCAACAAAGAAGACTACGAAGCCGCCGCGCGCCTGCGGGACGAAATCCTTCGTCTCGAAAGCGGCGGATAAGAAAACTGGAACAACGAAGAGACGAAGAAAGCGAAGATTTTTTCAAGAAGCAGCCAACGTTCTCCTTTCAATAGCCCTTCGTTTCCTTCGCTACCTTCGCTGTTCCCATTAATTGCCCAGTTGACGAGACGTATGAAGCGTTTTACTCCACGGATTTCTGTGGGGATGCAGTATAGAGTGGCACACTGCACGGCACCGGTACGGCCCTGATTTCAGGGGCGAAGGTGCTGTTTTTCTTTTAGGTAAACCGGCCTCCGCATAACGAAAAATTAAGGAACCGACAAGTTCCACCGAACGCGCGGACGCAGTATATTTGAGGAATACATCCTCGGTCCCATTCCCCGAAATGGGACTGAATTGGCGGAGCCATACCTAGTGGACAAGAATCATCTTTGTGGCACGAAGGCACAAGGACACGAAGCCACCAACAGAAAATTCCTTTTGTGTCTTTGTGTCTTCGCGACTTCGTGCTCCCAAGATCATGAAATGCCCCCAAGATCATGAGAAAGTGGAGAGTACTGTACGTACGGCCGCGGTGGGAGAAGAAGGTCGATGCGCAGCTGGAGGAGCGGGGCATCGAGCGCTTCCTGCCGCTGCGGGAGGAAGTACGGCAGTGGTCCGACCGGAAGAAGAAAGTCATCGCGCCGCTCTTCCCCGGCTACATCTTCGTGCATGTGGACGAAAAAGAGCGCGTCGCCGCCTTCGACGTGCACGGCACGCTGAAATACGTGCATTTTTCGGGCAAACTCGCCGAAGTACGCCCCTATATAATAGATAGCCTTCGCATCGCCGTATACGGTCCGGCGGACATCGAAGTCACCGGGGAGCGCCTCGAATCCGGCACCCCCGTCAAGATCATCCACGGACCAATGACCGGCGTCCGCGGCCTCCTCATAGAATACCGCGGCGAAAAACGCATCGCCATCGTCGTCGACTCCATCCGGCAGGCGGTAGTCATGGAAGTGGGTTTGAATGAAATCCAGGTCCTTGACAAGTAGGCTATATCTTGGGGGCGCGAAGACACGGAGCCACCAAGACACGAAAGACCTGTTTCTTGAAAAAAGTCCTCTGTGTATATCTGTGTACATCTGTGGTGAATAATATTCTGCACACTCTCCCTGAATTAATACTCCATTCCCCATGAAGAAAGCACTTATCACCGGTATCACCGGACAGGACGGATCATATCTCGCCGAACTTCTGCTGGAAAAGGGGTACGAAGTTCACGGCATTGTCCGCAGAGTCGCCATCGAAGCTCCGCAGCAGCGGCTCGGGCGGATTCAGCATCTTCTGAACGACATCGAGCTGCATCCGGCGTCGCTGGAGAGCTACCCGAGCCTGTTCAAAGTCGTGCGCGAGGTGCAGCCGGATGAGTGCTACCATCTCGCCGCGCAGAGTTTCGTGAGCTATTCGTTCGAGGATGAATTCTCCACCTTCAACACCAACATCAACGGTACGCATTACCTGCTGTCGTCGATCAAGGAGAACGCTCCGGACTGCCGGTTCTATTTCGCCGGTTCCAGCGAAATGTTCGGCAAGGTGCGCGAAACGCCACAGAACGAGGATACCCCGTTTCATCCACGCAGCGCCTACGGCATCACAAAGGTTGCCGGTTTCGATCTCACCCGCAATTACCGTGAAGCTTACGGAATCAAAGCGGCCAGCGGCATACTCTACAATCACGAATCCCCCCGCCGCGGATTCGAATTTGTCACGCGCAAAATCAGCAGCACCGTCGCTCGCATCAAGCAGGGCAAAGCAAAGGAACTGCGTCTCGGAAACCTCGACGCCAAGCGCGACTGGGGCTACGCAAAAGAATACGTCGAAGCCATGTGGCTCATCCTCCAGCAGGACGACCCCACCGACTACGTCATCGCCACCGGACAGACCCACAGCGTCCGCGAGTTCTGCAACGTCGCATTCGAGCATGTCGGACTGAATTACGAAGATTACGTCGTCGTCGACCCGGCGTTTTATCGGCCCGCGGAGGTTGAGTTGCTGCTTGGGGATCCGTCACGGGCGAAGGCCGAACTCGGTTGGAAGCCGGAGACGTCATTCGAGGAGCTGGTGAGGATGATGGTTGAGGCGGATCTCGAAGCTATGTCGTAAAGACGTAAAGGCGTAAAGGGGAAAGTCGGCTGAGCCGATGACATTATTCTTAACGGGGAGGTTTTATGGGAGAGTTCAAGCGTGCGCATGAAGATCTGGATGCGTGGAAGCTGGGGATGGATGTTGTGGATGCAGTGTATAAGTTGACTGCTTCATTTCCGAGGGAGGAGTTGTTCACCTTGACCTCGCAGATTCGTAGAGCGGCGATTTCGATCCCGACGAATATCGCCGAAGGCGCGGCGAAGGAAAGCTGGAAGGACAGTCTCCGGTTCTACATCATAGCCAGAGGCTCCCTCAGCGAACTCGAGACCGAACTCAAAATCGCTGAACGCCAGCGGTACATCAGCGATACGAACGAACTTGAAAAATTGCTTCAGCGTGAGTCGAAAGTCCTCTCTGGATTGATAAACTCAATACGACGAAAGCTGAAAAACAACGAAAGAAAATAACGATTATCAGGGCGTGAATATATCAGCCGACTTCACGCCTTCACCCTTCACCCTTAACGACCTTATGAAAGTACCTCTTCTAGATCTAAAAGCTCAGTACGAATCAATTCGCCACGAAATCGAACCCGTCCTCCTGAAGGTCGCAGAAGACCAGGCCTTTATTCTCGGCCCTGAAGTCGAAGCTCTCGAGCAAAACATCGCCAACTACATCGGTGCAAAGTACGCCGTCGGCGTTTCTTCAGGGACCGATGCCCTGCTGCTGGCCATGATGGCGCTGGGAATCGGCGAGGGAGACGGGGTGATCGTGCCGACGTTCAGCTTTTTCGCGACGGCCGGAGTGGTGGCGCGGCTGAATGCGATGCCAATTTTCGTGGATATCGATCCCGAGACGTACAATATCGACCCGGTCGGGATTGAGAAGGCGTACGCGAAATACAAAGGCGATGTGAATATCAAGGCCATAGTTACTGTCCACCTGTTCGGTCAGGCCGCGCACATGAAGCCGATCATGGAATTCGCCGAGGCGAACGGACTGCATGTCATCGAGGACGCCGCCCAGGCGATCGGGTCGGCATATATGGATGAACGGCGGGTCGGAAGTATCGGTACCGCCGGCTGTTTCAGCTTTTTCCCGAGCAAAAACCTCGGAGCGTTCGGTGATGGTGGCGTTGTTACGACGAACGACGAAGAACTCGCACACAAGATGCGCCTCATGCGCGTTCATGGCGCGGAAAAGCGCTATTACCACGAAATGATCGGCGGCAACTTTCGCCTCGACGCCATCCAGGCCGCCGTCCTCAACGTCAAGCGGAAATACCTGGATAGCTGGCACGAATCCCGCCGCAAAAACGCGCAAAAGTACAATGAGCTGTTTGCATCTCAGGATGATATCGTAACACCTGCATCCGTATACGAGGACGATTCTTCACCTCTTCACCCCTTTACCTCTTTACGATTCCCACATATTTACAACCAATACTCCATCCGCACACCCCGCCGGGATCAGCTCATGGCGAACCTCAACGAACACGGCATCGGCAATGCCGTTTATTACCCCGTGCCCTTCCATGAGCAGAAATGCTTCGCTGATGTTCCGAGTGCCAGAGACGCATTCCCTGTCGCAGACCAGATCTCAGCCGAGATCATAGCGATTCCAGTCTACCCTGAATTAACGAGCGATATGCAGGAGTATGTAGCGAATACTATCAAGAGTTTTCTCTGAGCACTACGATGAAGATTGGGACGAACAGCTATTCAGGAAATGGTAATTGTTCTTCGTAATTATGGCCGGTTGGGAAATCAACTATTTCAATTGGCAATGCTGTATGCGAATGCACTAGAGTACGACTACCGGATTATCAATATTCCATTCTGGCAGCATGCCGCGAAATTCCCCTATTTAGAGAGGGATGGGTTGATAAAAGTGACAATGGGGAATATCTTTGTAAACAAAGCTGTTAAAAGAGTACTTGCTCAGTTTGTTTCTAAAAAGACTGGCAGAATTCTCAGTAAGAAGGGGCTGTTTCTAAGATATCAGCAGACGGAAATGGAATCAGGAATCGAATTTTTCGATCTACGCAATGAAGACTACCTTGTTTCCGCAAAAAGAGGGATCGCAGCATTTTTCGGGTGGTTTTTCGAAGATCTACAGAGCTGGTATGGACATTCTGATGAGATCCGAAGGGCATTTAGACCAGATGAGGTAACACAGAAACAGGCAAAGGCAATCTTTGATGGGATTGGGCCTTCAACAAAAATTGTCGGAATACATATCAGACGTGGAGATTATCGCACGGCATACAACGGTAAATATTGTTTTGATAATGAGGAGTGGTCGGGGATAATCTGTAGTTTGAACCATCAGTTCAAGAAATGTAATGAGAGTGTGGTGTTTCTCATCTGTTCTGATGAGGAAGTTGCTCTTGATGTGCCCGATGAGATAGATATTATATACAGTCGTGAAAATGCATATGTGGATCTCGACCTGTTGAGCAAATGCGATCTGCTCGTAGGGGTTATGAGCACCTTTGTATGTTGGGCATCATTTATGGGGCAAGTCCCGCTTATTGTAACAGAGGAACCGGAAGCTGTCTCGATGTCGGATGCACGTGTTTGCACAGGATATCTTCCAAACAAGCCTTTGTTTGCATGAGTTTGTATCGAATTGTCCTCTGGATGGGTGAAAAATGAAAGGTATCATCCTCGCCGGTGGATCCGGTACGCGGCTTTATCCCCTGACGCTTGTTGTATCAAAGCAGCTGCTGCCGATATACGACAAGCCGATGATCTATTATCCACTGACTACGCTCATGCTGGCGGGCATTCGTGAAATTCTCATCATCTCCACCCCGCATGATCTGCCGTTGTTCAGACGATTGCTTGGTGACGGATCACAGTGGGGGGTAAGTCTTAAATACGCTCAGCAGCCTAAACCGGAGGGTTTGGCGCAGGCATTCATCATTGGTGAAGATTTTATAGATGGTGAGCCAAGCTGTCTTATTCTGGGTGACAACCTGTTTTATGGTGCTAATCTTGAGCGCACTGTCACAGAGGCTGCGGCCGTTGCCGATGGCGGTGTTGTGTTCGCATACTATGTCAAGAATCCGGAGCGATACGGCGTCGTGGAATTCTCCGAAAACAACAAAGCTGTATCTATTGAGGAAAAGCCCTCACAACCCCGTTCGCGGTACGCGGTTCCAGGACTCTATTTTTACGATAGCAATGCAAGTCAGTATGCGAAAGAGCAGAAACCGTCCGCCCGTGGCGAGCTTGAGATCACTGACCTGAATAACCGCTATCTGGAGCAGGGAAAGCTTCAAGTACAGGTCTTCAGCCGCGGCATGGCCTGGCTGGACACAGGCACGCATGAGTCCCTTCTGCAGGCCTCCAGCTTTATCGAGACCATCGAACAGAGGCAGGGACTAAAAATCGGTTGTCCTGAGGAAGTCGCCTGGCGTAAGGGATTCATCGATGATGATGCACTTGCCTGTTTGGCCGAGCATTATTCCAAGAATCCATACGGTGAATACCTTTTCAGCCTTATATCCTTTTGACCTTTTCGCCGTCTTCCATGAATAATTTCGCTCTTACCGGTATTGCCGGCTATATCGCCCCTCGTCACCTGAAAGCTATCAAGGCTGTCAACGGGAATCTCCTTGCCGCCTGCGATCCACATGATTCGGTTGGAATTCTCGACAGTTATTTCCCGG
Source organism: uncultured Ignavibacteria bacterium (assembly GCA_913061095.1). Classification (GTDB taxonomy): domain Bacteria; phylum Bacteroidota; class Ignavibacteria; order SZUA-365; family SZUA-365; genus BM516. The sequence goes on from CAJXVM010000016.1 coordinate 9,697, forward strand.
ACGCATCATTCTTTAAGGAATTCGAGCGTTTTGACCGACATCTTGAAAAACTGCGTCGCGGCAGCCAGGAAGAACGTGTCCAGTTTGTGAGCATCTGCTCTCCGAATCATCTCCATGATGCTCATATCCGTCAGGCTGTGCGCGTGGGTGCGGATGCAATCTGTGAAAAGCCTATCGTCCTCAATCCTTGGAATCTGGATCCGCTTGTGGAACTGGAGGAGGAATATGGGCAGAAAATATGGACGGTTCTGCAGCTCCGGGTGCATCCGGCGATTCTTGATTTGAAGGCTAAACTTGAGGAGGAAAAGGGGAATCAGGAAAATGATGTAAATGGAAAGCGCTATGAGGTGGAGCTGACGTACATTACTACGCGTGGGAAATGGTACGATTATTCTTGGAAAGGAGATACAGAGAAATCAGGCGGGATCGCAACGAATATCGGCGTCCATTTCTTTGACCTGCTCCTTTGGCTGTTTGGGTACGTTCGTCACAGCGAGGTCCATGTTTCGGAACCGAGAAGGATGTGCGGGTTTTTGGACCTCGTTAACGCAGATGTACGCTGGTGCCTGTCATTGGAACGCGCTGATCTACCACCGGACGCCACGGCGAATGGTCAGCCAACCTTCCGCACCATCAAGGTGAACGGTGCGAGAATCGAATTCACCGGCGGCTTCACCGATCTTCATACTGAAGTCTACAGGGAGACCATCGCAGGCCGCGGCTTCGGCATTCGCGATGCATATCCGAGTATCCAGCTCGTCCACCAGCTCCGCTACGCCGTACCCGTTTCTAACTCCGACCCAGCCATAACACACGCTCTGGTTGAAAAGATATGAGCTGTTCCTTCACTCCTTTACCCCTACACCTCTTCACGATTTCATGACAGACTACTTCGCACACGAATCAGCCTACATTGACCCCGATGTCCACATCGGCTCTGGAACGAAAATCTGGCACTTCACCCATATCCAGAGTGGTGCAAGCATCGGAAAAAACTGCGTTTTTGGTCAGAACGTGAATGTCGGAAACAATGTCCAAATCGGAGATTTTTGCAAGGTGCAGAACAATGTATCCATTTATGAAGGTGTGATTCTGGAAGATTATGTGTTTTGCGGCCCTTCGATGGTGTTCACAAACGTGTTGAATCCGCGCTGCAAATTTCCCCAGAGAGGAACCGAACACTACGTAGAGACCACTGTCGGGGAGGGTGCCTCACTGGGTGCGAACTGTACCATCGTGTGCGGGAATCAAATCGGGAAACATGCGTTCGTCGGCGCCGGTGCGGTTGTGACGAAAGGTGTTCCCGATTATGCGCTGGTGTTGGGTAGTCCGGCACGCATTGTGGGGTGGGTGAGCGAAGCCGGCGAAAGGCTGTATTTTGACTTGGAAGGACGCGCTATTTGTCCGAAAACAGAGATGGAATATCGTCTGGAAGGCGATGCGGTTAAAAAAATGAGGGAAAGTTGATAACGCAATCAAGCATGAGCACGCAGACGACTGTTATCGAGGCAGGATCGAAGTCCACCAGCGCCGTCATGCGCGAGGTGTGGGCCTACAGGGATCTTTTCATGTTTCTCACACTGCGGGACATCAAGGTCATTTACAAGCAGACCGTCCTCGGTTTCCTGTGGGCATTTATCCAGCCCTTCTTCTCTGTTGTTGTATTTACTTTCGTGTTCGGTCACATGGCCAAGGTACCATCGGACGGACAGCCCTACGCCATATTCAGCATCGTGGCCGTGGTGCCATGGACCTTCATTTCTTCAAGCATCTCCGCGTCTGGACAATCGCTCGTCAGTAATCTGAACATGATTTCCAAGGTATACTTCCCCCGAATTATCATACCATTCGTCCCTGTGACGGCGAAGATGGTTGATTTCGGGATTTCGTTGATTCTCATTGTCGCCGGCATGCTGTATTTTGGCATCAATCCAGGATGGAGCATACTCTACCTGCCAATCATGATACTGCTTATGTATCTCACCGCAGCAGCGTTTGGAGTCTGGATCACCGCGTTTGCGATACAGTATCGCGACGTGAAATTCATCATTGGTTTCCTGGTTCATTTGCTGATGTACGCCGCTCCTGTGGTCTGGCCGGCCTCCCTCGTCAAGGAGACCTATCCGGTGCTGTGGCCATGGTATGGGCTTTACCCAATTGCGGGAGCCATCGATGGAATCCGTTCCGTGCTGCTTGGCAGTACCATCAACTGGGATCTCATCGGGTTGAGTGCACTGAGCACGTCGCTGCTGCTTACCTCCGGGATCATGTATTTCATGAAGCGCGAACGTTATTTTGCGGATGTGGCATAGGGAGGAGGAGGCATAATAATGATCCGCGTCGAAAATCTTTCCAAGCAATACCGTATTGGTGCCAAAGTCGAGCGTGCACGTACACTCAGCGAGGCTGTGGGGTCATTCCTGACTTCGCCACTACGCAATCTGCGCCGTCTGCAGGGACTTACGAGCTTTCGTGAAGATGATGAGGAGAATGTCCTCTGGGCATTGAAGGACATCTCATTTGAAGTGAATCAAGGAGAGGTCGTAGGCATTATCGGGCGGAATGGTGCTGGTAAAAGTACGTTACTGAAAGTCCTATCGCGCATCACGCCGCCATCGCATGGTCGCGTTTCGATTGGCGGTCGCGTTTCAAGCCTTCTGGAAGTAGGTACCGGTTTTCATCCTGAACTTTCCGGGCGAGAGAATATTTATCTGAATGGAACGATACTCGGGATGCGGAAAGCGGAGGTCGATCGTAAATTTGATGAGATTGTAGATTTTTCCGGTGTGGAAAAATTCATTGATACTCCCGTAAAGAGATACTCAAGTGGGATGTCGGTGAGATTGGCCTTCTCTGTCGCGGCGCATCTCGAACCAGAAGTTCTCATCGTTGATGAAGTCCTCGCAGTTGGTGATATGGCATTTCAGAAGAAATGCCTCGGCAAAATGGAAACGGTTGCCGGTGAAGGAAGGACCGTTGTTATTGTTAGCCACCAGCTGGATATGGTAAGAAATCTATGCAAAAGGACCATTTTGCTTGAGGATGGTAAGAAAATGCTGGATGGGGCATCTGCCGATGTAATTGATTCGTATCTGAATTCGGCAATCCCCGAAGGTGTGAAGCCGCTATTTGAAGTCGAAGAAGATTCCGAAATGGACATTCAAATAGTAGCGGGTCGTGTTTTGGACGCGGAAGGAAACCTCTGTGCCAATTTTGATATCTATGATAAAATAACATTAGAAATTGATTATCATGTGCGTAGCAAAATCATAGGACCCACCCTTGGATTCGAGGTGTATAGTGGTGGAGTTGTGCTGTTTGCTTCATTTCAATCAGATGAACAATCGAATAACTCGCATCAGTACGATCCAGGAAGCTATCGTTGTAGGATGCGTATACCATCGCCCTTGTTGAAGCCAGGTAGATATTATCTTGTGTTTTCGATTGGGGTGCCAAGAAGAATGAGTCTTCAGAGAATAGAACAGGCCCTCATTTTTGATGTAGAGATGATTACGAAGGCAGGGGCGTATCTCAGTTATTCAGCGGATAGGCCTGGTACAATAGCTGTGCCGATTGTGTGGGAGCAGTGGCCCTGATAATGGCATTAGTAATAGGAAATATTCATGGATAATAAGACTGTAGAGTACTACAACAATTATGTTAATAAACTTCTAATCGACTATGTTGGTGGCAATCCAAGAATTATCGCCGCCATAAAGAAGGCGCAAAGGTGGGTCCCTCAAAATGCGAAATCTATACTTGATATAGGCTGCGGGATTGGCTGGACGACACATGAATTAGCTTATCATCGAGGGCAGTCGAAGGTGCTGGGTGTAGATTTGAGTCCGGATTTAATACGTACCGCGAAAACCCTATTCCAGCTAAACAATTTGTCTTATGATGTACATGATTTAACGGAAATGAAATTGGGGGGGGCTTTTGATGCAGTGGTAATGATCGATGTCTATGAACATATAGCCGTCAGTGATAGACGTGTATTTCACGGAGCGCTCGCAAATATCATGAAGCCAAACTTCGGTAGACTTATCATAACTTGTCCTTCAGTCTACCATCAAGCATATCTGAGAAACCACGTAAAAGATGATCTTCAGCCAATCGACGAGGACGTAGACTTGAGTGCACTGTTAATGGTCGCAAGTGATATAGGTGCAGAGCTAATTCATTTTGAGTATATTAACGTATGGAGTTCATATGATTATATACATGTAGTGATGGACCGTAATGTGAATTATGCGCATGGCGCCTGTGTCGATAAAAATGAGGAATTCGAGATAGAAGATGAGGCTTCGAGAAAAAATCGCGCACTTAAGATGTATCCTGAATTGAAGGGTGAGCTGAAGGATGATGTGGGGTTCATGAAAAGGGCGAAACGAAAAGTGACAAAGATATTATCAATCAGAAAGTAACATGATGAATCTCGCTCTTATCTCACCAGCGAATGGTGCTTACTCCGAAACGTTTATTCGCGCGCATGTCGAAAGGCTCAGCGGCAGTGTGTACTATTATTATGGGGGGCATATCCCATCAATATTAGATGGCTATGGCGCTATTAGCCCACATGGTGTTATTGGAAAGGCACGGAATGTTCTAACAAGGGCTGTCACGAATGCTATTACTGCAGGTAGGTTCACCAATAAGGAATTGAGTCTCTATCGATCGCTGAAGGGGAACTCAATAGATGTAGTGTTGGCGGAGTATGGCACAACAGGTGCATCAGTATTGAATGTGTGCAAGCTGCTGAATATGCCGTTGATAGTTCATCTGCATGGTTACGATATTTCTGTTAAGAATGTTTTAGAAGAATATGCATCGAAGTATAGATCGTTATTTGCGTATGCACATAGAATAGTGGTTGTATCAGAACCTATGCGCAAAGCGGTTAAAAGGTTTGGCGCATCTGATTGCAAAATACTGTATGCCCCATGCGGGCCAAGAGAGTTCTTTGCGAATGTGATTCCAACATATAGTGAGAAGGCATTTGTGTCTGTGGGTCGTTTTGTCGATAAGAAAGCACCGTATTATACGATATTATCTTTTGCAAAGGTATGTGAGAAGCACTCAGATGCGATGCTGTATATGGCGGGTGCGGGCTACTTATTGAATACCTGTAAGAACCTTGTAAAGCAAATGCGACTGGAACATAATGTTGTGTTCATGGGGATTATTGACTCGGATGAATTCATGGAGAGGTTGTCGAAGGTCCGCGCATTTGTTCAGCATTCAATTATAGCTGAGGATGGCGATATGGAGGGTAACCCCGTTGCAATTATGGAGGCACAGGCTGCAGGCGTACCCGTCGTTGCGACAAAGCATGCCGGTATACCAGAAGTTGTAATCAATGGAGAAACGGGCATCCTTGTAGATGAACACGATGTGGATGGCATGGCAAGAGCCTTGTTGCGATTGTTAGATGATGTTGACCTTGCAAAGAAGTACGGTAGATCAGCCAAAAACAGGATGAAAGAGCATTTTACGATCGATAGACATATTAATGCACTGAATGAAGCAATAGCGAATGCAGCACAAAATATGGTAGAATAGCCATCTATCATTATTTCTGCTTTAGAACTGATTCGGTGAGAGTGTGAGTACTACGGCGTATTCACTCTTACTGTAAAAGTAAGAAGCAGCACGGAAGGATAGATTTAATTATCCCTCAGTAGTGTCTGGACGTTAATCAAACAAAATCAACTGATTAGCGTCGTTGCTGACGGTTTCGTCGATTCTCGATGTGCTAAGTACTTGATTTAGCGGAACTTTTTCGAACAACGTGACGCTCAAAATCTGTAGGATGCTGCAAAGACTTGCTTCCACATTGATGTGTATTCCGGTTTATTCTACCACCCATTCCGATTGATTCCGACCGGGCATTCTGAAGTTATCCGACCGGGGATTCTGGTGAAAAGCGACCACCTGATCGGAGCGCAGCGACGAAGGCTCGTGGAACATATCATGATCAACGGGTTATTGCAACTTCAGGGATTTTGACAGGTTCTTTCGCAGGGAGTCTCCTTTCAATGTGATCTTGTGAGCGTTGTGCACCAGGCGATCCATGATGGCATCGGCCAGGGTCGCCTCACCGAGCCACTCGTGCCAGTGTTCGACGGGGAGCTGGCTGGTGCTGAGGGTCGATTTTCTTCCATGCCGGTCTTCGAGGATCTCGAGAAGGTCGCGGAGTTGATCCCCGGTCAGGGGCGCGAGCCCCCAGTCGTCAATGATGAGCAGTTCGACCTGCGAGAGGGTTTTCAGCAATCGAAGGTAGCGACCTTCGCCGCGCGCAGTGCTCAGCTCCGTGAAGAGCCGACTGAGACGGTGGTACAGCACCGAGTACCCTTCGCGACACGCCCGATGCCCGAACGCGCACGCGAGCCAACTCTTGCCGACCCCGGTTGGCCCGGTAATGAGCACGTTGTGGTGCTGCCCAATCCACACACACTGGGCCAGCGAGAGAAAAGCAGCGCGATCGAGCCCTCTGCCGGCGCGGAGATCGACATCCTCGATGCTTGCCTGCTTTGCAAGACGTGCACGGCGTAAGCGCGCCGTCATCGAACGGTTTTCCTGTTCGATACGCTCCCGGTCGATCAGCATTCCGAGCCGCTCTTCGAAGGAGAGCGCGTTCCATTCTGCGGTCTGTTGTTGTTCTTCCAGCGCGTGAAGCATACCGAACAGGCGCAGCGCCTTGAGCGATTCAAGCGTGGGATGTAGCAGCATGCGGCTCCTCCATCTGTGCGTTCTCATCGGAGGACTCATTGCGGTAATATCCGGCACCGCGGACATTTTCATGGCGGATGATGCGCAGCGGTGTCGGTCCCACGGGAAGCGGATGCTCATCCTGGTTGTTTTCGAGAATGGTACGGACGCTTCGATAGCTTGGACTGCCGATGGCCAACGCGCGCTTGCAGGCGGCGTTGAGGCGGTCGGGACCGACTTTCTTTTCCAGACGCATGATCCCCAGACAGGATCGGTATCCCTGCTCAGGATGTTGCTTCTTTTCCATGATCGCGGTGAACAGGGCCGCGACATCCGCACCGGCTTTTCGTCCCCATGCCTGCAGGCGACCCGGTGTCCATTCAACCTGTGCGCGGTGCGCTTCCGGCATGTGTGCTGTGATTGTCGTGTGTCGGTGTTTGTGATCACTACGCGGATGCACCGCGATGCGCGTCCCGCCGTGAAGGATCTCGACGGTGTGCGCCGTTGCACGCACATGGACAATCTGACGCGTCAGGCGGTAGGGGACGCTGTAATAATGCTCGTCGAACTCCACGTGATAATCGATGTTGACGCGCACCTTTTTCCACTCGGCGTACTCGTACGGCTGTGTGGGCAGCGGACGAAGCGCCGGTCGATCCATCGCCGCGAACAGTGAAGCGCGCGTCCCTTCCATCTTGCGAAACGGGCGGCTGTTGAGACGGTCGAGAAGCTCGAGCATCGCCGTGTTGAGTTCGGACAGCGAAAAGAACTGCCGGTTGCGCAGCGCGGCGATAATCCAGCGCTGGACAAATTGCACGCCGGCTTCGACCTTTGCTTTGTCCTTCGGCTTGCGGGATCGAGCAGGCAGGATCGCGACACTGTAGTACTCAGCCCATTGCTGGTAGGTCGGATTGATCTCCGGATCGTAGTAGAGTGGGTCCTTCACACCGCTTTTGAGATTATCCGGTACAATAGCCGCAGGCACACCGCCTAAGTATTGCATCGCACGCGTGTGCGCGCCGATCCAGTCCGGCAGCCGTTGCGTCCATGTCGCCTCGGCGTATGCGTAGTTGCTGGCACCGAACACGGCGACAAACACTTCGGCCATACGTTCTTCTCCGGTATGCGGATCGATAACCGGGATGAGCGTGCCGCTGTAATCGACAAAGAGCTTTTCGCCCGGTGCATGCGTCTGGCGCATACTCAGATCGAGCGTTCGTGTATACAGGCGATACAGCTCACAAAACTGACTGTAGGAATACCCATCGCACTGTGTACTGCGGTACTCCTCCCAGAGCAACTGCAGCGTGACATGAGGGCGACGGAACTCCGTATGGATATACTGCCAATCCGGACCAGGCTTCTTCGTACGCGGTTCATCGCAGGAAGGGAACAGGAGCCGCTCCAATGTTGCCTCATCCATTGCTGCGGCTTCAATCCAGGTGATCCCAGCCTCTCGGGCGCGCTGCAGGTAATCGCGGACCGTTGTCTTTGGAACATTGGCACCACGTGCGATCTGCCGATCACTCATTTGCGGAAAAGATGCGAGACGCAGGACTTCTTTGATTTTTCTCATCGATGCTCTCTTTCGGGACATTGCCGCTTCTCCAGGTGAAATGGCGAAGAATACGGCGGTTCTGGGAAAAGAGCCATCGTCGGTTCGACCTGCCTATCCAGTAACCAACTGGTCGGATAACGCCAGAATCAGTGGTCGGATAACGCCGGAATCAGTGGTAGGATAACGCCGGAATATGCACACATTGAGACGCTTTTTCATGATGGCAATGAGCAAATACACGGAGACCGCGATCCACACCTGCGTCTTGACTGCATTCTCGCTCGGCCCGAAAAACGCCTGGATGCACAGATGCAGCTTGATCCATTTAAAAAAGAGTTCGACCTGACACAGGCATTTGTACAATTCTGCGATCGTCTGTGCCGGAAGAGAAAAGTTGTTGGTCAAAAAAACGAAAAATCGTTGCTTCTCTTCGTCGTAATACCGATTTCGCCGGAGCGGATCCGGATAACCGCGCAGAGAGTTCTCGCCCGTCAAAAACGATGATTTGATCACTGCGCACGCCCGTGGTTTTGTCGACGGCATGCGAGTACCTGCGGTGATGGACCATGTTGCGCTTGGCGCGTATGACGAAGAATGCCTGGCACTGGTGCAGATCGTGCAGGCGATAGAAATCGATGTATGCTCGGTCCATCACGTAGAAGGCGCCCGTCTCGGTAAGAAGCTCGTCCAGGACCTGTACGTCATGCATCTTCCAGTCACTGATGGAGATAAAGGTCGGGATATTCCCGCGCAGATCAAGCAGAGTGTGCAGTATGATCGCCGTCTTCGTACTGCGAATCAGCGCCCACGGGAACACCGACAAACACAGATCAATCGTGGTCGGATCCAACGCATGGACGGTATGATCGAGCTCGATACCAAACGGTTCATCACGGTACAACGGCCGAGCATTGCGAATCAGTGCCTGCGCGAGGTCGGCGTAAATCCGCCAGTCACGGACGGTGTTTGGATCAGCCAACGTGCTACGCGAGACGACGCTACGGAAGCTCATGTGATAGAGCTTGGGTTGATGTGCTCGCAGGTATGTCCCGATATCACGCAGAATTTCTCGCCAGGTGAGTTAGGCAAACGCCATGCACAGATACTGATCGCGACAGAAGAACGATTTCACCTTCCGCTCTCCTCGGTATCGACGCACACAGGTTTGCGAACTGATTTTTTGGCAAATAGTCCATAAGCTGCGCAAAAACCGTCTGACCACTGTTTATCCTACGCGTCCTCCGATAGTGGACGAGAAGAATACAGAACGGACGAGCTCAATTTCAAATAGAGACCCATCGGAAAAGGGCGTAATCTATTGTCATATGTACATTACAGTGAATCATCCCTTAAACGACCGGATAGTAGTGATTACCGAAATGAAATATCTTAAAAGATTATTCAGAAAGTTTGGATTACCGCATTTAATTAAAGCAAGATATTGCCCAGTATGCCGCAACAGATCGAGTGGCTTCAAACCATTCGGTATTGTGCCTCGGGACGACGCTCAGTGTGTTCATTGTGGATCTCTCGAACGACATCGACTTACTTGGCTCTATTTACAGAAGAGCACGGACCTATTTGATGGAAAACCAAAAAAAATGCTTCACGTTGCGCCCGAACCATGTTTTGAATTAAGGTTCCAGGACCAGTTGGGGAGGGGGTACTTGACTGCAGATCTGCATAATGAACGCGCTATGGTGAAAATGGATATATGTAACATTCAATATCCCGATAACTCATTCGATGTAATCTATTGTAGTCATGTATTGGAGCATGTTCCTGATGATCGGCAAGCTATGAGAGAGTTTCATAGAATACTTCGACCTAATGGATGGGCGATACTAAATGTACCAGTCACAAGTGAGGCGACATATGAGAATCCAACAATAGTTGAGCCAGAGGAGCGACAAAAGGTTTTTGGTCAGGAAGATCATGTTAGGCGTTATGGGCCAGATTATGTTGATCGGCTTCGCGATTCAGGCTTTGAAGTAGAGGTCGTCAGTGTAAACAATTTAGCAAATATCGAAGAAGCAAAATTAATGGGATTAACTGAAGCAAGCGGAGAAATATACTATTGCACTAAGGTGCATTAGCTAGTGTCATGTCACACTTGATATGTCGTAATATATTCCGTATTTTGTCTCCGAACATTCAGGAGACAAGGCATGCCTACGATCAAGTATCGGATCCATCTTTCTGAGGACGAACGCGCCATGCTCGACGAAATTACCACGAAAGGTCGACACAGTAGTCAGAAGATTCTCAATGCGCTGATTCTGCTGAACTGTGACGAAGGACCGCATCAGACGCACCGACTCACCAATGAGCAGATATCGAGCGTCCTGCGTGTCAGCATGAAAAAGATCGACCGTATCAAACGACGCTGCGTTGAAAATGGCGTGGAAGGTGCGCTCGTAAAACAAAAGCCGCAGCGGGAGTATGAGCGGAAAGCAGACGGCGACGTTGAAGCGCATCTGATCGCTTTGAGCTGCAGTGATCCACCCGCGGGATATGATCGGTGGTCATTACGTTTACTGGCTGACAGGATGGTGGAACTCCAGTATGTTGAGTCCATTTCGTACGAGACGGTTCGTCGCGTGCTAAAAAAAACGAATTACAGCCATGGAAAGTAGTCCAATGGGTGATTCCGCCGGAACAGAGCGGCGAGTTCGTCGCACACATGGAGCAGGTGCTGGACATTTACAAGCGTCCGTACGATTGTCGTTATCCGGTTGTTTGCATGGACGAATCACCGCGCCAATTGATCAACGAAACACGAACGCTCCTGCCTGGTCGCCCGGGGCGGCCCGCACGCTACGATTATGAATATGAACGCTGCGGTGTCTGCAATATTTTCATGGCGGTCGAGCCGCTCAACGGTACCCGCCTTGTTAGCGTCACCGAGAAAAAGACGAAAAGGGACTGGGCCTTTTTCCTCTTTGAAATCGCGACGGCCTATCCCGAAGCGGAACGGATCGTATTGGTCATGGACAATCTCAACACGCATACGCCGGGTGCGTTGTACGAAACATTTGACCCATCGGCGGCCCGAGCCCTGTGGAGTCGGTTTGAATTTGTCTACACGCCGAAGCATGGCTCGTGGCTGAATATGGCGGAAATTGAGCTCAACGTACTCATCAGGCAATGTCTGCGCAGGCGGATAAATACTATTGACTGCATGCGCTCAGAAGTCGAAGCGTGGGAAGGCAACCGAAACAACATGAATGCCAAGATCAACTGGCAGTTTTCAACAGAAGATGCACGCATCAAGCTGCGAAGGCTTTATCCGACATATGATGCGTGACGTGACACTAGGATATAATCTGATGTATGACGTCAGCGTATATGGCACAGATTAGGGGTAGTGACTTCGTGATGGTTTGAGTACCATTCACCCAACATCTGGAGGACTCCATGAGTGGACAAAGCCCTGTAGAGGAACGTCTCAAAGACATCAAACGCCGAACCAGACGAAAGTACACCGCCGAGGAAACGCTTCGCATTGTGCTCGAGGGGATCAAGGCAGAGAGCAGCATAGCCGAGCTGTGCAGACGGGAGGGTATCCACGCCAATCAGTATTACACCTGGAGCAAGGAGTTCCTCGAGGCCGGGAAGCAGCGACTGCGCGGGAAAACCAAGCGCGAGGCGACCAGCCCGGAGGTCGACGAACTGCGCAAGGAGAACGACCCCCCCTCTGTCAGGATAGTCGACCGCTGAAAATATCTGCATATAATAGGTAAAGAGCGGGCACACGACAGAGGTATTCGATGAAATACTCCCCTGAACGGAAGGAAGCGATCCTCAAGAAGATGCTTCCACCCCACAACAAGAGCGTACCGGAAATCGCTGAAGAGGAAGGGATATCGCAGCAAACGCTATATATCTGGCGCAAACAGGCTCGAGCGGAAGGCCGCCTGCTCCCCGACGGTGATTCGACGCCGGAGGGCTGGACCAACAGAGACAAGTTTGCTGCGGTGTTGGAAACAGCAGCGATGAACGAAGCGGAACTGGCAGAGTATTGTCGGCAGCGCGGATTGTATCCCGAACAGATCAAGGCATGGCGCCGCGCCTGTGAGCAGGCCAACGACTGGGAAGAAGCGCATGCACGTCAGACGAAAGAAGAAGTCCGTGCTCTCAGGCAGAAGCAAAAGGAGCTTGAGCGCGAAAACCGGCGCAAGGAGAAAGCGCTGGCAGAGGCCGCGGCATTACTGGTGTTGAAAAAAAAGTGTCCGAGATCTGGGGGGAAGACGAGGACGCATGATAACGACCGAAGAACGTTTGGCCGCGTGCGGGCTGATCGCTGAGGCCCATCGCAATGGTGCACGCATCGAGCCTGCCTGCAAGGAGGTCGGTATCAGCGTACGTACGTATCGGCGCTGGCGTGGGCAGCCGGAAGGCGACAAAAGGCCGCGTACCGATCGTACACCTCCCAGCCATGCGTTGAGCGCAGAAGAACGCTCGGAGATCCTTTCCATCTGCCATCAACCGGAATATGCGTCCTTGCCACCCATGCAGATCGTTCCGATGTTGGCGGATGCGGGACGCTATATCGCTTCGGAATCCTCCTTCTACCGTGTTTTGCAGAAGGAAAACGAGCTGCACCACCGGGGGCGGGCGGCCGCGCCGCGAAAGGTGGGTCCACCGCGGACCCATGCAGCTACTGGGCCGAACCAAGTGTGGACCTGGGATGTCACGTACTTGAAGGGGCCCGTGCTCGGCTCGTTCTTCTACCTCTACATGATCCTCGATCTCTACAGCCGCAAGATCGTCGGCTGGGAAGTCTGGGAGAAAGAGTCTGGTGACTATGCTGCAACACTGGTGGATCGAGCGGTGCTGACTGAGCAGTGTCGCATGGATTTGCGTGTTCTTCATGCGGACAACGGCGCCATCCAGAAGTCCTCGACGCTCCAGGTCAAACTCGAGGCGCTTGGTATGATGTCATCGTTCAATCGTCCACGCGTGAGCAATGATAATGCGTACAGTGAATCGCTCTTTCGTACCTGCAAATACCGACCGGACTTTCCCGACCGCGGTTTTGCCTCGATTGAGGCAGCACGCTCATGGGTGCTCTCTTTTGTGCACTGGTACAACACCGTCCATCGGCACAGCGCCCTGAAGTTTGTCACACCCGCACAGCGGCATGCAGGTCTTGACATCGTAATCCTTGCGGAACGTTCTAGGTTGTACGAACCGGCGAAGAAGAAGCATCCGTCTCGATGGTCTCGTGGGGTCCGTAACTGGAATCCCGTCGCGGAAGTGCATCTTCACAAGCGGAAGGATGAAGAAAGAATGATGGTCAAGCCCGTAACACCACGTCGCTGTGCACCGACCACAGTAGCTGACCGGGTAGCCACGCTACACCAATCGTCCCGTAATGATAGATTGATTGTAGTGTAAGAATCACGAAGAACGGACAACTATCCTGAAATCCACCGAGGCGCCCGGATGACACGCATGTGCGCATGCGGATCCGGGAGATCGCCAGGACGCGCGTACGATACGGGTATAAGCGGATTCATACGCTTCTTTGCCGGGAAGGATTGATGGTCAACCACAAGAAAGTATACCGCATGTACTGCGAAGACGGACTGAACCTGCGGCGCAAGCGTCCACGCCGGCGCGTTTCAGCCGCACACCGGGTGGAACGTCCCATCGCAACGCAGATTGACGAGTGCTGGTGCATGGATTTCGTCTCGGATAGCCTGTTCAACGGCAAGCGCTTTCGGGCCTTAACGATAGTGGAGAATTTTAGCCGCGAGTGCCCCGCGATTCTACCCGCCCAGGCGCTGAATGGAGAAGATGTCGTGTGGATGCTGGAGCAGCTGCGGCAGTCCGGCCGGAAGCCTGCACGCATCAAGGTCGACAATGGCAGCGAGTTCGTTTCGAAGGCCCTCGACAAGTGGGCGTATCAGCATGATGTCGTTCTGGACTTCTCACGGCCCGGAAAGCCTACGGACAACCCGTTTATCGAATCCTTCAACGGAAGTTTCCGCGACGAGTGCTTGAATGTCAATTGGTTCTTATCTTTGGCTGACGCCGAGGAGAAGATCGAGGAATGCAGAATCGAGTACAACGAACGTCGTCCGCACAGCTCACTGGGCGACCGAACACCGGAAGAATTTGCCGAGTTGGCTATGTTACAAGTGACCTTCTCCCTGCAAACTGATCCAGCGTAAATGTTAGTTTTTTGGCATATTCCCTGTACCAGAGAAAGGAGAAGATGCCCTGATGAGGAAGTCCAAATTCACCGAAGAGCAGATCGCGTTCGCCCTGCGCCAGGCGGAGAACGGCACCCGTGTCGATGAAGTATGCCGGAAGCTTGGGATCACCGAGCAGACATTCTACCGCTGGAAGAAGAAGTATGGCGGTTTAGGGGTGGCGGAGCTCAGGAGGCTCAAGCAGCTTGAGGAAGAAAACAAGCAGCTCAAGAAGCTTGTCGCAGACCTGAGCCTCGATAAACAGATGCTGCAGGATGTCCTGCGAAAAAAGTTCTAAGGCCCGCACGGAAGCGGGCACTGGCCGGTCACCTGCAGGACGCCTACCGTGTCAGTGAGCGGCGTGCGTGTGCGGTCATCGAGCTCCCACGATCGACCTTCCGGTACATCGGCACGCGCGCGGACGATGTGCACGTGCGGATGCGGATCCGTGAGATCGCCAGGACGCGGGTCCGATACGGGTATAAGCGGATTCATACGCTGCTTCGCCGGGAAGGAATGATGGTCAACCACAAGAAAGTATACCGCATATACTGTGAAGACGGTCTGAACCTGCGGCGCAAGCGTCCGCGCCGGCGCGTAGCAGCGGCACACCGCGTGGAACGGCCGATGGCGACCCGGATTGACGAGTGCTGGAGCATGGATTTTGTCTCGGACGGTCTGATCAGCGGGCGCAGATTTCGGGCCTTAACGATAGTGGATAATTTTAGCCGCGAATGCCCCGCGATCCTGCCCGCGAGGGCGTTGAAAGGTGAGGACGTCGTCTGGATGCTGGAGCAGCTGCGTCTATCAGGCCGGAAGCCTGCGCGCATCAAGGTCGACAATGGCAGCGAGTTCATCTCGAAGGTTCTTGACAAGTGGGCGTATGAGCACGATGTTGTTCTGGACTTCTCGCGACCGGGAAAGCCTACGGACAATGCTCTGATCGAATCCTTCAACGGAAGCTTTCGTGACGAGTGTTTGAATGTCAATTGGTTCTTATCTTTGGCTGACGCCGAGGAGAAAATCGAGGAGTGGAGAATCGAGTATAACGAGTACCGGCCGCACAGTTCACTGGGCGACCGAACGCCAGCAGAATTTGCCAGTTTGGCACGATCACAAGGCCAAAAAATTCACTTTATCGCTGGTACAGTTTAAGGGGAGCCCTCAAAGGTCGAAAAATTCACTTTTTGGCTGGTACAGTTTAAGGGGAGACCTCAGGAGCGCTTTTCAAAACCCTTGACAAAGGAATCGAGTTGCGATACTTTTCGGGGAACTTTCATGCTGGCCTCTTCTTTGTGTGATGACAAAGAGAAAGTGCAGATACTTTCGCTTAGAGGCTAGCACGATATTTTAGCACGTGACGAACCGTCTCGTACGAAATGGATTCAACATACTGGAGATCCACCATCCTGTCCGCAAGCAACCGCAACGACCACCGATCGTATCCCTTCGGAGGATCGCTACAGCTCAGAGCGATCAGATGTTCTTCAACGTTGCCATCTGCTTTCCGCTCATACTCCCGCTGAGGCTTTTGTTTTGCGAGCGCGCCATCGAATCCACTTTCAACGCAACATCGTTTGATACCGTCGATCTTCTTCATGCTGATACGCAACACACTCGAAATCTGCTCATTGGTAAGCCGGTACGTCTGATGCGGTCCTTCGTCACTATTCAACAGAATCAGTGCGTTGAGGATCTTCTGGCTGCTGTGTCGTCCTTTCGTGGTGATTTACTCGAGCATGGCACGCTCGTCTTCAGAAGGGCGGATGCGGTATTTGACTGTAGGCATGTCTTGTTTTCTGAATGCTCGGAGACAGCATACGGAATTTATTACGACACATCAAGCGTGACATGACAGTAGGCACGAATTATCTACTGAATGTTCGTAGATAAAATACACAATCTGTTATGACATATCCTGTGCGACAGGACGCTAATATGTAGCTTTAGGCAATGAATGACGCTCCAGTATTATACATAGCATATAACAGACCAAATAAGGTGAAGGAGACTTTGGCAGCCCTTGTGCATTCATATAAAGCGCCAGAATACATTGCACTAGATGGTCCCAAGGCAGGTAACATAATTGATGAGGAGAAATGTACCGGAGTCAGAAATGAAGTACGAAAACTTACGGGGAAAGAAAGTAAACTTTTAGTGTCCGATGTGAATATGGGCTGTAAGTCAAGAATATCAAGTGCTCTTGATGCGATATTCAAAGAGCATGATTCCGTAGTTGTGATTGAAGATGATATTCTTGTTTCGGCAAGTTTTGTTCCCTATATGAAGATGATGCTGGAGAAATACAATGAAGACGATAGGGTGTATGCGCTACATGGATATAACTTTGGAATGGACTACAAGCCCACTGAGGTAAGAGTTACTAAGTACTTTAATATGTGGGGGTGGGCCACTTGGAGGCGTTCGCGGCAATTGGTGGATTATTCTATGTCGGAGTGGATAAGGCAGTCAGAATTAAATAAATATAGATTTTTATGGAAAAATCTTGGATCAATAGTGCAGGATCCTGGTTGGTCGCAATATTATAAGCTAATGTACGATAAGGTTGCTAATGGAGCGCTTGATTCATGGGCTTATTGTTGGATGTATGCTCAGTTGAAATCGGGGGGGGGTAGTATAATACCACCAAAGAATATGGTTAAACTAATTGGGTACGATGAAGATGCGCTTCATACAAAAAGCGACGAGAGTGGATTGACAGATGTAGACATAGAAATTTATGATTCGAGAGTTTCCATACCCTCTGGGGAATTAGTGTATGATCATAGATATGATAAAGAAGCTGTCCGAGGTATGTGGGAACCATACAATCAGGATTATAAAATACATAGATTGGGGAGTATCGCGAAGGAAATAGTAACAAATGGGCATGGTAAAAAAGTGTTAAAAGCACTGCGCTCATATATTTATAATAAAAGGAAATAAAATTAGGGATTCCGTATGATCTTGTACTTAGCAAGAGAGACTAAGAAGCTAATTCAGACTCAAAAAAAAATGATGGTTCTAGGAAGTTTATGGAGCCGGGAACTCGATACGATTATCCTGCAAGATCGCAAGGCGGGATTGTTTTCCTTGATATTCCAAGTTCTCGCGACAGCAATGATATGTGAAAGGAAAAAGCTGAATTTAGTAATAGATTTCGTTAATTCATCGTATTCGCAAAATGCCCATCAAGGGAATACAAACTGGTGGAGCTGTATCTTTAAAAGCTGTGAGATTATTAACAATCCAAATAGAGGTGAAAAGCGACTGCTGGCTTCAAATATTCAACAGATGCACAAGCTTGCGGATATAGGCGGAGGTCTGCCGAGATACTTTGGGTGGCGTACGCTAAGGCGATTTGAACTACAAGACCACATCTCGTCGTTTATAAGTACGACTGTAATAAAAGACTTCAAAGGTAAGAATGTTCTGGGGGTACATTATCGTGGTACGGATAAGGTGTCAGGTGATTATAGGGAGACTTCTCGTGTACCGTACGAAAATATGATGAATGTGATAGATAAATATATATATGGTCGAGATAAATTATTTATCGCGACCGACGAAGAAGGATTTTTAGAATCAGCAATAAGTAAATATGGCGATATGGTTCTTTTCCAGGAAGCCACAAGAAGTAAAACGAATGAATCTGTTCACATGAGTAATATGAACGATAATGGTCAGAAAATTGCTAGAGAGGCGGTAATAGATTCGGTTCTGCTCTCGAAAACTAATATGCTTCTTCGAACAAAGTCCAATCTTTCAATAGGATCTCTGTACTTTAACCCTTACCTGAAATATATGACAATTTAGATGCTTTGTTCAAAGGGCAATGTAGCTGTTTAAAAGATAAGTGTGAAAATATATGGATAATGCCTATCATGTCAAGACAGCAATTGCACTGATAGTTTATAAGCGCCCAGATAAAACGAGAAAGGTGCTTGAGGCGCTGTCAAAAGTAGTTTGTGGTAGGGTATATGTAATTGCTGACGGTCCGAAGAATGAGCGTGAAAGAGAGAGCGTCTATAATGTTCGGGAAATGATCGAAACGAAATTAAGTGGAAATGTATATAATATATACTCAGAAAATAATATGGGCAGCCGCCAGAGGGTGGTTTCGGGCTTGAATCATGCTTTTCAGTATGAAGATGAACTTATAGTGATTGAAGACGATATTATTCCGACACCTGCGTTCTTCGAGTTTTGCGACAATATGCTGGAGCGTTACCGCAAAGATGAAAGAGTGTTTATGGTAAGCGGTAGAAACCACCTAGGCAGCTATGGCGACGGAGATAATTCCTATATATTTACCCTGGAGGCATACACCTGGGGTTGGGCAACTTGGAGGAGGGCATGGGAAATGTATGACTCAACATTAAAAATCTATGAGAACCGTGTGTCAAAGAGACGTTTTAATCAAAGCCTTAAGGAGATGAAGTACCTGAGGATAAGCATAAAGCGGGGAGTGAGAAAGGCACTTCAGAATAGATTGGACGCATGGGATTACCAATGGAATTATGCAATGATATGTAATGAAGGGCTATGTATTGTTCCGGTCGTAAATATGATTAGAAATGATGGTTTTGGTGAAGATGCTACTCACACAAAGAACGAGTCTAGTGCGCTCAGTCAGGTGTATGTTGGTGAATTATACCCACCGTACAGACACAATGTTGATATGAAAAACAACTTGTATTATTATGATGAAGTTGTAAGAAGGGTGTATAAATGGAATCGTGTGATGTTGATGAAATCGTGGTGGAGAGAGATAAAATCTACTATAAAGTATTGGTTGAAATCACTTTTCTCTTAGAGTGCTGGTCATAGTAACGCGTGACGCAGATGATGAGGTAATACTAAGAGACGCCCTTAAAATGGAAGCCCTAGTAAGCACAATAATCCCAACAATAGGGAGAACCCGACTTCTTGAAGATGCAATTTCGTCCGCACTTAATCAAAGAGGTGTAGAGCAGGAGGTAATCGTTGTTGTTGATGATATTGAAGCTTATAGCGGCGTTCTTTCGGCCTGCAGTGCTTATAACGTGAGAGTTGTTGTTAATGATGGAAGACCCGGTCCAGCAGGAGCGAGGAACTACGGTGTTAACATCTCTAAAGGTGATTACATAGCATTTCTTGATGATGACGATATATGGCATCCAGAGAAATTGAAAAGTCAAGTAGCGGTATTTAATGAAAACAGTAATGATGTAGGAGTGGTATTCTGTCAGGCAGTATACTATGACAGTACAACTGGAGTCATTCGCTATACGAAGCGGGAAGTAGATGCGTTTACGAAAATGAGTGATATTATTACTGGTATAAAGATTAATGGCCCGCCGACCGCTCTTTTCAAAAAACACTGCTTCAATGATGCCGGGGCATTCGACGAAAATATATCTTACTGGGAAGATCAGGAATTGTATGCAAGAGTATGTCGATTGTGCGCGATTATTAGTATGCCTGATATTATGACGCTAATACGCGTTAATCATGGGTACAATAGATTAACGGATCAGGATAGCATAAACTGTAAGAGATCGGCGGAGGCGCTAAAATATATATATGAAAAGCATGAGTTAGATATCGAGGGAGAGATGGGGACCAAAATGTTGGTGAGAGTGGCGCAAGAATATCTAAAGGCAAAGGAGTTCAAACGAAGTACGGTGGCAACCCTACACGCATGCGTTAAATACAGACTAAATATTAGGCCATTGCTGGTCATGATGCGCATGATTTTTAGAGGTGTTGGGGTGCGTGGAAGGGAAAAGAAAACGGCTCTTGATGAACCATATTATGGTTTAACTGATGAAAATAGGATTAAAGAAGTAGAACTTTTGTTGAAGATGATCGGTAATATCTAAAAACTTTGTCTTGTTGACAGGTAATTGGGTGCTTAATCCGGAAGTATGACGAGGTCCGTAAGATAGTGACTAGATTATTGTGCAGACAGAAAATTCTCGCGAACGAATGATTGTTCCCTCGAGCGTTGCGTGGCGCGGGGAGACTGCCCTTCCGGGCCAGGCATAGCCCAAGATGGATCGGCGATAAGGGACGCGCGTCTGCCTCGCACTTCATCCGAATTTCTTGTACTTTCGGGTAATCAAGCATCCGGATTTTGTATTATGAATCGTTCCGACGAGCAGCTCGGGGCGACGTAGCTTAAGATATTGCGTCCTTTCCAATTTGTCGCTTCCTTGCGCCATCAGCAGTTTATATTGGGCTTGGTCGACATCGTATAGCACTACAGTAGACAGTTGTTCGATTATGATACCCCTTATAATTCGAAAACGGTGCTTTAGACAGTTATTTCCAACACTACTCATCTTTGTGGTTAGCCACAAGCCTCTCGGAAGAACCGAAATATTTGAAACATGATGATATGAGCCTTGTAGTATTAAGTAATTCGGAAACATTATACAATGCATGGAATAATGGTTGCAATAATTCAGGATTAACGGGAGGTGTGAGGTACAATATCAACATGATGGGCGTCATCCAGGCGTATGAAGGGTGGATGGATCGTAGATTTGTAAAACGTAAAAGCGAAAGAATGTGGGAATATGCGAAAAGGATACGTAAATATGAGGTTAATGAGAAGCTCCAGATATTAGAACCGATGGTCGCTGCGTTTATAAAACAGAATAATGAGAGTCGTAAGATTGCGATATTACATCACTTTGATAACGCGCTGCGATATGGTCTTCATAGATACCTTTATACAAAATATGTGATAAGGAAATTGCAGCTTTGCGATCGCATTGTCGTTGTATCGCCATATTGGGAGAACCTATTACAGGATCATGGGATTGGTAATGTCGTAGTTATACGGAATTCTTATCCCAGATCCTATGCAGATAATATTGTTAGAGATGATTCCGTATTTTCTGAACTTGGATTGCCAAGGAGAGAGACCATGGTGTTTGGGGGAAAGGCGACTTCCTCGAAGGGATTTTTCCAGCTTTGCGAGCACTTAAGTGGAGATGTCTTCGTAATTGGCACTGGGCAAGATCAACAAAGACAAACGAAATGGGCAGTATGCGACCTTGATTCGCTTATGTATAAAAGGATTGTTGCAGCTTGCGATATAACCATTCTAAACACTAATATGATAGAGGGATGGAGTCGGGTTGCACATGAGTCCCTGCTTCTCGGTACCCCAGTCCTGGCGCGACCGATGGGGGGGCTGATGAATATGATTAAGGAGGGTGGGCAGCATAGTTACAATGACTACAAAGAAATGAACAAAAAATGCAGACAGATAGTGGAGGATCGAAATAAGTATTCACTTCTCGGTAAAAGTGCAATGGCGAAATACGATATGGAATATTTTCGTACAAGCTGGGAGGATGTAATTAATTGTGTAAATAATCCATAACATGATCGTACATAGGACGATATACCATAAACTGCAAAAAGGAAATCATTATATTAATCACTCTAAACGTTACTTGATAGTGGCCGGGAAGAATGCAGACCATAAATGATCAATTTATATCGGCAGCACGGTTTAATGGTGGAGTGGTATATTCGATGACGGGGCTATGAAAATATCTGTAGTCACCATTGCATTAAATGACGAAATGCGAATAGCGAGAACACTAGAAAGTGTGCGAAGACAGACAAGGCCGCTGGACGAATATATAGTTGTCGACGGGCTGTCTACAGATAAAACGAATGATATAATACGAAGCTATTCTGATATTGTAACAGATCACATTAGTGAACCTGATAAGGGGATTTACGATGCGATGAATAAAGGTATATTGCGAGCTACTGGCGACATAATAGGTATCCTGAATGCGGGGGATTATTACTATCCGAGAACCATTGAACGAGTTCAGCAAGCGAGCGCTGGATGCGATGCGGACATCTATCATGGCGACCAAATGACATTTACTGAGTACAGTGATTTTTCGTTTTATCGATACCAGAAACCTGAAACGGAAATAGAGAGTCTAGAGTCGGGACCAACAATATATCATCCTACTTGTTTTGTCAGTAAACGATTATATAAAAGCATCGACATGTATGACACTTCTTACCGAGTGAATGCAGACTACGAATTTCTGTTGCGCGCGAAAAGGGCTGGAGCTGTGTTTATGTACATCCCGTATACGCTTACGGGATTTCAAACAGGTGGAGTAAGTGGCGGGTGTAGTAGATATTATGAGGCATACAGAATCATTATGTCATACGATCTGCCCCTGTGGGGGATTGCGACGTGTAAGCTTATTCGTTGCATTGTTTATGATCGCATTGGTAAGCTAGTAAGGTGGGATAGACTGCTAGAACGCAGACGAAAGCGTTAAATTGTGTATGATTCGGTTGACAAGGAATGTCGTCCCATGGACCTTTTCCGACATGTGTGCTGATTTCACGCATCAGTGTCACGAAATATGTGATCGAAAAGCGGTACCCTGCAGGCTCAGGTCATATGGGCGCAGCCGGAAAGTAGCCTCACGATGTTGTACAAAGCACTAGGATTAAGCATAGCGACCATATACAGGATATGTGTGTGCACGGGCATCTGTGCGTGAAGGGTATATGTGGGTGTCTCATACTGCGTTCCTTGTCGCACCACTCGAGAATGGGAAGCATATCATTCTGTTGATACCCTTGATGCAGTGGCGTCCGATGAGGCCTCGTGCTGACGAAGACACCTGTATAGAAGCCTGTTTGCTCAAATCAAAGGACACAAGGGTGGGGCACTCCAGGACGCGATAAGAAGGTCAATGAGAAGTTGGTCAATGTTTCTCACAGGCATAGTGAAGACCCTGACGCGATTCGGTAAGTGAGTAATAAATGTAGTTTGTTTTCATTGTCGGTTTGTGCGGGTGCCTGTTTAATGCGCGGATTCCTTATAATCATTTTAATCTGTCTAAGCATGTGAACGAGACACCCAATACGATCCGCCGAAAAGAACTGATAGAGAGCCTACTTTTGAAGCGGAGCGAGTATCTGCGGCCGATAAATCCCAGTCATTTCGGCGCTCGGCGGGAATACCAGTTCGATGATCTCGGGCATGTGACACGGGAGAACCCTCTCGCATACGGCATCGCACAGGGACATCTGCCGTCTTTCGAATTGGCTAAGAACCTGGACGGACCCTACCAGTATAGGTTGAACCAGCGGACACTCAGCAGCTGGCTCACGCCGATAATGGACTCCGCATTGACAACCAAACGGCACTGAACTTACAGGACATGATTTACGAATATTTTAGAAAATACTCATCTCTTTATACCGGCAGAGTTGCTCTTGAGATTGGATCAGAACGCTATACATATGCGGAGTTAAATGAAAGAGCAAAGAACATTGCGAAAAAATTAGAGCAATCGAAGTCGTCTCGTATAGTAGGAATATTGGCAGCTAAAAGTGTGAGTGCTTATTCTGGTGTCCTCGGTGTGCTAGCAGCGCATCGCTGCTTTGTACCTTTTACCAAGAAAATGCCGCCTGCCCAGATAGCCGATATACTTGATGAAACAGGCGTGGACACTTTAATCGTGGGTGAAGAGTATGTAAGTTATTACCATGACGTTATGGCTGCGGCCCAGCGGCCTCTAATATGTATTCGGCCGGAAAGCGAAAAATCGGACGTAAGTATATCAAAAACTGTTGATTACGGCAAGGAGAAGAAAAACGATCGTGTAAAGTGGGAATCTGACATCGCGTATATTCTATATACATCGGGTTCAACTGGTAAACCAAAGGGGATTCCAGTGTCTCATAGCAATGTGGTCGCTTATCTAAAGAATGTGTTGCCACAATACGACATTGGCCCAGGTGATAGATGCTCACAAATGTTCGATTTAACATTCGATCCGAGTATCCATGATATGTTCGTCACTTGGTACGCCGGTGCTACCCTGGTCATTCCAAATGCCGGAGACATAATAGCTCCTCGCAAGTTCATCATCGACCGTCATCTAACGGTGTTTGCTACGGTACCCTCAACCGCATATTTTATGATCAAGACAAGAATGCTACGCCCTGGGGATTTTCTAAAACTACGATATACGCTGTTCACGGGGGAAGCACTTTCGTACCGTATCTATCGAGAATGGCAGCTAGCAGCCCCGAATGCGCAGGTAATTAACGGATACGGCCCGACCGAGTTGACTATAAACATAGCTGCGTATCCTATTCCAGCAGAGCTCACGTATGAGCAATGTTACAATGGCATCGTTCCGATCGGCACACTGTATGACGAACATCAGATGCTAATTCTAGATGAAAATGAAGACGGAATTGGTGAGCTCGCAGTTTCTGGACCGCAGGTATTCGATAGATACATAAATAACAAGAAAAAAACGGCCGAGACCTTTTACGAATACGAAAAAAATAAATATTACAGAACTGGTGATCTGGTTCAAGTTGGTGATGGAAATGTCATACGCTTTGTTGGTCGCCATGACTCACAGATCAAGTTGCGGGGGTATCGCGTGGAACTGTCGGAGATCGAAGCATGCATAAAGGAGCGGATACGTGGCGAAGTTGTGGTAATCGCTTGGCCTTTCAGCGATAGCATCGCTCAGGGCGTTGTGGCTTTCCATGATGATCCATCTGTCACAGACTCAGAGATAATCAGGCATTGCCGAGAAACACTTCCTGAGTACATGGTCCCACTTAAGATACGGGTACTGCAAGTGTTTCCACTGAACAGCAATGGTAAAATTGACCGTAACCACTTATTGGAGTTTCTAAAATGATCCCTGCTTCTGATATAAAAAAGTTTATCACGACAAAGCTTCATGAGAAGGCAGCGTTGCTAGGTGAACCTCAGCCGGATGTCACACATGATTATGATATCATGGCTTCAGGTCTGCTTGATTCCATGGAGTTTTTGGTAATGATTTCTGAAATTGAGGATAAGTATTTCGTAGAAGTTAATTTTAGTGAGGCCGATCCAGAGTCAATGTCGACTGTCGAGGGCTTTCTTGGTTCCATGAAGCCTATAAAGGCATCATGAGTCATTCAGATATTGAGATATTTCCGATAGAACCCGGAGATAAACGTCTATCACAGGTAGCCGAACTGTTCCGAGAACTCTATGCGTCAGAAATGGAATTCGGTTTGTCGCTTCCGCTTGTTGAGGGCGGGGAGTTTTTATGGATTAAATCAGTAGAAAAAATTCTAGGGAAATATGCTCAAATCATCGTAGCTGTTGATGCTGGAATGATCGTGGGCTTCAGTTACGGTAGCATCCGAATAACTCCTCCTTACTTCGGAGCAAAGGCGATCGGCTACTGGGAGGCGATGATGCTGCGAAAACCATATCGTAAGCGTGGGATCGGTGATGAGATGACGAGACAATTGATGAACTGGTGGCGCAGTCGTAAGGTGTGCTTATTCGAAGGTGAGCGTCTCGTAAATAATTGTAACGCAGAGCGTAACTTCGAGCGCCTGGGATTCAAGATAGAGCTAGTAAAGTACAGACGCGAAGCATGAGCAGAGTGGTTAAACTGATCCTGGGTTTGTTGGGGGTAGCCAGAGTAAAAATATGGTATGTCCGTGGCTATATATTGAAGTTGTATTTGAGTCTTTATGGATGTAAAGTCGGTAAGCGCTTAAAATGTAAACAATGGCCGGTCTTTCGGTCACTTGCATATAAATCGATAGTTGTTGGTGATGATGTAAGCATTGGATATAGGATTACTTTAGAAACAGTTCCTGGTGGTATAATTAGATTGGAGAACAGCGTCCAGCTTACTCAGGATATACTAATTAGTGCGAGGGAACTCGTTCATCTTGGAGAGTATGTCGGAATCGCTGAATACGTAAGTATCAGAGATAGTGATCACGAGATAAAGAGAGGAATAATCCCACACCGACAAGGCCATATTGTACAAAAAGTAGCCATCGCACGAGGTGCTGGAGTTGGAAGAGGTTGCGCGATACTAAGGGGATCGCAGATTGCAGAAGGTGCCTTGATAGGAGCGAATACGATTATTATGCGTGGATTTGTTTGTGTCGAAAACGGAATCTACTTTGGTAATCCACCAAGGCTGATCGGAATTAGGAGGTAAGTATTGTATAACACTATGGCAAATCATGTGGATATGATAAAAGTCGGCTCCCTCGCTATTTCGTCTGGGCAAGCTGAAGAACCAGGTTTTTGGAAACCATTTAGACTATCGTATAAAATTATACTGCTGAAAGCTTGATATTAAACAGGTGTAATTATATATGAATGACACGAAAAAGGAAAAATCAGTAAGTCGATTGCAGGCTTATGCCTGTCAGCGGAGTTAATTCTAAACTGAGAGAGATGAAGAAGAATCCGATCGCGTCTATGAAGACGAATGCGGGCGCGAGAGCCATCCGGCGTAAGCGGTGCGCGCTCCTTGTGACGAATATTCCGAATCCCTACCGAATCCCGCAATTCAATCTCCTGAGTGAGGAGTTTGAAAGAAATTCAATACGGTTTATTGTTGTGTACGGAGCACGAGGCTACCGTGAGAGAATGTGGGTGTATGACGACAGTGAACTGAAGCATGAAGCGTATTTTCTTGACGAACGTATCAGGAAAAGTGCACCTCGCCTTTATCCCGGTTTTACAAGGGCATTGGTACGTTTCAGTCCGGATGTCATAATAGGGAACGGGTTCTCCCTTGCCACGGCAAAGGCAGCAATGTATTGTCATCTCACGAACCGAGGAATGATGATCATGGCTGAGACGATTGCGGGTCCGAATGGTGTCACAGGGGTACCCGTAGGTCTCATACGTGGGCTGATGACACGGCAGGCTCGAAAAATGCTGCTTAGCGGCTCCAAAAGCAGGGAATATGTCGTCAGTCTTCCCTTCGGTGGCCGCACACCAGTCGAAACGGGCGTGCTGAATATAGATACGAGAGTATTTGAAGCTCTCGGGGAGAGAAGACAAATCCATGAGAATAGAGTAGTGAAGCGCCTGTTGTTTACTGGATACTTGAATAAGCGAAAGAATGCGCAGGCGGTAATCCATCTCGCTGCGCGGCTCGCAAAGAAAAGAAGTGATTTCCTCGTAACTATCGTGGGCGACGGTGAGGAGAGACCCAGCTTGGAGCGACTGACGGTTTCGCTTGGAGTCGCTACATTTGTCAGCTTCGTGGGCTACAAACAATACAAAGAAATTCTCCACTACTATGCCGCATCGGATATCTTTCTGTTTCCAACGCACTATGATATCTGGGGCCTGGTACTGAACGAGGCGATGGCATCTGGTCTTGCATGTATAGTTTCGGACAAAGCCAACGCTCACGTGGACCTGATACAGGACGGTGTAAATGGGTATGTAAGGAGTTTTTCGGATCTTGATTCAGTCGAGGCGCTCCTCTTGCAGCTTTTGGACGACCCTGAGCGAGTTTATAAGGTGGGAAAAACCGCCGTCGCATTTATCAGGGATCATGCGAGTATTAACAAGAGTGTGCAGATCATAAGTGATTCGGTATTGGAAGAATTGGAGAACCTGAAGTGAACGTCCTTGTAACCGGGAGCGCAGGCTTCATTGGTGCGCATGTTGTCCGCATGCTCACGCAATATGGCGGTGAGATTGTCGGTGTAGATAACCTGGATTCGTATTACGATACAAATATGAAACTGGATCGCCTCGCGTGGAGTGGTATTAGCACAGATCCCGTCCGGGATGGCACGGCAGTGAGCCCTGACGGCCATTATAGATTCTATCGGGCAGATATCTGTGATCAGGATAACATGAGACAGATTCTCAGGGATCATGATGT
The DNA here is from genome assembly GCA_913061095.1 of uncultured Ignavibacteria bacterium. Taxonomy (GTDB): domain Bacteria; phylum Bacteroidota; class Ignavibacteria; order SZUA-365; family SZUA-365; genus BM516. Next base: position 37,890 of record CAJXVM010000016.1, read on the forward strand.
TTCGTTGATATTTCACCTGGCAGCCCAAGCAGGTGTGCGCCATTCCCTGGAGAAACCGCTGAAGTATGTGCATAACAACATACTAGGTTTCGCGACCATGGTAGAGGCGGCCGTCAGCGAGAATGTGAGAAATATCATATACGCGTCCTCGAGCTCCGTCTATGGAGACAGCAAGGTCGTCCCGTATACGGAGGATCTTCCTGTAAACAGGCCGTTGTCCATTTATGCTGCGACGAAAAGTGCAAATGAATTGTACGCCTACGCAGCCTCCTCCCTGAATCGATTGGTCATGACCGGTGTGCGTTTTTTTACCGTATTCGGCCCGTGGGGCCGTCCTGACATGGCATATTACCTCTTCGCTGACAAGATCATGAAAGGGGAGACTATTCGATTGCGTGGCAATGGAAATATGAGAAGGGACCACACTTTCATTGATGATGTCGTGGAAGGTTTGAGGCGGTTGTATGAGGACTATAAGAATAAGTCAGCAAACACGGCATCTTCGTTTGGGGAGCATACTATTTACAATATTGGGTATGGTCAGCCGGTTAGCACGCACAGTATTGTGCTAACGCTCGAAGCGTTGCTGGAGAAGAAAGCGATTGTGGAATACGTTGATGAGCAACAGGGTGAGCCGTTGCAGACCTATGCCGACTCATCAAAGATGGAAACGCATTACGGCTTTCTCCCGCGCACGGATTTTCAGGCTGGAATGAAAGCGTTTACAGAATGGTACTTGCGTTATACGAACGGACATGGAGTACAGGAGCGAAAGGAATGAGAACCTATCCGGAGTATTCAATCGTCATTCCGCTGTATAATGAAGAGGAAAATGTTCCAGAGCTGGTAAATCGATTATCCCGCCTTGTCGACGAAGCGCCATATGCGATCGAGTTCGTGTTTGTGGATGACGGAAGCAGTGATCGCACCGTGGAGGAGCTTAAGAACCTGGTCGCGACCACGGCAGGGAGAATCGTCGTGCTGTCTCGAAATTTCGGACATCAGACTGCCGTCACTGCGGGTTTGGAGCACGCGCGAGGTGCTGCCGGGGCATTGATCATTGACGGCGATCTGCAGGATCCACCGGAACTCCTGCTGCCCATGATTGAGAGAATGAAGGAGGGGTATGACGTCATATATGCTGTGCGGCGTAACAGGAAGGAGAGCATCGGAAAGAGAGCCCTGTATTTCATCTACTATCGGCTCTTGAAGACGATGTCTGACACGATGATCCCTGTTGATGCGGGGGATTTCGCCCTGTTGAGCAGAAGGGTCGTCGATATTCTCAACGCTATGCCGGAAGAGAGCCGCTTTCTCAGGGGAATGCGCGCGTGGGTGGGATTTCGGCAGGTCGGGTATGAGTACGACAGATCGGAACGGGCGCACGGAGAATCAAAATACACCTTCCGTCGGCTCTTTAAACTGGCATACGATGGCATATTCAATTTTTCGACTGCGCCTGTTCGGCTCATCAGAATCCTTGGTGGTGTGAGCATGGCCGGCGCAGGGCTCTATCTGTTTTCCGTCCTGCTGAAAAAACTCATTTACGGTACTGTCCCTGAGGGATTCACCGCGCTTTTCGCTGCGATCGTATTGTTCAGCGGGGTGATTTTATTCTCTCTCTCCGTGCTTGGCGAGTACATCATCAGGATATTTTTCGAGGTAAAAGGAAGGCCGAAGTATATTGTCAGCGAATTGTATGAGAGCGATCAGCGCAGCTGACCGGGCCTGAATATGCTTCGTTCATCACAATGTCGGGTCGCATGCCTGCTGTCGATCGCTACGGTTATAAAGATTGTGGCAATGCTGCTGTTTTATCAGAACGTGATGCAGCAGTTGAACGGGCAGTGGGAGCTTGCAATAGGGTACACATGGGATGATTACATCTCATCGATTACTGACGGCGAGTATCAGGTTCCCCCGCAGAAAAGTCTCTCTGGTGTCGTTGCGCTGGAGTCCCGGTCGTATCGGCCTCCGGTGTATCCATATCTCATCTACGCCTTGCACACCATCAGAAGCTGGGGGCCGCTGATCCCGATTGTTCTGTTTTCCGTGCTCACGAGCCTGATCGCCTGGTTCGCGTTTCTGATCGTGAGGGGAAGAGCCGGGCCCGTTCCGGGTTACCTGGCAATGGGCCTGGTATTCCTCTTCCCGATGAATCTGCTGAAATCGGCTTCATTTGATGAGGCTGTTGTCATGATGGTGCTCATCCTGGCGGGCATAGTCATCCTTCTCAAGAGGAAGGATGCCTGGTACAGCATTCTTGCTGGGATGCTGCTTGGCCTTGCCATCCTCACCCGATATACGGCCCTGTTTGCCGTCGTAGGGTTGCTGCTGGCAGTTGTGATCAGCATGAACTGGCGAGTCGGGTTGCATGTCTCTATTGGTATCATGCTTGTGGTTAGTGTCTGGCTCATACGGAACTGGACGGTGTACGATACGTTCGTGATATCAACCGGCGGTAGTCGGTTCGCTGTTATCACGTTGACGGATGATTTCATAGAGAATTTTCCTGAAAAATCGATCGACCGCATCGAAATCGTTTACTTTCTGCAAAATGAAGGTAAGTATGAGATTCTGGACAGGATGACTGAGCTCGAGAGGGAAGCCTATTTTTCTCGCGAAGCTATGGATTGGATCCGCAGTGACCCAATGCGGCTCGCTGAGTCGGTCGCAGTGAAGTTGAAAGTGTTTCTTCCCTTCTCATATTACCCGGTCCGGGGCGACACCTTGAAAGATCTGGTGTACCTGCTGTTTTACGTCCCGGCCCTCCTAATGCTTCTGCATCGGCTCGTTCTATTTCGGCAACCCTGGTGCCTGTGGTTGTGGCTTCCCGCACTGGGCTATGCTGCTCAGGCCGTGCTGTTCGTGATGACCAGCCGGCATATGTACCCGGTCATCCTGATGATATACATCGGCTGGTTCTGTGATTTTGCGTCTCATTTTCTGAAGAAATGGAGTTTCGCAGGTGTTCCGGCCGGGGACGCAGGTGCTCACGGATGAAGCGGTTTGTCCTCTACTTTATCGCACTCCGTACTATCATCGCGGCATTCTACAGCGTCAATCTCATCGGTCCGATACGGATGACAGACATAGCGGGTCTGCTTTTTCCGCTTGTATCCATTATTTATCTCATGAGTTCGGGGAGCAGGGAGAAGGTTGCGCGCAAAGGGATCGTGCTGGTTCCGCTGATATGGTTGATACTGTCCTCGGCCTATGTCGTGGTCGTGGAGGAGCAGCTCGGATTCATCTACCTGTATGCGAAGCAGATCTTTCGCTTTGCGAACGGTGTGTACGCATTCATCGTGTTCCCCAGGATCTTTACGAATTACAGTGACGTGAAGCAATTTGCCTATGCTTCGCTCATTGCAACCGTCTTTCCCATGGCGCAGATTTTCGCGATTACTGTGATCGGTCCTGGAGCATTTGGTTTGCAGGTCGTGAATTTGGAAGACGTCACGCTCGTCAAAGGTGTGTATGGAAATTACGGCGTCTTTGCGACAAGTACATATATTGGATTAGTAGCTCTGATGATCCTGCTTGCTGATCCCGGCAGAAAGAAAAGCAGGGACCGCTACGTGGCACTGGGATTTGTGAGCTACATATTCATGGGTCTTGTAACGCTCAGCAGAATCCTGATGTCCCAGATCATGAGCATCGTTGCCATTTTTGTATATGCTGCCGGAAAAAGGGGCTCCTTTGGAATTCTCGCAGTCTTTTTACTTGCCATGGTCATATTCTCACAGACTTCCCTCTTCGAATCGAAAACAGATGAGTTATTGGCGAGATCCGAGTATGAGTTTGATGTTTTGCAGGGAGAAAAGGGCTACCATTATGCCATGAATGGTCGTGTAGACAGATGGGATGAGGGGATAGAAGTATTTACGAATGATTATAATACCATGGACCAGTTATTCGGAACGAAAATACGAATAGGCCCGCATGGCGATTATTTCTACTGGCTTTTCGCATATGGATGGATCGGATTCCTTGTCTTTTTGCGCCTGACAAAGGATGTCACGGTAACTTCGCTCGTGGCGTGGCGGAGATACAAGGACACGTCCTATCGTATGTTTGGTGCTGCCGTGCTGTCGCTGGCGCCAATATGGATCCTCTCCGCAGTGGGAACAACACCATCCGCTATGCCGGATACGCTGTACCTCGTTTTCGGTCTCATGGGAATCGTTCTTAATCATGATTTCAGAGAAGAGAGTGATGCCAGTACCTGAGACCAGGGTACTGCTGTTTGGCAAGATCCCTCCCCCGTATATCGGTCCCGCAGTCGCAACCTCTCTTCTGTTGAATTCATCTCTGCGGGAGAGGTATGGAATAATTCACCTTGACACATCGGATCCGCGTGGCATCGAGACGCTCGGCAAATTCGATGTGCAGAATGTCTTGGTGGCTCTTCGGCAGTATGCAAGGACTGCGAAGCTACTGCGCAGGCACCGGCCTGGCATCGTTTACATTCTATGCGCCCAGACTACCATTGCATATCTGCGTGACATCCCATTTGTCCTGCTTGCCAGGCTGTTTCGTGCTCGTGTGGTATTTCACCTGCGTGGAGGAAGATTTCGTGCCTGGTATGAGTCGCTCGGACCGGTGATGAGATGGATCGTCCACGTCGTTCATCCCCGCATTCACGCGCAGATTGTTCTCGGGACAAACCTCAGGGGCATGTATGAAGGCATTATCCCACTCGAGAGGGTTCATGTCGTGCCGAATGGTGGGGACTACGGTTTCCGTCCGGGACAGAATAACGGTTCGGACACCGTAACGGTTCTGTACCTGGGGAATTTCATTCCAACGAAGGGAATTATGGAGTTCATGGAGTCGGCTCGTCTGGTCCATGGTGCTTATAGAAATGTACGTTTCATCGCGGCCGGCAACTGGCAGGATCCAGAGACGAAGGAAGCGATGCTTTCGCAGCAGGAATCCATGAGGGAATGTTTTACTATCATGGAAAATGTCGCCGGGGATGCAAAAAAGGAACTGCTGGAGAATGCCGACATCTTTGTATTCCCGACATACTATCCATACGAAGGACATCCCTGGGTAATCGTAGAGGCGATGGCGGCGGGGCTTCCCATTATTACGACGGACCACGCGGCGATTGCAGAATCGGTCGTACATGGCGAAAACGGCTTCCTGGTTGAGAAGCAAAGCGCCGAGGCGGTTGCTGAGGCAATCGAGATGCTTCTAAAGGATGAATCTCTGCGTATGAAAATGGGGGAGATGTCGCGCAAGCGTTACGAGGAAGGGTTCACCCTGGATCACATGGTGAATCGCCTTTCTGCCGTGTTTGACCATGTTCTGCAGCACGACAGCTGATGTGCGGACTCTACGGATCAGTTTCTCAATCTGATCGACAGATTGAGAGCGGGGTTTCGTCACTCGGTCACCGCGGTCCCGACGACAGTGGTGATGAAAGCATCCGGGATCGTGACCGCTTTATACGTCTGGGCCACACGCGGCTGAGCATCCTTGATCTGAGTGAGCGCGGTCACCAGCCGATGCGTACAAGTGATGATGCCCATCACATCGTCTATAACGGAGAGATTTATAATTTCGGTCGGCTGGCTGGATCCATGGGATTCGGAGAATCCCTCCGCTCCGGTACGGACACGGAGGTACTTCTCCGACTTTTCAGTCAGATGGGGCCTTCATGCATCCCGCTTCTTGAAGGTGATTTTGCCTTTGCGTGTTTTGCGCAGACCGAGGGGAAGCTGTACCTGGTCCGTGACCGTCTGGGTGTGAAGCCGCTGTACTACGCTCTGCATGACGGTGACCTGTACTTCGGATCCGAGCTGAAAGTGTTCCCGGAACTGGGGTTCGAAATATCGGAGAACACGGATGACCTGCGCTCGTATTTTGTCTTCAAGTACTTTCCTGAGGACAGCACGCCATATGCCGGGATCAGGCGTCTGCCGCCGGGATCGTATCTGGAGTATGACCTGAGTTCCGGTTCTGTCTCCATGCATACCTACTGGAGGCCGGATCACTCCGCGATTCGTGTAGCTTCATATGACGATGCAGTGGCCGGTCTTCGCGCACACCTGCGAGATGCCGTGGAGGACCGCCTCATCGCTGACGTCCCGATCGGAACCTTCCTCTCCGGTGGCCTGGACTCCTCCGCTATCGCATACTTCCTTCGGGAGCGCGGTGATGTCGAACATCACTGCGCTCGGAAGTCACAGACTGATCTGAAAAGAGAGGGAACCAGCTCGGACGGGTACTTCGCTGAGCGTCTGTCGCAGGACTGGGGGCTGCGTACCCATTTCTACGATATCGGCTTCGACCAGACGGACGAGCGCCTCATCGCGGAATCAGTTTACTACGGCGACGACCTGATCGCGGATGGCTCACAGATCCCGTCCTACCTGATCACGAAAAATGCGGCCAGTGTGTCAAAGGTTCTCCTATCGGGCATGGGCGCCGATGAACTATTTCTCGGTTACGGCGGACACCTGCTGACACTACTTTCGAGATACATGGACAGGCTGCCCGCCTCCGTCAGGAAACTGTTGACTGCGCGCCTTGCAACTCTGCAACCCGGAAAAGGCCGCGCAAAAGGGTATAAACGGTTTCTCGTCAAATTGGGGCGCTACGAGACCTATGGCAACAGCAAGTATGGCCTATACTCCATCGTCGGCGATTATGAACGTTCTCGGTCTGTGGTAAATGGTGGGAACAATCCGCTGCAGTACATCACCCCGTACTTCGAGAACGCGGACGATCCGTTCGAAGCGCTGACGCAGTTCGAGATAAAGAACTTCCTGGTCAAGAACCTGAATTATCTCGACAGGATGTGCATGGCGAACGGCGTGGAAGGCCGCGTGCCCTTCATGGACCATCGCCTGGTCGAATTCGCGCTCTCGCTCCCGGTGGAATACAAGCTCTCTTCGTTCGGCAATTCGAAACGCATTCTGAAAGATGCGATGAAGGGACTCCTCCCCGACTACATCCTGAACCGCAGGAAGGCGGGGTTCGGGATGCCGCTGCGCAGCGTGTTTTCTGATCGACAGAAACTGGATGACCTGCTGCAGATCGACTACTTCGGAGGGATGCCGCATTTCAACACAGACAACATCATCGCGCTGGCCGATGAACACATCGCCGGCGTCAACGATAACTCCTCCATTCTCTACTCGCTCGTTTCCTATCGCATCTGGCGTCAGCGGTGGATAGAGACTCATTGATATGAAACAGCTCACGCAAAATCTCAAGAACGGCACAATGCGTGTGATGGATGTCCCGCAGCCGGTTCCATCTTCTGGAAAGATCCTCGTGCGGACAATGTATTCCGTGATTTCCGGCGGTACGGAGGGCAAGACGGTCTCCGATGCGCGAAAGGGATACATCGACAAAGCAAAATCTCGCCAGAAAGAAGTTCGCCAGGTCATAGAGCTCGCAAAGAGTTCCGGCCTTCGGGATACCTACGATCTCGTCATGAACAAGCTCGAGGCTTACGCAGCGCTCGGGTACACAGCGATGGGACGCGTCATCGAAGTGACGGATGATGTATCAGCCATACATGTGGGCGACCTGGTCGCCTGTGGCGGTGCTGACGCTGCCCATGCCGAAGTACTGTCCGTGGGAACGAACCTGTGCGCGAAAGTTCACGAGGGCACGGATCCCCGTCACGCGGCACTCGCCACTATTGCTTCCATTGCCATGCAGGGCGTGCGCCAGGCGGAGGTGCGTCTCGGGGAGTCCGTCGTGGTAGTCGGTCTCGGTTTGATCGGACAGCTGACCATGCAGTTTCTTGCCGCCCAGGGTTGCCGGACTATCGGCATCGATCTCGATCCGCAGCAGGTGGAACTGGCGAAGCGCTGCGGTTTCGAGTATTCCTACCACGCTGAGATGGAGGGGATAACCTCAGCGGTGCTGGACCTGACCGGCGGCATCGGCACGGATGCAGTTATCATCACTGCCGGCACTTCCTCGCTCGGGCCGGTTAACCTTGCCGGTGAACTGTGCCGAAAGAAAGGAAAGGTCGTCATCGTTGGCGCCGTGCCGACGGGCTTCGAGCGGAAGCACTACTACAGGAAGGAACTGGACCTGCGTATGTCTTCGTCCTACGGTCCGGGCCGCTACGATCCGCAGTATGAAGAGAAAGGCATTGACTATCCGGTCGGGTACGTGCGCTGGACAGAGCAGCGCAACATGCAGGCCTATCTCGATCTGCTCGCAGCGGGCAGGCTCAACATCGAACCGCTCATTACGCATGAATTCGCGCTCGAACGCGCGAAGGAAGCGTATGACATGATACTTTCCAGGTCCGAGCATTATTGTGCGGTTTTGCTCAAATATGATATTGACCGGGAAATAGAGAGCACTGTGTACAATGGAGTGCAAAGTGCAAAGTGCAAAGAGCAAAGGGCGCATGGGGTGAAGGCCGCGTTCATTGGTGCTGGATCTTTCGCTCAAAACATGATATTGCCAAACCTGAAGGAACTTGTTGATTTCGTCGGGATTTCGACGCGGCACGGGAATACGTCGCGGTATGTGATGGACAAGTATGGATTCTCCTATGCGACGGATGATATCGGGAAAATCCTTTCAGACGATGCGGTCAATACAGTATTCGTGATGACAAGGCACGATACGCATGCGCACTATGTGCTCGGAGCGCTGCGCGCCGGGAAGGACGTGTTCGTAGAAAAACCGCTGACGCTCAGACCGGAGGAGCTGGAAGAAATTGCCAAGGAGTATCAGAACGGTTCGTCCCGCCTGATGCTCGGTTTCAATCGGCGATTCGCGCCGCATGTGATGGAAGTGAAACGCATGTTCCGCGACGATCAGCCGAAGGCCATTCAGATGCGCATCAACGCCGGCATCCTTCCACCAGAGCATTGGGTGCATGACCCCGACGTCGGCGGCGGACGCATCATCGGCGAGGCATGCCATTTCATCGACCTCGCCATGTACATCGCGGGTTCGAAGATTGTCTCCGTTGCTGCGCATGAAACCTCGTCAGGTGCAAATCTGCGGGATACCGTCTCAATCAGTCTCGGGTTCGCCAACGGCAGTTCGGCGACGATTTCCTACTTCTCCAACGGCAGCAAGAAACTCCCGAAGGAGTATATCGAAGTATTTTGCCATGGAGTCTCCGTGGTCATCGACGACTTCCGTGAGATGACAGTGTACGGCCAGAAGAAAAAGCGCAGCAAACTCAAGAAGCAGGACAAGGGTCACGCTGCGGAGCTGAAGGCCTTCGTCGAGTGCATCGAGCAGGGCAAACCCGCGCCTATCCCGTTCGAGGAAATTTATCTGTCGACGAAGGCGACATTTGCTGTCCTCGAGTCAATCAGGGAAAGAAAGATGGTTCATCTGTAATCGATGCAGCAGGAACAGGAAACCTTGAAACACAGAGGACTCAGAGGACCCAGAGGCTTTATCGAAATGCGAACTGAAAAAGCCTCTGTGTCCCCTGAGTTCTCTGTGTCTCAAGGTCTATTTCTCGTTCTGTACTGTTAAGCTCCGTATGATCGAAGAGGCGCTTGCGAGGTTGTTGCGGTATGCAGAGTCGGAGGACTACGCTGGCTATGACCCCTACGACACCCTCAACTCTCCCCTCCCGTTTCACTGGCTGGGGAAGTGGGGGCCGGTTCTCGCCATACAGTTCCAGAAGCGCAATCCGCTGAACATCCGTCCTCTGCTGGGCGTCAGAAAAGGCCGCAATCCCAAGGGAGTCGGCCTTTTTTTGCGAGCGTACAGCCTGCTGTATCAACAGAGCGGAGACCAGGAATACCTCAGAAAAGCCGAGAAGTTGTTCACGTGGCTTCGGGAGCATCCTTCGAAAGGCTACAGCAGCTACTGCTGGGGATACAACTTCCCATGGGCCTCACCGGTGAAGCATCTCGGAGCATACGAACCTTCTGTCGTCGTGACGGGCTTTGTGGCGAAAGGACTGCATGAGTATTACCACAGCTCAGGCGATGAACGGGTGATCGAGGTGATGGAGGGCGCCGTTCACTTCGTGCTGAACCAACTACCGCGTTATGAAGATGAGACAGGTGTCTGCATCTCGTACACGCCGGTCATGAAGGATGCATGTTACAATGCATCGCTGCTGGGGGCGGAGCTACTTGCACGATATGTGAATGTTTTAAGCAGCTCTGAGGGGTCTACGGCCCCTCGATACGCCGCGCCTTCGTCCCTCGACGCGGGACTTCGGCGGACTACTCGGGGTGACGATCTGTTGGCTCTGATCGAATCGGCAGTCAATTTCGTAGTCAATCGTCAGCAGTTTGACGGGCGGTGGAATTACAGTCTCGATCTCGATTCCGGAAAGGAACGGGTGCAGATCGATTTTCACCAAGGGTACGTGATCGAATCGATCGAAGAAATTATGCGGCTGACCGGGATACGGAAGCCGGAATGGGAGGATGCTGTGCGGAAGGGACTGACGTTCTATCGCAATGACCAGTTTTTCGAAGACGGCAGATCGAAATGGCGGCTGCCGAAGGAATGGCCGGTGGAGATTCACAACCAGGCACAGGGCATCGTAACGTTCAGCATGTTCGATAAATACCGCGACTTCGCCAGAGTGATCCCGGAGTACACGATCCGCGAGATGCAGGACAGGCGCGGATATTTCTACTATCAGAAATTCCCCTGGTACACAAACCGTATCTCGTATATGCGCTGGTCCAACGCCTGGATGGCCGTGGCACTCTCTACCGTATTGAATCACCATGGCTAGAGTGTGTCTCTGGACAAATGATGTCGAAACGCACTCGATTTATCATAATCGTCTGAGGGATGAAACCGGCGAGCGTGTTCTGAAAGAAGGTATGCCCCGGCTTCTCGAACTCTACGACAGGCACGGGATCAAGAGTACATTCTTCTTCACAGGATATATTGCCGAGCGTTTCCCCGAAGTGGTGCAGATGATTGTTCCGCATGGGCACGAAGTGGCGAGCCATGCATATTCACATGAGCCAGATGAAGCACTGGATCGTTTGAATTACGATCAGCAGGTTGAAGCCATGTCGCGCACAAAAAAGATCCTCGAGGATATTTCCGGGGAAGAAGTAGTCGGCTTTCGTGCACCAGCGCTGCGCGTGAATCGGTACACGGCAGAAGCCCTGTTGAAAACGGGCTACCTTTACGATAGTTCCGTCGCGTCACAGCGCTTCGATCTTTTCCTCTCCTTCGGTGGTCGAGAGAAGCTCAAGTGGCTGCGAGCCCCAAGGAGGCCGTATCGTGTCCATTCCGAAGGACTCCATATAGCTGGTGATCTGCCCCTGATCGAAGTACCGCTTTCTGCATTTCTTTTTCCCTACCTGAGTACGACAATGCGGATTTTTCCGTTTCAGACACGTCTGATACGGGGTTTGATTGCTATTGAGGCAGCTAGGACAGGAAAGCCGATCGTGTTTGATACGCATCCTAATGAATTCATCGACGAAAGCGATGAGGAATTCAGCGTCCATCGCAGAACAGATTCATTTCTGTCCCATCTACTCGGTGACCGAATCCGTCGCCGTCTGAAACTGAAGAATCTCGGTCCTGCCGGGCTTCCCCTCTATGAAACTCAGCTCACGTACTTCCGTGAGAGGAACTTCACGTCAATGACGATGGCATCATATGTATCCGCATACCATGATGCGCAATGAGAATACTGATCATCACAATGGATGATCCCGCGTTCACGGTTGATTTCATCAAGGAGATCATTCGGGAGCGGCAGAATGACGTCGTGGGGGTTGTTGTAGCGCGGGGGGACAGAATGCGCATCGGCAAGAAGCGTTCGAAAATCGGGTATCTCATTGCGCTTCTGTTCATCATGGGACCCCTGTTCTATTCAAAAAATGTTCTGTTGAAAGGAACGTACTGGCTGCGCAAGAAAATGCCAATGTCCTGGCAGAATACTGAGAAGCTGCCTCTCTCAGCGTTTGTGCAGGCGAGAGGTATCGATGTTGTTCATGCGTATTCGCTGAAGGATTCGGCTGTCAGAACCTGGATACGAGAGAAAAAGCCTGACATCATTATCCACCAGAGCCAGAATATTGTAGGAAAAGAGATTCTCGAGGCAGCATCCATCGGCGTTCTCAACAGACATAATGCGTTATTGCCGAAAAACAGGGGGCGGCTCACCCCCTTCTGGGTATTGTACCGGAAGGAGGCGGAGACAGGTGTTTCCATTCACTGGGTAACGGATGCCATCGATGCAGGGGATATCGTATACCAGGAACAGTTTCGCGTTGATGATCACGAGACGTTTGCGTCACTGGTAAAAAAGAACTACGAGGTCGCTCCACGGGCCATGCTTCACGCTCTTGAGAGGATTGAACAGGGCGAGATGGTGATGAAAAGAAATGACGAAGTCCATGCGTCGTATAATTCCGTTCCGACGCTCGGTGATGCAGTCCGCTTCCGGTTACAGAGGATGAAACTGATCCACTGATGCGAATACTGATCCACCTCGCCCATCCTGCGCATTATCATCTTTTCAAGCATGTCGTAAACAGACTGCGCGATGAGCACGAGGTACACATTTCCTACAATGAAAAGGATGTGCTTGAAAAGCTCATTGATCCGGAGGAAGTCCCGGTATCGTGGCACCGTATTCGTACCGGAGGTGAAAGGAAAGGGAAGTGGGCCTTCCTCGGACAGTTTGTCCGCAAGGAGCTTGGTTTTTTTCGGCTCGCAAAGAGACTGCGTCCGGATATTCTCGTAGGTACACCAATTATTATTGCCCATGCAGGCTGGCTGCTCGGAATTCCCTCAGTCATCGTCAATGAAGATGATTTCGATGTCATTTCCAGTTCGACGGCGATCGGCTATCCGTTCGCCTCGGTGATCGTTGCGCCCAGGAGCTGTTCCCCCGGGAAATGGGGGCAAAAGACTGTTCATTATGACGGCTACCATGAACTGGCCTACCTCCGTTCGGACTATTTCAAGCCTGACCGCTCTGTTGTCGAAGACTATCTCGGATCTCCTGAACGGTATTTCCTGCTTCGTTTTTCCTCACTCTCAGCTCACCATGATATTGGGAAGTCCGGCATCAGCACCGAGCTCGCGTTGGACCTGGTTGCCATCCTTGAGAAGCATGGAAAGGTTTTCGTGAATTCGGAGAAGCAGCTTGATCCGGCGCTGGAAGCCTACAAGCTGCCGGTTCATCCCCGTGATATCCATCACGTACTCTATTTTGCGGATCTGTATGCCGGGGACAGCCAGACCATGGCGGCCGAGGCAGCCGTTCTCGGTACGCCGTCTGTTCGGTACAATGATTTTGTAGGGAAGCTCGGGTATCTTGCAGAACTAGAACATTCGTACCAGTTGACTGTCGGTATTTCCACTGGTGATACACAGAAGCTGCGGCAGACAGTTGAAACAATCGTGTCGGATATCAAAGAAAGACAGAACTGGCGCGATCGTGCGATGGAGATGCAGGCAGACAAGGATGATGTCACTGCGTGGCTGGCAGATTTCATCGTGACCTACGGCTCAAACCCGGTTGAAGCGAAGCCATGAGCAGACTGCAGAAGTACCTGTTCTTTGTCGGCTTCGATGCGCTATTTATCGCAGCCGCGTTCTACCTGACCGCGCTCTTCCGCGGACACAACCTGGCAGAGTTCATCGTGGATTACCGCACGCCTATCGCGGTGTTTTCAGCTGTCTGGCTGATCGGATCTCTCCTTGGCCGGAAATTCCAGCTCAAGCGCGAGATGAGCATGAACGAGGCCACGATAGCAGTGTTCCGCACGAATGTGATTCTGCTGCTCGTGGTCACGGCCATCATCCTTTACGGCGGCATCGATTATTCACGTGTCGTGCTCATCGGCGCCATGGTGTTCACGACAGCATTTGAGCTGCTCGCGACCTATGTGTATACGCTTGATCGCGAACTGACTGCGGCGAGCCGGCTTCGCGACACCATGCGCGAAAAGCCACGCCTGGATTTCGAGTCGGAAGTCGAGCGGTCGGTACAGGAGTGGCGGATCGATGAGGGGCTCCATGATTCCATCGTCGATGAGGCGGGTGAAGCGGCATTTTCATTCATTCGTCTTCACCTGGGTGACCATCCCGGCCAGACGCTCTTCATCTCCACGACCACGCGATTCAATATCCTCGCTCAACCGATTGATGTCTACCGGAATATCGTAAACCTGCATCGCATCAACGACATCCAGTACGTCAACAAGTTTTTCGAATCCGTCAACGAACGTCTGCCGGCTGGTGGAATTTTTATCAACTGTGTTGAGACACAGGAACAGCGCAAAAAACGGCTTCTCGGGAAATATCCGCCGGTATTCAATTACCTCTACTACCCCCTTGACTACGCCTTCAAGCGTGTGTTTCCCAAGCTGGCATTCACAAAAGGAATTTATTTTCTCCTGACAAGAGGAAACAACCGCGTCATGTCGCGTGCCGAGACCCTGGGTCGGCTCTATTCATGCGGATTCGAACTGCTCGGTGATACCGCTTCCAACGGACGCATGTACTTCGCCGCGCGGAAGATCAAGGAACCGGTTTTTGATAAGAGTCCGACATACGGTCCCCTCGTCAAACTCAACCGTATCGGCAAGGACGGTAAGCTCATCGGCGTCTACAAGATGCGCACCATGTATCCATTCGCCGAGTACCTCCAGGAGTACATCCATCGGAATGAGGGACTCGACGAGGGGGGAAAGTTCAAGGACGATTTTCGCATCACCACCCTTGGCCGTTTCATGCGCAAGCTCTGGCTGGATGAATTCCCCATGTTCCTCAACGTCTTCAAAGGCGAGATGAAGATCGTTGGAGTTCGCCCCCTGAGCCCACACTATTATAGCCTGTACGATGAAGACCTGAAGCAGCGGCGCATCAAGTACCGTCCCGGGCTCGTACCCCCCTTCTACGCCGACATGCCCAAAACGCTGGAAGAGATCATGGACTCCGAGCGGCGGTATCTCGATGCCTACGAAAAAGCGCCCTGGCGCACGGATACCGTGTACCTGTGGAAGGCCATGGTGAACATATTCTTCCGCAATGCGCGCAGCGGGTAATCACCTCAACCTTTGTGTCGTTTCCCTCAGAATCACATACGAGTGAATTTACCCTTGAAACACAGAGGACACAGCGGACACAGAGGATTCAGTTAGTCCCAACGTCTTATGCGATTTATTCCGTCGGTCAGTCTGACGACATTGAAGTTGATCAACAGACCGAGGTTCAGCTTCAGTACCTTCAAGTAGGTGAGAATTTGGGATTTATGGACAGGAAGGACGGTTTCGACAGCTTTCAGTTCGACGACGATCAGCTTGTCAACGAGCATGTCGAGTCTGAAGCCTGTGTTCACAAGAATCCCGTCATATTCAACAGGAACTCGGAGTTGTCTTTCAACCGTATGTCCCATTTTGACGAGGTCGTGTGTAAGACAGGTCTCGTAAAGTGCCTCCAGCATTCCAGGACCAAACCGTCTGTGAACTCTGATTGCACACTCAATGATGTCAGATGTGATTCTGTTCTGAAGAGCAATTCCCTTCATCGTGTTCCCCCTATTTTGTGCACGTAACAGCAATCTCAACATAGCGCCAGCCAATGCTCCGATCCATACAAAAACGCTTCCCTAAAAAAATCCTCTGGGTTCTCTGGGTTCTCTGTGTTTCAGGGTTGACCCACTCGTACGATACCGTGTACGCACAGGACGTACCGGAACATATTTCCTGGACGACTCTCTATGAGTTTCTCGACGAACTCGCTTCAGCGCAGGTAATCGATCTGAACACGAGCGTGAAACCCTACTCACGGAAGCTGATCATGCAGAAACTCCTGGAGGCACAGAGTGTGCAGGACAAGCTTTCGACGCGGATGCGAGGGGAGCTGAAGTTCTATCTTCGCCATTTCCAGTTGGAGCAGGGCACGAATGAGCGCCGGCCGGGCGATATCGATTTGCTCAGAGACCGCGACAGGGCTTCGGCTTCGTTTTATCCTACCGGGATATTCTACGCCGACTCACTATTCCGGCTGGGCGTGACTCCGGTTCTCGGCCTGCAGTATTTCTCGAATGAGAATGAGAGCTTCTACCACCGCTGGCACGGGATCAATGCGTTCGGCTATATCGGTGAGCACGTGGGAGTCTATGCCAGCCTCCGAGACAACCAGGAAAACGTGCAGATCACGCGTCCTGAATACCTGAACCAGCGATTTGGTGCGCCCGCGAAGGGCGCTGTCGGAGGTGGTAAGGACTACAGTGAGACGCGCGGTGGTATCACTGTCGGCTGGGATTGGGGATCGGTCGGCATCATGAAAGATCACTTCCAGTGGGGCAGCGGGTACAACGGGACGAACATCTTTTCCGGTCGTTTCCCGTCGCCCGGACAGCTGAAACTGCATCTCGCACCCACAAACTGGTTTGAATTCAACTACGTGCATGCGTGGCTGGTGTCGGAAGTGCTCGACAGCACACGCTCGTACAATACCAGTGATGGTGTATTCCGTGAAGTTTTCCACGACAAGTACCTCGCGGCGAATCTCTTCACGTTCAAACCGCTGCGGCAGCTGCATGTATCATTCGGTAACTCCATCGTGTATTCCGACATCGGCGTGCAGGCGGCCTATCTCGTGCCGTTCTTGTTTTACAAGTCCGTCGACCACACCCTGAATGCAGCCGGCAACAAGACAGGTCAGAATGCTCAGATGTTCCTGGACATCAGTTCACGGAACATCCGGCACCTGCATCTTTTCACAACGATATTCTTCGACGAACTGAACACGCGCCGTTTCACCGAGGGGGACGACAACAACTTCTTCAGCATCAAAGCCGGCGCGCAGCTCAGCAACTGGCCACTGCGGAACGTGATCGTTCGCGGTGAATACACTCGCACGAATCCCATGACGTACAAGCACAACCTCGAAACGACGACCTTTGAGACCAACAGCTTCGTGCTCGGGCATTATCTCCGTGATAACTCTGACGAGATGTACGCGTCGGTCATCGTCAAGCCGTTTCGCGGGCTTCGGCTGCAGGCTGAATTCACGAACGCACGAAAGGGACCGGACGTCACTTACATCAGGGGGACGGATGCAATCAAGGTACCGTTCATGGAGGAAGTGCGCTTCGAGATGCAGAGCATTCGCTTCGAAGCGGGCTACGAAGTCACGCACAACGGACGCGTATTCGCGGCCGTCAACCTCCGGGACGTCAGCGGTCCCGATGCCGCGGCGTACGTCCCGAATGTGTACCTTGGGAAAACGACCACTCTGAGTGGTGGTTTCCAGATCGGCTTTTAGCAATTAACCGCACGGAAGTAACCCTTGAAACACAGAGAACCCAGAGAACACAGGGGCTTTTTTCAAGAAATGACTCCTCTGAGTCCCCAGTGTCCTCTGTGTTTCAATGGTAGAATCGCTCTTCATGAACCGATAACACGCATAATAGACAAATAGCAATGAAAACCGCTCTTATTACTGGTATTACGGGCCAGGACGGCTCTTATCTCGCTGAACTTCTGCTCGAGAAGGGCTACACCGTCCATGGCATCATTCGCCGCAGTTCATCGTTCAACACCGGCCGCATCGATCATCTCTACCACGATCCGTCCGTTTACAACGAGCGTCTGTTTCTTCACTACGGTGACCTCACCGATTCAAGCAATCTCAATCGTCTGCTCGAGAAAGTCGATCCTGATGAGGTATATAATCTTGCGGCACAGAGTCATGTTAAGGTATCCTTCGAAGTGCCGGAGTACACTGCGGAGGTGGACGCCGTCGGTACGCTGCGCTTTCTCGATGCAATCAAGGAGACCGGTGTGAAGACGAGATTCTACCAGGCCTCGACGAGTGAACTGTACGGGAAAGTGCGGGAGATTCCGCAGAGCGAAACCACACCGTTCTATCCACGTTCACCCTACGCCGTGGCGAAAATCTACGGTTTCTGGATCGTCGTGAACTACCGTGAGGCCTACAATCTCTACGCCTGCAATGGCATCCTGTTCAACCATGAATCACCCCGGCGCGGCGAAACCTTCGTGACGCGCAAGATTACCCGCGCCGCGGCACGCATCAAGGATGGCCTGCAGGAAAAACTTGTCCTCGGCAACATGGATGCAAAACGCGACTGGGGGTATGCACCCGAGTATGTCGATGCGATGTGGCGCATGCTGCAGCAGGACAAGCCGGATGATTTCGTCGTCGCGACGGGGGAAACCCACACTGTTCGTGAATTCACGGAGATTTCGTTCCGTGAGCTCGGGATCAACCTCCGCTGGCAGGGGAAGGAGGAGAATGAGCAGGGGATCGATGAGGCGACCGGGAAAGTGCTCGTTGAAGTGAGTCCCCGATATTACCGGCCGACCGAGGTTGACATCCTCATCGGTGATCCGGGCAAGGCGAAGGAGCAGCTCGGCTGGCAGCCTGAGGTGAAATTCGAGGAGTTGGTGAAGATCATGGTCGACGCGGACCTGGAGAAGGTGCGCCGACGGGGGTACTGATTTGCCATTTGCGCATCCAACCCCTCAGACACAGAGGACACAGGGAACACAGAGGTATTTCTATGAAAAAATCTGACACGATTTATATAGCCGGTCACACCGGGATGGTTGGCTCTGCGATCTGGCGCCGGCTCGAATCCGAGGGATACAGCAATCTTATCGGCAGGCCGCTCGAAGAGCTGGATCTCACACGGCAGGCGGATGTCGAGCAGTTTTTCAAAAACGAGAAACCTGACTATGTCTTTCTCGCGGCTGCGCGCGTCGGGGGGATTCATGCGAACAACGTCTATCGCGGTGAGTTTATCTACCAGAATCTCGCGATTCAGAATAATGTCATCCACACCGCGCACGAGCATGGCGTGAAGAAGCTGCTGTTCCTCGGATCGTCGTGTATCTATCCGAAGCTCGCTCCGCAGCCGATGACGGAGGATGCACTGCTGACTGGTGAACTCGAGCCAACGAATGAGCCGTATGCGATCGCGAAGATCGCGGGGATGAAGATGTGCGAGTCATACAAGCGTCAGTATGGCGATGATTTCATCTCCGCCATGCCGACGAACATGTATGGGAGAGGAGATAATTTCAATC
Organism: uncultured Ignavibacteria bacterium; assembly: GCA_913061095.1. Taxonomy (GTDB): domain Bacteria; phylum Bacteroidota; class Ignavibacteria; order SZUA-365; family SZUA-365; genus BM516. Next base: position 56,903 of record CAJXVM010000016.1, read on the forward strand.
TGAAGAACAGTCATGTGCTTCCGGCACTGATCAGGAAGTTTCATCTGGCGAAGCTGATGAGGAATGGTGATCATGATGCTGTTCTGGAGGATCTGAGCAGGGATAATGCAACCACAGATTACACGGATTACACAGACGATCTTATCGAAGAGCTGGCCGAAAAAGGTGTTACGAAAGACTATGTGGAGATCTGGGGGACGGGGTCGCCGAGGAGGGAGTTCCTGCATGTGGATGACTGTGCGGAGGCGCTGGTGTTCATGATGAAGAACTATGATGGCGAACAGCATTTGAATGTCGGTACCGGTGAGGATCTGACCATCAAGGAGCTGGCTGAGACGATCAAGGATATCGTCGGTTTCGATGGAGAGTTGCGATTCAATCCCGATTATCCGGATGGGACGCCTCGAAAGTTGCTGGATGTATCGAAGATTAAGTCCCTTGGGTGGGAACCGGGGATTTCACTTGAACAGGGGATCCAGCGGACATATCATTGGTATCTATCACAATAATTGACGCAGTTTTTCAGTGTGCGTGGTTTGTATCAGTCATTGAGGGGCTTCAACGAGACCGATAAATGGCCTTTAATGGTCATTCTATTTCTGATAGCTGCAAGACCACTGATCGACATCACCTGGGACTGGAAACACTCACTCGGCATTTCACCGCTGCAGCTGATCGGCGTGGGACTGCCGTTTTTTCTTTTATGGGCGGTGTGGAGAAAAACAGGCGATTTCAGCTCGTTTTTGCGATGTCACCAGGTGGTGACATCCGGGTGCGTATGTCACCGGGTGGTGACATCGTGGCTTTTTCTCGGTTTTGCGGCCGGAGTGGCCGCTCTCGTCGTGGATCCGTCGAAGGAATCCGCCGGCATGGCGTTGAAGTTCGTTCTACCGGGTCTGATGATCCTTTTCGGCTTCCATTACCTGCGCAGTGAGCTGGTGTTGACGCGCATCGCGCAGGCGGTGCTGATCGCTGCGATTGTGCCGGCGGGATTCATCGTGTATGAGCTGATATTCGGTCCGATCGGCACATCGATCCGCAGCGGCGTGATCAGGTATACCGGTCCCTACGCCCAGGTATCCCTCTATGGCATCCATTTCAGCATGGCGCTGATGGGGGCCGGGTATCTCGCGCTGCGGCGGGAGAGTGCGGGCTGGTTCTATGCACTGCTCACGCTTACGGCGCTGCTGGCCTTCTCTTCCGCCTGGATAGTGCATCTCACGACCTGGGTGGTGTACATGGCTGTCCTTTCCCTGCTCATCCTGTTTCTGATCCTGCGCCGGGCATGGCTGAAATCGGGTATGCTCGTTGCGGTCGCATTGCTCCTGACTTCTGCCGGCTTCAGCATCCGCTCCGGCGAAGAATACGTGCCCATTGTCACGCCGGATATCGACGTGATCACGGGCGAAGCGCCGCTGGATAATTTCGGAAATGCGAGGGGATATATCTGGCGCAATATCCTGTCCGCATTCGAGGATCTTCCGCTGCATGCGCAATTGCTGGGGTCATCGTTCTCCGGCAGGAATTACTTTGGTGCCGCCGGCTTCGGTGCGCATAACGACTTCCTGCGGATATTGATGATGTCGGGTATCGCCGGACTGCTGCTGTACCTGGCCTGGCTGGGTCTGACGATTCGTGCGGTGCTGAGGCTGAAGGGGGAATTGAGGTTTCTGGGATTGGCGGCGGTGGTGATTCTGCTGGGGTTCTCGGTGGGATTGACGGCGACGTATATTGTGCCGCTGGGGGTGGTGGTGTTGGGGATTCTGGGAGGATTGGGGCAGATTAATCAGAGAAATCATATCGCAGATTAGCGCGGATTCATGCACAGATTAGCGCAGAGGTTTTTGGTATGTTTGTTGCCGGTGGGACCGGTGCTGCATTTCTGGGCGATGAATCCATTGATGGTGTCGGGGTGGACGGTGGGGGTGGTGAGTGGGGCGCTGGTGGCGGGGACGCTGCTGCTGGGTGCTCTCGTTGGACTCGTGACGCGGCGCTTTGATGCGTCGGTGACGGCGGCGGCGGTGCTTCTGTTCCTGATGATGGCGAACGGACATGTGCTGACGGTGATCGAGGCGACGGGGGCTCCGCCGGCGCTGGTGCGGCGCCTGCTGTCGCAGGCCGCGGTGCATGCGTTCTACCTTCTCGCGGCGATCGGCGCCTGGACTGCCGTCCGCTCAGGAAGCATGCCGATGCGTGTGCCTGCGATCACGGCCGCGGTGCTTGTCGTCCTGCCGCTGGCCACGCTCATCACGCGCGGCGGTGACGGCGCGTCCGTCCCTCCTTCTGATACACGTCCTTCCCCCGCATCGCTCGCCATCCCCGATACCGTCGATCCTCCGCATATCGTCGTGATGCTGCTCGACGGCTACGCGCGCGCGGATGTGCTGCGCGACGTGTACGATTTCGATAACAGTGCATTTGTGTCCGCTTTGTGCGGGCGCGGCTTTTTCGTGGCGGACAGCGCCGGGGCGAATTATACGCAGACGATGCTGTCGCTGTTCAGCCTGTTCGAGATGCAGCCGCTGCCGGTCGGGGAGGGCGCGCCGTTCGCTTCCTCTGCGGACGGCTACCGCGTCCGCACACGCCTGGCCGAGCGCTACCGCCGCGCGGCGGTGTGGCGGATGCTCGGGGAGGCGGGCTATCTGCGCGCCGCCACGGCGATGTACAACGTGCCGCCACCCGCGAACGCGGATGTCGTGCTGCAGGACGATGTCATGCGCAGTATCGAGCTGGCAATGCTGGCCGAAGAGACGTCGTGGTCCTTCCTGCGCAAAGTCCTCGGCCGGATTCCCGGGCGGAAACGCGCGTCGGCGATCAACGCGTTCATGCGCGAACAGCTGGAATACGGCGTGCAGCTGGTGCACCGGCCGCAGCCGGCGATGCTGTTCCTGCACCTGCTCGCGCCGCATCCGCCGTTCACGCTCTCGGCGCGCGGATGCAGCGGCGGCGAGATATTTCCGAAGATCCATGACGGCAGCCACTTCCACCGCGTGTACGGAACCACGCCGCGCGAGTATATCCTCCGCTACCGGGAGGAGTTGCCCGTGCTCAACCGCATGGTGCTGGCGGCGGTGGACAGCATGCGCGCGGCGGACCGGCCGCTGCTGCTGGTGCTGATGTCCGACCACGGTCCGGGCGCGCGCTTCGATTTCGAAAGCCGCGTCCGCTCGGATGTGCGCGAACGCCTGTCGTCGTTTTTCGCGGTGTATTCCTCGCACGGCGACGTGTCGGACTTCCCCCACCGCATCACGCCCGTGAATGTCTTCCCGCTGCTGTTCAACAGTCATTTCGGAACGGATTTCCCGCTGCATCCGGATCGTGCGTGGTATTCGACGTGGAGCAGGCCGCTGGAGCTGGTGGATGTGTCAGGAGAGGTTTGGGGGACCATGGATGAATGACGGATTGAAATCCCGTGTCGATGAGGTTTCGAGAAATCCGTATGTTGTGTGCGGGTCGATTTTGTATGTTATGCACTGAATGGATTTCAATCCGTCCTCCAGAGAAGTGATCTATGAAATTTTTCCTTTTATACGTTGATCCCGGTACGGGGAGTTTTATTGCGCAGGTGCTGATCGCGGGATTCCTGGGATTCCTGTTTGCGATCAGGAGCTGGCTCTATAAAATGTGGCGGAAGATGCGGGGGCTTCCCCTGGAGGACGATGACGACTGACGCGCCGCGGCATCCGGGGTCGTTTCGGCATCCCGGGTCGTTTCGGGATCCGGCGGGATTCGTGGCCGTGCGGGAGGATCACGTCCTGCGCGTGGTCCTGCCGCCGGGGCGGGACGATTACGCACTGTTCGCCGCATCCCCCCTGGCGGAGAAGCTGCGTGAGAAGCAGCTCATCCTTCCCTTCGAGGAAATCCCCGCCTCCGAATCCCCGCATCCCGGTGCCGCGCATGTGCTGCGTTCGCCGCGCCTCGCGCTGTATTCCTTCCCGTATGAATGGAGTGTTTCGCAGCTGCGGGATGCCGCGCTGCTGACGCTGCGCGTGCTGCGCCTCGCCCTGCGCCACGGCATGACGCTGAAGGATGCCTCGGCGTTCAACGTCTCCTTCGCCGGCGCCCGGCCGGTGTTCACCGACCTGCTCTCCTTCACCGCGTACCGCGAGGGCGAGCCCTGGGCCGGCTACCTGCAGTTCTGTGAACAGTTTCTCGTCCCGCTGCTGCTTTCCCGCAGGGCGGGACGCGCTGTTTCCGACCTTCTGCGCGCGCGGCACGACGGCATTCCGCTCGACGCGGGCGCGCGGCTGCTGCGCGGATGGTCGTCCCTGCGTCCCGGCCCGCTCATGCACGTGCACCTGCACGCGCGCTCCATCCGCCGCGATGCGCGCAGGATGCGGCGGGAGGGGGTGTCCGGCCGACTGGCGCCTGCTGCCGCGCCGAGGCAGTCCCTGAAACAGACCCTCGCTTTGGTCGACAGCCTGCGGCGCACCGTTGAGAGCATCACGCTGCCGGGCGGGGGGTCCGCGTGGGACCGCTACTACGACGACACCGTGTACAGCGGCGCGGAGACGCGGAAGAAGGAGGATCTCGTGCGCGGGTGGATCGCGCGTGTTTCGCCCGCGAGTGTCTGGGATCTCGGCAGCAACACCGGCCGCTACGCGCGGCTGGCCGCCGATGCCGGCATCCCGACCGCCGCCTTCGACGCCGACGACGCCGTGGTGGATGCCATGTACCGCGACGCCCGCGAGCGCGGTGACGAACACCTCACGCCGCTCGTGATGAACCTCGCGAACCCGTCGCCCGCGCTCGGCTGGGCGCACAGCGAGCGGGAATCTCTGGAGGCGCGGGGTCCTGCCGGCCTCGCGCTTTACCTCGGACTCATGCATCACCTGCGCTTCACGCACATGGTGCCGCTGGAGGAGCAGATGTCCTACCTCGCGCGCATCGCCCGGCATGCCATCGTGGAGTGGATTCCGCGGGAGGATGTGAACGTGCGTGCCATGACCGAGGGATCGGTGCGGGAGGGATTCGCGTATTCGCGGGAGGGATTCCTGTCCGCGCTGGAGGGGAGATTCAGGGTGGTGGAATCGGTGGTGCTGGGGGAGTCGGGGAGGGAGATGTTCCTCGTAAGTCGCACGTAATGGAAAGGCAACCACATAAAGGCAACCACAGATTAGCACAAATTTTTGCACAGATTTCACGGTAGAAATGTCACTGTGAGAATCTGCGCGCCAGGCCGAAGTTCTCGCGAAGCGAGGACGAAGGCGGGTGCAAAAATCTGAGAGAATCTGTAGTTGCCTTTACTTAACTGCTCACCATGTCTAAATCATACTGGTCATATCTATTCGCGGTTCTTTTCCCGGTCTATCCGGTGCTGCATTTTTATGCTGAGAATCGCGTGATGATTACGCCGGGGGCGGTTGTGATGGTGGGCGTGGCAGTGCTGTTGGGTACTCTTGTTATCGGTGCGGTGGTCAGCCTGCTGACGAAGGAAGCTGCCGCGTCATTTGCCGCGGTATCCGCTGCGGTGTTTCTGCTTCTGGTGAACGCGCATGTGCGTCGTATGCTCACCGAGGTCGGGATACCATTTTCTATGACGTCGCGATTCGTTGTCCAGATTCCGCTGCATCTGGTGATTGGGATCGTCACCGTCGCCGTATGGTTTGTTGTCAGGCGTCACACGAACGTCCTGAAACTGATGGGCGTATTCTCGGTCATTCTGCTGCTGTTTCCGTCCTGGGATATCGTCCGGTTTCATCTGCAGGCAGAAAAGTATGCTCCCGGCACCGCTGTCGCGGCTGCAGACTCGGCCATCGCGCCTTCCGCGGACAACCCGAATATCATCCTGCTTCTCCTCGATGGATATGCACGGGCTGATGTCCTGCATGATCTGTATGGCATGGATAATACGCCCTTCATTCAGCAATTGCGCGATCGCGGTTTTTTCGTTGCTGACAGTTCTGCTTCGAATTATGCACAGACGCAGCTGACACTCCATGCGCTGCTAGGGATGCAGCCGATCGATCCTGACGATTTTCCAGACCACGATGCAGATGCAGTCAGGGGTGTCCTTGCGCAGGAATATCCGGATCTGCCGGTATGGACGATGTTCAAATCGGCGAAATACATGCTGGCTGCGACGGCCATGTACGGTTCCCCGAAAGTGAAACAGGCGGATCTTACCATCAATGAAGAACTGACGAGAGATATCGCAACCGATCTGTATCTCGAGGAGACGTCTTGGGTATGTATCCGAAAGATCCTTCGCCAGTTCGGTGCAGATCCGACCGGGAGACGCATTTCTTCCCTCAACAGCGATATCGACGATGCGCTGAATTTTGCAGTGCGGGCCGGCCGGCATCCCCGGCCACTATTTTTTCTGGGGCACATTCTTGCTCCGCATCCACCGTTCACGCTTGCGGCGGATTCCTCTGTTTCCACGCAGCATGTTGATATTCGCGACGGGAGCCATTACCGTGATGCGAACGGAGTAAGCAGTGCTGGATATGCTGATTCCTATTCTGCAGAGATTTCAGCTCTGAACAGGCACATTATAAATACGGTGGATGCTATCATCTCTTCCGAGCGTCCGCTCACGCTCATGATCATGTCCGACCACGGTCCCGGTGCGTATCTCGACTGGGAGAGCATGGAAAATAGCGATATGCGTGAGCGCATGGCGAACTTTTTTGCCGTGTATTCTTCGCATGGGGATGTTTCCGCGTATTCACATCATGTTACTCCGGTGAATGTGTTTCCCGTCCTGCTGAACAGTCACTTCGGTCTGAATCTGCCGCTGCATGAAAATCGCTCCTGGTTTTCCTGCTGGGATTCGCCGCTGGAATTTCAAGATGTGACGGAGGAGCTGTGGGGTGAATCGTATCACTAGCCTTCGTTCTCGCATGGCTCGAACTGCGGCCTGGCAAGCTGATTTTCACGGATGAGGTCACTGGTTTTCACGGATTGGAAATAACAAGAAAAAATAGCCACGGTGCGTTACACGGCCGGTATCGGTATGTGGTGATGGCAGTTCTGCTGCTGGGGTTGCTGCACAGTATCGCGGTGACATTGCATCGGTCGGATCTCAATCTCGATGTGGGATACAATGTGACCGCGGCGCAGACCATTCTTGAGCTCGGCGAAACCGGACGGCATATTGTCGACCCCAATCCGCCCTGGATCCGCTACGTCAGCGTGGTACCGGTGCTGCTCTCGCGATGGACGGGACTGGATATTGCCCGCAGTGCGCATGTGGCGATGCTGCTGTTCACCGTGCTGACACTTATGCTGGCGTATCGTGTCGTGCGGTCCTTACCAGAGCAGCGCCGATACGGGATCGGTCTCGCCGTGCTCGCGGCATGGTCCTATCTGAACGTGTATATCGTCACCACGCCGAACTATGCGCAGCGGGAGCATCTCGTCATTCTCAGTCAGCTGCCGTATATACTGCTCATCTGGGTGCGCTGGCAGGGTGGTCGCGTGGGCCGTGGTACTGCGTTGACGGTCGGACTGCTCGCCGCGTTCGGGGGACTGATCAAACCGTTCTACGTGCTCGTCCCGCTGCTGCTTGAGGGATACAGCTGGCTGGTCTTCGGGAAACGTGCGCGGCACATGCGACCGGAATTCCTGTCTTTTCTCGTGATCGTTCTCATGGGATACCTGATGTATGTTGTCGTTCCGGGCTGGAGTGACTATCCTCTCATCTGGATTCCGCTGCTCTGGGAATATTACGACGCCTTCGGTATGAGCATGCATGCGGCGCTTCGGCAGGTGGCCGGTCGGGCGGAGGTGCACCTGCTGCTCCTCGGACTGTTTTCCGCAGGTGCCGTGTCGTGGTTCGTGCAGGAGGACTGGAAGCGCAATATCGTTTTGGCCGTGCTGATCGTGCTTCCCGTATATGTGCTCGCGGTGATCGTGCAGGCGAAACTCTGGTCGAATCATCTCCTTCCGATTTGGATCGCCGGGATGACGGCACTGATCTTCGCACCGTATTCCATGCTGTCCGCCTTCCGCGACAGAGTTCCGTCCGGTCTGCTGTTCATCCCCGTCGTGCTGGTGCTGCTGCAGCTCGGCCGTGCTGGGAATATCCCCCTGCAGATGCTGAAGGATCCTTTCCCCGCCCCTGAGACCGAACTGTCGCGCGCGATCGAGAGGCATTCCGACGAGGGTGATACCGTCGTGCTGCTGAGCCTGGTCGTGCCGCCGGAGTATTCGTCCATTCCCTATGCCGGGCGTCCGAGCGGTTCGCGCTACCTTACCGCTTTCCCCGTGTACATGGCATACGGCAACCTGGATCACATGCAGATCAGCGGTGAACGACTGCGGATGGCGGATATGTATTATCGGGCGCTGCTGGAGGATATCAGGATGAATCGACCTGCGCTGCTGATTCTGGATCGCGTTGTGGTGTGGAAGACCGATCCGCGGTTTACAATGGAGAGATTTCTGCGGGACAGAGGGTTTTTCGAGGAGGAGGGTAAGGTGTACGAGATGGTTGAACGGGTGGGGAGGATGGATGTTTATGTTCGGGCACAATGCACGGAATAGCAGACGTTCAAAGCCGGCAATGAAGAATCCGCGACATTGTGTTTGACCGCATGAATCTGCACCGACATACCTCTCTCATTCTCACCTGGATGGTCATCATCGTCGCGGTAATTCTGGTTTCACCCGGCGAAATCGGCCGCAAGGAAATCCTGTTCCATGCAGCGGTGGCCGCCGGCTGGATGGCCGTCACCTTTCTCGCATATCGCCGGCGCATGCTGTCCGCGGCGGTGCTCGGGTTCATCATGTTCACCGTGTATCACGCTGCGGAAGTGCAGACCTTTGGTCCGCTGAAGACGTTCCCTCTGCTGGTCTATGCGCTGATCTCCGTTACGCTGGCGCTCATCTTTGTGCTTCTGCGGCAGCCGGAACGACGCTGGCTGCGTGGCATCGGCACGGTCGTCGGAGTCATGGTGATCATCGCCGCCACGGTTGTCCCTGCCGTCGTCCTCCTGTACAGGCTGCAATTTGGCCAGCCGTTCTCCCGCACCGAGCTGTTCGCCATCCTGCAGAGCAACCTCGGGGAAGCCACGGGCTTTATCTCGACATTCGCGGACTGGCACATCCTCCTGATCCCCAGCGTCGCTCTTGTGGGCATGATCCTGCTGTTCGTCCATCAACCGCCGGGCAGGATGCCGAAACGATTTCTGCCTCCGGCACTGCTGCTCGTCATCCTCTGTGTCGCGATCAGCCTGCAGTACCGTGACCAACTGCGCCTGCCGCAGTTCATCGAGGAAAACCATGCATTGTACCATGAGGAGCTGGAACGCTTCCGTGCGGTGCAGGCGCGCTACGTTGGAGATGAACAGCGCATCGTCGCCTCGAAAGACGGTCACGATGAAACCTGGATCGTCCTCATTGGCGAGTCGCTGAATCGTGATCATATGGGACTCTACGGGTATCACCGTCCCACCACGCCGCGGCTTTCGCAGCGACACCGTGCCGGTGAGCTCCTGGTATTCGAGCAGCCGTATGCGATCCATACGCACACGGCGCCCGTGTTCGAGCGGGCCTTCACCGCCGCCAATCAGCACAACCGCGAGCGCTTTTTCCGCATGCCATCCGTCATCGGCGTCCTCAACGCGGCGGGAGTGCGGACGGCGTGGATATCGAATCAGATCCGCTACGGTCCGTGGGACAATATCGTGAGTGTGATGGCCGAGCGTGCCGACACGGTGATGTTCCTGAACGACTATATCGGCGCCACCACCTATACCAAGGTGCGCGACGAGGCCGTCATCGATCCCGTCCGCCGCCTGCTCAACACGCCGCATCGCGGCAGCCGGGTGCTGTTCGTGCATCTCATGGGGAACCATCATCCGTACTGCATCCGCTATCCCGATACGTATGACCGCTGGCGTGGCGGCTTGCCGCTCCGGGAATTCGGGGCACTGGCGCAGAATGCGGAACGCGCCCGGGAAATCAACTGCTACGACAACAGCGTCCTCTATAACGATGCGATCGTTGACGGACTGATCAGGCTGCTTGAGAAGCGGCCGGACGCGGCGGGACTGCTGTATACCTCTGATCACGCCGATGACGTGGACGCGGGGGTGGGCCACGTGGCCGGCCGGTTTACGTTCTCGATGACACGGATCCCGCTGCTGCTGTGGACGTCCGAGCACTGGCGCGCGCAGTATTCCGATGCATACCGGCGACTGCGGCAGCGCCGGTCTCGCGTCTTCGCCAACGATTTCCTTTTCGATACCATGCTCGGATTGTTCGGTGTGCGAACACCATTGCGTGATACCACCGGCGATCTGAGCGGCGAGGATTTTTCCCTGCGTCTTGGGGAACTGAGTACGCTCCATGGCGCAAAGGCGTTTCTCGCTCCGGAAAACGTGCCGTATCATCAGCGACGCGCTCTGCATGCACTGCACGATGCCGATCAGGCTGCCCGGATCCTTCCTCACCGTGTCAACACACTCGGTATGCTGCGTCAGCTGTTGCGCGATGGCGGCAGCTCCTTCGAATGCGATCTCATGATCGTGCGGGAGGACGACAGCTGCCGTTTTGACGTGGGACATGACGCGGGCACCATGGCGGGGATGTCACTGTGGGAGATGCTGTCGAACGTGGAACGATGGCGTGTGCGGGAAGGGATCGCGGGACCGGGAAAAATCTGGCTGGATGTGAAGAATCTGAATGCGGGGAACGTGGATGCGGCGCTGCGGCGGCTGCGGCAGCTGGACAGGCGATTCAACCTGCGGGAGCGCATCATCGTGGAAACGGGATGGACGGGCAGGGAAGCCGCGCTGCTGGCGGATGCGGGATTTCACACCTCGTATTATCTGCCGACGGATGACCTGCTGGCGATATGGCAGAGCGGATCGGAAGTGAAGCGGAAGAGGAGGGCGCGGGATATTGCGGCGCAGGTGCGGCAGCAGCGAATGGCTGCGGTTTCATTCGATCATCGGCTGTATCCGTTCGTAACGCAGGTGCTTGAGCCTTTGCTGCCGGAGAGAATCGTGTATCACACATGGCTGCCCGGGCCCCGTCTTCGAGACCCTGACTTCATTGATACGATGCGGAAGATATCCTCATTCCATGACGCGCGCGTGAGGACCATCCTCGTGCCGTACGCGTCACCCTATGCGCTGTAGCAAACGACACAGTCAACGGAACGTATACAACCATGCTTCTTCGATACTTCACATGCACGACACCTCGGCAGGCGGTTTTACAATGAACAGGGCGTTCCCTGTGCTGCTCCTGCTGATGCTGGCAGCGGTGGCATTCACGTATGTGCGTGTAACGGAGGCGACGGGCGGGGAGTTCATCTATCTCGGTGCAAAAACCGTGACGGTGTATGCGACGGATTCGTTGTATCTTCCGGAGTTGCGGGAGGCGCTGAGAGAGGGCGAGTAATGTCGCTCCCACCCACACGCTCACGCGTGTGGCTAACGCCATCCATGAGCGGTGTGCGTGAACCCCACGCGTGAGCGTGGGGATTGGGACGATCCGCCTTTCCCCACACCCTTACGGGTGTGGCTAGCGCTTGCCATGAGCGGTGTGCGTTAACCACACCCGTGAGGGTGTGGAGGCGACAAACCAACCACCAATAACCAAAAACCAACCACCCATGTGCGGCATTAACGCGATATATCACTACCGGACCGAAGAGAAGGTCGACCTCGCTGAGCTGCGGGCGACGCGGGACTGCATGACGGCGCGCGGTCCGGATGGCCACGACGAATGGATCGCGGATGACGGCCGCACGGGCTTCGGGCACCGGCGGCTGTCGATCATCGATCTCTCGGAGCGCGGCGCGCAGCCGATGCATTCGGTCGACGGACGGTACACGATCACCTTCAACGGCGAGATCTATAATTATCGCGTCCTTCGCGACGAGCTGCTGGCGGACGGCTGGCAGTTCCACTCGGAGACGGATACGGAGGTGGTGCTGGGCATGTACGCGCGCCATGGCGCCGCGATGCTCGGGCGTCTGCGCGGGATGTTCGCCTTCGCGATCTGGGATCACGAAAAGCGGCAGCTCTTCGCCGCGCGGGATCCGTACGGCATCAAACCGCTGTATTACGCCGACGACGGACGCTCGATCCGCCTCGCCTCGCAGGTGAAAGCTCTGCTCGCCGGCGGACGGGTGGATGACACGGTTGCGCCGTCCTCGCTCATGGCATTTCTCATGCTGGGATCGGTGCCGGAGCCGGAGACGGTGTATCGGTCGATTTTTGCTGTACCAGCCGGAAGTTATGTGGTTGTTGATGAGGCGGGGGTTTCCGGGCCGCGCAGCTTTACGAATATTGCCGAGGTACTTGCAAGTTCTCGTGAAGAGGTGAAGGGGCTGCGTCCGCCGAAGCCCGCCGAAGGCGGAGCGAAGGCGGATGCCGGACGCCAGGAGGCGTATGACGAGGCGGCCCGGGCGCTGCGGGAGTCCATCGCGCATCATATGATCGCGGATGTGCCGGTGGGGGCGTTTCTCTCGGCCGGTATCGATTCGGGGTCGCTGGTCGGACTCGTGCGCGACGCTGGCGTGGAGGATCTGACGACGGTGACGCTGGCCTTCGAAGAGTTTCGCGGACGCCACGACGACGAGGCTCCCCTCGCCGCGGAGGTGGCCGCGCATTACGCCACGGATCACCGCGAACGCATGCTGACGCGCGAGGAGTTCTCGCGCGACCTCGAGCACATCCTCGAGGTGATGGATCAACCTTCCATTGACGGCATCAATACGTATTACGTGAGCAAGGCTGCGCGCGAGCAGGGACTGAAAGTCGCGCTCTCCGGCCTGGGCGGCGACGAGCTGTTCGCCGGCTACAACACCTTCGACGACGTGCCGGCATGGGTGCAGCGCTTCCGCATTCCCGCGAAGATGCCACTGCTGGGCGACGGTTTCCGCACGCTGTACAACGCGCTCGTGGCGGGACGCACGGACCGCAGTCCCAAAATCGCCGGCGTGCTCAAGTACGGCGGCTCGTATCCGGGCGCGTGGTTCCTGCGCCGGGGACTGTTCATGCCCTGGGAGCTTGCGGATCTGTTCGGCCAGGATATCGTGCAGGAGGGATTGAAGGATCTGCATCTTCTCGACCGCATCGCGGCGGCCATGTCGCCGGATCCGCTCACGCCGTACGGTCGCGTCTCCGCGCTGGAGTCCTCACTCTACATGCGCAACCAGCTCCTGCGCGACTCCGACTGGGCCGGGATGGCGCACAGTATCGAAATCCGCGTCCCTCTCGTGGATGCCGCGCTCCTGCGGCAGCTTGCGCCCATGCTGCACCGCCATGCCCTCGCCGAGCGCAAAAAGCTGCTCGCGCAGGCTCCCTCGCGTCCGATCCCCAAAAAACTCCTCGACCGCCGCAAGACCGGCTTCCAGGTACCGATCCGGCACTGGCTCGAGCAGGATGAGCGCATCGACGCCTGGAAATCCCATCCCGCCCTCGCGCGGGAGGGGGTGAATTGGGAGCGGAAGTGGGCGTATGTCCTCGCGCGACGATTGATATTATAGGTCGCGCGGTGGGCGTGTTCCACACCCTTACGGGTGTGGCTAACGCCAGCCGCGCGCGGTGTGCGGACGGGGCATGAATCCATCCCCCCTGTCACAGATTCCCTCTTGTTGTGTCTTTTTTTCTGCGCGGACCTCACGCATCCGCGTTCCTCGTCTTCACGGGCGGGGGTACCGGGTCACCATTCCGCCTTTGTGGAGGGATGTGGCCGAATCACGTCGAGGGACTGCGGTTCAAGTGAGCTGTTACGCGGTCCCTCGATGTGGTTTGGATGCGAGGGATCTGTCCCCACGCTTACGCGTGGGGTTAACGCGGTCCCTCGATGTGGTTTGGAGTGTCGAGGGATCTGTCCCCACGCTTACGCGTGGGGTTAACGCGGTCCCTCGATGTGGTTCTGGAGTGTCGAGGGATCTGTCCCCACGCTTACGCGTGTGGCTAACGCTTTGCCGACAACGCGGTTCTTCGTAAATTTCCATAATTGATCAAACTCGAGAAGTCGCTCCGCATGCTTCTGTATCCCGTACTTGCCCTGATATTCGCCGTGACGGCGATGCCGCTGTGCATCCGCCTGGCGCGGAGGTATGGTTTGCTGGATCGTCCCGATGAGCAGCGCAAGATGCACGCGGGCAGTGTGCCGTTCACGGGCGGCTACGGGATCATCGTCGCCTTCGCGATCGCCATCGGCGCAATGCTGCTGTTCGAGGGCGTCGGCTTCTTCATTACGGAGTATCCGAATTTCGAGCCGCTGTACCTGTACATTGGCGAAGCAACGCTGATCATCGTCGTTCTCGGCGTGATCGACGACCTGCGCGAACTCACGTACTCGCAGAAGTTTTTCTTCCAGTTCATCGCCTCCTTCCTGATGATTCTCGGCGCGATCAAGTCGAGCGTCTTTCCCTCGGTGTTCGGCATCGAGGATTCGGGCGTGCTGCTCAACAGCCTCGGCATGGTGGTCTCCCTGCTGTGGCTGGTCGGTACGACGAATGCGATCAACATGATCGACGGTATGGACGGACTGGCGGGCACCACCTCGCTCATCTCCTCCGCCGCGCTGGCCGTGGTTGCCTTCATCTGGGGCAATCCGCTGATCGGTTTCGTGCTGCTGACGCTGGGCGGCGCTATCCTGGGCTTCCTCGTGTTCAACACGCATCCCGCGCGGGTGTTCATGGGCGACGGGGGAAGCATGTTCATCGGCTTCATCCTGGCCTTCAGCGGCTGGCTGCTGGTGGACAGTGGTCCCGACAACCTCATCGCCGCCATGGTGCCCATTCTCATCCTCGGCCTCCCTGTCGCGGATACGCTGCTGGCCTTTTTCCGCCGCATCATGCGCGGCTCGAATCCCTTCAGCGCCGATCTCCTGCATATCCATCACATGGTGCGCTCCCGCTTCAACCTCTCCCTCGGACGCAGCGTGGGAGTTCTCTCGCTGGTGAGCATCGTCTTTGCCTCAGTGGGCATCGCAGTGTCCTTGCTGCCGCCATTGATGGGATGGATATTGATCGGGATGCTGATGGGGGGGATGTTCGTGTTCCTGCATGTTCTCGGATATACGGATTTGATTACGAGGAAGGGATTGCGTGCGGAGGGTGCCACCGGAACGGAACCACAGATTGCACGGATTACACAGACAGCTTTTTTGAAGGTGGAGACCGCGAAGGTCAACGGGAGGAACGGGAATGGATTTCATGCGAAGGGTGTCAACGGGAATGGCAACGGGAACGGGAATGGCATCCATGCCGGCAAGGTGAATGGCAACGGGAACGGCATCCATGCCCCGAAACTCAACGGCAACGGGAACGGCACCCATCCCCATATCCCCGATCCCAAAAAGAAGGATGAGGAGAACCCGCCTCCGTCCGCTGAATCCTCATAAGTTGATGGTCCCGTATTCTTCACCCCTTTACCCCTTCACCTCTTCACGAAACAGCCGACTTTACCCTTTACGCCTTTACGTCTTTACGATAATCCCAATTCACTCCATACAAGACTGAACGTTTATGGCCTACAACATCGCTGTCATCGGAACCGGGTACGTGGGACTGGTGTCCGGCACCTGCTTCGCCGAGAACGGCAACCAGGTGATCTGCGTCGATAACGACCCGAAAAAACTGGAAAAACTGAACAACGGGAAGATCCCGATTTATGAGCCGGGACTGCAGCCGCTGTATGAGCGCAACAAAAATGAGGGACGGCTGTCGTTCACCGACAATCTCGAGGAGGCGGTGCTGGCTTCGGAGGTGATTTTCCTCTGCCTGCCGACGCCGCCGCAGGAGGACGGTTCGGCGGACCTGCAGTACGTGCTGAAGGTGGCCGAGGATATCGGCGGGATTCTGTCCGCCCACGCGCCGCAGGAGTTCAAGGTCATCGTGGACAAGAGCACGGTGCCGATCGGGACGTCCGAGCGCGTGACGGATACCATCGCCGCGAAGTACGACGGCGCGTTCACCGTGGCCTCGAATCCGGAATTCCTGCGCGAGGGCTTCGCGGTGGAGGACAGCCTGCGTCCCGATCGCGTCGTCATCGGCGCCTCGGATCAGAAGGCCATCGACATTCTCACCGACCTGTACGAGCCGTTTGTGCTGTCGGGCAATCCCATCATGGTGATGGACGAGCGTTCCGCCGAGATCACGAAGTACGCGGCGAACAGTCATCTCGCGATGCGGATTTCCTTCATGAACGACCTGGCGAATCTCTGCGAGATCCTCGGGGCGAACGTCGACAACGTGCGCCGCGGCATCGGCACGGATTCGCGCATTGGCAAGAAATTCCTTTTCGCCGGCGTGGGATATGGCGGCTCGTGTTTCCCGAAGGATGTGAAGGCGCTGCTCAAGACGTCCAACGACGCGCAGAATTCGCTGCGCATCGTGCAGGCCGTCGAGGATGTGAACGCGGATCAGCCGAAGCGTTTTTTCAAGAAGGTGTACGATTATTTCGACGGCGATCTCAGCGGGAAGACCTTCGCGGTGTGGGGACTGGCGTTCAAGCCGAACACCGACGACACGCGCGAGGCGCCGGCGTTCATCATCATCGACCACCTGCTCGACGGCGGCGCCAAGGTGCAGGCCTTCGATCCCGAGGCGATGGAGAACACGCGCGAGCTGAAATTCGGCGACCGCATCACCTACGCCGACAAGGCCTACGACGCCCTCGAGGGCGCGGACGCCCTGCTGCTCGTCACCGAGTGGAATGAATTCCGCATGCCCGACTGGCCGCGCATCAAGTCCATGCTCAGCACGCCCGTCGTCTTCGACGGCCGCAACATCTACGACATGGAGGAGATGAAAGAGCACGGCTTCGATTACTTCTCCATCGGGCGTCCCCCCGTCCGTGGACGCGGATGACGTGAATACATTGCGCTAACCCCACCCGTCATGGTGGGGCTCACCGCAGGTTGAATCCAGAGCGGTAACCCCACCCGTGAGGGTGGGGTTGGCGGCGATCCACACACACTCATTTCCCCATGCAATTCTCACCCACCACCCTCCCCGGCATCCTCATCATCGAACCGAAGGTCTTCGGCGACAGCCGCGGATTTTTCATGGAGTCGTTCCGCCGCGAGCTGTTCGCGGAGGCGGGGATTCCGGAGCTGGTGCAGGACAATCATTCGCGGTCGGTGAAGAACACGCTGCGGGGATTGCATTTTCAGCATCCGTATGGACAGGGGAAGCTGATCCGCGTGGTGGGCGGCACGGTATTCGACGTGCTGGTGGATGTGCGCGAGGGCTCGCCGACGTTCGGACAGTGGGAGGGCCACTGGCTCTCGGACGAAAATCACCGCCAGCTGTGGGTGCCCCCCGGCTTCGCGCACGGATTCTGTGTGACCTCCGACACCGCCGACTTCCTGTATAAATGTTCGGAGTACTATCATCCCGAGTCCGAACACACGCTGTTGTGGAACGATCCCGCCGTCGGCGTGCAGTGGCCCGTGGATGAGCCGATTTTATCTGAAAAAGATCAGCGAGGGGTGCCGTTACAGGGGCTCCCAGAGCTTCCGCCGTTCCTCGGTTGATCAGTGAGAGCCTCGGTGTTGAGCCGGGGCTCTCTGCGTTAATGGAGTACGCGGTGAAAATCTTCTCCGCGTCCTCCCCGGAACTCCATCTCCTCCCAAACGGTTTTCTCTTATTATGAAATCTATCTTGACACTCATATCCCTCATTATCCTCACCACCACCCTCGCCGCGCAGAGCGGTCCGGAGGGTCGGCCGGTGAATCCATCCACCAACGAGGTGGAGGAGCGCGAACTGGCGCCGCAGGAAACGGGCACGATTCGCGGACGCGTGATCGACGCGGTCACGAATGAGCCGCTGGTCGGCGCAAATGTGTTCGTGCGCGAGACGTCCTTCGGCGCTGCCACGGATCTCGACGGCCGCTACACGATCAGGCGCATCCCTCCCGGAACGTACCGCGTGCAGGCCTCGGTGATCGGCTACCGGGCGCAGATCGACGCGGATATCGTGGTCGGCGCGGGCCGCGCGACGCAGGCGGATTTCGCGCTCAAGCCGACCGCGATCGATCTCGAGGAGGTCGTGGTGGAGGCGGAGTTTTTCCGCGACAACGCTGACGCGCAGGTGAGCGCGCAGACGCTGTCGTATGAGGAAATTCGCCGCGCGCCCGGGGGACAGGAGGACGTCGTGCGCGCGATCGCCGTGCTGCCCGGCGTGGTGCAGGCCTCGGCGGGACGCAACGACCTGATCGTCCGCGGCGGTGCACCGAGCGAAAATCTCTACGTCGTCGACAATCTTGAAATCCCCAACATCAATCACTTTGGCACGCAGGGCGCGACCGGCGGTCCGCTGAGCTTCATCAACCTCGACTTCGTGCAGGATGTCACCTTCGCCACCGGCGGTTTCGGCGCGCGCTACGGCGACAAGCTTTCGTCGGTGATGAACATCCAGCTGCGCGAGGGACGCACCGACCGGCTCGGCGGGAAGGTCACCGTCTCCGCCACGCAGTTCGGCGCCAACGCGGAGGGACCGATCGGCGACCGCGGCAACTTCATCTTCAGCGCCCGGCGCAGCTATCTCGATTTCATTTTCAAGGCCGCGGGCTTCGGCTTCGTGCCCGAGTACTGGGATTTCATCGGCAAGGCTACATACAGCCTCGACCGCGACAACGAACTGTCCTTCCTCACGATCGGCGTGCTCGACAACGTGCGGTTCTTCAACGACGAGGAGGATCAGCGCTTCGACAACTCGCGCATTCTCGGCAACGACCAGAACCAGTACTTCTCCTCGCTGAGCTGGAAACGCCTGATGAAAAACGGCTTCATGACGTTTTCGCTCGGCCGCACCTTCGTGGATTACAGCTTCCTGCAGACCGATTCGCTGCTGAATCCGGTCTTCCTCAGCGACTCGAAGGAGGGGGAGACCAGTCTGCGCGCGGACGGCGTGTTTCTGCTGGACCGCGCGCTGGAGCTGAGCTTCGGCGCGCAGGGCAAGACGGCGCTGATCGAGGGCGATTTCGCGTGGACGCCCACGGATGCGTCCTTCCTCGACGATCCCGCCACCGACAATCTCCAAAACCAGTGGGATACGCGCGCGTACAAGGCGAACGCGTACGTGCAGGGGGCGCGCACATTCCTCAAGCGCCTGCGCGTCACGCTGGGCGCCCGGCTGGATTATTTCAACATGATTGACAACCCGCTGGCGGTGGGTCCCCGCGCCGCGCTTCGTTACGGCCTCACCGAGGCCACCACGCTGTCGCTCAGCGGCGGCACTTACTATCAATCCCCCAGCTACATCTGGCTCGTCTCGAATCCCGCCAACACCCGGCTGGATTTCGTGCGCGTCAACCAGGCGGTGGCGGGGGTGGAGCATCTGCTGCGTTCCGACCTGCGCGTGCGCGTCGAGGGTTACGTGAAGGATTACGGGGATTACCCGTCCAGCGTCGATCGTCCCTGGCTGGTGCTCGCCAACACCGGTGCCGGCTTCGGCGGCGCGGAAGAGGGATTTTCGTCCTTCGGCTTCGACGATCTCATCAGCGCGGGCACCGGCTACGCGCGCGGCGTGGAACTGCTCGTGCAGAAGCGTCTCTCGGAGATTCCGCTGTACGGGATTTTCTCGCTGTCTTACAACAGCACCGAGTACACGGCGATCGACGAGGAGTCGCGTCCGGGACTCTACGACCAGCGCATCATCCTGAACCTGAGCGGCGGCTGGCGCATTGACGAGAACTGGGAGGTCAGCGCGAAATTCCGTTACGGATCGGGCACGCCGTACACGCCGTTTTCGCTCGGACAGGGCGGGCGGCTTGTACAGAACTACGCCGTGGATTACAACGCCGACCGTCTGCCGCCGTTTCATTCGCTGGACGTGCGCGTCGACCGCCGCTGGAACTTCACGGGCTGGAACCTGATCACGTACATCGACATTCAGAACGTGTACAACCGGGAGAACATCCAGGGCTACCGCTACGACCCGCGCAACAACGCCGTCGAATCCACCGGCGGCACCATCGGCATCCTGCCCTCCATCGGCATCAGCGCGGAGTTTTAGGAAGCGAAGAATGGGAACAGCGAAGGGAACGAAGGGACGAAGGAAATTTCAAATGACAAGACCCGGTGGCTGCGCCGGGTTTTTCTTTTTATAATTATCTTCGTTTTCTTCGGTAACTTCGTTGTTCACATTCCCTCTTGTGCATGGAGAATTTGAGGATATCCGGAAGGGTGAGGGGGCTGCTGCTGCCGGTGGTGATCGTGCTGCTGGGGCTGGCGTATTATGTTCCGTGGATTCAGGATGCTCCGGGATTTGTCGGCGATGATTTCTACCTGATCGAGCAGTCCATCGATGAGCCATTGCCGTCGATCGCCGGGGCGGGGGAATCTCTGTACTTCAGTCCCTTCCGTCCACTCTTCATGTTCTCGCTGCATGTGAATCATCTGCTCGCCGGATCCCATGCACCGGGGTATCTCTACGTCAACCTTCTGCTGTTCATCGCTGCTGGGCTGGTCTCTTCTGTTCTCATCCTGCGATTGCAGCGGGATTTTCCCGGACGGACATCCCCGATGACGGCGGCATTCGCAGTCGTATTGTTCCTCACGCATGCGGCACTGTTCTATCATCCGCTTTGGATTGCCCAGCGCACTGAGACACTGATGCTGCTGTTCTGGCTGGGAGCGCTGTACGTGACCTGCCTGTACATCCGGCGTCCCGGTCCTGCGCTGTACGGTGCCGTCATCCTACTGTACCTGCTTTCGCTTCTTTCGAAAAGCACCGGACTGCATTTCCCCCTGATCTTCATCGGTCTTCATCTGTTGTATCGCTTCGCCCGGTCCCCGGTGTCCGTCGGGTATCACGTCATCCTGCGGCGCTCACTGCCCTTGTTGCTGATCATGGCGGGATATCTGTTTCTGCGCACGGCGTTTGATCCTGCGGCGGAGCCGCTTCCGCTTGCCTGGCTGATGAAAAAACCGTTTTCCATCGTGGGGATGACCGTCGCCGCGGTGTATCCTCCGCTTGCGGAGCTGCTGTACGCCGTTGCCGGGTATGATGTCGTCTTCGCTGTCATCGCAACCATTGTGCTGACGGCTGCCGTCATGATTCCGCTTCTGTGGTATTCCACCAAGCGCACCGCGCTGCTGATCATCGCGGGAATGTACCTTGCGACCTTTTTCCCGCGCATCATGGCGTGGTCCGATCCGCGCACGCTTTCCGTGCAGATCGTCTTCCTGATTGTGGCTGCTGCCGTCGTCCTCCTGCGGATGCGCCCACCGTGGCGCTACGCCATTTTCGGTCTGCTTCTCACATCACATATCCTCGCAGGTACGAATGACATGAATGCATGGATTGCACGGGAGACGAAAACGGAGCTGCAGCGGTATGCCGAACGGCTTTATGCGGGAGAGCTGGATGGTGTTACCGCCGTATTCAGCGAGGCGCACGCACAGAATCTGCTGCCATACCAGCTGTATTATTTCCGTTACGGGACCTTCGGTCTCGACAGCAACGCTCGCGGGGCAGGGTATGAATACTATTTGAAGCCATTCAGCAGGCGGACGATCCCGGAGGTGGCTTTCCTTGGCGCGCGCACGGTGCGGATGCGGATGACTGACGAGCGGATGGATCTGCATTACACAGAACCGTTGTATCCGGACAGCACGGTCGCCATGCTGCATCCCGAGCGCCTGTCGGAGCAGGGATCCGCCGCCGAAGTCACTCTCCGCGTCGCCACTCCCCGCGACCGCTGGGCCTACCTCGTCATCCTCCCCGACACGGTCATTGCTGTCAAATGAATGGGAACAGCGAAGGGTCGAAGAGAGCAAAGGATTTTTTCGAATGGAAAGACCCGGCAGATCCGCCGGGTTTTTCTTTTTACAATAATCTTCGTTTCCTTCGATAACTTTGTTGTTCACACTCCCTTCGTTTCCTTCGGCACTTCGTTGTTCCAATTCTTCGTATCTTGGATACCCGATGCGCTATCAGCAGACTCCCATATCGCGGCTGTCGAAAGCGGCAAAGTACCTCGAGGCCGACGGCGGCTGGCATCCCTTCGCCGACGAGCCGGGCGTGTATTACCGCGTGCGCGGGAAAATCGTGCAGCGGGTGCGCCTTGAAGCGGGCGAGCGGGAGGATCTGCTGCGGCTTTATGACGACCTCGATCCGCTGCCTTCGCGCGCGATGCGGGAGGGATTCCGCGAGGAGCTGCGCTTCGCCACGGAGGACGACCACTACCTGCTGACCGGCATGCTCGTGCGCGCCTACGTGGGATGGGACCTCCTCGCCGCGGCCGCCGAACCGCTGGGTATCCGCCTCGTGTTCATGGGCGGGAATTCACTGCAGTGCGCCGTCGTGTTCCGCGAATGGACACCGGAGGAAATCATCCGCACACTCGTGCTCGCCCGCGCGTTCGCGAAAGTTGCCGCCCTGCTCGCCGCCGATGCCCGCGAAGGCGTGCCGCATATCCGTTCCGAGATCACCGGACTCCTCCGCTCCGCGTTCGAGATGGGGATGGAGGAAGTCGGTCCCCTGAAACGTGCAAAACGGAAGCGCGGGACGCAGGAGTCGCTGTTTTAGCGATAGCGGATAGCGGATTGCAGATAGCGGATAGCAGATAGCGGATTGCAGATAGCAGATAGTGCGTTTGCGGATCTGAATAAGTAAGTGCAAAGTGCAAAGGACAAAGTGCAAATCGTGATCAATACATCTTTGCACTTTGCACTCTGCACTTTGCACTTGATTGACAACCGCCAATAACCACGTTCAGCAGCGTACATGATGGATACACTGTATTTATCCACCGACCCCGCATCGCTGAAATCCAGCGTCTCCACGGCGGCGGAGCTGCTGCGGGCGGGGGAGCTGGTGGCGTTTCCGACGGAGACGGTGTACGGACTCGGCGCGAATGCCTTTGACGAGCAGGCGGTGCGGCAGGTGTATGCGGTGAAGGGACGTCCGGCGGATAATCCGATGATCGTGCACGTGCACAGCCAGCGCCAGGCGCGCGAGCTGATGCAGGAGGTGCCGGATCTCTTCGGCGAGCTGGTCAATGAGTTCTGGCCGGGTCCGCTGACGCTGATCGTGCGGCACAACGCGGCCGTACCCGACGCGGTGACGGCCGGACTCGACACCGTGGCCCTGCGCATGCCCGATCTGAAAATCACCCGCAGCCTCTTGTGCGCGGCGGGCGTGCCCGTGGCCGCGCCCTCGGCGAACATATCCGGGAAGCTCAGTCCGACCGACGCGCAGTCCGTGTTCGCCGACCTGAAAGGAAAGATTGCAGCCGTGCTTGACGGGGGAGCGTGTCCGGTGGGAATCGAATCCACCGTCCTCGACCTGACCACGTCCGATCCCGTCATCCTGCGTCCCGGCACGGTCACCCGCGAAAACCTCGAGGATGTGATACAGTCCTGCGTGCAATTCGCCGCGCAGGAATCCGACCGTCCTCTCTCCCCGGGCATGAAATACCGTCATTACGCGCCCCGGGCGTCGTTGATCCTCGTCTCACCGGTGCACGGGGATATCGCATCCGTGCTGGCAGCGCAGATCCGGGAGCATGTTTCGGCGGGAAGGAAAGCCGGGCTGCTGGCCCCCGACTCTCTGCGCGGGATGGGGGAATCGGCATTCTTCTCATTGCGTCAAGGCACACCCGTGGATTACGCGCGCCTGCTCTACGCCGGACTCCGTTCGCTGGATTCAGAAGGAGTGGAGGTGATATTCTGTCCGGGCATCGAGGAAGAGGGGATCGGTGTGGCGGTGATGAACCGGCTGGGGAAGGCCGCGGAGAAGCAGATTTAGATGGATTACACAGAGAATCATATCGCAGATTTGCACAGAGTGCACG
This sequence comes from uncultured Ignavibacteria bacterium, assembly GCA_913061095.1. Taxonomy (GTDB): domain Bacteria; phylum Bacteroidota; class Ignavibacteria; order SZUA-365; family SZUA-365; genus BM516. The sequence continues at coordinate 80,629 of CAJXVM010000016.1, forward strand.
CAGATTTTCTCAGATTGCTTTTTTGAATTAGTCAATCTGTGCATGAATCTGCGCAAATCTGCGATATGATTCTCTGCATAATCCGTCCCAATCTGAGGGCGGTCCCTTTAAAATGCATTGCCTCCTGATCACCCGTGTCATATGTTTGCATCATTCTATCTTCAGATGAGGGAGATCTGATGAATATTGAAGAGTTGAATAAACTTTCATACGCTGCAATCGGATGTGCATATTCCGTTCATTCAAGTCTCGGGCCGGGTCTGCTGGAGTCGGTCTATGAGCATTGTCTCGCATATGAATTAACGAAATCCGGGAGAACCGTTCAAAGTCAGCTGGCGCTTCCGCTCACCTACAAATCGGTCAAACTGGACATTGGGTACCGCCTGGATATTCTTGTCAACGATGAGCTCATCATAGAGGTCAAAGCCGTCGATGAAATATCCGATGTCCACAAAGCGCAGCTGCTGACCTATTTACGGCTCACGGAAAGGCATCTCGGTCTTATTCTAAATTTCAATGTCGCAAACATGCAAAAGGGAATCCATCGCATCATCCGGCAATAACACCAGTGCCAGGCACCATCATTCATGGTCTATTTCGGAATGAACTGCCTGAAAAAGCAATCTGTGCAAATCTGCGCATGAATCTGTGCAAATCTGCGATATAATTCTCCGTGTAATCTGCCATAATCTCTCAGATTCATTATTTTCAACCCATGCAGAAATCCATCCGCTCCTTCCTCGCCCTCTACCCCTCCACCCCCGCCCGGGAATCCATGTCGGCGTTCATCTCCTGCATGAAATCCCGGAATCCCACCATCAAATGGGAAGATCCATCCAAAATTCACATCACCCTCAAATTCCTGGGGGATATGCGACCGGAGGTGCTCGATGCGGTGGCGGCGGAGCTGGAGACATCCATCCCGAAGAACGGACCGATTGAGGGACTGATCGACCTCCCGGGTGCCTTCCCGAATTTCCGGCGGCCGCGGATCGTCTGGCTGGGATTTTCGGCGCCGCCGGGACCGGTGATGACGCTGCAGAAGCTGGCGGAGGAGGTCTGCACCCGGCACGGATTGCCGCCGGAGGAGAAGCGCTTTACGCCGCATTTCACCATCGGACGCGTGAAGCGGCGCAGCGATACGCGGGGTTTGGAAAATGCGATCGAAGCGTGTAGCTTTCATCCTGCACCGGTGCATTTTACCGCTGTTCGCATGATGGAAAGCACGCTCACCGAGCAGGGAGCGATTCATTCGGAACGAGCATATATATCATTGACACCCGGTGAATGACAGCGGGGACGTTTTTCACCAATGAAAGGACACAGCAATGGCTGAAGAAAACGGCAAACAGAAAGCGCTCGATCTCGCGGTTCAGCAGATCGAGAAAAACTTTGGCAAGGGTTCGATCATGCGCTGGGGAGACGGCGTGATCGCGCAGGTCGAAACCATTCCCACCGGGTCGATTTCCCTCGACTTCGCGCTCGGTATCGGCGGCATCCCGCGGGGACGCATCGTCGAGATTTACGGACCGGAGTCGTCGGGAAAAACGACGGTCTGTCTGCATATCGTCGCCGAGGCGCAGAAGCGCAGCGGGATGGCGGCCTTCATCGACGCTGAGCACGCGCTGGATGTCGGCTACGCCCGCAAAATCGGCGTGGATGTCAACAACCTCCTGGTCTCGCAGCCGGAGTACGGCGAGCAGGCGCTGGAGATCTGCGAAACGCTGGTGCGCTCGAACGCGGTCGATGTCATCGTGATCGATTCGGTGGCGGCGCTGGTGCCGCGTGCCGAGATCGAAGGCGAGATGGGCGATCCGACCATGGGGACGCAGGCCCGCCTGATGTCGCAGGCGCTGCGCAAGCTCACCGCCGCGATCAGCAAGAGCAAGACGACGGTGATTTTCACAAACCAGCTGCGCTCGAAAATCGGCATCATGTTCGGCAATCCCGAAACCACGACAGGCGGCAACGCGCTGAAATTCTACAGCTCCGTGCGGCTGGATATTCGGCGCAAGGACGTGCTCAAGGACGCCGGCAACATCATCGGCAATCGCGTGCGCGTCAAGGTGGTGAAGAACAAGATGGCACCGCCGTTCAAGGAGACGGAATTCGACATCCTCTATAATGAAGGGATTTCGAAGATCGGCGATCTGCTGGATGTCGGCGTGGAGTGCGGCGTGCTGCAGAAGAGCGGATCCTGGTTCTCGTACGGCGACGAGCGCCTCGGACAGGGACGCGAGGGTGTGCGGAAATTCCTCAAGGAAACGCCTGATCTGCTGGAGAAGATCCAGAAGGATGTGCAGAAGGAGCTGGGCATCGGTCCGGCCGCGGCCGAAGCCGAACAGGAGAAGGCCGCAGCGGGGGATGCCGCCGCTGAGGCGGAGGCGAAGTCCGAGCCAGCCGACGCCGGTGACGACGGCGCATCCGGAAAGGGCAAAAAGAAATAACGGAGTACCCATGGGCAGAATCGCCCGCTGCGTCGCGCGGTCCGCGGCGCTCCTTGTCCTGCTGCTGACTGCCGCGGGATGCGAGAACGAGTTTTCCCCCAAGGCGGAATTCCACCAGCAGATCGTGGTGTTTTCCATCCTCGATCCGGCACAGGAGTATCAGTCCGTGCTGCTTTTTCGCAGCTATGACGCGCAGCTGGGCGTGGAGCTGCAGCCGCTGACGCCGCGCGAGGTGCGCGAGGCGGAGGTGCGCGTGACCGGCGCGGGCGAGGTGTTCCTCTTCCGTGACACCGTGATTACCGCGGAGGGCGGCGGTGAACGTCATGCATGGATCAATCGTGATCTGCGTCCCCGCACCGAGCGGACCTACCGTCTCGAGGTACGCATCCCGGGCGAGGATCTCGTCACGGCCGAGACCACCATGCCGTCTCGGATGTACGTGCGGGCGGAGCGCGTGATTCCCGACACGGGACGCGGACTGGTGCGTGTGCATCACGGTGTCAGTTCTTTCAGTGTTCCCCCCGAGGGATTTTACTACCGCGCCTGGGTGGAGACGTGGAAGCGGCTGCCGTCCGGCGACACGCTCAAGCCGCGGATCGAAGTTCCCCTCTACTACAACAGCGTCCAGGAGCAGTGGGTGTACACCAAGCCCTCGCGTGATGAGGAGGTGCTGTTCGCGCCCCGTATCATCGAGGAGCTCAAGGAGCAGAACGAATCTCCGACTGATTCGATACTTGCGCGGCGTCTCTACCTGCACGGCTACTGTCTGGAGAATCAGTTCTACACGTATTACAAGATGGTGCGGGGTTTCGACGATCCGGTGTCCGTGCGGCTCGACCGGCCGGATATTTCGTTCATCGAGGGGGGACTCGGCGTATTCGGCGCGATGGCGCCGGATTCATCCTCGTCGAGTCTGTACAGTTACATCGGATTCTGATTCTGCGTATATTTTATGCTTGCGCTCCGAATTGCCTTGCCCCGTGGCAGGGCCTGGAGCGTAATTGCATCGTGAAGTGCAAAGCGCAAAGTGCAAAGCGCAAAGTGCAATGTGCAAAGCGCAAAGTGCAAAGCGTGAAGCCCATAGCTTTATGCCCAGAGCTCAAAACCGAGGATACATTGCTGAGACGACTTTCCATTCCCATTGCACTTGCGGCCGTTCTGCTGATCGGCTGCGAGGATACATTTTCTCCGAAGGCGCCGTACCAGGAGCGCATTGTGGTATTCAGCGTGCTGGATCCGAGCGCGCCCTACCAGGTCGTGCGCCTCGAGAGCACATATGACGCCGAACTGTCCTCTCCCGACGATCCTGTCGCCCAGCGCGAGATCACCGAGGCGGAGGTCGAGGTCACCGGAGATGACGATCGTTTTGTGTTCCGCGACACGCTGATCACGCTCGGGGACGGATCGCAGAAGAAAGTCTGGGTGAATTATGATCTCGAGCCGTCCGAAGGCACCGCGTACACGCTGAAGGTGAACGTGCCGGGTTTCAAGGAGATCACGGCACGGACGACCGTGCCGAGCCGCTCGTACGTGCGCCTGCAGACCATGCTCGGCGGTGTACGGATGGCGGCCGTCGAGAATACCGCGTATCCACCCAGCGCGTGGTATTTCCGCATGTGGATCGTCGGGACGAAAATCGAAGGGGGACAGGAAGTCGAGGTGCGGCGCGAAGTGCCGGTGCGGTATGATGAGGAAGCGGGTCAGTGGCTGTACACGGATCCCTCGCGGCAGACATCCGTGGTGTTTTCCTCATTCAACATGGAGCGCACGTGGTCCGAACTGCGCAGCATCGACGGTGTGCCCGGCACGGAAGTCGTGGGTACGGCATACTCGCTGGATGTCTACGTCTACAGTTACTACAAGCTCGTGCGCGGTTTCGACGATCCCGTCTCGGTGCGGCAGGACCGTCCCGACATCTCCAACGTCCGCAACGGCGTCGGCATTTTCGGTGCGATCTATCCCGACTCCGCCCGTGCCCGCTACAGCTCGCTGATTAATCAATAGCTACACCCGTAAAGGTGTAGAGACCCCGTAAGGGTGTGGACTGGGGTATCGCCCACGCCGGGTCCCCACGCTCACGCGTGGGGTTACGGCACAGCGTTCACGGTCGGCGTTTACCACACGCGTAAGCGTGTGGTCGCACGCGTCAGCATCCCACGAACCCGAGCCCGCATCGACCATGATCATCACCAAACTCAAACGCCAGAAGTAACCCCATGCGTGAGCATGGGGAAGGCACGCGCACACGACCATGATCATCACCAAACTTGAACGCCAGAAGTAACCCCATGCGTCAGCATGGGGAACGCACGCGCATACGACCATGATCATCACCAAACTCGAACGCCAGAAGTAACCCCATGCGTGAGCATGGGGAACGCACGCGCATACGACCATGATCATCACCAAACTTGAACGCCAGAAACGCAACTCCACGCGCGTCTCCGTCTACCTCGACGACGAGTTCGCCTTCGGCGTGAACGATGAGGCCGTCTATCGCTTCGGATTGCACAGGGGGATGGAACTCGACGATGCGCGGCGCGCGGAGATCGAGCAGTACGACCAGCGCGTGCAGGCGAAGCGTGTGGCCGAGCGCTACGTCGGCGCGCGGATGCGCTCGGAGCGCGAGGTGCGGCAGCGCCTCCGCCAGAAGGAGTTCGACGAGGAGGTGATCGAGGAAACCCTGGAATCCTTTCGCCGCGTCCGGCTGATCGACGACCGCGCCTTCGCCGAGGCCTGGGTGCGCGACCGCCTGCTGCTGCGTCCCCGGGCTCCGTCGCTGCTCCGCGCCGAACTGCGCCGCAAGGGCATCGCCGGGGATATCATCGAGGATGTTCTTTCCGCGCAGTTCGACGAGGGCGACGTGGAGTCACTCGCCCATGAGATGGCCGCGCAGTACCGCCGCGCGCATCCATCCCTCGCCCCGGATGTGTTGAAGCGCCGCCTTGCCGGCTATCTGCAGCGAAAGGGATTCTCCGCCGGCGTTGCGTATCGGGCGGTGGAGGAGCGTGAGGATCGGGAGGAGCGTTAGGATCGATGAGGATCGAACAGGATTCCGTTCATGCTCCGGCTGTTTCCTGTTGGATGTTGGAGGGTAGGGGCGATCCAACGGATCGCCCGCGGGGATCACCGGAAATCGTGCCTCTGAATCCGCCCGCGGGAATCAATCGAGACATTTGATCCCCGCTCCGAATAGTCGTAAATTGATGCTTGGGCCAAGTCCTTCGCAATGACAGGATACCCAACCCCGCCAGGTCCGGAAGGAAGCAACGGCCGGTATCCGCTCATGTGACGAAGGTTCGCTTGGCCCATTTTTATTCCCCACGCTTACGCGTGGGGTTTCCACTTCCGGGCTTCCTGAAGGGACAGCTGCTTACGGGGATACGCACTCAGATCGGTTGGCTCTACCGTGCCACTACCACGGCCATCTGATCACTCCCCGAGGACGTGGTCATCAGCACGAAATAGCGTCCCGAAGGGAGGTCTCCGGGATCGAAGCGGACGGTATGATCACCGGCGGTCCGCGGAGCGTCGACGAGCGTCGCGACGGGCTCGCCCATGACATTGCTGACGCGAATCGTGACGTGTTCATCCGATGCGAGATGATAGCCGATGACGGCGCCGCCGCGAACGGGATTCGGCGTGCTGCCGGTCAGCTGCGTCTTTTTGCCGAGCTCCGCGTTCGCTATGCTGTCGGCGGGAGTCAGCGCGCGCTCGCAGGTGCCGCTGACGGTGATCAGTCCGTCGTCGGATGACGCCACGGTGCAGAACTGCTGCACCTCGGGAGGAGAAATCCCGATCTCCGATTTGGCGCTGCTGAAGACCGGCGCGGCTCGGAAGGTCAGGAAACTGAGTTCTCCCGGCGTAATCACCGCGTCACCGCCGGAGAGCCGCACGTCCGCCCCGCGCAGCGTCGGGGAAACGCTCGCAGTGTAATCTGGCACGAGCGTCCCGACAGCGACTTCAGTGAGCTCCAGCAGATCCGTGTCGAAATCCACGCTGAACTCGAACACCGACGGCGCGCGCTCGGGAGAGACGCGCGTCAATTCCACCGGAATCGTGATTTCCTCACCCGCCTCCACGACGTGATCCCGTTCCATCGCCACATTGACGTACGAGAACGTGGTGGTATCATACGGCAGGAAGTACGTGCTCCCGCCCGTGGCCGTGCGTCCGGCGTTGCGCACCCGCGCCTCCACCAGGACTTCGTTCCCGTTCCAGCAGTCGATCGGCGAGCGGTAGCGCAGCTCGCAGATGCCGGTGGTCTCCAGCTCCTGGTTGATCTCGGCATAGATCTGGTCGAGGTCGGATGACGATGGCGCGTTGAAATAACGTCCGCCGGTCTGATCGGCCAGCCGCTGCAGCGGAGCCTCGGTGATATCCGATCCCAGTCCGATGGTGTACACCGTGCAGTTGGCTTCGATGGCATACCGAATGGCGATGCTCTCATCGACGTCCGATGAATTGTCATCGCCGTCGGCGAGGACGATCATCACGCGGCGCTGCTCACGGTAGCGGATGAGATTCGCGCTCGTGGCCACGCCATCCCATAGTGCGGTCGCTCCCCACCACATCAGATCGTCGATCCGGCGTTTGACCAGATCCCTGTCACCCGTCCAGGGCTGCTCATAGCGCACCTCGTCGCTGAAGGAAACGACAGCCATTGAGTCGTCCTCACCCAGTCTGTCGATGAACAGCTTCGCGGCACGTTTGGCGTCGGAGAGACCGTTGTTGCCGAAAGGCCAGGGGCCCATGCTGCGGCTGACGTCGAAGAGCAGCAGTACCGACACGGGCGTGCGCGCGAGCGTGTCTTCGCAAAATCCGCCCGTGATCGACATGATCGTGCCGTCTTCGAAAATCGTAAAGTCGCTGACCGAGAGTCCCCGCACATTGTTGCCGTTGTCGGTCGCATGCACCACGAGGCGCACATTGGGATACGCGCTGACATCGATTTCGTCAATACCGAGGCGCAGCTGCGCGGACGCCGGGGACGACAGACTCAGCAGCAGCATGGCGAAGGATAACACTGCAATCGTTCTCATGATATCATACTCGACGGATGCTGGTTTCGAATATCCCAGTATAGCCGAGGCGGGAATCAGGCGCAAGACAATTGTATTGCGCCCTTTCAGTGCATTGCGGGGTGGTTGGACTCGCTCCATTTCCCGGGATGCTGCACCGGGCTGGGATGCTGCGCCCTTTCAGGACGCCTGCATGCTTCGTAATTTGCCGTTCAGTAGTATATCCATTGCGTTATGATGAATCGCATTTTCCTCATTGTTCTGCTCTTCTCCACGGCAGTGTCGCTACCGGCGCAGAATGCCGGCGAACTGGTGACGGGACGCGGCGGCATGGTCGTCTCGGCCAGCGCCGAAGCGAGCGCGGTGGGAGCCGACATTCTCCGCAGGGGCGGGAACGCCGTGGATGCGGCGGTGGCGGTCGGATTCACGCTCGCGGTGACCTATCCCTCCGCGGGAAATATCGGCGGTGGATGTTATATCGTCCTGCGCATGGCCGACGGCAGGGAGGCGGCCATCGACGCGCGTGAAACCGCTCCCGCCGCGGCGCATCGCGACATGTACTTCGATTCACTGGGCCGCATGCATCCGACGCGTTCGCTTGTCGGTCCGCTGGCGGCGGGCGTGCCGGGATCGGTAGACGGCCTCCTTACTGCGCTCGACCGTTTCGGTACCATGTCTCGGGAAGAAGTCATGGCGCCGGCCATCCACCTCGCCCGCGACGGTTTCCCGCTCCATCCCCGCCTTGCGCGGCACATGAATATTTTTCGTGAACGTTTTTCCCGATTTCCCCAGACGCTGCACAAGTTCGTGAATGGCGAAGAGGGCCGTAGGGCCGGGCCAGCGGCTCGGCCTCGTTCGGGAAGTCGGAAAGAATCGACATCTCCTGAAGAGATGATTGGTAATTCTCCACCCACGCCCTGGTCCCCCGCCGACATCTGGCGTCAGCCTGACCTGGCGCGAACACTGCGACGCATCAGCGATCAGGGGCGGGATGGATTTTACCGCGGGGAAACCGCAAGGCTCATCGCCGGGGCGATGCGGCAGGATGGCGGACTTATCACGGAGCGCGATCTCGCATCCTATCACTCCATCGTTCGCGAACCGCTGCGCGGACAGTATCGCGGATATGACATTCTCTCCATGCCGCCATCCAGTTCCGGCGGCTTCGCGCTGCTGCAGATGCTCGGCATGCTCGAGCGGCGCCGCATCGCACTGCCGGAGGGTGGAGATGCCGCAACGGCACATTACATGGCCGAAGCCATGCGCCGGGCGTTCGCCGACCGCGCGGCGTTTCTCGGTGACCCGGCGTTCACGGATATCCCGCTCGGGACGCTGCTTTCTGATGCGTATCTCGATTCATTATATAACAGCATCGATCCGGAGCGCGCGACCCCCAGCACGGAGATCCGAAGCGGACTCCTGCCGGTACCGGAAGGGACGCATACCACACATTATTCCATTGTTGATGCTGACGGTAACGCGGTATCCGTCACGACCACCATCAATTCGTCCTTTGGTTCATTATATGTTGTTCCCGGAGCGGGTTTTCTGCTCAACAATGAAATGGATGACTTCGCGGCGCAGCCGGGTGTGCCGAATCAGTTCGGACTGCTGGGCAGCGAGGCGAACAGCATCCAGCCGGGGAAACGCATGCTCAGTTCCATGACACCCACGATTGTCATGCGGGATGGGAAGGTGTTCATGGTGACCGGAAGTCCGGGGGGTTCCAGGATTATCACAACCGTTCTGCAATCCATTCTGCACGTGGTCGATGCCGGACGCACGGTGCGGGAGGCGGTCACGCTTCCGCGCATGCATCATCAGTGGTATCCAGACCGCATTATATATGAAGACGGAGCGTTTGATGCCGTTACGCGGCGCGCACTCGAGCGTATGGGACATGAATGCCGGCGCGACAGCGAATTCGGCCGATGTGATGCCATTGTTGTGGATAACAACAATAATATCATCACGGGCTGTTCGGATCCGCGCGGCTACGGGATGGCTGTGGCGGTTGAATAATGAGTAATGGTGAGTGGTATGGGAGGGGAGCGCCGCATACCCCACGCTCACGCGTGGGGTTATTCTCTCCGCACATCCCGATATTTATATAATATTCAGTTTGCAAAAGTTATATAAAATGTCGTTGTTACCATATACCAATCACCCCCTATCATCACGGAGGCTTTCATGGACGATGTACAGCAAATTCGCAAGGACATCGAGGGGATGGAAAAACAGACGTCGCTGCGGCAGATCGCATTGCAGAGCGGCATCAATTATGTCACGCTTCGCAACATCAAATCGGGGAAGTCGAAGCGTATCACGAAAAGCGTGAAGGATCGCTTCGAAGCGTATAAAAAGAAGTTTGATCCGAATCGTTTTGTTTCGTCAGCGGCCGCCTCGAAAACAGGTGCGCCCGCTGCGGCGGCATCCTCAGCGGCCCCGAAGAAGCGCGGACGCAAACCGGGACCGAAACCGGGCGCGAAGAAGGCGGCATCGAAAAAATCGACGGCCAAATCAGCATCCGCGAAGACAACAAAGAAGCGGATGACAAAGAAAACTGCCGCAAAGAAGTCCACGGCCAGGAAACCGGGACGTCCGAAGGGCGCAGCGAAGAAAACGGCAGCACCGCCGCCGTCATCGTCGAAAATGGATTTCGCCTCGCCCGTTCTCGGACAGGCGCTGGACCGCGAAATCGAAATCGCCGAGGCGCGTCTCGAATACCTGAAAAGCCTCCGCGATATCGAGGACGAATTCCTCAAGGCGGTCGGCCGCAAGTAAGTCCTGCGGAGCGGTCGCGCGTCCGTCCCGAGGAAATCCCGCGCGTGTGTCCGTCCCGCACAATCGCCGCGGGTAAGTACCGCGGAATATGCGACATGCAGCGGGCTCCCTGTTTCCCGGGGAGCCCGTTTTTTTGTATCTTTTCCGTGATACGCCGAACATCATTTTCCGGATACCCATGAGTTCTCAGAAAAATGATACCATTACCTGCTCATTCTGCGGTCGCTCCTCCAAGGAGGTCGACAGCATTATTGCAGGACCGAATGTATACATCTGCAATCACTGCGTGATGAGTTCGGTGGACATCCTGCGGAGCAATTCCGCGGCGTTCACCAGCAAACCTGACGGAGTGAAACGCACCCGTCGTCCGGCGGAACTGAAGAAAGCGCTCGACGAGTATGTCATTGGCCAGGAGGCCGCCAAGAAGGCGCTTTCCGTCGCGGTGTACAATCACTACAAGCGTCTCGAGGCGAAATCGGTATTCACCGACAGCGACGTCGAGATCGAGAAGAGCAACATCCTGCTCATCGGTCCGACCGGCACCGGAAAAACCCTGCTCGCAAAGACGCTCGCGCGCATCCTCGACGTGCCCTTCGCCATTGCCGACGCGACGACGCTCACCGAATCCGGTTACGTCGGCGATGATGTGGAATCCATCCTTGTGCATCTGCTGCAGAACGCGGAATACAACATCCAGCGCGCCGAGCAGGGTATCATTTACATCGATGAGATCGACAAAATCGCGCGCAAAAGCGAGAACGTCTCCATCACGCGGGATGTCTCGGGCGAGGGCGTGCAGCAGGCGCTGCTGAAAATCCTCGAAGGATCAGTGGTGGGCGTGCCGCCCAAGGGGGGACGCAAGCATCCCGAGCAGCCGCTGATCAACATCAACACGCGTGATATTCTGTTCATCTGCGGCGGGGCGTTCGACGGACTCGATACCATTGTCCAGCGCCGCATCGGCAAGAATCCCGTCGGTTTCGGATCCGACATGCATACGATGACCAAGGCCGAGAGGCAGTACATCATTTCCCACGTCGAGCCCGACGACCTGCTGCGCTTCGGTCTCATCCCCGAACTCATCGGCCGCCTGCCGGTGCTCTCGGCGCTGCATCCGATTTCCAAGGAGGGACTGCTCAACATTCTCACCCAACCGAAGAATGCGCTGGTCAAGCAGTATGTGAAACTGTTTGAAATGGAAGGGGTGTCACTCGAGTTCGATCACGAGGCGCTGGAGGCCATCGTCGAGAAGGCGATGGAGCGCGGGACCGGTGCCCGTGCGCTGCGTTCAATCATGGAGCGCGCCATGCTCGACATCATGTACCACCTCCCGTCGAAAGAGCATGTCACGCGCTGCTTCGTCACGCGCGACACCATCGAAACCGGCGCCGAGCCGATGTACACGATCAAGGAGCAGAAGAAAACGGCGTAGGGGCGGCCTTACCGATCTCGCCTTCGGCGAGTCTCCGGCCTGTCGGCCTCCGAGCTTACGATCCTCGCGATCCCCCCCCGCGTTTGCTTCTCCCGCGGCCGCGGCCGCCTGATTTTTTCCCTCCCCCATCCCCCGAACCCTTTTTTTTCTGCTGTTTCTCCGCCTCCTGCTTTTCGTAGAGACGGGCGTGCAGCAGCTGCCGGTAATTCTGATCCAGCAGCATCGCGAGCAGCATGCGCATGTCGTCGTCCTCGTAGAGCGTCTCGACGACGGGGATGAAGCGCCCGACGCGCTCGCGGTCCATCATCGTGTAGTCGTTGAATGTGTCTTCGAGGCGCACGATGAGGCGCTCGGCGAGACGCTCCTCTATCTGTTCGTCGGAGGGCAGTTCACGCTTCTCCACGGTGAACCCGTACTGACGGGCGATGCCGAGCAGCTTGCGCTCCTGGATATCCTCGCAGATCGTGATGGCGATACCGGTTTTCCCGGCGCGCGCCGTGCGTCCCGAGCGGTGCACGTACACTTCCACATGCTCCGGGATGTCGTAGAGGAACACGTAACTCAAATCGCTGATGTCGATGCCGCGTGCGGCCACATCGGTGGCGATCACGTAGCGGATCTCCCCGCTGCGGAGTCCCGCCATCACCTGCTCGCGCTTGTTCTGCCGCAGGTCGCCGGTCAGGTGCTGGGCGTCGATCCCGTAATTCTTCAGGAATTCCGAGAGGTACTCCGCGTCGCGCTTGGTGTTGGTGAAGATCAGGGCGGATTCGGGATTTTCGTATTCGAGCAGACGCACGAGTACGCGGTCCTTCCCCAGCGCGGGAGCGATGTAGTATCGGTGCTCGAGCTCGGAGACGGACTGGTTGCCCTTGCTCAGGCTCAGCCGGTCGGGCTCGTGCAGGAATTCATGCGCCAGCTGTTCGACGTGATAGGGGATGGTGGCGGAGAACATGCAGGTGTGCCGCTTCTCCGGGATCTGCTTGCGCAGCTTCCGCATGGAGGGATAAAAGCCCATCGAAAGCATTTCGTCCGCTTCGTCGAACACCAGCATGCGGAGATTCATGAGCGTGAGCGTGCCCTTGTACACGTGGTCGAGGATGCGGCCGGGCGTGCCGACGACGATCTGCGCGCCGTCCTTGAGATCCTTGATCTGTCCGCCGTAGCGCACGCCGCCGTAAATCACCGTGGTGCGGATGTCGGTATCCTTCGTCAGGTCTTCGAGCACGGTATACACCTGCCGCGCCAGCTCGCGCGTCGGGGCGAGGACGAGGGCCTGGCAGTATTTCTTCCCTGCATCGATTTTCTCGATGATGGGGAGCAGGTAGGCGCCGGTCTTGCCGCTGCCGGTGCGTGCCTGCACGATCATGTCGCGTCCCTCTAGGAGGTAGGGAATGGCTTTCTTCTGCACGGGCATCGGATCGCTCCAGCCCATCTGCTTCACGCGCGCGCGGAGATCCTCCGGCAGGTCGTCAAAGGAGAAGTCGGGCAGGGGATTCTCGGGTTCGTAGAGAACGTCCGATTCCATGTCGTCGAAGGTGGGAGTCTGTTCTTCAGTCATTTTTTCTTCTCTTGCCTGTTCAATCTATCAATATACACAACATTCCTCCGGATGAAAACGCGACGGATGCCGGCGAAGCCGTCACAGGCATTACGGGCAGGAGAAGGCGGTCCGTCTGCGGGACCGGTTAGATGCAGTTCCGGGCGGTTTCCGCCAGTCCGAGATCAAGGGGAGTGAATGCGATTCCCGTCGCTTCGATGATTTTATCCGTGCGGAGGGAGGTGTCGTCAACCGGACCGTACCGCGCGTCGCGCTCGAGCGTCACCGGCTGCATGAGATCTTCCGGGAGGTCGAATTCCGCGGCGATGCGGCGTCCGATCTCGTGCCGCGTGAGGCGCTCGGGTCCGGCAAGGTGCCAGGTGCCGGAGGGGAGGCTGCCGCCGGCGGCGCGGCGCGCAAGCAGGGCTTCGATGGCGACGCCCACATCCGCGACATACAGCGGCATGCGGTACTGGTTGGTGTAGAGACGGACGGGATTCCCGCGCAGCGGTTCGCCGACATTCCACGCGAGAAATCCTCCGGGATGCCGCCAGGCGTCGGTGCCGTAGAGCAGCGCACAGCGCAGGATGTGATGCCGCGAATCCAGGGCACACACGCGCTCCTCCGCCTCGGCTTTGGTTTCTCCGTACACGGAGGCGGGTGACGGCGTATCATCCTCACCGTACGGTGCGGCACTGCCGTCGAATACGAGATCCGAGGAAATGAACACGAACACCGCCTCATGTTCGGCTGCTGCCTCGGCCAGCCGCGCGGTCGCATCGACGTTGACGCGGCGGGCGCGCGCGGGATCGGCTTCGCACTCCTTCCGCGAGGAGAGGGCGGCGCAGTGCACGACGGCATCCGGCGCGGCGGCGGCGAGCAGCCGCGCGGCGTCATCCTCCTCCAGGTCAAACTGCACGCACTGCCGGGTCACCGCGTGGTCCGGCTTCCGGCTGTGCCACGTACCCACGACGTCATATCCCCGTCCATGAAAATGCCGCGCGAGATTCCATCCCAGAAATCCCGAGGCGCCGGTGATTAATACGGTCTGTGATGACATGGCACGTTGCAATACTGTTTGTGCTAATCTGCGAAGACAAAGTGCAAAGTACAAAGAACAAAGTGCAAAGACCGTATCGACCGTCACCCCGAGTAAACCGCGCGTGAGCGCGGTTGTATCGAGGGGCCTTTATCAACGATCCCTCGATACGTCCCGCTGCGCGGGACTACTCGGGATGACGGACTTGCTGCTTCTTTGCGCTTTGCACTTTGCGCTTTGCACTTTGCGCTTTGCGCTTTGCACTTTGCGCTTTGCACTTTGCACTTTGCACTTTGCACTTTGTACTTTGCATGTCTCCACACAGATTGCCGCGGCAGAGTACACATGGCAGAGAAGTTTCAATTAGTTTCCGAATACTCCCCCACCGGCGACCAGCCGGAGGCGATCCGGCAGCTGATCGAGGGGATCGAGCGGGGCGACCGCTTCCAGACACTGCTGGGCGTGACGGGCAGCGGCAAGACGTTCACCATGTCGAACGTGATCCGGGAGATCAACCGTCCCACGCTGATCATCTCCCACAACAAAACGCTCGCGGCGCAGCTGTACGGCGAGTTCAAGAGCTTCTTCCCGCACAACGCGGTGGAATTCTTCATCTCGTACTACGACTACTATCAGCCGGAGGCGTATATCCCGTCGACGGACACGTATATCGAAAAGGACATGTCCATCAACGACGAGATCGACCGCCTGCGCCTGAAGGCCACCACGGCGCTGATCGAGGGACGGCGCGACGTGCTCATTGTGGCGTCGGTATCCTGCATCTACGGTATCGGGTCGAAGGATAATTATGCCGACCAGATGCTGTTCGTGAAAACCGGCGAGGAGATATCCCGCGATACCTTCCTGCGGCAGCTCACCGACATCCACTACATCCGTAACGATTTCGATTTTTCGCGCGGCACCTTCCGCGTGCGCGGCGACGTAATCGAAATCATCCAGGCCTTCGAATCCGAGGAGGTGCTGCGCATCGAGTTCTTCGGCGATGAGATCGACACGATCGCGCTGGTGGATCGCATGACGGGGAAGGTCCGCGAGAAGATCACGAGCACGGTGGTCTATCCGGCGAAGCATTTCCTCACGACGGAGGAGGAGCTGAAGCGCGCCATTAAGGATATCGAGGCGGAGCTGGAGGATCAGCTGGAGTTTTTCCGCAACAGCGGGAAGTTCCTCGAGGCGCAGCGGCTGGAGCAGCGCACGCGCTACGACCTGGAAATGATGAAGGAAATCGGCTACTGCTCGGGGGTGGAGAATTACTCGCGGCACCTGGCGGGACGCAAGCCGGGCGAGCGGCCGGAGTGCCTGCTGGATTATTTCCCCGAGGATTTCCTGCTCGTCATCGACGAGTCGCATCAGACCATCCCGCAGGTGCGGGCGATGTACAACGGCGACCGCATCCGCAAGGAGACGCTGGTCGAGCACGGTTTCCGCCTGCCGTCGGCGCTGGACAACCGGCCGCAGAAATTCGACGAGTTCGAGGAGCTGATCGATCAGTGCGTGTTCGTCAGCGCCACGCCCGGTCCCTACGAGCTGGAGCAGTCCGGCGGCGTGGTGGTCGAGCAGATCATCCGTCCGACGGGCCTGCTGGATCCCCCGATGGAAGTGCGTCCCGTGCGCAACCAGATCGACGACCTGATCGCGGAAATCCGCGTGCGCGCGGAGCGCAAGGAGCGCGTGCTGGTCACGACGCTGACGAAGCGCATGTCGGAGGATCTGACCGAGTACCTCGAGAACATCGGCATCCGTGTGCGCTACATGCACTCGGACATCGATTCGCTCGAGCGCGTGGAAATCCTTCGCGAGCTTCGGCTCGGGAATTTCGACGTGCTGGTGGGCGTGAACCTGCTGCGCGAGGGACTCGACCTGCCTGAGGTGTCGCTGGTGGCCATCCTGGACGCGGACAAGGAGGGATTCCTGCGCAGCGACCGTTCGCTGATGCAGGTGGCGGGACGCACGGCGCGCAACGCGGGCGGACTGGTGATCATGTACGCCGACCGCGTCACCGACTCGATGCAGCGCGTGCTCGACGAGACGCGCCGCCGCCGCGAGGTGCAGAAGGAATACAACACGCTGCACGGGATCAATCCGGAGACCATCCGGAAGTCCCTCGACGAGATCATGCACTCGACGGCCATCGCCGATGTGCGGGCGCGTCGCGAGGAGCGCGAGGAGCGCAAAAAGCCCAAGCTCGTGGCCGAGCCGGTGCTGAAATTCATGACGAAGGAACAGAAGGCCGAGCTGATCGATCAGCTCCGCGCGGAGATGCGCGAGGCGGCGAAGGATCTCGAATTCGAGCGCGCCGCCCAGCTCCGCGACGAAATCACGCGCCTGGAGGAAAAACTATAATTCTTGGGGGCACGAAGGCGCAAAGTCACGAAGACACAAAAGATTATTCTTGGGGGCACGAAGGCGCAAAGTCACGAAGACACAAAAGAATATTTTTCTTGGTGTCTTCGAGGCTTCGTGTTTTTGTGCTCCCAAGATCATTCAACCACCAGGGGCGGTGTTTGCAGGAGGCGGCCGACGGGGTAGACGTTGAGTTTTTCATCGAACCAGGGGGAGCGCTCGTAGAAAAACCACAGGCGGGCGCGGGGGGATGCGGCGAAGGCCGTATCCGCCGCGAGTTTCCGTTCGAACTCCGCGCGCAGCTCCGGGTCGTCGGCCAGCATGTCCGCCGCGATTTCCTCCATGACATAATCCTCGAAGTACTCTTTGCGCTCGAAGACGGCGTTGAAGAATCCCCAGAATACGAAGGAGTCCGGCGCGCGCGGTTCGAGCAGGTGCAGCGCGACGCGTCCGGACGGCTGCGCAAGATCCACCACGTAATCGCCCGCGTCGTACAGCACGGTGTCGATGCGCGGGGTGATGTTCGTGTTGACCGTGAAGCGACCCTCATACGGCCGGTCCCGCCACTCGGCATCGGAGAAGACGAAGGTCTCCACCGCCAGACGCGCATCCTCCCGCAGGCGGAGCAGCTCCACGCCGTGCAGGCGAAGCACCGCGATGACATCCTGCCATTCCTGCGGAATGACGTATGCCCGCGGCGGAAGGACCTTCACGACCGGCTGCACGTCGTCGAGGAAGGGGACGTCCACCTCGATGGGACGGCTGCGGTCCCACCACACATACGTGCCGCCCGAGATCGTGCTCTGGCGGATTTCCGTCTCGTACCCGAGGAAGCGGAAGCTGCGCGTCGAGCCCTGCGAGCGGAAATGCACGGCGATGGAGTCATGGCTCCGTGCAGGAGAATAGCTGCTGAAGGGGGAGCGGTGCGTGTCGTCGGGACGGCTCTGGGGCGCGCCACGGGGAGGAGTGTCCGGCACCGCGTCGCGTGACAGGGGGATGCCCGCGTTCGCGAAGCGCGCGATGTCGCTGCGTTCGGCCTCCTCGACGGCAGCGCGCAGTGTGCCGGGATGGAGGCGCACGTAGTCGAGCACCTCGATGAGGAGGTGATAGGTCGCGTAGACGCGGTCGCGGAAGGGCTTCATCATGTGCGTTTCGATCAGCAGGTTGGCGCGGTTGCGGATGGCGGCGTAGCCGGTGCTGAGCCGGGGACGCGAGGCCCAGTCGATGATGCCCTGGCGGATGTCGCTGCGTTCGCGCGGGAATGTATAGGGCACGATGGGATCACCGATCTCCTCCATCCCCGAGATGAAGGCGCGTTCGAGGCCGCGCTCCCACTGCGCGACAGGCGGAGCCATGTTGCCGTGCACCTCCATTGCGTAGGAGAGGTTGTACTGGAAGTCGATGCCGTCGGTGACGTGGCAGTCGATGAGCATGTCGGGCATCCAGGCGTTGAACGTGCGCAGCCATGCGCGCATCTCCGGGGCATCGGCCTTCATGTAGTCGCGGTTGAGATTCAGGTTCTGCGCCGTGGTGCGCCATCCCATTTCGACCGGACCGTTCTGGTTGATGCGATTGAAGGGAGAACAGCGCTCGTGTCCGTCGAGGTTGAATATCGGCATGAACAGCACGATGACGTTTTCGGCGAGGTGTTCGAGCCGGCGCGTGATCGCGATGTCGCGCAGCAGCATGAGCGTGGCGTCCTTGCCGTCGATTTCGCCGGCATGGATGCCGCTCTGAATGAGCAGGATATCCTTCCCCGATGCGCGCGCCGCGTCGGGTGTAAACTCGCCGCCGCGCGCGAGGATAACCAGCGGCAGGTCGCGTCCCTCGGGCGTGACGCCGAAGCTCTCGAGCCGGATCCACGCGGATGCGCTGTCGAGGCGTTCGAGGTAGCGCAGCGTCTGCGCATACGTCGGCGTCGCCTCTCCGCCGGAGCGTTCGAAGTGTGTCGTCCAGTCCGTCTGCGCGGACGCCGAACCGGCCGCGAGCATCGCGGCCAGGAAGAGGAGTTTTATGTGTGGATGCATCGATCTGTGGCGGATGGTGAACGGAACAGTGGAAATTACGAATATTGCCGGATTATGTGAGGAACGTGAGTCCCGGAGGGACGGAATGCCGGGCGTGAGCCCGGCACGTAGCCCCGACGTGAGTCGGGGGTGTGGTCACCCGCAATCCCCGTGTCCCCCGGGAATTATCCACCCCTGCTTCCCGTTTAAGACATACAGCATCACCAATGAGAGGTATTGACCATGAAAGAATATAGATGGATCGTCTGGGGCGTGGCGGCATTCGTCATGCTCGTGTTGTGGACCGGACTGCGCGCGGATCTCGCCAGCCGGGATGATGCCGGAAAGATGCAGGCCTCGGCCGTGATGGCCATAGCTCCGGCAAACGGTGATAACAGCGATGCGAAAAAGGATGAGGCCTCCACGGTGACGTTCACCGGACTCAGTGACGCGATGGAGCTTTCGCAGCAGCTGATCGAAGCGTTGCCGGGAGTCGTCGAGACGGAAATGGATACCGAATCCGGTATCGCCACGGTGACCACGGACGGCGCCAGCTTCTGTCCCCACACCGCCCTGACCCTGCTCCGTGCGCACGGCATCGACGCCGAGATCGACGGCCAGGAAAAATCTGCGCCCAAAAAGCCTTCCGGAGGCGGATGTCCCTATGAAAAACAGCGCATGATGAATGACGTGCGACATATTTAGTTGACGACGGCAATCCCACGCGTAAGCGTGGGGATCATCGACGACCATACGGAAAAGGCGCTGCCGATCATCGACAGCGCCTTTTTCATATCCTTCGTTTTCTTCGTCCCTTCGCTGTTCACACGTCCTTTCGAGCGTCCGTTCGTGTCTTCGTGTCTTGGCGGCTTTGTGCCCCCAAGAGAGTCATATGTTACTCCCGGGTCTTCGCCAGCAGCCGCAGGACCTCGATGTACAGCCACACGAGCGTCACCATCAGCGCGAAGGCACCGTACCATTCCATGTGCTTCGGCGCGCCGGCTTCCGCGAAGCGCTCGATGAGATCGAAATCCAGCACGAGGTTCAGCGCGGCGATACCGACGACAAAGAGGCTGAAGGCGATCCCGAACACGCCGCCCTCGTGAATAAACGGAATCCCGATGCCGAACATCCCGAGGATCCATGACGCCAGGTAGAACAGGGCGATGCCGCCCGTCGCGGCCATCACGCCGACACGGAATTTCTGCGTGACGGGGATCAGTCCCGCCCGGTAGGTGACGAGCATGGCGAACATGATGCCGAAGGTCAGCATGATGGCGGGAATGACGATGCCGGGATACATGGCCTCGAAGTAGGCCGACAGCCCTCCGAGGAACATGCCCTGCAGGAAGGCGTACACTGGAGCGGTGTAGCGGGCCCAGTCCATTTTGAACGCGGTGACGAGGGCAAGGATGAAGCCGCCGAAGAGGCCGATCATCATTTTCCCCGAGAATCCGGGCGTGCCGCCCCAGCCGGCCTCGGCCCAGGTCCAGCTCGCGCCGAGCAGGAGGATGAGGAAAAGCAGGCCGGTTTTATTCAGCGCGCCATTGAAGGTCATCGGTTCCGCGCCGGCGTACTGCTGCATCGAGTCGCGCAGCCGCCGTTCACTGATCATGGGATTTCCGGAATTCATGTCATGACTCCTTTGCAGTGATTGCCGTTTTCTTCCTGCAATAACAACGGACGGTGGGTCTGAAGTTCTCGTTTACTGTCCGCCGACGGGCGGATGTCCCTCCGGCAGATCATTCTGCACGGGCGGATGGCCTGCGGGCATGTCCTGGGACGCACCGGCAGGGGGCACGCTGTCGATCGGCGGGTGTCCCTGCGGGAAGCGGCTGATCACTTCTGGCTTGCGGATGGATGCATCCGCAGGGGGAGCGAACATGTCCGGCGTGGGTGTGAACGTCGTATCGATCTCGGTGGCCGTCATGAGGATGTCCTGTCCGCCCATGCGCACCCGAAGGCGGAGGGTCAGACCGTTCCAGAGGGACTGCTGAATGCCCTGGAAGCCGACGTCATAGAGGTCGCACACCCTGCCGAGCACGGTGTCCCTGCCCACCTTCTGACCGCCGCCGCGCATGATGTACGCGGCCTGGACGTCGCTGCGCTCCTCTTCCGAAAAACTGCGGATGAAGTTGTTCTGCCGCGCCGTATCGAAGCGGCTGCGTGTACCGGTCATGGACGTGAGATCCACGTTGTACTGCACGCTGTCGGCGATGATATCGAGCCGGCTGATATTTCGCGGCTGCCCCTGGAAGCTGAACTCCATGCGGTCGTCCTGCCGCTGGTACTGGCCGAAATTCGCGATGATATGCGTTTTCGTGCCGGAAGCATCCCCGCCGTATTCATAGGTGATTTTCGCCTTCTCGATGCCGTACAGCTTCACATTGGGGGGATCGGAATAGAGGGCGCCGCCGCCGCTGTCGCTGCCGCAGGCCGCGAGGATCATCAGGAACAGGATGAGCATGGAAGGGAGGATTCGGGTGCGCATGAATGGATCGAGCTCCGGTTGATTGGAAAAAACCGCGGTGCGTTTCCCCGTACGGCACAGCGGACGCCGGGGATGACGTCCGCTCGGAAGGGAACAGCGGTGCGGATGGTGGGCAGTGAGGGATTTGAACCCACGACCTTCTGGGTGTAAACCAGACGCTCTGAACCAACTGAGCTAACTGCCCGCAGTCGAATCCTCAATATACGCAAAAACCACCGCATCCACACCCTCACGGGTGTGGTTAGCGCGATCGGAGGCGGGATGCGGTATCCACACGCGTGAGCCCCGCCGTGCACACCGAGGGTGAGCGGGATGCGGTATCCACACGCGTGAGCGTGTGGTCACGCGTGCACGGCCGGATACCCCCGAGCCCGCCGCCTGACGGCGGGCGGCACACTTCGCGACGCGCACGCGAATCAATCATCCTCCCCATGACGCATCTCACGTATTGATTTCAAGCCGCATTTCTGGAGGAACAACTGAAACTCCTCCGCGCTCGTAAGCTTCCGGTGATGCTCTTCCTGGTTCTGTATGTACATTCGAACCTGTTTCACATTACCGGGACTGACACTGAACGCTCCATAGCGCCGACTCCATGAGAATCGCCGTCCAGGCAGCTGGTTCTTGTTCATCGCACGTGATGAATTTGCCTTGAGCTTGGCCGCTACTTCCGAAACCGCCAGATGAGCGGGCTGTTCCAGCAACAGGTGGATGTGATCCTGAATCCCTCCGTACGCGTGAAGTCGCACTCCGAGATTCATGCAGATCCCCGAAATGATCTTTTGCATTCTTTCGAAATGCGGTTTCTGGAGGTAGCGTGCTGAACGTTTTGTTCTGAAGACGTAGTGGATCAGGAGTTGTGTGTAGGACATGAATTTCTCCCTGAATAATTCATGATGAATGGTGATGATACCTCGGGTGGGGGTAATGAGCAATGCAATTAGCCAGGGACTCCAGCTGTGTCGCCCGCCGTCAAGCGGCGGGCTCTGACAGAAAAACTGGCGCACTGACCACACCCTCACGGGTGTGGCTACCGCGATCGATGATGAACTGCGCTGGCCCCACCCGTCAGGGTGGGGTTGTGGCGTGCCGCGCATCCACCCCACACCCTCACGGGTGTGGTTACCGCGATCGGTGATGGACTGCGCCAGCCCCACACCCTCACGGGTGTGGCTACCGCGATCGATGATGAACTGCGCTAGCCCCACCCGTCAGGGTGGGGTCGTGGCGTGCCGCGCACCCACCCCACACCCTCACGGGTGTGGTTAGCGCGATCGATGATGGACTGCGCCAGCCCCACACCCTCACGGGTGTGGTTGCCGCGATCGATGATGGACTGCGCTAGCCCCACCCGTCAGGGTGGGGTCGTGGCGTGCCGCGCATCCACCCCACACCCTCACGGGTGTGGTTTGGAATTTGTGGTATTGGTGGTGTTATTGTATCGTTCGATCAACAACCGAGGTTTTTCAATGCTGCGTGTCAGCTACCTGTTCCGAGGATCCGATGAGGATCGTGAACCCTACGTGCGCGACAAATTCGCACCGATGCTGCGTGAACTGCCTGACGTCCGGCGCGTGGATATGTGGCGCGTCACAGAGGTGGCCGTCGGCGAGGTGCGCGCGCGCTTCATCGTCGATGCCTGGTTCGACGACGAACACGCCATGCATGCCGCGTTTGCGTCCGCCGAGGGACGCAAGGTCGCGCGCGAAATCATCGCCGTCGAAGGCAAAGGCATGGAAATGATCGCCGCGGAATCGCTCGAATGAGCTGGGCTGTTGTGCCTGAGTGCCGTGCGCAGTAATTTTCCGTGTTCCATCGTGACCGCAACAGTAACAGACGATTATACCCCATGAAGATCGACACGCTCGTGATCGCGACCCGCAATCCGCACAAGGCGGATGAAATCCGTGCCATGCTGGCAGGTCTTCCTGTGACCGTGAAGGACATGCGCGAATTCGACAACTGTCCCGACGTGGAAGAAGACGGACGCACACTCGAAGAAAACGCCATGAAAAAGGCGCTGGAAGTGCATCGCTGCACGGGACTGCCGGTGATCGCGGATGACACCGGACTCGAAGTGTATTACCTGCTGGGCGAACCGGGCGTGCACTCTGCCCGCTATGCCGGCGAAAACGCCACGTACGAGGACAACAACCACAAGCTGCTCAAGCGCATGACGCAGGTGCCCGCTCGCAAGCGCCACGCGCGCTTCCGCTGCGTGATCGCTTTTGTCGCAAAGGGCGTGGAGGAGACGTTCGAAGGGAAGGTTGAAGGCCGCATCCTGCTCAAACCGCAGGGCAGCGGCGGATTCGGCTACGACCCGATCTTCCGGCCCGATGGCTACGGCGTGACCTTCGCCGAACTCCCCGCGGAGGAGAAAAACGCGATCAGCCACCGCGGCCGCGCCGTCGAACAGTTCAAGACATTTCTTCAATCCTGAGAGGAACAGCCATGCGCCGCCTGATGCCATTCCCGCTTCTGCTTCCGGTCCTCCTCCTGCTCGCCGCCTGCACCGACGATGCGCCGCCCGTGTCGACGGACGGCCGCATGATCATGGCCGACGCCCATTTCTATCCCACCATCCAGGGAAGTTCGTGGGAGTACAGCATCGACACCACCGGCGCGGGGGGATCCGGCAGCGGCATCGCGCGTTCGCGCATCACCGGGATCTATGAAGGCGACACATTCACCTACGCGGTGCAGGTCAACCAGATCAGCTTCGGCGGGGCCTCGGAAATCGACTCGCTGTACATCCGCCAGGCCGAAGATGGGGTGCGGATTTCGAGTCCGGGCCTGCAGACGCTCAGCGGTCTGCCCTCGATTCCGAACTTCCCGATCGACGATATCCCCACCGAGTTTCTCGCGGTTCCCGCCGCCGGCAGCTTCCAGGCCTCGTGGGAAATCATCAATATCGAGATCAATACCATCCCGCTGTTCCCCATTTATTATCGCGTCAACGGCAGCTACCGCGGACTCGAGGATGTCGACACCGACCTGCGCACATTCCGCGACTGCGCCCATATCGTGCTGAGCATCGAGGCGCGGCTCCCGAATTTCACCAATCCGAGCGTGCCGCTTCTCATAGACGAGGAAGCAAACTTCTGGTTCTCCCGGCCGCAGGGACTCGTGGCCGCCGATGGATCCAGCGCCATTTTCACGCTGCTGCGCGGCGGCATCCCCCTCTCCGCCACCTACGGCACCACGCGGCAGGAGGTGACGGGCATGGATATCGTGCAGCCGGATCCGTTCTGTATAGAATAGTTTCAGTCACCTGCAGACCACACCCTGACGGATGCGGTAACCACACGCGTGAGCGTGTGGGGGAGCGCGATGCCCCCATCCCCATCCACACCCTTACGGGTGTGGCTAGCGCAATCGGCAACGGGATGCGGTAACCACACGCGTAAGCGTGTGGGGGCGCGCGAGCCCCCCATCCCCATCCACACCCTGACGGGTGTGGCTAGCGCAATCGGCAACGGGATGCGGTAACCACACGCGTGAGCGTGTGGGGGAGTGCGATCGACCGCCCCCACCCTTACGGGTGTGGCTACCCCTGACGGGTGTGGCTACCCCCCCTATGGGCGCCCTCTCTGCCTTGTTTCGTACGGAAAGCATCGCTAATATTGAGCTTGATCTTTTCATCATCATAACGTGATATCACGACCATGACACACCGCACGATTGCACTTCGAATCAACGTTCCGGGCATCCTTCTTACCGCCCTGTTCGTCGTCCTGTTTGCGGGAGCATTGCAGGCGCAGGACAAATCTGCCGTCGTTGCTGAGATCGGCGATTATGAGCTCACACTGGGAGAATTCGAGGAACAGTATATCCGCAACAACGGCGGGGAAGCCGCCGCGGTGCGCTCCAGCATGGAGGACCGCAAGGAATTCCTGGATCTGCTGGTGAAATACCGCCTGAAAGTACTCGAGGCGCGCGAGAAAGGCTTCGACGAGGATCCCGAGATCATCAAGGAACTCGAAGAATACCGAAACAGCCTCGCGGTGCCCTACCTCACCGAGCGGGCCCTGATTGATCCCGCCGTCGAGGATCTCTACAACCGCCGCCTCGAGGAAGTGCGCGCGGCGCATATTCTCATCCGCATCCCGACCGACAGCCTCGGACAGCCCGACACCCTCAGCGCCTACAACAGGGCGATGGAGGTGATCGATCAGGCGAAGGCGGGCGTGTCCTTCGACTCCCTCGCACGGAAGTATTCCGATGACAAGGGCACCAAGGAGAAAGGCGGTGACCTGCTGTGGTTCTCCGCGGGCATGACCGTGCCGGCCTTCGACGCCGCGGCGTATGCGCTCGAGCCGGGCGAGATCGCCGATCATCCGGTGCGGACCATGTTCGGATATCACGTCGTCAAGCTCGCCGACCGCCAGCCGACACGCGGTGAAATCCATGTGCGGCACATCCTCGTGCGTCTGCCGCAGGAAGCCGGCGACGACACCCTGGCCGCATTCAACAAGGCGGTGAGCCTGCTCGATTCGCTCAAGAACGGAACGGATTTTGCCGACCTGGCGCGCCGCAACTCCGATGACCCGGGCAGCGCGGCCAACGGCGGCGACCTCGGCTGGGTCACACGCCGCAAGTTCGTGCCCGAGTTCGAACTCGCCGCCTTCGAACTGGGTGTCGGCGAGGTCAGCCGTCCCGTGCGCACACAGTTCGGCTACCATATCATCGAAGTCACCGACGAGCGTCCCGTCCGCTCCCTCGAGGAATCCCGCCAGGAACTCAAGGATCTCTACCGCCGCTACAGCTACGAGCAGGACAACCAGCACTTCCTCAGCAGCATTTACGACAAGTTCAACGTGCGCATCAACGAAGATGTCTCGGCCGCCATCATCGCCGCGGTCGACACCACGGCCACGACGTCCACGCCGGGCTGGTACAATGCCATCTCCGACGACCTGAAGAAGCGCACCTGGGTGACGCTCGACGGCGCCGAGGTGACGGTCGACGACGCCATCCGCCGCATCGAGCGTGACCAGGAACTCCAGTCGAAAGCCCTCAACCGCGCCTCCGTGGCGAATCTCGCCGAGATGCTTGGACAGAAGAAGGCCATCGAACTCGAAACGCGCGATCTCGAAGAGCGCTATCCGGAATTCGGCAAGCTCATGAAGGAATACCGCGAGGGCGTGCTGCTTTTCCGCGCCGAGCAGGAGGCCGTGTGGAACAACGTCAAGGTCGAGGAGGAGCGCCTCAAGGAATACTGGGAGCAGCATCGCTCCGAGTACACCTGGCCCGACCGCGTACGCTTCAGCGAGATCTTCGTGACGACCGACAGCCTCGCGAACGTGCTGCGCGACAGCCTCCGCCAGGGCGTGCCGTTCGAGGATCTGGCCGCGCGGCACACGCAGCGCTCCGGTTACAAAAAGAAAATGGGCGAGTGGGGATATCAGCCCTACGATGCCAACGAACTCGCCGACACGGCCTCCACGATGGAGATCGGCGCCATTGCCGGACCGATGAAGTTCCAGTACGGATACTCCATCATCAAGGTGACGGACAAAGACGCAGCCCGCGAGAAGACGTTCAAGGAAGCCCAGTCCGAGGTATCCAGCCGCTTCCAGGAGTACGAGAGCAAGCGCCTGGAGCGTGAATGGATTCAGAGCCTGAAGGACAAGTTCGGCGTGGAGATCGACACGGAGCTGCTCTCCGAGGCGTTCTCCGACCTGAACGAGCCCCGGTCATCATCCCGGTGACTCGACCTGAATTCCTGTAAGGCCGCGCCAACGGCTCGGCCATCTCCGGGAAACGACCTGACACCCTGTGGGGCCGCGCCAACGGCTCGGCCATCTCCGGGAAACGACCTGACACCCTGTGGGGCCGCGCCAACGGCCCGGCCATCTCCGGGAAACGACCTGACACCCTGTGGGGCCGCGCCAACGGCTCGGCCGGTTCCGGGGGCTCGCAACAAACCTGGCCTGTGTCTGTTGAACCAGCGAATGAACACGAAACTGTGAAATTTCTTTTATTCCGACTCCCCGTTCTGCTGCTCGCGGGCGTGCTGCTCGCGAGCTGTTCGTCCGTGCCCGACAACCTGCTCGCCACCATGGACGGCGATACCATCCGTGTCGCGGACTATGAGAACATGTATCTGCGCACGCGCATGAGTCCCCCGATGAACGCGCAGGACAAGCGGGAATTCCTCGACACCTATGCCAACTACCGCCTCAAACTGCTCGAAGCGCGGGCGCAGGGACTGCAGAACGAGGAAGCCGTGCGCAGCGACATCGAGCAGTACCGCAATCAGCTCGCGGCCACTTTTCTCTATGACCGCGATCTCATCGAACCCGGCACACGCGAACTCTACGACCGCCGCCTGACCGAATTGCAGCTGCAGCATATCGTCGTGCGCTACCGCGAGTTCGAAGACGGCTCGCTCGACACGCTGAGCACCCGCCTCAAGGCGGAGGACGTTCTCACGGCGGTCCGCAACAGCGACCTGCCCTTCGACACGCTGGTGATGCGCTACAGCGAGGATGACAGCAAGAAACGCACCCGCGGCATCCTGGGCTATTTCATCGCGGGCACGACGTACCCGAAACTCGACGACATGATATACGACATGGAGCCGGGGGAAATCGCGCCGCAGCTGCTCCGCACGCCCTTCGGGTATCACATTTTCAAGGTGCTGGATAAAAAGCCCGCGCGGCAGCGCATGCGTCCGGCGCATATCCTCTACCGCCTCGACCTGAACAATCCCAACGACACGGCGGCGGCCTACGCCCACCTGTCGCTGGTGCTGGATTCGCTGCAGCGCGGACTCGCGACCTTCGAGGAACTCGCACGGCGGAATTCGCAGGATACCTCCTCCGGTCCGCAGGGCGGCGATCTCGGCTGGGTGACCCGCGGCACGAACCTCGAACCGAACTTCGAACAGGCGCTGCTCTCCATGAAGGTCGGCGAGGTGCTGAACCGCCCGCTGCGGACGGCCTTTGGCATGCACATCGTCAAGCTGCTTGACGAGGAACCGCCGGAGCCCTACGAGAAACAGCGCGAATCCCTGCGGCGCATTTACCGCCAGCAGAGCTTCGCCATGGATTTCATCAACTACGTCAACCGCAAGCGCCGCGAATACGACTTCCGCGTCAATGAAAACGTAGTGCAGCGCATCCTCGGTCGCGTGGACTCCGGCGTGACCACGTCCACGCCCGATTGGGAGAAATCCCTGACCCGCGACGATCTCGAGGCATATCTCTTCCAGTCCAGCATCCGACCGGTGAGCGTGCGCGAGGCGATCGCCTTCTCGAAGCGTGAACCGGCCCTGCAGATGCGTCCGATCAACCGCCGTACGATCGACACGCTGGCCATGGTGGTCGCCGACGATCTGATCACGCGGCACGAGACGCGCAATTTCGAGGAGCAGATCCCCGAGTTCCGCCGCCTCCTGCGCGAATACACCGAGAGCACGCTGATCACGGAACTCGAACGGCGCGAGATCTGGTCGCGGCTGAATCCCACCGAGGAGGAAGTGCGCACCTACTGGGAAGAGCACAAGGAAGAATTCCGCCATCCGCCCCGGGTGAAGTTCGCAGAGATCTATACCTACACGCAGAAGCTGGCGATGGCGTATCTCGACAGCATCAATGCCGGCGCGGATTTCCAGCAGCTCGCGGCGCGGTTCACGCAGCGTCCCGGACTGTATTCCACCAAGGGATCCTGGGAATACATGCCCTACGATGAAAATGAACTCGCGAAAATCGCGTGGCAGATGCAGATCGGCCAGGTGGCCGGACCGATCAAGTTTCAGTCCGGCTTCAGTCTTATCAAGCTGCTGGACAAGCAGGAGGCGCGCGTGATGAATTTCGAGGACGCGCGTTCGGCGGCCGTCGCACGCTACAAGGAGGAGAAGGCCGAGGAGATGCGCGATGCGTGGATACAGCGCCTGCGGCAGAAATTTGAGGCGCAGCTGTACCCCGACCATCTCGCCAACACCTTCGTCCCGGACGAGGCAGAAGGCGGGGAGAACTGATTTTTCCCTTGTCGCGCAGTTTCGCCGCGCGTATTGTGTCATGAATCGATTCTATTGAATAGAATAAACGCATGAAACAGCTTCTTGTATTTCTTCTCATCGTTCTTCCGCTGCTCCCCGGCATCGCGGGAGCGCAGTCATCCGGCGGACGCGTGCTCGACCGCGTCGTCGCGGTCATCGGAGACGAGATCATCACTGAATCCGAACTGCAGCTGCAGCTCCTGCAGGCCAAGGCGCAGACAGACGATCCCGATATCCGCCGCCGCGTTATCGACGCCATGATGAACGACAAGCTCGTGCTGGCGCAG
The DNA here is from genome assembly GCA_913061095.1 of uncultured Ignavibacteria bacterium. Taxonomy (GTDB): domain Bacteria; phylum Bacteroidota; class Ignavibacteria; order SZUA-365; family SZUA-365; genus BM516. The sequence continues at coordinate 110,042 of CAJXVM010000016.1, forward strand.
GCCGTGATCGACAGCGTGGAGGTACCCGAAGAGGAGGTGACCCGCCGACTCGACATGCAGATCAAGCAGATGACCCGGTATTACGGCTCGGAGCGGCGGCTCGAGCAGGTCGCAGGCATGTCGGTGAGCGAAATGAAGCGCGAGTACCGCGACGATATCCGCAAGCGCCTGATGATCGAGATGATACAGCAGCAGAAATTCGGGACGATGGATGTCACGCACCGCGAGGTGCTGGAGTTTTTCGAAACCTACCGCGACAGCCTTCCGCCGGTCCCTGAACAGGTGGAGCTTCGGCAGATCGCCATGTTCCCGCGCGTAATCGAATCATTCCGCGCGCAGGCCCGTCAGCAGGCCGAGTCCCTGCTCGACTCCATCACCGCGGGCGTGCCCTTCGAGGAACTCGCCCGGCGGCACAGCGACGACCCCGGCAGCGCCCGCAACGGCGGCAATCTCGGACTCGCCCGACGCGGCGTGTTCGTCAAGGAATTCGAGGAGGCGGCCTTCGCGCTCGAGCCCGGTGAAGTATCTGACGTGGTCGAAACGCAGTTCGGTTTCCATATCATCAAGCTGCTGGAGAAAGCGGGCGAGGCCGTCCGCGCGCAGCACATTCTCATCAAGGTGGAAAAGACCGGAGAAAGCGACCAGATCGTCATCGACTCGCTCAACGCCCTGCGGCAGCGCATCCTCGACGGCGCGGATTTCGAGGAAATGGCGAAGCAGTATTCCGAAGACGAGGAAACGCGCAAGTTCGGCGGCGCACTCGGACTGGTGGAAGTGCAGGAGCTGAGCGACGACATGAAGGAAATTCAGCAGGAACTCCGGGAGGGCGATATCTCCGAGCCGGTGAAGATCGACCTGGACCGGGATTACGCCTACGCGATCGTACAGCTCGTGCGCCGCATCCCGCCGCATCCGGCGACGCTGGAAGACGACTACCAGCGCATCGCGAACTTCGCGAAGATCTTCAAGCAGAATCGCGAATACGAGCAGTGGCTCCAGAGCATCAAGGAAAACGTGTACTGGGAGGTACGGATATAATTTGAGCGGCGTCAACGTCAATTACGAAGAGTACGATCTCCCGAACGGCATGCACGTGATCTTGCACCGGGACCACACGCTGCCCATCGTGGCGATCAATCTCTGGTATCATGTCGGCTCGAAAAACGAGCACGAAGGGGAAACCGGGTTCGCGCATCTGTTCGAACACATGATGTTCCAGGGATCGGAGAACGTGCCGGCGAACATGCACTTCCATCACGTGCAGAGCGCCGGCGGCACGCTCAATGCGTCCACCTCCTTCGACCGCACGAATTACTACGAAACCCTGCCCGCGCATCAGCTCGAGCTGGGCCTCTGGCTGGAGTCCGACCGCATGAACTCGCTCGCCGTCACCGAGCAGACGCTCGAGACGCAGCGCAACGTGGTGATGGAGGAGCGGCGCTCGCGCTACGACAACCAGCCCTACGGCACCATGCTCATGGAGCTGTTCGCGCGCGCCTACAAGATGCAGCCCTATCGCTGGCCGACCATCGGCAGCATGACCGACATCCAGTCCGCCTCCCTCGAGCAGGTGCGGGCGTTTCACCGCATGTACTACCGTCCGGAAAACGCCACGCTCTGCCTGGCCGGCGACTTTGGGACCGGCACGGCGCAGGAGCTGATCGCGAAGTATTTCGGTCCGATCGCCAACGGCGACGGGGAGATGTACCGTCCGTTCATCCACGAGCCGCCGCAGACCACGCAGGTGCGGGACTACGTGTACGACAGCATCCCCCTTCCGGGGCTCGTGGTCGGCATGCATATCCCCGACATGAACGCGCCGGATTTCATTCCCCTCGACATCCTGTCCTACATCCTGACCTCCGGCGAAAGCTCGCGGCTGTATCACCGCTTCGTCTACGAGTCGCGTATCGCGCAGTCCATTCTCTCCTTCGCCTATGATCTGGAGCTGCCCGGGCTGTTCATCTTCCGCATCATCGCGCAGCAGGGCAAGACCCCGGAAATGCTGGAGAGCATGCTCTGGAAGGAACTCGAGGATGTGCGGCGCAACGGCGTGACGGCAAGCGAACTGCAGAAGGCCAAGAACCGCATCGAAACGATGTTCGTGCGGGCGGTGTCGTCGCTGCAGTCCCGCGCCGACCTGCTGAATTCCTTCCGCGTGCTGGCCGGCGACGCCGCGAAGCTCAACGAGCATCGCGAGCGCATCCACGCCGTGACGCAGGAGGATGTGCAGCGCGCCGCGGCCACGTATCTGACCGAGCACAACGCCACCTGCCTGCACTATCTGCCGTATCCCAAGAAATCCTCGGAGCAGTGAGCATGACCGACTCCCGCAACACGACGCTGGATCGCTCGCGTCCGCCGAAGCCGGGCGTGCCGAAGGACGTGCCGTTCCCCGATTACTTCGAGCACACGATGGCCAACGGCATGAAGGTCATCGTCTACGAAGATCATTCGCTTCCCATCGCCGCGGTGAACGTCGTGGCGCGGGGCGGATCGTATTTCGACGGGGCGCATCCCGGACTGGCGAGCATGACCGCCGAGCTGCTCACTAAGGGCACGGCCACGCGCAGCGCCACGGATATCGTCGAGGACATCGAATTCCTCGGCGGCTCCATCGGCAGCGGGGCGGGGTGGGACAGCATGTCGGTCGGCATCAGCATTCTTTCGCGGCATCTCGACCGGGCCATGGAGGTGATCGCCGACACCGTGCGGCAGCCGTCCTTTCCCGACGAGGAGGTCGAACGCGTGCGCGAGCAGCGCCTGGCAGACATCCTGCAGGCCCGTTCCAGTCCCTCGGCGCTGGCCTTCGAGCGATTCAGCAGCGCCGTGTACGGCACGCATCCCTACGGACTGCCGCAGGACGGCACCGAGCATACCGTCGCCGCGCTGCAGTCCCCTATGATGCATGACTTCCACCGCGAGCGCTTCACCGCGGGAAACATGTTCATCACCGCCGTCGGCGACGTCGAGCCCGAGCGCATGGTGGAAATCGCGGAACGCCTCTTCGGCGATCTCGGCGGCGAGGCGGTACCCTCGCCGGACGGATCAGTCATAGCGCTTCCCGAGACGCGTCCCGTGCAGGTCGTCGATCGTCCCTCAGCCGTGCAGTCCTCCATTCTCATCGGCCACGCGGGCATCGCGCGCAATCACGAGGATTACATCCCCGTCTTTCTCCTCAACATGCTGCTCGGCGGCTATTTCGGATCGCGACTGAATCTCAACCTTCGCGAAGACAAGGGGTACACCTACGGGGCGCACGCGCGTTTCGACGCCCGCAGGCAGGCGGGTCCCTTCGCGGCCGGGGCGGAGGTGCGCAACGAGGTCACCGACCGCGCGATCGAGGAAATCCTGAAGGAAATGGAGCAGATGCGCGGGGCGCCGGTGTCGGAGGAGGAGCTGGAGAAGGTGAAGAACTACGTCACCGGCAGTTTCCCCCTGCAGATAGAGACGGCGGCGCAGGTCGCGCAGCGCATCGTCATGATCGAGATTTACGGTCTCGAGAAAGATTACTACACGAAATTCAACAGCCGGATTCTCGCCCTGAGCGCGGAAGACATTCAGCGCACGGCGCAGACCTGGCTTCATCCCGACAGGGCGGCGATCGTGGCGGCAGGCCGCGGCAGCCTCCTGCGCAACACGCTGGAACGCTTCGGTCCCGTCGAACTGTTTGACGCGAAGGGCGCACGCATTCCAGATGTCGAATCCCAGGCACAGGACACATGACAGCAGAACAGCAATCCCGAAACGACATGCAGGCCGTCGAGGCGCTGCATGAACGATACACCGCCCTCCGCAGCGAGGTCGGAAAAATCATCATCGGTCAGCACGAGATCATCGAGCAGATTTTCACCGCGCTGCTGGCGCAGGGGCACTGCCTCCTCGTCGGCGTGCCCGGTCTCGCGAAGACGCTGCTGATCAAAACACTGGCGGAGGTGATCGACCTCAAATTCAGCCGCATTCAGTTCACCCCCGATCTCATGCCCAGCGACATCACCGGCACCGAGATCATCGAAGACGACAGATCGACGGGCACGAAGGCCTTCCGTTTCGTGAAGGGACCGGTGTTCGCGAACATCATCCTCGCCGACGAGATCAACCGCACGCCGCCGAAGACGCAGGCCGCGCTGCTCGAGGCCATGCAGGAGCACAGCGTCACCGCGGCCGGCACGGGCTACGTGCTCGAGGAGCCGTTTTTCGTGCTCGCCACGCAGAATCCCATCGAGCAGGAGGGCACCTATCCGCTGCCCGAGGCCCAGCTCGACCGCTTCATGTTCAATCTCTGGCTCGACTACCCCTCGCGCGAAGAGGAGGAGCTGATCGTGAAGAACACGACGAGCCCGCTCACTGCGACGCTCGACCATGTGATTTCGGGCGAGGACATCGTGGGCTACCAGCAGCTCGTGCGCCGCGTGCCCGTGGCCGACAACGTGATCAGCTTCGCGGTGGACCTGGTGATGCGCACGCGTCCGACCGAGGAGAAATCCCCGCAGTTCATCAAGGACTGGCTGCGCTGGGGCGCGGGTCCGCGCGCGTCGCAGTACCTGATTCTCGGCGCCAAGACGCGGGCGATTCTCATGGGTCGCCCCATGCCCGACATCGACGACGTGCGCGCCGTCGCGCGTCCCGTCCTTCGCCACCGCCTCGTCACCAACTTCAACGCCGAGGCCGAGGGCGTCTCCGCCGTGGAAATCATCGACCGTCTGCTCGCGGAAGCGGACTGACATCCATAGAGAGGCCGCCATGCGCATTCTGCTCTGCTCACTGCTCATTTTGCTGACCGGATTCGGGATTTCGGAGGGGGTGGCGGCATCAATATCATATGGGAACAGCCTTAAAATATCGGTGGATATTGAAGGTTATAGCCTGCATATAGATGGAAAAATTGAAGTATTTAGCCATAAAAATATTGCAGCAACATGTGGTTATAACCATATAATGTCTGCAGGAATTTATGGTATCAGCCATACGTTTTACGGGAGTGCGAATGGCCTGAATCCTTCAATATCGGCTGTTTTTGGTGATATATCGCCATTTTCAGACGGCAGAAGTCCTGCGTGGGAAGCTGGGATGCCGGTTGTGAAGGATGAAAACCCGGCTGTGAAGGATGAAAACCCGGTTTTGGGGGATGAAAATCGCGAAAAGCGGCGGCACTGGGTGTTTTTCCGCGATCGCGGGACGGATGCTCAGCAGCGTCTCGCGCGGCTGATCCGTGACGGGACACTGCCCGGCGACGCATCCACGGGCGATCTTCCGCCGCATCCTGCGCATGTGCATGCCGTCGAGGCCCTGGGGGCACGCGTCGCGGTGGAATCCCGCTGGCTCAATGCCGTCAGTGTGGACGCACCGTATGCAGTGTTGAAACGCATCTCCCTGCTTCCCGACGTGGTCCGCATCGCGCCGGTGCGCAGCTGGGAGGCGCCGCGTCCCGGCGAGGCTCCCCTTGCACGCGCGCAGAAATCCCTGGCCTCTTACGGACTCGACTACGGCTACTCGCTCGAGCAGCTCGAGGTCATGCGCGTCCCGAAGGTGCATGACATCTGGATCGACGGCACGGATATCACCATCGGCATGCTCGACAACGGCTACCGCTGGCGTCCCCACGAGGCGATGGCGGGCATCGACGTGCGCGGCGAATACGATTTCATCAACGATGACACGCTGACGCAGAACGAGGAAGAGGACGGCGACCTGTACGGACAGGATTCCCACGGGACGGTCACGTTTTCCGCGCTGGCGGGATTCAAGGAGGGCGAACTCATCGGTCCGGCCTTCAACGCCTCGTACTATCTCGCCAAAACCGAGGTCAACGGCTCCGAAACGCAGGTGGAGGAGGATTACTGGGTGGAAGGCATCGAATGGCTGCATGCCCGCGGTGCCTCGATCGTATCTGCCTCGCTGGGATACTCCGACTGGGACGACGGTACGGGCTATTCCTACCAGGAAGGCGATTTTGACGGACGCACCGCCGTGACAACGCGCGCTGCCGTGGAGGCCATGCGCCGCGGCATCGTCGTGGTGACCGCAATGGGGAATGAGGGACCGAGTCCGGGTTCGCTCATCGCTCCCGCCGACGCCGACAGCATCATCGCGGTCGGCGCGACGGATTTCACCGGTTCGGTCGCGGGGTTCAGTTCGCGTGGACCGACGAATGACAGCCGCATCAAGCCCGACATCTCCGCGCCCGGTGTGATGGTGTATTCCGCGAGCAAGCAGGGCGAGGATACGTACAGCCGCAGCAACGGCACGTCGATGGCGACGCCGCTGGCCGCCGGTGTGGCGGCGCTCGTGCGCTCGGCGAGGCCCGAACTGACGCCCGTCGAAGTGCGCGATGCCCTGCGCGCCACCGCCGACAACGCGGATGCGCCCGACAATGCGCGCGGCTGGGGACTGATCGATGCCTGGGATGCGCTGCTGCATCACGGCATGGTGATCAGCACCAATCCAAAGATTCTGTGGACGGGACAGGGCACAACGATTTTTGCCTATGTGATATCCCCCTCGCCCGTGCAGAGCGATCAGGTCACGCTGCGCTGGGAGTCCGCGGCGCCGCGGGCCCGTCTCGAACCGATGACGCTTGTTGCTCCGTACCCGGGAGCCGGGGAGGGGTCGGGCCTGTATTCGACTTTTATCCCGGCTTCGCTCGCATCGGAGGGCACGGAGGTATTCTATCATATCACCGCGTCGGATGTCAGCGAGACGCGCAGTTCCCCGTACAATGCGCCGACACAGCGGCATTCCTTCATTGCCGGCGAGAGCCACATGCAGGGTGCCGAATACCTGCTGCCGTCCGACCTGCGGCTGCATCAGAATTATCCGAATCCCTTTTCGCCGACGGAGACGCCGTCGACGCTCATCCGCTATGACATTCCGCTGCCGGGCGCGCAGGTGCGTCTCGAGGTGTTCGACCGCCTCGGCCGTCGCGTGGCCACGCTGGTAGACGCCTACCGCGGAGCGGGGTCCTACGCGGTGCAGTTCGAAAACAACGGCCTGTCGAGCGGGGTATACTATTACATGCTTACCTCCGGCGACACGCAGGTCACCCGCCGGATGCTCATTCTTCAATAACGTCTGCTCCAGGATATGCTTTTTATCCCGGCCCTTACATCCTTCGCGCTCTCATTCGCCGAGAGCATCGCCCTGCTGATCGTCCTGATCGCTGCGGCGGTGCTGTTCAGTATCTGGGTGTACCGGCACACCGTGCCGGAGATCACCCGCCGGCGCCGCGTCACGCTGATCGCGCTGCGCGCCCTCGCGCTGAGCGTGCTGCTCTTCCTGCTGTTCGAACCCGTGCTCAATCTGCAGCGCGGTGAGGAACTGCCGCCGCGCACGGCGCTGCTGGTGGACGATTCGCGCAGCATGACCGTGGAAGACGCGGGCGTCGAACGCGGCAGCCGCGTGCGCGAATTCGTGTCGAGCGGCGCGTTCCGCAACGCGGAGGGTGACGGGGAGCGCTCGCCCTGGCTGTTCTCCGGCAAGGCCTACCCGATGCAGGATATTACTGCCGATTCGCTACGCTTCGACGGCGGCGAGACGGATATCAGCCGTGCCCTGCAGTCCGTCTACGAAGCCGAATCCGACCGCAACCTGCGCAGCGTCGTGCTCGTGACCGACGGCATTTTCACTGCGGGCAAAAATCCCCTCTACTCCGCACGCTCGCTGGGCATGCCCGTGCACGTCGTTGCCGTGGGGGATTCCACCGAGAAGAAGGACATCCTCGTCAGCCGCGTGCTGGCGAACTCCATCGCCTATCTCGAGAGCACGCTTCCCATCGATGTGACCGTGCGCAGCGCGGGCTTCGAGGGTGGTGCGACGCGCGTGCGTCTGATTGAGGGCGGCCGCACCATCGCCGAGGAGGCCGTGGCGCTCGCGCCCGGCGTCAACGAATATCCGGTGAATTTCACGTGGACGCCGGAAGAAGAGGGCGTGCGCCGCCTGACCGTGCGTGTCGACGCCATGGAGGGCGAGCTGACGGAGAAGAACAACAGCCGCACGTTTTACGTGAAAGTGCTCAAGAGCCGGATGAAGGTCGTGATCGTGGCCGGCGCGCCGAGTCCCGACGTGTCGCTGCTGCAGCGCGAGCTGCGCAAGGACAAAAACATCGAGACGCAGCTGTTCGTCCGCAAAACCGGTGGCGCCTGGTACGAGGATGCTCCCGTGGCGGAGACCTTTCTCGGGGCGGACTGCATCGCGCTGGTGGGATTTCCGTCCGGCGGCATGTCCGCTGACGCAGGCACGGTGGACGATGACGGCAGTGTGGCGGACCGCAGCACCGGTGGCGGCAGCGCCCGCAGCGTGGATCTGGCGGCGCTGCGGCAGATCGCGGATGCCGTCGAGGAGCAGCGCGTGCCGCTCTTCATCCTCCCCAGCCGCACCATGAATTACGCCGCGCTGAAGCAGGGGCTCGACGCCTGGCTTCCCTACGACATCGTGCAGACGCGCATGAACGAAACCGAGGTGTTCTTCGAACCGACGCGCGAGGGACTGCAGTCGCCGATTCTCAGCAGCGGCCTGTCGGCCGACAGCTGGAACGAGCTGCCCCCGCTGTTCAAAACCGAGTCCAGTTTCCGCGCGCGGGCAGGCGCACAGGTGCTGGGCACGATGAATCTCAACAACATCAGCTTCGACGAGCCGCTGCTGCTCACGCGCCGGCTCAACCGCTCGAAAGTGCTGGCGTGGACCGCATACGCCCTCTGGCGCTGGGAGCTGGCCTACGACGTGCAGGACGGCAACGTGCCGGGCATCCTGATATCGAACGCCGTGCGCTGGCTCACCACGCGCGAGGAGGATAAGCAGGTGCGCATTCGTCCCGCGAAGGAATTCTTCGACAGCGGGGAGGAAGTGGAGCTGCTCGGCCAGGTATACAACGAGTCCTACGAGCCCATCGACAACGCCGCGGTGACCGTCACCGTGCGCAAGGGAGACGAGGTGCGCGAGCTGGTCCTTTCCCCGCAGGGGAACGGCCGCTACGCCGGAGTGCTCGACGTCACCGACGAGGGGGATTACACGTACAGCGGCGCGGCGGAAGTCGACGGCCGCGTCATCGGGGAGGATGAGGGACGCTTCAGCGTGGGAGAGCTGAACATCGAATTCCAGAACACCCGCATGAACAGCGTGCTGCTGCGTCAGATCGCCGCGGAGACCGGCGGCAGTTACCGCACCATCGACGACGCCTCCGGCCTCCCGGCCGCCGTGCATGATGCCGAGAGCTACACCGCCATCACCCGCACCATCAAGCGCGACATCCAGCTGTGGAACATCGTCTGGCTGCTCGCCCTCGCCGTCCTTCTCTTTGCCACCGAGTGGTACCTCCGCAAGCAGGCGGGGTTGATGTAGCCCCACCCGTGAGGGTGGGGTGCTGCGCGTGCACCCACACGCTTACGCGTGTGGTTAACGCCTGCCGTCACATCGTGAGGTAGCCCCACCCGTGAGGGTGGGGTGCTGCGCGTGCACCCACACGCTTACGCGTGTGGTTAATCACCCCCAGCGCGGTTTTTCTTTTCGCAGGAAACTCCCGATCCCTTTGCGGAAATCGCCGGTGGCGCGGCTGACGGCATTCTGCCAGGTGGCGAAATCCATGGCGTCGTCGAGGCTGCGCGCGGCGACGTCGAGCATGAGCTGCTTGGTCATGGCGACGGCCTCGGGGGATGTGCTGGAGGCGATTTCCCGGGCGATCATCGTGACGGTTTCATCGAGTCGCTCCTCCGACACCACATGATTTACCATGCCGTAGTCCAGCGCCTGCTGTGCGTCGATGAGATTGCCGCGGATGAGCAATTCTCGGGCGCGTCCTGTCCCGACGCGCTCCATGAGCAGCTTCATCACAATGGCGGCGACGAATCCGATGCGCACTTCGGTGAAGCCGAGCTTTGCGTCCTCCACCGCGACGAGGATGTCGCAGGTCAGCGCGAGGCCGCAACCGCCGGCGATCGCGTGTCCGTTCAGGCGTGATATGGTCGGCTTGCTGCAGGTGCGGATGGCGTGCATCATGCGCATGAGTGATCTGGAGTCCGCGGCATTCTCCAGTACGCTGTTGTCGTTGATGCTTTCGAGGTAGGCCAGATCGGCGCCGGCGCAGAACGCCGAGCCATATCCGGTCAGCACGATCACGCGCACGGTATCATCCGCTTCGAGCGCGAGGAAGGCGTCGTGCAGCTGGTGCACGACCTCCGCGTTAAGCGCGTTGCGCTTTTCCGGGCGATTGATTGCAACGGTCGCGATCGCGCCGTCGCGCTGAATGTCAACAAATGCCGCCATGGATGATCCCGCAGATCGATGTCACAAGATTCAGGGGAAATATTGTGTTCATGCGATTCAAACACAACCCCCGATATTTTTCTGTTCCGGAATCTTGCTATCTTTCCATCATTCAATCGTGCGATAGTCTCCTGGTGTTTTATCACAGAAGGACGCTGTCATGCCAGACCGCACTTCCGAGCAGCATTTCGAAACCATCCGCGGCACCGCGGCACTCGTGGCGTACTTCAGCACGCCCGAATGCAACGTCTGCAAGGTGCTTCGTCCCAAAGTGGAGCAGATGGTCGCCGCGCACGAGGGGATCGAATTTCTCTACATCGACTCCGCCCGCCATCCCGACGTCGCCGGACAGCATGTCGTGTTTGCCGTTCCCACCATCATCCTCTTCATGAACGGCAGGGAGATGCGTCGTTTCAGCCGCAATCTCGCGCTCGACGATCTCGAACGCAGCCTGGAACATATGCAGCCGTAAACGGATCCCTCGGTGCGTCCCGCCATCGCCGAGCCGTTCGACACGCCGAGCCGTTCGACACGCCGAGCCGTTGGCTCGGCGCTACAATCCAGCATTCTGTGAATTTCCCACCGATCCTCGCGATCCTCGCGCTCCTCGCGCTGTAACCAATTCCCGGTCGCCGTGTTGTTTCTGTGTGGCACGCAGTGTGCCTTTATTCTCACGGTGGCATTTGCTATCCTTGTATATTGAAATCTTTGCATACAGATCCCAATGGTACGCATCATGAAAACTCTGTCCACGCTTGCTTCGATGTTTGTCCTGTTCGCCATCCTTTTCGGCAGCGCCGCGGATGCGCAGACACTGCAGTCCCGCTTCCTGCCGGACCGCGTCTACAACGTCGCCATCACAAAGACCCTTTCCGGCAACGATGGCATGCAGGATGTCTCGCCGATCACCAGCACGCAGCGCATGCGCATCGAGACCGGTGCGCGCAGCGGCGACGTCATTCCCGTGACCCTCGAAGTGTACTCCACCATACAGCAGAGCCGGGGCAACGAGGAGCAGCTGCAGTGGGAATTCACGTTCGCCGCGCACGATGACGGCCGTTTTTCCGACATCCGCATCGTCTCCGCCACGGAGCCTTTCCCCGGGGAGCTCGCACATGCCGTGCTGAGCCGCCAGCTCGCCCCCGTGCTGTTCGAGACCGCGTACGCGCTCAAGACGCGGAATGAGAACCGCGTGATCGTGGGCCGGCAGACACCCCGCGACGGGGCCGAGGAATTCGTGGACATTGAATACACCGTCGACAGGAGCCTCTCCGAAGCCGAAGAGGGCGCCAGCCGCGAGCCCATGGCGACGGAAGACAGCGGCACGGCGCTGTTCAACACCGACGATCAGTTCTTCACCGAGCGCGTGCTCAACGAGGTGAACCGCATCTATGTGGCCCCGGATGAAGCCGGCGAGGAGAAAAACGTCGTCATGCGGAAGGATCTCCGTATCGCGGTGGACATCGATCAGAGATAGCTTCCCGATCCTTTTTTTCACACCCGCCTCTGCGCGCATCCTGCCGCACTGTGCCTTTCCGGCACATCTGTGAAAATTTAGCCATTGACAGGTAAAGATATCCGAATTATATTCGCGCAGTAATCTGGCGTATTTTGATATCGCTGTGCCCTCCGATGGCGCTATCCGGTTCATCCCATTTCGTTCCGCCGCGTTTCCACTGTTCGCGTGCGGTTAAATTGCAGCTCCCCCTTTCCCATCTCACTTCGCCAGACCCGTATTCAATATTGTGTGACGTCCATGTGTCGCGCATGACATCGGCCATTGTGCCGTGCCGTGCACGTTCGTCAGTATAATCCGTACCCGGCACAAGACAGGAATTCCACTTTCTCCTCTCATCCCATCACAATCCATGAGGTGTACGATGTTGATATTGCAACAGCGTTCGCGTTTCTCCCCATCTATCCGATTCATCAGGTATTTCCTGCTTGCCCTACTCATTACGACAGGCATCGCGGAAGCGCAGACGGGGCCAAGCTACTATATGTGTCCACCCAGTGCGACGGCCTGCAATGTCATCCCGTTCAGGCCCAGCTCTTCATCCTTCTATGCGTGGCAGGGGGTCTTCGCTCCGAACATGTTTCCCGGTGCGTATGCAGGAAATATTTCCCGCATCTGGTTCAAGTCGTGTTCTTCCTCGAGCGGAGCGAACACCGGAACGACATACAGCAATTTCCAGGTGCAGATCGGCCAGACCTCAGGGAGCATATCCACGACACAGTGGCACTCACCGATGACGACCTGTCTTTCCGCCACGAGTTATACCATCACGGCATTTCCCGCGAATAGCTGGTTCGCCATTGATCTGACGACGCCGTTCATGTATAATCCGAATCAGACGCTCATCATCAAGATCTGCAGTGATGGGTATACTGGAAGCGGATTCGGTCTAGATCACGGAAATGTCACATCAACGACATGGGTCGGGCGTCTGTACGGGGGACCCGGATGCAGCGCTCCCGTATCGAGTTCCACCAGCGGCTATCTTCCCTGTGCCGGTTTCGACCTGAATCCGGCTCTGCCGGATGACGCAGGTATCTCAAAGCTGATCTCACCGGTGAATTTCTGTGCCGGGACGCATGATCTGCAGGTCGAACTGTACAACTACGGCACGAACACGCTGAACAGCGTAACGGTCAACTGGACCTGGAACGGCGTCCCGCAGACGCCGATCAACTGGACCACCGCGATTCCGTCCCTCGGCACGGCCACGGTGACCCTGGCCAGCGGTCAGAATTTCCAGGCCGGCACTCCGTACAACCTTGTCGCATGGACATCGAACCCGAACAACACCAACGACAGTTTCACGGCCAACGATTCGCTGGTTGCAACCATGCAGGCAGCGCTGTCGGGGACGTTCACCATCGGCGGGGCCAGTCCGGATTACACGACCTTCGCAGCAGCGGTCAAGGATCTGAATACCTTCGGCCTCTGCGGGCCGGTGGTCTTCAACGTCCGCTCAGGCACCTACAACGAGCAGATTTCCATCAACGACATTCCCGGCGCATCAGCGATCAACACGGTGACGTTCCAGTCCGAGACCGGGAACACACCCGATGTGAACCTGACCTGGGCCGCATCTTCCAGCGCCAACAATTACGTCGTGCAGTTTTCCGGAGCGAAATACGTCACGTTCAGGAACATGACGATGACCGCCACGGGATCTTCCTATGGTTATGTCGTGTATTTCCCCTCGACATCGGAATACATCACGATCGAGAACTGCGAACTGATGGGCGTCAACACGACATCGACGTCCTACTCCCTGGCCGTCGTCTATTCCGAATACAACAACGACGACTACACGACTTTCCGCAACTGCGGTATCCGCGAGGGATCCTACGGCATGTACCTGCGCGGATCCAGCGGCACGAGTCCCGAGGAGTACACCACCGTGGAAAACTGTGAATTCACGGGTCAGTACTACTACTATCCCTACTACAGCTACTACCAGGCTCACGTGAACTTCGTAGACAATACCATCAGGTTCACGTCGCCATCCTACAGTTACTGCTATGCGGCGTACTTCGGCTACGGCGACAACAACAACATCGAGCGCAACACCTTCTGGATTGACGGTGCCAGCTATGCCTATGGTCTGTACGTCTACCGGCAGAACTACTACCGCAGCGGAACGACACGTATCGTCAACAACTTCATCTCGATCACGAACACCGGCTACGTCTATTACGCACTGCGGAATTACTACGCCGACAACAGTTATATCGCGCACAATACCATCTACACGAATTCCCGGATTTATCCCTCGACGGCGTACTATTATTCCCTGATGGCGAGTTACTACTCGCTGAATGCGGAGTACTACAACAACATTTTCTACAATGCCGGCGGGAGCATGAGCGCTTTTGCGACGTACTCCTCCAGTACCTACGATCCGATCGCCTCGGATTACAATGTTTTCTATTCCAACGGCAGCTTCCTGGCCTACTGGAACGGCAACCGTGCGGATCTCGCCGCCCTGCAGACGGCTTCGGGCATGGATCAGCACTCGATTTCCAAGACCGTGTTTTTCGAGAATCCGAACGCAGGTGACCTGCACCTCTCCGGCCCTTCCGAGGACGATACCGACCTGTTCGGCACGCTGCTGAAGGAAGTGACGATTGACATCGATCACGAGGCCCGCGTCAATCCCTACCGCGGCGCCGACGAGGCCTGCTACGTGCTGCCCGGCAGCCTGACCTACGAGTTCGTTGACGGACAGGGCATGCCTGCCGGCTACGCCGAAGCCCCCGGCACGATCGGTCTGAAATACGGTGTGACCTTCCCCGAGTTCGCCTCGACGGTCACCTTCACGGTCAGCTTCTTCAACCCGGTCACCAATGCGCTGGTCTACCAGACCTCCTTCAGCGCCGCCAAGCAGTA
>CAJXVM010000017.1 GCA_913061095.1 uncultured Ignavibacteria bacterium
CCGACCAGCTCGGCCAGGTCGCTGCGCCGCACGCGCCCGTTTTCCTGGACGGCATTGAGGATCTTGATATCTAATTCATCGAGCATCGATAACCTTAATTACTAAGGATAACGATTCAATATACAATGATTAATTAGGCCCTGCAAGATTTTTCTTACTGTATCAGAACATCGTCTCAATCCCGAAATGGAAGGTGCGCGGGATGGAGGGACCGTACACATAGGCCGGATCGCGGTTGGGTCCGGTGTCGAGATCGTCCTGGTAGGCATCGAGGAGATTCTTTACTCCCGCACTGAGCTTCATATTCAGTCCGTTGTTGAGCGGAAGCTTGTATGTCACGCCCGCATCCAACTGCACGAAACTGTCGCTGGTCTCGAGCAGGAGCAGTGGTTCATCTTCCCCTTCGCGGACGATTTCATGCGGGATCTTCGCGCTGCCGTAGAACATCCCGAGGAGGTAAAGGTTGAGGTCGTCGGCGGTATACCAGGACAACCGCAGATTCGCCGTCAGATCGGGTGTGCGGAGAAACACACGCGTGTCGAAATCCTCCAGGGGAGCATCATAGCGGCTTCGCTTCCAGGTAACGCCGGCGCGGATGTCGAGATCGGCAGTCGGACGCAGTCCGATATCGGCTTCGACCCCCTGCACCCGGGCACCGTCGCTGTTGATACGCTCCCAGATCAGGGCATCTCCCCGGGCTCCGACAAACCTCTCGGAGAATGCGTCCGTGAGCTGTGTCACGAATCCCGTCAGCGAAAGCATCGTCGCCATCTCGCCCAGATACCCCACGTATTCGGTGCCGGCAGTCACCGACCAGCTTCGCTCCTCTTTCAAACCGGCGGCATTACGATGAATGCGCTGCCGGTTCGCCAGCGCCTCGAGATGAAGATCCTCGTCATAGGTCTGCGGCGGTTTGAATCCCGTCGTGAAGGCCGCGCGAATGACGATATCTTCGATCAGTTCGTACTTTGCGTTCAGCCGGGGACTGAATATCCATTCCTCAACCTCCGAGTGCCTGTCCGCCCTGACCCCCACCACGAACTCCAGCTGCTTGTGATCACCGAAATGCAGATTGTCCTGCAGAAAGACGCCCGTATTGGCATACGTATGATCGAGATAGTATCGCGAGCTGGCGGCGGTCCGGTCTTCGAGATGGTCACTGGAATGCTGCGCACCCGCGGTCAGCAGATGATTTCGCAATGAGACGTTTACCTGTGCCCCGCCGATGTGCATCGGATTGCGGGTGTAACCGTAATATGACAGGGCATCGAGCCGCTCTTCCGGTGTGTCTCCATTCCGTCCGCCGTAGTATGATTCGCGGCGCATCGATGAAAAGGAATAGAACAGACGGTAGTCGAGCGTTGATGTCGGCCGGTGCGACCAGCGCAGTGTTCCGCCGGTGCGCCAGTGTTCCACCCATTCCGCGACATCCGCCTCATGGACGGGGCGATCGAGCAGATTTCCTCCACGTCGATCCTCGTGAATATGATGCAGGGTGGCGAGCACCTCGCTGTTTTCGAACGGATTGTAATACCACTTGAATCCCAGCGCTTCACTGCGCAAACGGCCGAGTTCCGTGAATCCGTCACCGTTGTGATCATACGGATCACGGGTGCGGAAGGACCCGAACACGTAGGCTCCGGAGGTGCCTTTCTTGAAGACGGTCTCTGCGACCGCGCCGATATTCTGATCCGTGGCTGTGCCGATGCGACTGTTGCGGTACTGCAGCCGTACCTGATTCGTCATGGGCCTCCGTGTGATGACATTGATAACGCCGGCCACCGCACCGCCACCATACAGCGAAGAGCCGCCGCCTTTAACGATTTCGATCTGATCCACCATTTCCTCGGGTAAATGCTCGAGTCCGTAGACGCCGGCAAGACTGCTGACGACGGGGTCACCGTCGATGAGTATCTGCGTATACTTGCCGTCGAGCCCCAGGATGCGTACCTGCGTGAAATTGCAGTTCTGGCAGTTATTCTCGACCCGAACGCCGGTGTGAAAGGACAGCGCCTCGGCCAGATTGCAGGCGTGCTTCTGCTCGATCAGCTTGCGCGGTATCACTTCGGTGCGCACGGGCATATCCTCGACGATATGCGGCGTCGACGTTCCGGTGATGACAACGGCACCCAGTTCGAGGATGGTGGTTTCGAGTGCGAAATCGGCGGTGGCACGCTCACCGTCCTCCAGCGTCAGCTGTCGCTGCTGGCGGCGGTATCCCACCATCGTTGCGACGAGCTGTATCGATCCGACAGGCGCATTGTCGATACGGTACCGGCCGTTGCGGTCCGTCGCTACTCCGACCGTCGTGTGTTTGACGATGACATTGACTGCCGGAAGCGGTTCGCCTGTCTCCGCGTCCGTCACCACACCCGCAATGACCGTCCCGGTCAATCTCCCGCCGCCGGCACCGCCAGGTGCCGCCTCTCCGGCGGCCTGCACGGCTGAACGGCTGTGACGGGGATGTGCACCGTGGCGCAAAGGCGACTGCTCCTGCGCCTTCCCGTCATTCCGGGAGTCCCCGCGGACGCGACCTTCATGACCGGAGCGTTCGGCGTGCGGATGGCGATCACCACGACGCGAGGCTTCGTGCTGCGCCCACGCGGTATCGGGCAGCACACCGGCGGCTGTCACAAGAGTTACGGCTAATAAGATGTTTATCACTGTTTTATATGCAGACATCGCATATTCCTTTCAATCTGGAGGAGGTGCTTGTTGGCCACCGGGGCAAAAATCTCCGGTGCATTGTCAGCGTGAATACGGTTCTGGTTTTGAGGATTCCTGTCCTGCCGCTTCTCGATGCCGGATCGGGTTGGCTGCGAGGGAGGATACCGATCCGGCGGTGGTCTGGTCCGGACACGACATGCTCAGGAATCTGTGGGATGTGGTCCCTGTGTCAGAACTGGGGCAGGATGAAGGGGGGAGCACGACCGAGGACGTTTCCGCGGGAAATGCTGCTGGGAAGCAGCACGTCGCGGATCCGCAGCCGAACATACCGGTCAGCGTTGATCAGGATGGCAAGGAGGAAAGAAAGGAAGGCAACCGCCGCCGCCGCGTCAAGAAAGCTCTGCAGCGTAATGAACTCGCTGCGCGCATGCGTGTGTTTCGCCGGGGGACCTTCCGAATCCGCTCCCTGCGAAAATGGATGTGCATGCACAACCATCTTCCCCGTGGCATCGAAATGTGCATGTGAATACACGGAGATATTGGCAATCGCCCAGAGAAGAGCAAGCAGCTGCACGACAGCGGCAGCACGGAATGCGGGCTGAGCGGATCTCATCCGCGCCACCCCGAGCGTGTGACGCTCTTCTCGATAATCGGCTGACCATATATGGAATGCGAAAGATGCCGGAGGGACATCATCATTATCTCAAGCGATTGGAGGTGCTTCAATATTCATGCTCCAGGACATCAGGAGCTATTTATATTAAATATAAATAAAAAAATTTTCATTCCCAGCAACTATCGCTGCCGTGTTCCACGCAGCAGCTGCCAGAGACTGATGGCGGTCATTGTATACAGACACAGCGTCATCAGCGCACCACTGATCGCGATGAGAATGCTCCACGAAGATGCGTGATAGCGAAGCAGCCACATCCCGCCGAAGGTGAGAAGGATGCTGACAAACGGCTCGAGGACCAGGAAGCCACGCAGCCATGCCGGGATGCCGGATGCGAGTGTAAATATTCCTCCGACGGCGAGAAACACGAGGGCGAGACTGATGACATGCGTATGCGTAATGTTGAGTACTTCCGCAGCGCTTTTTTCATACTGAATTTCGCGCTTCGGCGGCATGGTCATGGGATCGATCCCCATGCTCTCGGTTCCGCGAAACCGCTCAGCGATGCCGTCAGGCCGCGTTTGGGTGGTGTGATCCACGAAAAATGCACCCAGCGTATATCCGAATGCGATGACCATGAGGAATGCGGCAAGCAGATATCGGAGGGTGGACGGCAGTTCACGAAGCCGGGACAGCGTCATTGCAGCCTGCCTTCCTGCCTAAGAAGGTGCATGAACGTCGCGAGGGCGCGTGCTCCCCGCGTGACAGCGCGACTGCTTATCGTCGCACCGCTGATATTGCGGATATCCTTCCCGACACGCAGCGTACTCGCATACGATTTCCCCTCGAACTGCCCACGGAACATGGGTGAGCGGATCTCCCCGCCATGCGACTCCCGGTAGCGTAATATTTCGAGTCCGAGAATTTCTCCGTTCATGTCGAATGCCACGAGGTAGGTGATCGGGCGCGCCTTGCCTTTTACGTTGTCGACGAAGACAGCGCCGACTGTCTCCCCCGCGTGCAGCACCCGCCAGGTGCTCACCTGCCGCCAGGGATGGGCACCGTCGTTGACGCGTGTAAGCGCGGCAAGATCGGCGTCGGAAAGCGCGGGGTCGAAGACGCACAGCGAGATGTCGTCACTGTAAAATCCCTTTGCAATTTCGGTGATCTCCGCCGGGGACTGCGCGGCGGCAGTCCCCGTGAGGAGGGCGAGCATGATCAGGAAATCAGAAAAACGCATAACCGATACCGGCGTTGAGCTGTCCCCGTTCGTCAGCATCGCGGGCGTCATCGAAGAGCTGGTAGTCCAGCTTGACGGCGACGTTCGCGGCAGGCTTGTATGTAAGTCCGATCGTGACATCGCTGCGGTCGTAGGCTTCGATGGGATCGAAGCCGGTGGTTTCCGCCTGCGTGTCGTACATCTCGTAGCGGCCGAAGACAAAGAGCTGCTGCACGGTCTCCGCGAAGAACGGCAGGACGTCATAGGCCGCTTCCGCATACCATCCGTTGAGCCGGTCGGCAACCATGTTGTCGTACACCGCGTTGATCGCCTCGGCGTCGCTGATCGAGACCATGGCCCCTTCTGCTCGCAGCTGCAGACGTCCGGCCGTGTAGCGCGCATCGGCGGCGAGCATGGTAAGTCCGGCGTTATCCAGGGTCGGCGTGCCGTGTCCCAGTCCACCGGTAAAGAAAGACGCACCGAGACTGAGTCCGAGCATCGGCATGTAATCCACGCGACCGGTCACCCCCATGTCGGCTGTGGACGAACGGATGGCCTTCTGTCGTCCCCCGCGCAATCCGCTTCCCGCCGAGAGTCCGTCGGCGGTAAAGCTGCTGACGGCGTACACCTGGAACTGCAGGTTGTGCAGAGGCGCGCCGTAGAAGCCGATACCCGCCTCCCGCCAGGTGGTAGGGATGATGAAGCGATGGAAATTCGGACGCTCGACGCCGTGAAAGGTCGGCGGCTCGTGAATCAGGTTGATGATGCCCACGGGAGGAAGCATGATGCCGGCACGAAAGCCGTAATTCTGCCAAGGACGAAACTCCAGCAGCGCCTGTTCGATGGAAAGTTCGCCCGAATTCTCACCGTCTGACACGTATGTATGCTCGATTTCGGTTTCGGAATAGAATCCGATCCAGTCATTGAACTCGTGATTGAGATACACCACGAAGCGATGAAAATCCAGCTGTCCTTTCGCACTTCCCTCCGGTTCATTGTAATGCAGCTCGCCGTAGCCACCGACGCTTGTTGAAGATTCCTGCGCCATGGCGAATCCTGCCGTGAGCAAGAGAAGTAAGATCACAGACAGCACGTGAAGTTGAATCATGATTATCCTTTCGGGAGGAGTCTAATTAGATTTGGTACAAATAAAAATAAGCTCTTTCGCGGAGTAAATCAACCGACATTATCCGTTTTTCCTGCCGGGGGGGGGAAATGCGCTTTCCTGACGCTGCGGCGCAGGCTGCGCTTCCGGCGAAACGCCAATCATTCAGCACGCATCAAATGTACTGTGCCGTTCGTTTGCTGCCGTTCACGCAGAGTTCATCCCCGTGGACATGCACACGTGATGGCCCCCCGGTATCATCGATCGCGGGACGAATTTGCACATTGTTCGAAACACGTGAAGGTGATATACTGTCGTAATACATTACTGATTGTCCTGACATACGCAGAGTTTCCACATGACATTTCGACTGATTCTTTCTCTGGCATTTCTCCTCTCGGCTATTCCGCTCACGGCTCAGCACGAGTGCGGATTTGATCATCCCTCGAAATCGGTGCGCGAGATGGAGCAGCGGCAGCATGCCCTGTTGGCCAAACGCGCACAGTTTGTTGCGGCAGAATCGGAGCATTATGACGTGACTTACTACCGCCTTGATGTCTCCTTCCCCAGCGATGCCACGCTTTCGTTCAAAGGCAGCACGTACATGGAATTCCGCAGCCTGGTCGACGATCTCGATGCGGTCGTCCTGAACTTTGGCGGCGGCAGCATCGACAGCGTCATCGTCGGCGGTGAGCGCCTCAATCCTTCGGCAATCACCCGCTCGGGCGACGTGCTCACGCTCGAACTGCCCGCGCCGATGCAGACCGACGAGACGGGCGGCGTCACCATGTACTATCGCCACCCGTACGGCGGAAGCGCCGTCACGATCAGGGATGTGCGCAATGTGGAACTGGAAAAGGATGTACTAAGCATTTCCACACAGTCCGAGCCCTATGAGGCGCGTACCTGGTGGCCGTGCAAGGACGATCCGGCGGACAAGGCAGACTCGGTCGACATTATCCTCACCGTCGAGAAGCCGCTGTATCCGGTGAGTAACGGACTGGTCGTCTCCGATACCGACAACGGCGACGGCACCCGAACGGTGCACTGGAAGTCACGCTATCCGATCGTCACCTATCTCGTCTCCATCGCGGCCTCGGAATACAACTTCCGTGAATTCAGTTTCAGCTACGACGGCAAAACCATGCCCGTCGGCAGCTGGTGGTACGGCATGCCGGCCGAGAACATGGCGAGCTACGAGCAGGATATGCTCGACGGACTGCAGGTGTTCTCCGACCTCTTCGGCGCGTATCCCTTCATCGACGAGAAGTACGGGATGGCGGAGTACGAATGGGGCGGCGCGATGGAACATCAGACGGTTTCGTCAATGGGCTTCTACAGCACCGGCGTCGTCATTCACGAATTGATGCATCAGTGGTTCGGCGACAAGGTCACCTGCGCTTCCTTCGAGCACATCTGGCTCAACGAGGGGTGGGCGACCTACGGCGAAGCCCTGTACTACGAGGCCCTCGGCGGCCACGAAGCACTGAAGGCAGACATGGCGCGGAAGGCGATTTACGGTCCGGGAGCGATTTACGTCGATGATCCGGAGAACGCGGGCTTCGGGGCGATCTTCTCCAGTCTCACGTATGAAAAAGCTTCCTGGGTGCTGCACATGCTGCGGCATATCATGGGCGACGAAACTTTTTTCAGCGCCGCGCGCGCGTATCTCGGCGACGGCGCCCCTTCCGCCTACCGGAGCGTCACCACCGATGAATTCCAGCAGTTCATGGAGGACGCCTCCGGCCTGGATCTGGATTATTTCTTCCAGCAGTGGATTTTCGGGGAGTTCTATCCCACCTACCGATTCGAGTGGGACAGCATCGAGCAGTCGGGTACGCATGAAGTGACGGTGAATATCGACCAGCTGTTCATCCCCGAGCGGCAGGTCTTTACCATGCCCATCGACCTGTATTTCCGTTTCCCCGACGGCAGCGACACCACGATCGTTGTGTGGAATGACGAGGAGTCGGAATCCTACAGCTTCTCCTTCACGGTGAAGCCGGTGTCCGTTCAGCTCGATCCCGATGCGTGGATTCTCAAGCAGGTCATCGAAATCATCAACAACCCGACATTCGACCAGGGAATCCTCGTAGTCAACGGTGTGGACTGGGACGTCTCGGCGTACACCGACGAGTTGAAGGAGTCCTTCGCCACTGATGCGTTCACCGGCGGCCTTCCGTACACGCTGTGGGATATTTTCCCCGATCCCGACGCGGGATACCCCGAGAACGTGCCGGAACCGATCGGTTCGGGGAGCGTACCCGGCAGCATCCTGGGACGGTACTGCACCGTCGTCTGGCTTGGCAACGTTTACAACGGCGACGATGCCGCGTACCTGAATACGTCACTCTGGGAATACGTCAAGGCGGGCGGAAACCTCGTGCTGATCACGCGCATGGGACGCAGTTTCATCACCAATGACATGCGGCAGATGCTCGGTATCGAGTGGGAACAAACGTTCGGGAACGCAACGAATTGCATCGCACAGCTGCCCGATCTGACCGACATGTCGTTCACCGGCGTGCAGAATCTGCTCGCCACGTTCAATCCCTCACTGAACCGTAGCGAGAATGCGCTTCTCTTCACCGAGACGGCATCGTCGGCCGAAGAGCAGGGCATCGGTGTCTGGGGGAAACCGATCACAACGGAATACGGTGAAAGCGGACACATGATGTTCATCAGCCTGCGCCCGTACCGCATCGAACCGTCGCTGCTCAAGCCGAACATGGCGGAACTGCTGCAGGCGCTCCCCTGCAATCCGGTTACATCGGCGGAGCGTCCGGTCGTGCTTCCCGAGGGACTCGCCCTCACAGAGAATTACCCGAATCCCGTTGTGCGCGGCAGTGAAACGACACTGCGCTTCAGTGTGGATGCAGCCCCGCAGGCACCGCTGACGCTTCGCGTTTTCGACATACTCGGACGCACAGTTCGTGAGCAGCAGGTAAACGTCGGCGCGAGCGGCTTCCACAGTGTATCGATCAGCACGGGCGAACTTCCCGCCGGCGTGTATACGCTTACGCTGCGAAGCGACGGCCTTTCAGCGTCACGGAACATGATTGTCATCGAGTAATGCCGCCACGAATTCTGTCGCTGGTGGGAATCCCCTTCATCGGCATTGCGCGATCGTTCTGTTATGATCAATCATCTGCGTAAAAAACCGTCACACTGAGAATCTCGAAGTGTGACGGTTTTTTCTTGGGTTCGCGTGTCTGTCACGGCCGCCGGGCCGACGACGGATTACTGCGCGTAGAACAGTCCCGCTCCGGGACCGACGGGTGCACCGAGAAGGAACCATACGATCAGGATCACCGTCCATATCAACGCGAAGGTGATCGAGTACGGAAGCATGGTCGCGATGACGGTACCAATGCCTGCCTTCGGCTCATACTTCGCCATGAACGCGACGATGAGTGCGAAGTACGACATCATCGGGGAGATGATGTTCGTCACGCTGTCGCCAACGCGGTAGGCGGCCTGCACGAGTTCGGGTGAATATCCCAGCAGCATGAACATGGGGATGAACACCGGTGCCATGATGGCCCATTTCGCGGATGCGCTGCCCATGACCATGTTGATGATCGCTGTGATTACAACAAAGGCGAGCATGAGCGGAATGGGACCGAGGCCGGACGTCTTGAGGATTTCCGCTCCTTCGATGGCGGTGATCAATCCGAGATTCGTCCAGTTGAAGTAAGCCACGAACTGGGCGGCGAAAAACACGAGTACGGTGTAGATGCCGAGCGTTTCGATGGCCTTGCCCATGCCATTCATCACGTCCGTGTCGTTTTTGATCGTGCGGGCGCCGATGCCATACGCAACGGCGAGTACGACCGCGCCGAGAAAGATGAATGCGACGATGCCGTCGAGGAAGGCGGAATCGAGAATACCGCCGGTTTCGATGTTTCGGAGGAAGCCGTTCTCCGGGATCAGTCCAACAAGAATAATCACGGTGCTGACAAGTCCGGTAATCCACGCAAAGCGCAGTCCGCGTTTTTCATCGTCGGTGAGGGGACGCAATTCCTCCTTCTCCGCTTCCCCCCTGTATTCACCGAGGCGCGGTACGACGATTTTTTCCGTCACCCAGGTTCCGGCCGCTGCGATAAAAAACGTGGAAATGAACAGGAAATAATAGTTCGAGGCGGGATTGACATTGTAGCCGCTGTCGATGATACGCGCGGCTTCCTGTGAAAGACCCGCAAGCAGCGGATCGATGGTCCCGAGCAGCAGATTGGCGCTGTAACCGCCGGAAACACCGGCAAACGCGGCTGCCATGCCGGCGATGGGATGGCGTCCGACAGCGAGAAAGATAACTCCGCCGAGCGGCACCAGCAGCACGTAGCCGACTTCACTCGCGGTGTTCGACAGAATACCGGCGAAGACAATCACGAAGGTCAGGAGTTTACGCGGCGCGGCGAGGACGAGCTGGCGAAGCGCGGTGCCGATGAAGCCGCTGCTTTCCGCAATGCCGATGCCCAGCATGGAGACAAACACGGTGCCAAGCGGCGCGAAACTCGTGAAGTTGGTCACCATCGTGTTGAGAATGCGATGGAGTCCCTCCACCGACAGCAGATTCACCGGACGAACGGTTTCTCCCGTGCCCGGGTGCGTGACAGAAATATCAAACAGGCTGAACACCCAGGAGAAAAATATCACCGACACCGCCAGAAGTGCGAACAGCGTCGCGGGATGCGGCAGTGCATTGCCGATGCGTTCAACGTATCCTAAAAATCGATCGATCATTCCTTTCCGGGACTTCGCGTCCGAGGCCATACAGTACCCTTGAATTGATTCAGGAGTTACAAAGTCTGGATTGACATAAAACCCCGTTCCCCGGCGAAAGGTTCATAATGGGTGATTCCCTATGGGAGTTCCCCGCCCCTCCCCCACGCTCACGCGTGGGGTTACCGCTCCTCACGATCCTCCCCGGTCCTCACGATCCTCCCCGGTCCTCACGATCCTCCCCGGTCCTCACGATCCTCCCCGGTCCTCACGATCCTCCCCGCTCCTGACGATCCTCCCCGCTCGTTTATCTCGCTTCGGGCAGGAAGGGATCATTGACCGGCACGGCATTGCGCCGGCCGAACTGCCATCCCGCGGTGAAGATGAATATCCCGCCGAGGGCCAGCAGGGGCGCGAATTCCATCCACCCGATGGTGACAACGTCGTGGTTGTAGTTCGGCATGACCAGCCAGTACATGTCGATAAGATGCGCGACGAGCAGGATCACCGCGCCGGACATGAGGACGTTGAGATTGCGCTTCGAATCCTGCGAGAGCAGCAGTACGAAAGGGATGATGAAGTGAATGACGAGCAGCAGCCAGGAGACGACTTCCCAGCCGTGCTTGAAACGGTATGTGAAGAACACGATTTCTTCCGGCAGGTCGGCGTACCAGATCAGCAGATACTGTGAAAAGGCGATGTAGGCCCAGAATACATTGAAGGCAAATAGAAGCTTGCCGAGGTCGTGGAAGCGTTCGGGCGTGAGCCAGTCGGTAAGGAGTCCGGCCCTGCGCAGCAGAATGGCGACGATGGTAATGACCGCCAGCGCGCCGACGAGCGAACCGGAAAAATAGTACACGCCGAATATGGTGCTGAACCAGTGCGGGTAAAGTGACATCAACAGATCGAATGCGGCGAAGGTAATGGTCACGCCGTAGAAGATCGTGATGGGTGCGCTGAAGATCCAGTTCATACGCGTGGGAGCGATGTCGTTTCGGCGGTCCTGACGGAATGAATTCCCCACGATAAAAAAGTACATGCCGATCCAGATCGCAACGTACAGGAACAGCCGTATAATGAAGAACGGCACGTTCAGCCAGGGCTGCTTGCCCGCCAGAACGACGTCTCCCGGTTCGGGATGCACCCAGTGATGATACAGTTCCCCGACGCCGAATACGATCGGCAGAAGCAGAATGATCAGCAATGGCGTGAACCCGCCGAGCAGTTCGGGGATCCGTCGTACCGCAGTGCTCCATCCCGCGCGCGTGAGGAACTGCAGCATGCTGAAAAACACGGCCGTGATCGCAATACCGCCCCAGAAAACAAACGCGATCAGATAGTCGAAAAGAAAGCGCTGCATGTCGGTCAGTGCGGCGACGGCACTCAGAGCGATGCCGGCCACGGCCGTGATCAGTCCGGTCGTCCGCAGACGCCGGACGAATGCCGTTTCGGCGAGATTGACGTTGTTGCTGCTCATGACACTGTTGCTGCTCATGGTGTCTGTTCCGTGTTCTCTGTCGCTGAGGGTGTGTTTCCGGAATCCGAGGACGCTGCCTCCGCCGCGCTGCTGTCACCGCCGTTCTGTGCCGCGGTCGTGTCGGACGGCACGGAAGCAGCTTCGGGGTATTTCAGCGGAGCTTTCTGCAACTCACGCACATAATGCACGATCGCCCAGCGGTCCTCTTCGGGGATCTTGCCGGCATATCCGGGCATGATGTTCTGTCCCGCGCTGATCACATGGAACAGGCGCGCGTCGGAATAGCCCTTGGCATTTGCCGCCGCCAGGCTGGGCGGCTTCTGCAGCCCGCGCCGCACGACTTCGGTCGTATCCTGCCCGCTCGGCGAATGACAGGTCGCACAGAAGGTGTTGTACCGGTTTTTGCCGCGTGCGAGCACGTCGGGACTGACGGCGAGCGGATTGCTGAGTTCTGCCTCCGCCTCCTCGGGCGTGGTGTAGGGATAGATGCTTCCGTCGCGCGGAATGGTGCCGGGCACGTGATCGCGCATGACCTTGCCGTCGGAGAAAAACGTGGTTGGCTCCTGCGCCATGTACTTGCTCTGGTAGTACATGTCATATCGCACCTGAATGGGCGGATCCTTTGAGCGCAGCGGATGAAATCCGTCGGCGGCCCACAGGATGAAAAAAATGAGCACCGGCACGCCCACGAGGACGATCGGTGTTACGGGGATATTTCTGTTATTGATCTTCATACTCTACAACGCGTACCTGTTCGGCTCCAAGGGATTCAAGCAGTGCCTGTGTCTGATCGGTATCGTAATGCGGATCGCCGGCATCGACGGTGACGACGAATGCGTCGTCCGTGCTGCGTGTGAAGTGCTCGTCATGCTGCCACTTCGAAAACCAGCGCGGAAGTCCGTTCAGGGCGAACATGCCTACAACGGTCGCGATGGCACAGAAGAGCACGGTCAGCTCAAAGGCGATGGGAATCGATGGCGGCAGCGCGAAGAGCGGCTTCCCGCCGATGACAAGTGGATAGTCGACCGCCCCGGTCCACCACTGCAGGTGCAGTGCGACCGCGGTTCCCAGCACACCCGCGCCGAGCGAGATCCACGGCAGCACGGTCCGCTTCACGCCCATGGCCTCGTCGAGCCCGTGCAGCGGATACGGCGTATGGAAGTCGAACTTCCGGTAGCCCGCGCGGCGGATTTCCGCGGCCGCTGCAAGTACCGCGTCGGGATCGTGAAAGAGTCCGGTCATTCCGGCAGTCTTTTTCATGCGTCGCTCTCCTCTCAATGATGCGAATGAGACGGCTGTGCGCCGGGCAGAATGCCCTTGACTTCGGAAATCGCCAGTACGGGGATATACTTCGCGAACAGCAGGAACATGGTCAGGAACAGACCCACCGTTCCGGCGAAGATCGAGACGTCGACCCATGTCGGGATGAAATATCCCCAGCTCGAGGGCAGGAAGTCGCGATGCAGCGACGTGGCGATAATGACAAAGCGCTCGAACCACATGCCGATGTTCACGAAAATCGAAATCACCCAGGTGATAGCCAGGTTGCGGCGAATTTTCCTGAACCAGAACAACTGCGGGATGAAGACGTTACAGGTCACCATCGTCCAGTATGCCCAGCTGTAAGGACCAAAGGCCCGATTGATAAAGGCAAAGCGCTCGAAAGGATTGCCGCTGTACCAGGCGATAAAGAACTCGATGCCGTAGGCGTAGCCGACCATGAGCCCGGTCGCCATCAGCACCTTATTCATGTTCTCGATGTGCTTGACGGTGATGAACTGCTCGAGGTTTAGCAGTTTGCGCGCCAGAATCATCAGCGTCAGCACCATGCCGAAACCGGAGAAAATCGCACCCGCAACGAAGTACGGCGGGAAAATCGTCGTGTGCCAGCCGGGCAGCACCGAGACCGCGAAGTCGAATGAGACAATCGTATGGACCGAAAGCACCAGCGGCGTGGAAATACCCGCGAGGATGAGATAGGCCTTTTCATAGCGGTGCCAGTGACGATTCGCGCCCGTCCAGCCGAGACTGACAAAGGTCCATACCGCCTTAACGATCCTGTTTTTCGCGCGGTTGCGCAGCGTGGCGAAATCGGGCACGAGCCCGACGAACCAGAACATCAACGACACGGCGAAATATGTTGACACGGCGAACACATCCCAGAGCAGCGGCGAGCGGAAATTCACCCACATCTCCATCTGGTTGGGCAACGGCAGCAGCCAGTAGACAGCCACCCAGGGACGACCGGTGTGGATGACAGGAAAGATCAGCGCGCAGATGACGGCGAAAATGGTCATCGCCTCGGCGGCGCGGTTGATTGCCGTACGCCATTTCTGCCGGAAGAGAAACAGGATGGCGGAGATCAGCGTACCGGCATGCCCGATACCTATCCAGAACACGAAGTTCGTGATATCCCAGGCCCAGCCGACCGGTTGATTGTTGCCCCAGACACCGATACCGGTCATCGTGGTGTAGATGATGGTCAGAATGCCCCAGGCCGCGAGGCCGCCGGTCAATGTGACCGTGGCGTACCAGAGCCGGGTCGGTTTGCTTTCCACGACGCCCGAGACCGTCTCGGTGACGTCGCGCAGATCGGGCTTGCCCTCGACCAGTGGCTCACGCAGCTCCTTCGGATCGACGGCCAGCGTTCCCGCGCCCTCGATGTCCCAGCTGTCCTGACGATGCGAGTCAGTCACAGTCCTCATGCAGCTCCTCCGTTGGTATTGCGGATCTTCGCCTTGTAGGTGATGGATGGAATGATGTTCAGGCTCTGCAGCACGTGATATCCGCGCTCGGTCTTCATGCTTCGGGAGACCGCGCTGTCGGGATCATTGGTGTTCCCGAACACGATGGCGTCGGCCGGACAGGCCTGCTGACAGGCAGTGACAACTTCGCCGTCGCGCAGCAGTTCGCGTCCTTCGTTCTTCGCGTTGTACTTCGCCTCGTTGATGCGCTGCACACAGAACGTGCACTTCTCCATCACACCGCGCATGCGGACGGTCACGTCGGGGTTGAATACGAGACTCATCGGATCGCGGTCCTCCCTGTGGTAGTTGAGATAGTTGAAACGGCGGACCTTGTATGGACAGTTGTTCGAACAGTACCGCGTTCCGACGCAGCGGTTATAGGTCATTTCGTTGAGTCCCTCCGGACTGTGCGTCGTCGCGGCAACCGGACACACATTCTCGCAGGGCGCCTTTTCACAGTGCTGGCAGAGCATGGGCTGCAGTGTTGTGTCGGGATTATCCTCGTCACCACTGTAATAGCGGTCGATGCGGATCCAGTGCATTTCCCTGCCGTTCATGACTTCCTCCTTGCCGACGACCGGAATGTTGTTTTCCGAGACGCAGGCGGCCACGCAGGCATTGCATCCCACGCAGGCGGAGGTGTCGATGCTCATCCCCCAGCGATGCCCCTTCGAATAATCGTAGGCGGGCATGATGCTGATCGGACGGTCGGTGGCATCCTCAGCGCCGTACAGCGGAAGATCATGCCTGTACAGCTCGGAAGGGTTCGCGATGAATTCTTCGAGCGTCCCCTCCTTGACAATTTCCTTCCGGTCGATGTCGAAGAGTTCCTCACCCGACAGCGAGTGGTGATCCTGTGTGGTCGCGATAGGATAACGCTCGCCGGTTTTTTCAACCTGAACGGGGAGATAACCGATGCTCTGACCCGCACGCGGCATGAGCGGAAAGACATTGACGCCCTTGTCGGCAAGAACGCGTCCACCTTCCTTCCGTCCGAAACCGGTTTGCGTAATGATCACATCGTCGGCCACGCCGGGCTGGATGAATACGGGCAGGCGTGTGCTGCCCGCCGCG
The DNA here is from genome assembly GCA_913061095.1 of uncultured Ignavibacteria bacterium. Taxonomy (GTDB): domain Bacteria; phylum Bacteroidota; class Ignavibacteria; order SZUA-365; family SZUA-365; genus BM516. The sequence continues at coordinate 15,625 of CAJXVM010000017.1, forward strand.
GTTTTCACTTCAATGACATCCTCCTGGTCCACGCCGATGGCACCGGCAGTCGCGCGGCTCATCACGGCAAGGTTGTCCCAGGTGGTCTTGGTTACCGGATCGGGCAGTTCCATCAGCCAGCCAAGATTGGCGTACAGACCGTCATCGAGGCTGTGGCTGGGAAGGATACCGAGCATCATCCCTTTGCCCCCGGCATCGGCGGCCGCACGTATCATCGCCGGTGCGGCTGTCGCACGGAACGCGGCGGATGAGGCGCCCGGTGTCAGCCCGACGCTCCCGTTGCGCAGGGCGTCGGTCCAGAATCCGCTGAAAGACGCGCGCCCGCTGCGCGGGAAAACGTCCTCACGCCAGCGGGACCGGACATACTCATAGAAATTCGGGATCTCCGCGAATTGCGTTTCATCCATTTCCCGCGCGATACCCATCAGCGCGTCGGGCAGCGAGGGTTGTGCCTCGTTGAGCGGTGCGATCAGCGGCTGCACGACAGACTGTGTGCCGTCGAACATCGCGACATCGCCCCACTGCTCGAGATAATGGTTGACAGGAATGAAGATCGAGCAGAACTTGGAGCTTTCGTCCGCGTAGAGAGAAAGTGAGAACCGGTACAGCACTCGTGAAGTGAGCTTTCGGAAACTGTCACCCGGCATGGAATAGGCGGGATTGACACCGGCGAACATCAGCACGCCCACATTCCCGCGCTCGAGATCTTTCGTGAGCGTCTCGATCTGCTCGCGTTTCGAATTGCTGAACGGGAGGATATGGCGCGGATCGATGATGCGTCCCTCGCCGATCGCGCCGAGCACGGTATTGCACATCACACCGAGCGCATGGGTGTGCGCCGGAAGATGCCGCCCGATCATGACAACTGAACGGTTCGCTGCAAGATCATCAGCGATGAGCTTGATCGTCGGGAAGCGGTCGTTGGCCGCATTGCGCAGCAACGCCGTGCTCTGCGCATCAAGTCCACCCTTTCCGCGCACAATGACCAGCTCATGCAGCAGCGCCAGAAGAAATTCGTCGATCTCGCCGGGCTTGATGCGGATACGCTGATCAGCGCTGGATCCCGTTGTGGTCATCATGGACTCCACCGCGTACAAGCGGTTCATCTTCGACGCATCGCGTTCGGGCTTTCGGCCCGCGGCGAAACGGCGGATGTGGTAGAGCGATGCTGGATCCGTACCGAGAAAATCTGCATCCACACCGAGGATAACATCGGCTTTCCCGAGATCCGGTACGAGTTCGGCATCAACACCGAGCATCCGTGCATTGGCCTCCGCCGCGCCGTAGGCGGTGATGGCCGGCCAGGTCACCACACGGGTGTTCGGCAGCATGCGCTCGAGATCGCCGTAGAGTTTCCGCAGTGACGGCGAGGCGTGCTCGTCAACGAGGATGCGGACGGATTTTCCCTGCGCCGTCACCTCGCGCACGGCGTCGGCGATGCGGCGATAGGCGTTCAGCGGCGTGGAGTCGCTGTTGTTGACGGTGGGACGCAGCACACGGTCAGGATCGTAGAGTGAAAGCAGCGACGCCTGCATGAGGTGATTGGATTTCCCTCCGCTCACCGGACAGCGGTCGTTGCCCTCGATCTTTATCGGCCGTCCTTCCCGTGACTCCACGAGGAGCCCTGCCGCGAAATTCTGCCGCGTGAACGCCGTGGTGAAGTAGTTTGCCTTGCCGGGAGTGAGATACTCCGGTTTGTGCACGTACGGGACAATTTCCTGCTCCGGACGGCGGCAACCCGTTGCGGCCAGTGCGGCCGATGCGGCCAGGAGTCCCATGAACGTCCGCCTCGTGATGCCGCCGGCATCGGCATTGGGTTTGTCGTAATCCTCGGGGAACTCGCGATGGAGCTGCTCCATCAGTTCGGGATCCCGACCGAGTTCGCCGAAGCTCTTCCAGTATGTCTTGCCGTTGCTTTTGGGGTCAGCCATTGGTGTATGTTCTCACGATTGAATTCTTCGTTGCTGTTCGCTGCGGGATCAGTGGTGACAGGCCGAACAGTGTTCCGGTCCCTTCGGGATATCGCTTCGCAGCAGGGCGGGATCGACATCCAGTCCGCTGATTTCGCGCGTCGGAATCACATATTCCTCGGGCGCACGATGACAGTCGAGGCACCATCCCATCGTCAGCGGTTCCTTCTGTGCAATCACACCCTGTGTTTCCACCTCGCCGTGGCAGGAGGCACAATCGATGCCCGCATTCACATGACGGCTGTGATTGAAAAAGGCGTACTCCGGAAGACGATGGATACGCACCCATGGAATGGGTTCGTTATTCTCGTAGCTCTTTCGCACCATTTCGAGTTTGGGGCTGTCGCGCTTGACCGACGTGTGGCAGTTCATGCAGGTCTGCGTGGGCGGCACCGTGCTGTGCGCGGATGTTTCCACGCTGGTGTGACAGTACACGCAGGTGATCTCCAACTCCCCGGCATGCAGCCGGTGATCGAAAGGGACGGGCTGCTGGGGGCGATAGCCGACGTCCATCACGCGCGGATGGCGCAGGAAATAAAAGGAGACGGCACCCACCGCGATGAGCACGACGAGGGCTACGATGATGCGCTTGATCTGCAGATCAGTTTTCGAAGTGTACATGGTCAATGTGCTTTCTGAAGATGCAGTTCGTCAGCATCGGCGGCGCTGCCGCGACGACGCGCGATCCAGAGCCGAAGGATGAATCCGCCGATCACGAGGAATGGCATCGTCATCATGAATACGATGCTGGCATTGAATCCGGAGGAAACCGGCGACTGTCCGCCACCCTCCATGTATGATTCCTTGCAGTTCGGACATGCGCCGGCGATCTCCGGCAGCACGACGACAAGCAGGATAAATGCGATCAGTAGGATGATGGTATTTCTCATGGGATTATGCATACCAGTGGTACAACATCAGGTATACCAGAACGCCGGTCACGGATACGTACATCCAGATCGGCAGCGTCCAGCGCGCGATTCTGCGGTGCTTTTCCACCTTCATGTTAAGTCCGCGGAAGAGCGTGATAATCGCCATCGGCGGCACGGCAACGGCCAGCACCGAATGCGAGATCAGGATCGCGAAGTACACGACACGTGCCGCTCCCTCTCCGGTAAAACGCGTGATGATGGCGGAGTTGAAATGGTAGTACAGGTACGACACAAGGAACACCGCGGATGTCGTAAAGGCCGCGAGCATCATTGCGCGATGCTGCGAAACTTTTTTCTGACGAATGAACACGAATCCGATCATCAGAAAGGTGAACGCCAGCGCATTGAGCAGCGCATTGACCGTCGGCAGATCACTGACTGTCATGACGCCTGCCCTCCGAGAAGGAAATCGATCGCGGCACGCAGTTCATTCATCTTGACGGGATCCACACCGTCATAGTAGCCGCGGATCATGCCGCTGCGGTCCACCAGCGCGAACCGCGTGCTGTGCAGGGCGGGATTCGTTCCATCGCCCATGAGAAAGCCCTTCGAGGCCAGCTCGGCGACGACTTCCCTGCTGTTTCGCAGCATGTGCCAGCGGCCGGGCTTCGCGGAATAGCGGTCAGCGTACTTCGCCAGCCGTTCCACCGAGTCACGCTCGGGATCGACCGAAAAGCCGACGATGCGGAAATCCTCCTGATCGGCATACTCCGCCTGCAGAACGTTCGCATTGGAGTTCATCGTCGGGCATGGTCCGCCGCAGGAGGTGAAAAAGAAATAGGCGATGTACACCGTTCCGCGGACATCCTCCTCGGATACGGTTTCGCCGGTAAAGTTCGTGAATGTGAAATCAGGCGCTTCGGTGATTTCGGGCAGCTCTGTGACGGTGTTTCGTGCCTCGTCTGAAGAACAGCCGGAAAGCAGCGCCACGCCGAAAAAAAGCAGCGATATGTACTGAACGGTGCGTGTCATGATGTTCGAACGATGCGCAGAGAATACAGGTACAACAGGATTGATACCGCGGCAAGCACCGTAACGGAAATCCACGGTGCGGGCCCGGCGGGAAATGTGATCGTGCTGCCCAGAAAAAACAGCTGCTGGAACAGCGCGGTGATATAGTACATCGGATTCAGCATCATCACCGTCTGCATCCACCCGGACGCTCCTTCGGTGGGAAAGAACGCACCGGAAAGCAACCACATCGGAATGAGCAGCAGGTTCATGATGGCATGGAATCCCTGCGTTGAGGACATGTTCCATGCAAGGATGAATCCCAGCAGGGTCAGCATCATCGATGCCGCTGTGAGCATGAGAAAGCTGAGCGCGAATCCTTCCGCTGTCAGTCCAATGCCGGTAAACGGCAGCAGGATCATGAAGAGCAGGGACTGCGCGATGGCAATTGTCGTGCCGGAAAGCATCTTGCTCCAGATGATTGAAGCGCGCGTGGCGGGTGAGGTGATCACCCCCTGGAGAAATCCCGACTTGCGATCCTCGATGATGGATATCGTCGAAAAAATCGCCGCGAAGAGCGCGATGAGGAGGATGATTCCCGGGAACAGCCACGCACCGTAATCCATACCGGAGGCGGAGAAACTGCCCCGGAATCCCGCAGCGAGAAAAATCCAGATGACAAAGGGCTGTCCCACGGCACCGACCACGCGACTGCGCTGACGCAGAAAATGTTTCAGGTCGCGGGACCACAGGCTGTACGTCGGAAGTGCCATTGTGCTCATGCCGCCAGCAGTTCCTCCTCCGCCCGCGCAATGGCATGGCCGGTCCGTGCGATGAAAAAATCTTCCAGTGTCGGACGCCGCGCCTGAATGTCCTGCACCAGCGGATGATCCGCATCGAGAATGGACGCGACGTCGCGGAGTCCGGTATTGCGGAGCAGCAGCGTCTGCTCACGCAGATGCAGCAGGTCCCGGTCTCCATGCGTTCGGAGATGTGCGGCAAGCGTGGCGGGATCGGGAGTCGTGATTTCCACGACGGTCGGACCGAAGTCCTCGAGAAGACGCGCCGGGGCATCATCGGCGATCAGCGTCCCCTGCTCGAGCACGGCGACGCGATCGCAGCGCGTCGCCAGCGGCAGCACATGTGTAATGAGGAGTGTGACAAGCCGGTGCTCCACGGTAACCTCCCGGAGGAGGGAAAAGAACGATTCACGCGCGTCGACATCGAGTCCGGTGAAGGGCTCATCAAGCACGAGAAGCTCCGGCTTCGTGAGCAGCGCCTTCGCCAGTTCCACACGCCGCTGAAATCCGCCGGAGAGCGCGCTGACGCGTGTGTCCAGTGCATCGGCAATGCCGAGACGGTCAAGCAGTGCGGCGGAGATATCATCCCTCCCAAGCCGCAGTCCGTAAAGCATGGCGTGATGCCGGATATTTTCAAAGGCTGTCAGATGCGGATCGAGACTCGGAGACTGAAAGACAACACCGATGCGCGCGTTTCGTGGCGACGCGTTGTGCATGGTGATGCTCCCCTGCTGCAGCGCCAGCACACCGGTCAGCAGACGGAAGAGGGTGGTCTTCCCGCTTCCGTTCGATCCGACGACCGCGGTCACATCACCCTGTGCGGCCGTCAGTGACACGCCGCGCAACGCGCGTGTTCCTGCGCCCCTTCGGGCGGCATATGTATGTGCGATATTCTGAACGAGCAGCATCGGTTCTTGTGTCAGAGTCCAAGGAACGTAAGGGCAAATACAAATGTGAGAAAGAAAAACGCCGGTATGTAGACGAAATAGCGCAGACGGCGATTGTCGAATTTCAGATGCATGAAAATCCAGATGACGAGAGCCGCCTTGAATACGGCGATCAGCACTCCGACGACAATATTCAGCGTGTCACCGAAATGGATGGTGGTCACACCGACCGTGAGCGCGGTCAGAATCATCAGGGCGATGAACACCCGGAGATAAGATTTCTGAATCTGTTCGAAGCTTGTGCCGGAAGCCATGCGGTTCTCCTGTTTGTGTCTAGAAAATCAGGTACAGCGTTGGGAAGAGGAAGATCCAGACGAGGTCGACGAAGTGCCAGTAGAGTCCCAGCGTCTCAACGCGGTGATGCATCGTGCGGGGATACCCTTTCAGCAGCGATTTTCCCAGCATCCACGCCATCGGGATCATGCCGCCGATGACATGCAGCGCATGAAAGCCGGTCATGGTGAAGTACGAAGCGAAAAAGGTGTTTGTCCACGGATAGATGTCATGGCTGAACTTCGTGGCATACTCGTATGACTTGATGCCGAGAAAGGCGAACGCAAACAGCAGCGTGAGCGCCATGAAGAGGCGGAATTTCGCTTCGTGGCCGCGCTCGAGCGCGACATGTGAGAGTGCCATCGTCAGGCTGCTTGAGATCAGAACCGCGGTATTGATCGTCGCAACCACTTTATCGAGCTGATGCGCGCTGGCGGTGAATACCTCGATGTTGAGATTCCGCAGAACGATGAACGCGCCGAAGAATCCCGTGAAAAACATGATCTCGGATGCGAGGAACACCCACATGCCGAGCTTGCCGTGGTAGATGCCGGTGTTGAACCGTGAATGCGTAGCTGCCGCGGTAGTCATCTGCGTCAGGCCTTATCAATGAACATGAGTGTGATCAAAGCAAGAAGATAGAAATACGATGACAGCAGAACGGAACGCGCCCTGCTGTTGCTGCGGTCATGAAAGAATCGGAACCCGGCCGCGACGAATGCTCCGCCGAGGAGGGCCGCACCGATGAAATAGATCACTCCGGTGACACCGATCACCGTCAGCATCAGGCTGAAGAGCATCAGCATCAGCGTATAGATGACAATGTGCCGGGCGACGACGATGCCGGAACCGTCAAGCACGGTCAGCATGGGGAAGCCACCGCGCTCGTAATCCTTCCGGTACATCCATGCAAGCGAAAGGAAATGCGGCATCTGCCAGAGAAACAGGATCATGAAGAGCACGCCGGCCTCGAGTCCGATCGCGCCGCTGACGGTTGCATATCCGCCGAGCGGGGGCAGGGCACCGGGCACGCCGCCGATCAGTGTCGCGACCTGCGTGCGACGCTTCAGCGGCGTATAGACGGCGAGATACAGTACCGCGGTGAGCAGCGCGAGCATGGCCGTCAACGGCTGCGCTGCAAGCAGCAGCGCGATGCCGGCGACCGCGAGTGTCACGCCGAATATCAGCGCGCTGGACAGGCGGATCTTTCCGGACGGAATCGGTCGGAACATGGTGCGTTTCATCGCCCGGTCGTGATCGTGTTCCATGACGTGGTTGAGCACACAGCTCCCGGCGGATACCAGCGCTGTTCCGACAACGGTCAGCAGGAACAGAAGCGCATACTCCAGTGTGAGAAAATCACGCGGCAGGGCCAGGTAAAAACCCGCTGCCGTACTGATCACCACCATGAGCGTGATACCGGGCTTGGTCAGTTCGTAATACGCTGAAAACGCTTCGCGGCGAGTCAGCGCGTGGTCATCCATCGTCAGTGCAGTGTTTCTCGTCGATCTCATGCGCGCACCCCCTGAAGATGCATTTCACTCCCCGGTTCCTCCGAGGAGGCAAAACGGTAGTACCGCACGCTGCGCGCGTACACCAGAAAGACAACCGCGAAGGTGATCGCACCGCCCATCACATGCAGAGTATTCGGCACGATCGCCTCCCGCGTCCAGATCACAGTCGCACCCAGGAGGAACTGCACCGTGACCATCGCGATAGCAGCAATGGCGGGTGTGCGGAGTTTGGCAAGATCGCGGTTCCGGAGAATGCGTACGCCCTGTGTGAAAATCATGGCCGTCAGCACCACCGCGCCAATGCGGTGCGCGAACTGAATCGCGACGCCGAAACTCGTGAACGCCGGGATGATCTGTCCATTGTTCAGCGGGAAGTCACTGATCGCCATACCGCTGTAGGTGTGCCGGGTGATCGCGCCGAGCAGGATCTGAATGAACGTGAAGATGACAGTGGCGAGAAGCAGCCGCTGCAGTCCGCGGCCAGCCTCCACAGGCATCGGGGGAGTCGGCTTGCTCCATCGCGGAGACGTCGCTGCGGCGATGAGCACCGTCATGAGCATGAACGACTGCGCAAGCATCGCATGGCTGACCGAGACGGCGGTGGGCAGACGCATGAGAACGGTAAGCCCGCCGAGTACGCCCTGGACAATCACCGCGAGCAGTGCCGCGGCACTGAGCCACTTCAGCCAGCGCCGGTTGTCCTTCAGCCAGATCCACATGGTGACAATGATCATCAGCACGCCGATACCGGATGCAATAAGACGATGGCCGTGCTCGTAGACGATACCACCGGTCCATTTTTCCAGCGGATAGGTGAACATGTTTTCGCCGTAGGTTGTCGGCCAGTCGGGCACGGAAAGACCGGCGCCCGCGCTGTGCACGAGACCGCCCTTGGCGATCAGCAGGATGGTCCCGATCGCGAGAATGGCCGCGATGCGATGCAGCCAGCGGTGGGACGTTGCGGATGAAGAATCTCGGGTATCCATGTCGTATCGTATCCTAATTCACGGGTTCTGCTGTGTTCTGCTGCTCGAGGCGACGCTCGTGATGCCGGCGCTGCTCCTCGAGTTCCTCGGGTGACGTGGTCTGCGGCAGGTAATCCTGCACACTTTCCGGTGAACTGTATTCGTAGGGACCGCGGTATACATGCAATGGGCGATCAAAATTTCCGTGCGGCGGCGGCGAGGGCGCCTGCCATTCCAGCGAGTTGGCGCGCCACGGATTTCGCTTGGCCTTGCGACCGTAAAACCAGTAGTAGCCGAAATTGATCACGAGAAGAAACTGCGCGAATCCGAGCACCATCGCATTGATGGTGATGAACTCGTTCATCGGCTGGAAGGGCTTGAGAAAATCATATACCGTCGGATCGAAAATGCGGCGCATCATCCCCCCGACACCGAGGATGTGCATCGGGAAAAAGGTGCCGTTGAAGGAAATGAATGTAATCCAGAAATGCCATTTGGCGAGCCGCTCGCTGTACATGCGTCCGGACATCTTGGGGAACCAGTAGTGCAGTCCGGCAAATACGGCGAACAGACTGCCGCCGAAAAGGACGTAATGGATATGCCCCACGATGAAATAGGTGTCGTGGATGAAGACGTCCACCGGGGTCGACGCCATGAAAATTCCGCTCAGTCCCCCGACGACGAACATCGACACGAAGGCGACCGCGTTGAGCATCGGTGCGGTGAATTCCATTTTGCCACGCCACATCGTCCCCAGCCAGTTAAAGGTCTTGATCGCGGACGGCACGGCGATGACCATCGTACTGACCATGAATGTCGTGCCGAGCAGGGGATTCATCCCGGACTGGAACATGTGATGACCCCACACGATAATGCCGAGGAAGGCGATCGCGACGATGGCGAACACCATGGCGCGGTATCCGTACAGCGGCTTGCGGGCGAAGGTCGAGATGACATCGGAGACAACACCCATGCCGGGGAGGATCATGATGTACACGGCGGGGTGTGAATAGAACCAGAACAGATGCTGCCAGAGCAGCGGCTGTCCGCCGCCCGCCGTTCGCGTCATGTCACGCGTGGGGACGATCAGATTTTCCGGCTGGAAAAAGCTCGTATGCAGGAAGTTGTCCATGAACAGCATGGCGAGCGCGGACGCCAGCACCGGCGTGCCGATGGTGATGATGATCGCCGTGATGAACACCGCCCAGACCGTCATCGGAAGGTCAAACATCTTCAAGCCGGGAGCGCGCATGTTGAGCACGGTGGTGATATAGTTCACTCCACCGAGGATGGACGAAAAGCCGATGAGGAACAGACTGACAATCCAGAGTGTCTGCCCGTAGGAGGCAATCGCGCTGAGGGGTGGATAGGCCGTCCAGCCTGCGGCTGCCATCCCTCCTTCCATGAAAAAGCCGGCCATCATGATGACTCCGGCCAACGGAAAAAGCCAGAATGACACCATGTTGAGGAAGGGGAAGGCCATGTCGTCAGCGCCGATCATCAGCGGAATGGCGAAGTTGCCGAACGTACCGACCAGCAAAGGAATGATGACGGCGAAGATCATGATCGATCCGTGCATCGTCAGCAGCTGCGTGTACCATTCGGCGGTGACCGCACCGGCATCGTTGACCCATGTATCGGGCAGCATCTGTCCGATCACGGGAATGGGCTCACCGGGATATGCGAGCTGCCATCGGATGAACAGCGCGAAGGCCCCGCCAATGAACAGGAAGATGATCGCGGTGACCATGAACTGCTTCGCGATCATCTTGTGGTCAGTGGAGAAAATATATTTGCGGATAAACGACTCGCTGTGGGCGTCCGCCCCGGCGTGTCCGTGATCCTTGTTATGCAGAACTGCTTCCATGGCGCTTCGTTTCGGTTACTCGTTCGTCGTTTCCTGCGCGTTCGCAAGTGCGGCCCGCGCTGTTGTATACTGTTCGTCGATCCAGGTATCGAATTCCTGCTGCGACTGCACGTTGAGCACGCCGCGCATCAGGTAGTGACCGCTGCCGCAGAGTTCCGCGCAGGCGATCTCGTATTCACCGGTTTTGATGGAATTGAACCAGATATCGACCCACTGTCCGGGCACGGCATCCTGCTTGACGCGCATGTTGGGGAGAAAGAAGCTGTGGATGACGTCCATTGACGACAGGCGAACAAGGATGGTCTTGTTGACCGGGATGTTCATGCTGTTGATGGTGGTGACATCGTCCTTTCCGTTCGGGTCTTCGGGATCGATGCCGAAGGGATTCGTCGTTGAGATAAGGCCGCGTTCCCGGCGTCCGAAAATCCCATCGGACCCGGGGTAGCGGAAATGCCAGAGATATGTCTGTCCCATGACCTCGACCACGAGATCGGGATTCGGCGTTTTCTCCGAATACTTGATATCCTCCCAGATGCCATCGCTGTAAAACGCGAGAAAGAGAAACAGCGCGAAGGGCAATGCGGTCCAGGAGAACTCAAGCAGATTGTTTCCGTGGTAGTGGTAGGCCTTTTCTCCCTTGCGCTTGCGCCTGTAACGGATAATAAAGGCAATGTATATCGCATTTACGAGCACAAAAATGGCAACTGAGATATAGTAGATCAGCCGGAACAGGTGATCCACTCCTTCGCCAAAGACAGAGACATTTTCAGGGAGCCAGTCAAGCATGTCGATCGTACCTTGGTTGCATGCGGCGTGAGAGCGTCACAGGGACGACTTCAATTCTTCTTCAGTATATGCGCCGGCCTTGGATTTCGTGGCCTCGCGCACGTTCACAACGGTTTCGGCATCAACTTCCGAGGCGCTGTTGCCCCAGCTGGTGCGGATAAAGGTGAGGACGTCGGCGATCTCCTGATCGCTCAGGTCATTTTTCCAGGGCTGCATCACTCCGTTGTACTGGGTACCGTTGCGCTCGATGGGACCCTGGAATCCGTGAAGTACAATTTTGATCGGGAGATCGGGATTTCCCGTGGCGAGCTCCGATCCGACCAGCGAGGGATACACTCCCGGAATGCCCGTTCCATCCATCTGATGACAGACCGCGCATTTCGCGTTGAAAACACCGGCACCCGGACCACCCGCTGCAGCGATTGCACCAACGTCCTGCTGCGCACCGGCTGGATCGTCCCACTCCGGAGGTGCCTCATCATCAACGAACGCATAACACCCCGCCAGAAGCAATGCACTCAGGACGGGAAGCAGAGCGGAACGATAATTTTTAAGCAGTCTAAGTAAAAATCGCTTGGGGCGTGAAAAGACGTCGTCACAAGTACTCATGGGGAGAAACGACCAGTTCTAATGCCGTTGATTAACTTTGCGAGATTTTCAATCGAAACAAGCTACGGCTTGTCCGAATTCAAGTCAAGGGGTGGTGAAAAATTTTCACCATCGGGTTCATGGAAATAACCGACCAGGCAGTTGCACGGGTTCCACTCAATGGGGAGAAATCCCTGCCCAACATCTTTCATTTCAACGGCTTAGCAGACATTCGCGTCCCCTTCTCCCTGTCGTCTTCATCCGCTGTTCCCGGCGGCCCAAGTCTCTGATTTCACGTTGCTTGCATCCCCGACCATGGACGTGATATCCGCTGCAAGGAAGAGATTATCTCCGGAGAAAAGAGCAGCTTCGGCAGCACTCTCCGCCCGGCTCATTCACCGGTCATGATCATATATCCCCAATTATTTTTCCACCGAAATTTTTTTCCAATTTACCGGGTGCGCCCGTGCATTTTCTCGATCCCAAGCGGATGAAATGCAAAAGGGCGGCCGCGGAAAGCGGACGCCCTTGTTTGCGCAACTGCGGAGTATGCGGTCAGCGGAGAATCGCCAGCACGTCAGCGCGAGAGAGAATCAGGTAATCCGTCCCCTCATAGCTGATCTCGTCACCGGCAAATTTCGCGAATAGCACGCTGTCGCCTTCCTTGAAAATCTCGCCGAGCTCCTCGTCAGTGCCGACGGCGACGACTTTTCCCATCTGCGGCTTTTCCTTTGCCGTGTCAGGGATGATAATGCTTCCGACTTTCTGCTCCTCCTGCTCGATGCGTTCGACGAGCAGACGATCATCGATCGGTTGAATGTTCATGTGTGCTCCGTTGATTGTTTGATTTATTTGAGTTCAAGCAATGTGTCAATTTTGCTGCGGTCGAATCCCACGACCGGACGGTTGTTGATCCAGAGCTGCGGGACCCCCTGCTGGCCGGTCTTGCGCACCATTTCCGCTGCGGCGCGGCTGTCCCTGCTCACGTCCACATCTTTGAAGCGGACTCCGTTCTGCTTGAGATAGCGCTTCACATTCGTGCAGTGCGGACAGGTTGGAGTGGAAAATACAACGACACGTTTCATCTGAGTCATGGTTTCTGTTCTGTCAAAATGATGGATGAAAAGCGGAGGACAACACCGTGTTCAGCAGTGGCATCAGCCGAATGCTTCCATGCCGAGCAGCAATCCGATGAAGGCGAAATAGGGAATGGCGATGCGGGGATTGCACATGATCGGGCACCCTCCCGTCACACGGCTCAGATTTTTACTGATGAAGTAGCCCGCGCCTCCTCCGAGGATGGCTCCGGCAACGGCTGCAAGTATGGTCATGCGGATGCTGTCTTCGCGTTGTGGCTGTTCAGTTCCGTGCTTACACGGGCTGGCCGGTTCTCTTGATGAGCCCCGATCTCCCGATTCGGCACTCACGTGTGATGCAGACGAAGACGAAAGAGGTTCAGTCTTTCTCCTCGATGCCGAGGGAGTCCAGAAGCATGTGCCGTGCCTGGTCTGAAAAACAGGGGGAGGTCGCCCGGTACAGCCCGATCATCTTGTCGATGGAATCGCAGTACGAGCTGCAGTCGGGGCAGTGCTCCAGATGACGGGCGAGCGCGCGGCAGCGATCGGAATCCGAATCGTCACCGAAATGCTCGCAGATATAGTCGACGACCTGCTGGCAGGACTCGAAATGTTGTTCGTTGCGTTCACTCATCGCCATGCTCATTGAAAATGGGAGCAAGTTCGTTGCGTAATGTCGCGCGGGCACGGTGCAGCCGCGATTTCACTGCGGGAACGCTCAGGTTTGTGATGCTGCTCACTTCCTCTGTGGACAGTCCTTCGATATCCCGCAGAACAAATATCACCTTGTACTCCGGTGCCAGTTTGTCTATCGCCTCATCGAGATGCGTCTTGAGATCAGCGCGCTCGACACTTGCCTCAGGATCGTGTTCCCAGTGTTCGACCGGAATCTCGGGCATCGTGCCTTCTTCATCGTCAAGAGACACGGTGCGCCGTGTCTTTTCGCTCCGGGCAAGCATTAGGCAGTGATTCGAAACGATCGTGTACAGCCAGGTCGAGAACTTCGAGCGGTTGTCAAACTGATTCAGCTTCTTGAGAATGCTCAGGAAGGTTTCCTGTGTCGCATGCTCGGCCCGATCCTGGTTGCGGCAGATGTTGTACGAAAAGCGGAAAATGACCGGCGCGTATTCATCGACAAGCTGCCTGATGGCATGATTATCGCCGGCTTTCGCCTTTTCAATGACTTCCGCTTCCTTTTCGATACTCATAAGGTGTGATGCAGTCCTGCAGGAAATGATTCAATCAGACAATAAAAGTACGAAATTCCACGATCAGGAGCATTATTCGTCCATCTCGAGCAGCCAGCCGTGCTCGCGCAGCCAGCGCTGATGTTCGCTGCGTTCCGGACAGTAGCGCTCGACGATGCGCCAGAAACGGGGAGAATGATTCAGCTCCCTGAGATGCGCCAGTTCATGAATGACGACGTAGTCGGCCACCTCCGGCGGTGCGAGCATCAGGCGCATGTTCAGGCTGATGTTGCCGTTCTGTGAACAGCTTCCCCATTTGCTGCGCTGGGCACGAATCGTTACGCGTCCGTGCTGCAGCCGCATCTCGCGGGCATACAGCGTCACACGCTGCGTGAGATCCTGCATGGCCCAGCGGCGCAGCCAGCGGAGGAAGAGATCGCGGATGACATCCTCGTCGTCTGTCCTTTGACGGGGAAGAGAGATATCGAGGATGTCTCCGTCGAGACGCAGTCGTCCCGCATTTCTCTCCCATGGTGTCACACGCAGCGGGACCCAGCGTCCCTGAATCAGCAAACGCTCCCCGTCTGCATAGCGCCAGCGAGGCTGCTGCTGTTCCAGGTCGCGGTAATAGTTGAGGCGATCAAGAATCCAGGGGGCTTTCTCGCGAACCATTGCGTGAAGCTCGCGTTCGGGATATCCCCAGGGGGCGGAGATGCGCACACCGTTTTTCCCTGAGACGGTCAGGCGCACATAGCGGTTTCTCCGCGTTTTGAGCACACGGTACTCGATGTCGACACCCTGAATACGAATGCGCGGCATGGGATCACCTAGCGCACGCGGCAGACGAGAAGGCCGTCCCTGATCGGTACCAGCCCCGCATGCACGCGGTCATCCTCGAACGCGATGCGGTTCAGCTCCGCCACGCCTTTCGTGGAGGCATCCGAGTTTCCTTCAAGCATGCGCCCGTACCAGAGCGCATTGTCGAAGACGAGTATCCCGCCACGTCTCAGACGCGGTACGGACATCCGGTACGCCTCCGGATACTCGTGTTTGTCGATGTCGCAGAAAATGAGATCGAACGTTCCCTCGATGCCGTTGAACAGCTGCAGAGCATCGCCGGTGTGGAAACTGATGCGCGGACGCACACCGACCTCGGCGAACGCAGCCTCCGCCCGGGTGCGGTTGGAGGCACTGCCGTCGGTACAGATGATTTCACCGTCGTCATCGAGCGCCTGCGCGAACCAGAGCGCAGAATATCCGAAGCCGCTGCCGAGCTCCATGATGCGGCGGGCGCCGGTCATACGCGCAAGCTGCGCGAGGTGATTGCCGACGAGAGGACCGATGATCGGGAAATCCTGCTCGCGCGCCTCCTGCTCCATTTCCAGCAGCACGGGGTGGCGCTGCGGGAGCAGTTCCCCCATATAGGCTTCGATGTCGGGATGAACGATCTGCATGTGTATTCCTTTCAAAAACATACCCTCCCCCACCGCTGACCGCCAGTCGCCGTCTCCGCATTGCAAGTAGTGAGGAATGGATTTACGGCGGTCCGTTACGCGGCGGCGGCGGGAGGGTTGCGGAAACGGCGCATTACTTCGACAACATCATTTTTCGTGTCAGGGCACGGTCTCCGCTGATAATGCGGTATAAGTACATGCCGCTCGGAAGGCCGCTCGCATCGAACGTCACCTCGTGCGTGCCCGCGCGCAGAACACCGTTGACGAGACGTTCAACCAGACGGCCGTGCAGGTCGATGACCTCGAGCCGTCCGTGACGACCGTCGAGATCCGGTGGCACGTGATAGAAAATCGTGGTGAGCGGATTAAACGGATTGGGACGATTGCCGAGCTGGAGGTAGTCGTCGGTGATCAGCGGCTCAACGCAGACACCGGAGAACGTAAGCTTCCCGTCGGTGGTCAGCCAGGAAATGCCGGGTTCAAACACGAAGTACTCATGTCGGAAGCTGACAGGGATATCGACGATGGCGAAATCACCGTCGAAGCCTTCTTTCTCAAGCACATGGCAGATCAGGTACAGCATGGTTCCCGAGCCCGGCACGATGGGATCTCCCGCGAGATTGATCCGCAACACGCCTGCTTCCGGCCGATCGATGAGCGGCTCCGGCCAGCTCGCGAGTTCAGCGCCATCAAGGGAGACCGCACGCAGCTCCACCTCATCGGGATCGGCGTGGATGGCGATCGTGAAATCACTGAGCGGCACGCTCTGGGTATTTTTCATGATGACCGGGATGCGAACATCCTCGCCCATCATCGCGACGTTGTCTTCGGGGATCTGCATCTGAATGATTGCGTAATCAGGCTCGATGAACACATCGCTGCTGCAGTACTGTACGGCGAGATCCGGGGTCCGCGACTTCACGGAAATCCCTACGGTCCCTTCAGCGCCGGACAACACGCGCAGCACCCAGCTCACGGACGCCGATTCACCCGGGGGCAGCGGTTCGGACAGGGATTTCTCCTGTGTTTCCCCGCTTTCAAGCGCCAGTTCGGCATCAAAGGTCACCTCCAGGCGCACCTGTGTCAGCGGCACGCTCCCGGTGTTCGTGATGCGCGCGGTGAAAGAGAAGGGATTCGGCGCCCAGCCGATTGCCTGTCCGCGGAAATGAATCGTATCCGGTGCGATACAGGTCAGTTCCGCCGCAGCCGAGTCATCGACGGGCTCGTGGTACAGCACGGTCACCGGAACACACTCGCGTGCGATCTCCCCACTCGCCTGAACGCGGATCTGGGAGACCGCTCTGCTGGTGCCCTGCTGCGGAATGCCGCGACAGCTCCACGCGATACTCGCACTCTGGCCGGGATCGAGATCCACTCCCAGCGGCTTTGTGACCGGCTCGCCCGCTTCCAGCGCAATCTCCGCGGCGGGCGTGATGGTGCCGCGGACATCCGTCAGCGTCGTCGAACCGGTGTTGCGAACCTCGGCGCGAATCAGGAACGGTGCGGGTTCATATCCCACCGTCTGGCGATTGTAAAAAATCGTATCGGGCGTACTGCAGTCGAGCACGAAATCAGAGGGAAGCTGCGGCGGCGGAGCGACGACAATCGACCGCGCACACTGCTGCACACCGCCGGCGCCGGTCATTTCAACCCGGATGCTGCGCTCGACAAAAACGCTCGCAGTGTCACGCACGAATCGCAGGCGCCACTGCACGTTTTCATCCGCTGCGGGCGGAAGGTCTCGCACCGTCCTGACCTGGGATTCCCCTGTCGCGAGCAGCACACCGTTGGGAAGAATGATACTGCACCGCACGGAATCCAGCACGACGGTTCCCGGATTACTGATGGTGGCCGTGAACACGGCTTCACCGTACTCGCCGGTGCTCTGCTCCACGCGCACGGTGTCCGGTGTCAGCGTGCAGGAGGATGCGAACGCGCCCTGATCTGCCGGCGGGATGCGCACCGAGATACAGCAGTTCATCGGCGGAAGGAAACGCGCGGTCACATTGAAACAGACATCCACGCTGTCGAGCACCGCACCGCGCTGAATCGTGAAACGCCACGGGAAGAGACGCAGGGCCTCTCCCGGACGAATGGAATCCGCCGTGAGCACCAGCGGCTGTGTGCCGGGATCAAGCCGGAGCTTGCTGGGGAACTGCACACGGACGGCAACATCATATGCCGTCGCGGTGCCATTGTTCACCAGTCCCGCGGCCACGACCACCGTATCGTCTTCGCCCGCCTCTTTCATTACCTGGCAGGTGAGCGCCAGGTCGGGTTCCCGTGCGGCGGGGATGAAGATGGGGATCGGACAGGGCGCGGTCTGCTGCAGGCTTTTGCCCTTCGCCTTTACCTGCACGCGAATCGTGTCGATACGATCCTGCCCACGCGGCACGGCACGCAGCTGCCAGCTGGCCGTGCCGGACTGCCCTACCGCCAGTGAAGAGGGCGTCAGCAGCTTCGCCGCCTGCTCTCCGGCCGCAAGGATGATATCGGGAGGCGGCAGGAATTCCGCGACGACGGAATCCGCATGCGCGGTGCCCACGTTGCGCGCTTCCAGCGTGACCGTAAAGGGATCTGGGGAATAGGCGTCCGCCGCATCCATAAAAACAAGGGAATCGGGACCAGCGCAGTTGAGTTCCAGCACCGGACCGCGCACTGCTTCGATGTACACGACTTTCTCGCATACCACACCGCCGCCGTTCTCCGCGTACACGGTCACCCGGATGCTGTCAAGGCGGTCGGTCGTGCGGTCAAGCACGCGCACGAGAAAACTGCCGTCTATGCTCTCACCCGAGGCCAGCGAATCGGTCAGCAGTTTCAGCGACCGGTCTGCGGCGTCAATCGAGAGGTCTTCCCCCTGCAGCAGGGCGGCGTACAGGTTTTTCGCCGGCGTGTCTCCGGTGTTGCGGACCTGCACATCGAGGCGGAAGGGATTCGGGACGTACGACCCGTTGATGTATCGCACGGTATCCGGCCCGTCGAGCGAACAGGTCAGCGAGGGGATGGCATTAATCGTCTGAATATCCAGCGGAGTGCAGCACTGCGCGCCGGGGAAATTTTCCGCGGTGATGTTCACACATACCTGCATCGGGGGCTGTGGAGGACCGCTGGCTTCCACGACCCATTTGATCTCGGCACTGTCGCCCGGCGCGATGACGGCGCTGTTCGGGAAATCCTTCGTCGGGAATTCTCCGTCGACCAGATCGAGAAACGGCGGTAGCTGAATATTGCCCCGCGCTCCGGTCATCGGCAGGTTCGAGACATTCCGCACCTTCGTAATCAGGAGCATACGCTCGGGATCGTACTTCCCGGTTCCGTCATCGTATTCAAGCACACGCGTGTCACTGCACACGAGCTGGGCGCGCACCGGCGAGGCTTCGATGAATATCACGCCACAGCATTCCGCCGTATCCTTTCCGGCGGCGACCTTCACGCAGAAATTCAGCAGATCGGAGGTCGGCCGTTCGAGGGGACGGATATACCATGTGACCGTGCCGGTGTCGGCACGTGTCAGGAGATTCGGCTTCACTGTGGTGTTGACAGGCGTGGTACTGTCAACGGCGAAACCCGGCGGCACGTGAATCCATGCCGGAACATCTTCCGCATCGAGGTCGCTGTGGTTCCGGAGCCGAACGGTGACCGGGAACACATCGGGCACATAGGTGTTGAGGCTGTCATTCCATTCGATGCGGCTGGGCATCGTGCATTCCGCTTCCAGCGCGGTTTTCGCTGCCTCCACTTTCACCATTTTACAGCAGGTCGTGACACGGCCGCTGTCGGGCTGCACCTCCACACAGATACGGAAATACCGCGTGGAATCCGACGGCTTCACACGCATGAGAAATTCCACGAATCCCGTCTGTCCGGGCGGAAGTGGATTCGTCGGCAGCACGGTCGAATCCGACGGTGAAAGCAGTTCGATCCCCGGTGGCACGTGCAGTTTGATACGTGTGTTCTCGGCCGAAAGCGCACTGTTGTTCTGCACACCGACCGCATATCGGATCGTCGGATTGATGTACGAACCGGTGGTCTCATCCCAGTCCACGTAGATCGAATCCCCGCAGATGACATCCAGTCCCGGTCGTTTCAGAATCAGCAGGTTGCTGTTCTCCGCCTCCTTGCGGATACAGTCGGGGCTCTCGAAATCGAGGTACCACACCGGGAAGACAAACGATGTGTCCTTCCCCACCGGCGGTGTGCCGTAGCGCAGTTTCAGCAGGGTGGATTTGCCCGGAGGCACGGCAAGCGGTCCGAGCACATCGACAATGATCGAATCCCCGACGCGCTGATGGTTCACGGTCGTCTGGGAGGCGAGGAATCCGGTCGTGATCACGTCACGAAAAACCAGCGGCGGTCGCTCCAGCACTTTGAAGCGGAGATTCTCCACCGTTCCCGGGATATCGGCATCAATGGATACCGGCACCAGCATATCTCCCCGTTCATAGGCATACGTGGAATCGAAGGAGACGGTGAACGCCGGCAGATTCGGTGAAAGCGGCGCATAAAAACGCACATGCGCCGTGTCCGCCAGTCCGCAGGCTTCGGCGACGACAGTCAGCTCCCGCAGCGATCCGTCGGGACAGTCGGACATGTACTGGAAGGTACAGTCATTCATCCCTCCCGATACCAGCGACATCATGGCGTTGAATGCCGGCACGATGTCGTCGGGATGCTCTACCGTAAGGAACTGCCCGCCGGTGGAATCGGCGAGCGCCCGCATGTTGGCGAGTTCGTTGTCGTTGTCGATGTACTTCAGGCCGATGGAAAAGATCGGGATGCCCAGCTGCCGCGCAAGCGCGATGACATCCTGCAGGGAGGCGAGGCTGTTGTTGTCGGCGCCGTCCGACATCACGACCACGGCCTTGATCGGGTTCGTGCCCTTGGTGGCGACTTCGTTGAGGGCCGCGATCAATGCGTCGTACATGGTCGTGACCCCGTAGGGGTAGAGTTTGTTGATCGCTTCGAACAGCTCAGTGAGATTCGTGGTCATCGGTTGATCGAGGGTCACGTCATCACCGAAACTAAACAGAGCCGCTTCGTCATCGCCGGTGGTGTGCGACTGCATCAGCTCCACAAACCGCCAGGCTCCGAGCTGAATGCGGTACAGCGCCGTCCCCGCTACCGAACCGCTGCGATCGACCGCGAGCGCCACCGATACCGGGACGGTCTCGTTCGGACAGTCGAGCGACCCCATCATGGTCTTCAGCTCGCCATCCTCGTAAATTTTTATCGTGACAGGATTAATGTTCGTGGTCTGCTGTCCGGTGCAGAAAGCCCGGACGTGCACCTTGAGGGTAGGGAAATTCGTGGTGTCGACGCGGACAATGCGTACTTCGTTCCACACCTGCGCCTCTGCACGCGGGGCGGCAACAACGGTAAGTACAAGAAGGGAAAACAGGAGCAATCGCTTCATACGGGCCTCAGGAGACAACAGAACAGCGGTCCGGTGCATCGTGTGATGTCCGCAGTGCGACGGAGCCACGAACGTCAGGAGGCGGAATGCTCCGCACTCCAGGGAACGATGGTATCTGCATCAAAATACGAAAAAATCTTGCCCGTGCGAGGGATTTCCCCGTCACCCATGGTGAACGCGCGCAGGGCCCGTTCGCGGAAATGCACAAGATCATGCTCCCGCGAACTGTAGAGGCGACAGAGCGGCTCGTCCTCCTCGACGGAATCGCCGCTTTTCTTCGCGAGCACGATGCCCGCGGTGGGATCCACCGTGTCAGTAGACTGCCGGCGTCCCGCCCCGAGTTCCACCGCGAGCAGGCCGAGCGCACGGGCGTTGACCGACTGCAGCACGCCGGAGCGGGGCGCCGGGACCTCGATTGCGGCATCGGCGTTGCGGTAACGCATTGTTTCCTCGATAACTGCGGTATCGCCGCCCTGCGCGCGTACGAGTTCCAGAAGTTTTTCGAACGCCAATCCCCGCCGCACGACATCCCGGGCAACGGCAATGCCTTCGGTAACCGACTGTGCCTTGCGCCCGAGATGGATCATCAGTCCCGCCAGTCCGTAAGTCACTTCCATCAGATCCGGTGTTTCGCGACCCTGCAGGCAGTCGGTGACTTCCACCACTTCCAGCCAGTTCCCGATGGCGTATCCGAGGGGCTCGTTCATGTCGGTGATCACGCCCACGGTGGGGAGGTCGAAATGGCGCCCGACGGCGGCGAGCAGCAGTGCGAGTTCCTCCGCCTGCGCGCGCTCACGCATGAACGCCCCGCGACCGGTCTTGATATCGAGCACGAGCGCATCCGCGCCGCCGGCGACTTTCTTGCTCATGATGCTGGCGGCGATGTAGGGGAGGATTTCCACGGTAGCGGTCACATCACGGAGCGCATAGATACGCCGGTCGAGCGGTACGAGATCGGCCGACTGACCGGCCATCACCATCCCGATATCTCCGAGCTGCCGCACAACGGCGGAGGGTGACAGACTGACCCCGAATCCCGGGATGCTTTCCAGTTTGTCGAGCGTGCCTCCGGTGTGACCGAGTGCGCGCCCTGATATCATCGGGGCACGCACCCCCGCCGCAGCGAGAATGGGTACGAGAAGCAGTGACGTCTTGTCGCCTACGCCGCCGGTGGAATGCTTGTCAACCTTCACCCCGGCCACGGGCGAGAGATCGATGCGGCTGCCGGAACGGAGGAAGATCTCGGTGACGGCGAGTGTCTCATCCATCGACATGGGCGAAAAATACGACGCCATCAGCAGCGCGGTCATCTGCTCGTCGGTAACCGAACCCTCGAGAAATCCCCCGAAAAAGGATTCATAGTCTTCCCTGTTCAGTTCCTCCCCGTCGCGTTTCCTGCGAATAATTTCCTGCGGCAGCATGCGTCAAATCCGTCCTGGTGGATAATCGCTTCATGGTAACGAACCCGCAGCGGATAATCAAAATCTTTGATGCACGACGACACGAAGTCATGAAGACACGAGGGGACATCCGCAAAAGGGCCGATCCAGTGGATCGGCCCTTGTACCTGTTTTTTCGTGTCTTTTGGTCTTGGTGACCTTTGTGCTACCGAGAGAGTTCCGCTTCCAGCTCATCGCGGAAGCGCTCGATGGTGAACTTGACCGGCCAGGCCGCAGCGTCACCGAGAGCGCAGACGGTATTCCCCTCGATGTTTTTTGCGACGCTGTGCAGCAGGTCGAGGTCCTTCGGTTCGCCCTCACCATCGAGCAGGCGGTGAAATACCTTGAGCATCCATCCCGTGCCTTCGCGGCAGGGTGTGCACTGTCCGCAGGACTCCACCTTGTAAAAATGCGTGATGCGTGTGAGGATACGCGTCAGGTCGGTATCCTCGTCCATCACCATGATGCCGGCCGTGCCAATGGCGGAACCGATTTCCTTGAGGGATTCGGCATCCATCCGCACGCCCTCGAGCTGGTCTCCGCGCAGCGGCGGCATGGAGCTGCCTCCCGGAATCACCATTTTGATCTTCTTATCGCCCGGGACGCCGCCGGCCACGTCGTGAATCAACTCGGTGAGCAGCATGCCCGTGGGTAGTTCATACACGCCGGGCTTGTTGACATGACCGGAAATTCCGTAGAGAATCGGACCGGGATGCTTCTCCGCACCGATGTTCTTGTACCAGTCCGCGCCGCGCTCGATGATCAGCGGTACGTTGGCAATGGTCTCGACGTTGTTGATGGTCGTCGGACATCCCCAGAGGCCCACCTGCGCCGGGAACGGCGGCTTGACACGCGGGTACGGCCGGATCCCCTCGATGGAGTTCATCAGGGAGCTCTCCTCGCCGCAGATGTATGCCCCCGCGCCGCGGTGAACATAAATCTCACAGGAGAAATCCGTCCCGAAGGTTTCCTTCATCTTCTCGCCCACGTAGCCCTTCGCGTAGGCATCCGCCACGGCTTTCTCGACCATCTGCACCCACTTCTCGTATTCACCGCGGATGTAGATGTAGGCCGCCTTGATGCGCAGGGCATACCCGGCGATGAGAATGCCCTCGATCATCAGATGCGGATTGAATTCAAAGATCTGGCGGTCCTTGAACGAGCCCGGTTCGCTCTCGTCACCGTTGACGCAGAGGTAGTTGGGCTTCTCACCGTCCGTGGGCATGAAGGACCATTTCAGTCCGGTGGGAAAGGCAGCGCCGCCGCGACCGCGGAGGCCTGATTCCTTGACGATGCCGATGACGTCGTCGGGCGCCATGCCGAGCGACTTCCGGATATGCTGGTAGCCGCCGTGCTGTTCGTAGACGTCGATCCTGTCGAGGTCCGGGATGTCGGGGAGTATGACTGGCTGGTATTCGCTCATATGCTGTTCTTGCGGCACGCGGGGCTCAGCCCTTCGCCTTGAGTGCGTCGATAAGTTCGTTAATCGTTTCCGGGGTCAGGTTTTCGTGGTAATCCTTGTTGACGGACATCATCGGTGCGGTGCCGCAGGAGCCGAGGCATTCCGCTTCGTGTACCGAGAAAAGCCCGTCGTCGGTCATCTCACCGATGCCGATGCCGATCTTGTCCTTGATCGTCTGCAGCACCATGTCGGATCCGCGCAGCATGCAGGAGACGTTGGTGCAAACCTGCAGCTTGTATTTGCCCGTTTTGTGCTGATGGTACATCTCATAGAATGTGACAACGCCGAGCACATTTTCCTCGGGCACCTCCAGCAAGTTCGCAACATAGGTGATGCCTTCGTCGGAGATGTGTCCGTACTTGTCCTGGTACATGTGCAGGACACCCATGACCGCCGAGAGGTTCGTCGGGTAATGGGACTTTAGTTCTTCGACTTGTTTGAGTTCTTCTTCGCTAAACATCGAGATGCTCTGCAAGTGGTTATTTATCGGCCTCGCCCATAACCGGGTCGAGACTGCCGAGGATCGCGAGAATATCAGAGAGCAGGTGGCCCTTCAGCAGCTGCGGCAGGGCCTGCAGGTTGCAGAATGACGGGGAGCGGATCTTCAGCCGCCAGGGATGCCCCTCGCCGCGGCTGACGATATGGAAGCCGAGCTGTCCCTTCGCCGATTCCACGGCATGATACACCTCGCCCTCGGGTGGATTGACACCGAAGTTGACGATCATGAAGTCATGGATCAGCTCTTCCATGCGTGTGTAAATACGTTCCTTGCGCGGCAGCACTTTCTTCGGTTCATGCGCGTGCACCGAACCCTCGGGCAGTTTTTCGAGGCACTGACGAATGATTTTCAGGCTTTCTTCCATTTCCTTGAGCCGCACGTAATAGCGCGCGAGCGAATCACCCTCGGATTCCGTGATAACGTCGAAATCAAGCTGGTCGTAGACCATGTAGGGATTGTCGCGACGCAGATCCAGAGGGACGCCCGAGCCGCGCAGGTTGGGCCCGGTCAGACCGATGGCGAGCGCGTCCTCCGCGGAGATCACACCCGTGTTGCGACAGCGGTCGTAGAAGATGCGGTTGCGGCTGACGAGTCGTTCGGCCTCGAGCTGCCGCTCCGGGAACTGTTCGATGAACGCGCGGATGGCGGCGATGCCGTCATCCTGAATGTCCTGTGCGATTCCGCCGATGCGCGTGAAACTTGTCGTAAAGCGCGCACCCACCACGAGGTCGAAAATGTCGTGGATTTTCTCGCGCTCGCGGAAACACCAGAGCAGCAGCGTCATGGCGCCGACGTCCATGGCCATGACGCCGAAGGCGACGAGGTGGGAAGAAATGCGCGCAAGCTCGGAGAGCAACGTGCGAATGTACTGCGCACGCGGGGGCGCCTCGATTCCGAGCAGCTTCTCCACCGCCAGGATATACGCCACATTATTGTGCAGCGGCTGCAGGTAGTCGAGACGATCGGTGTGCGTGATGAACTCGTGGTAGGTCTCGTTCTCCGCGATTTTCTCGTACCCGCGGTGCAGATATCCGAGTTCGGGCAGTGCACTGACAATGGTTTCACCGTCGAGACGCAGCAGGATACGCAGCACCCCGTGCGTTGCGGGATGCGACGGACCCATGTTCAGCACCATGTCGTTCTCGAGCGGATCGTCGAAGGAGAGATCCGGATCCATGTCGAGCAGCGCCTGCAGCATCTTCGTGCGCTTCTCCCTGGGCGGAAGATGCGTCGTGATGACGGGAGTATCGTATAAATCGCTGGATGATTTCGTCTTGTCGCTCATATCCTATCCTCGTTTGGGCAGGGGCAGCGCCCCCGGAATCCCCATCAGTGGGTAATCCTTGCGCATCGGAAAATACTCGAATTCCTCGGGCATGTACATGCGGCGGAGATCCGGGTGCCCCGAAAACTCGACGCCGATCATGTCGTAGGATTCACGCTCGTACCATCCGGCACCAGGGAAGACGCCCGTGATACTGGGGATGACGGCGTCGTCTTCGTCCACCCGCACCTTCAGGTGAATGCGCACATGCTCCTTGATAGAGAAGAAGTGATAGTTCACTTCGAAACGCTTGATGCGCTCGTAGGCGTCGAGGGCGAACACATCCTCGCAGAGCGGGAAGGGACATTCCTCATTGTCGCGCAGCCAGGTCACCGCCTCGACAATGGCGCTGCGATCAACGACGACGATCACGTCGTCACGAAATTCGCGCACCTCTTCGACGGCGTCGCCGAGCCGCTCGCGCAGCGTGTGTACAACCTTTTCGATAACTGGGTTCATGGGTATCCGTCAGATGTGATGCGCGGGACGCAGGGTCCCGCGCCGGAAATTATGAAACGATGATCGGTTCCTTGCGGTCGCGGTAGTCCAGCACGCTGGATTTTTCCACCTTCTTCTGCAGCTCAATGAGCGCATTGAAGAGATTTTCCGGGCGCGGCGGACAGCCGGCCGTGAAGACATCCACCGGAAGGAACTGGTCGATGCCCTGAACAACCGAATAACTGCGGAACATGCCTCCGGAAGAGGCACAGGCTCCCATGGCGACCACCCATCGGGGTTCTGCCATCTGATCGTAAATCTTGCGCACCACGTGCGCCATCTTGTAGGTAACTGTTCCGGCCACGATCATAACATCGGATTGCCGCGGTGAAAAGCGCATGACCTCCATGCCGAAGCGGGAGATATCATGCCGCGGATCACCGGCGGACATCAGCTCGATGGCGCAGCAGGAAAGGCCCATCGGCATCGGCCACAGCGAGTTTTTACGGCCCCATGCGATCAGTGCGTCAAGTTGCGTCGTGATGTATCCTTCACCAAGGGCTGATTCTAATCCCATTGCAGTGCTCCTTTCTTCAGCTCATAAATAAAGCCGACAGCTAAAACAACGATAAACACTGACATAACAACAAATCCGGTCCATCCGAGTTCCCGAAACTGTACCGCCCAGGGATACATGAACACTACCTCGATGTCGAAGACGATGAAGGACAGCGCAACCATGTAGTATTTGACCGAAAAACGGTAATGCGCCGTACTTACCGGATCGACACCGCTTTCATAGGTCGAATGTTTTTCCCTGTACGGACGCTGGGGACCGAGCAGCCAGGAAAGGTTGATTGAGACGACACCAAAGATGACCGCGATGCCGATGATGAGAAGAATGGGGATGTAGCTTTCGATCATATCGCGTAAAAACAGTTGTGCCTGTCAAGGAAGTAATGTACGTAAAAGTCCCATGATCACCAACGGGGAATACCCGGCTCAGGTGCGGTACATCGCCTCGATCAGATCATGGTATCGCTCCTCAACGGCCTTGCGCCGGATTTTGAGGCTGGGTGTCATCTCGCCGTTTTCAATCGTGAACGGTTCTTCCAGCAGCGTGAAGCGACGCACCTTTTCGAAATTCGCGAGATCCTTCTGAGTGCCCTGTATGGTGCCTTCGATGAGTTTGAGGATTTCCGCGTTCCTTACGAGATCAGCAGTTTCGCTGTAGGAAATGCCGTGCGAGTCCGCATACTCGCGCAACGTGTCGAAATCCGGTACGATCAATGCCGTCAGGTACATTCGCTTATCCCCGATAAGCACGAACTGGTCGATGTATTCACTGCTCGCAAAGAGATTTTCGATCGGTTGCGGGGCAATATTCTTCCCGCCGGAACTCACGAACAAATGCTTTTTCCTGTCGGTGATATACAGATAGCCGTTCTCATCAAGCATGCCGATGTCGCCCGTGCGCAGCCAGCCCTCGTCGTCGATTGCCTCCTCGGTTGCCTTCCTGTTGTTGTAATAGCCTTTCATTACATGCGGTCCGCGCGTGAGAATCTCCCCGTCCTCGGCGATCGTGACCTCGACACCGGGGATCGGCTGTCCCACGGTTCCGAAGCGGTGCTGCCCGAGGCGATTGACGGCGATGACCGGCGAACTCTCGGTCAGGCCGTACCCCTCGACGATCGTAAGCCCGACCGCCTCGAAGAACTCCCCGAGTTCCCGGGGCAGCGCCGCCCCCCCGGAGACAAAGAAGCGGATGCGTCCGCCGGTACGCTCGCGCAGCTTGCTGAAGACCAGCCGCGATGCGAGCGCGTGCTGTGATCGAAGCAGCAGGCCCGCGCCGGCGTGCTTTTCCTCCTGCACGAAGCGCCGTCCGACGCCGACAGCCCAGTAAAAGATTTTGCGCTTCGCCGCGGAATCCTTCTCCACCATGCGTGCGATGCGGTTGTAGATACGCTCGAACAGCCGTGGCACGGCGACCATGACCGTGGGACGAACCTCGATCATATTCTCAGCGACGGTTTCGACACTCTCGGCATAGGCGATCGTCGCGCCGCATGACATCGCGACGTAAAACCCGGCCATGCGCTCGAAGACGTGACAGAGCGGCAGAAAGGAAAGCAGCACATCCTGGTCGCCGATGTGGATGACCTCGGTCGAAGCCATGACATTGGAGACGAAATTATCATGCGTGAGCATGACACCTTTCGGATTCCCCGTCGTGCCGGAGGTATAAATGATCGTGCACAGATCCTCCGGCGTGACGGTGACGGAGGCCTCGCGAAGCGCATTTGGATGCTGCTGATGTTCTTTCCTTCCGGCATCCAGCACGGACGTGAAGCTCAGCACACCGTCCGGCAGATCCTCCATCTCATTCATGACAATCACATGCTTGAGGGATTTCACCGCATCGCGGATCTTCAGAAGCTTGGTCAGCTGGAAACGGTTGGAGACAACTGCGACGGAGACCCCGGCATCCTTGAGAATATATTCGACCTGCTTTGCAGTCTGCGACGGAAAAATCGGGACATCCACGGCTCCGTGATAGAGGGCAGCAAGATCGGTGATCACCCACTCGGGACGGTTCTCGGCGAGAATCGCGACACGGTCGCCGCGTGTGACGCCCAGTTCGGCGAGTCCGTGATAGAACTGCGCGACCAGCTCGCGCATCTCGCTGTAGCGAAGCGGCGCGAATTCCCCCTCGACCTTACGCAGAATCAGGGGACGCTCGTCGTGCATGTATTTGTCCGTGAGATTGAGGAACATCTCAGGGATTGTGGCGAAGGTCACTGCTACGCTCATAGTCGGACCAGTGTTATTATCGATAGTGAATCAGGGATAGGGTTGTCGGAATATACGGCCCATGCGGTGCAAAGTGCAACGTACAAGGATCAATGACTCAGGACTTGCCCGACCGACCGGGTTTGGTGACAGGGACGCCGTCGCGACAGAGCGGACAATCTTCCGGACGATATGTCACGACGTTCAGTGTCAGCAGGGCCTTCGACGGAATGCCGAAATCGACGGCACCGCCGCTGCGGTCAACGAGAAATGCCAGCCCGGCGATCTGTGCACCGGTCTGCCGTACGACATCGAGCACTTCGAATACGCTCCCCCCCGTCGTGACGACATCCTCCACCAGCAGAACACGGTCTTCCGGAGTCAGCGCGAAGCCGCGCCGCATGGTCATGGTGCCGTCGACGCGCTCGGTGAACATGGCACGCAGTCCCAACTGGCGCGCTGTCTCATGCGCGAGAATAATGCCTCCCGTAGCAGGACCGACGACGACGGTCGGCTTCGAATCAGACCATTGCTCGACGAACTCCGAGCAGAGCTGCGCCGTCACGCCGGGATGTTCGAGCACTCGGAATTTCTCTACGTAGTGCGGACTGTGAAGCCCCGAAGTCAATACGAAGTGACCTTCAAGAAAGGCGCCTGATTGTTTGAAGATATCGAGAATCTGATCCTGGGTTCTTGGCATGCCGTCTCCGGATAATTGTGAGTCGCGAACTGCGAAATATGAATGTATGAAAAAATGAGATGATGAAAAGATGGCAAGATCTCCCATCCGGGGATCTCGCCATCATTGAAATCCTCTCCTCGTTTTTTCTCTAGCCGAGTTCGTCGAGTTCGGTCTGCATCTCCGAGGCGGCATGCATGTCGCCAGTACTGCGGGCGGCATTGATGCCGCGCTGGTAGATGTTGCGCGCGTCCTCCTCCCTGCCCTCGAGCGCAAACTGCTGTCCGAGCATGTGGTATGCCGGCACGTAGGACGGGTCGCGCTGGATGGTCTCCTGCAGAAGTTCGATTCCTTCGGGAATCATCTTGCGGGAGATGTGCTCGAGCGCGAGCGCATAGCGCGTGAACGCGTCTTCGGGCTCCTGCTCGAGGAACTGTTTCAGCTGATCAAGTCTGTCTGTGGCACTCATTGATCGAACGCCTCGTCGATGCTTGCGGCGAGTGAAAAGTCTTTTTCGGTGATACCGTTCTCACTGTGCGTGGAGAGGCTGATCGTCACCTTGTTGTATCGTATATCGATGTCGGGATGATGATCCGCCGCGTCGGCGAGGATGCCGATCTGTGCGACAAATCCGACGGCACGGTGGAAAGACGGCGCCTCATACACTCGCACGATCTGTCCTTCCTTCAGGTCCCATCCCTCCATTGATGCAACGCGCTGTTCAACGACCTGTGGTTCGAGTGCTGCCATGTATTTCCTCCTGATCTGTTCAAAAGACTCTTCCACCACAACAGGAAACCGCCGAGGATGGTTGCATGGCGCGCTCTGGCCGCTTACAGCTCTTCCGTGTCGAACTCGGGGATGTCTTCGAAGGCCCGGATACCTGCCCAGTTGATCTTGATCAGACGCTGGAGTTCAACGAAACGCTGCAGCAGTTCCGGATCATCGGCCTTGCGCGTGCGCTGCTGTAGAGTATTCGCGTGATGCTCCAGCGTGCGTCCCACAACATTCTTGTATGCATCGAGAAGCACGCGTCGTTCGTCGGTCGGCGTGACGGTCTGTTTCTGACTCCAGTCACTGATCGGGCGCAGCGGCTCCATCAGCATGTCGGCCAGAAGATTGTGCATCGCGACATCGTCGTCGACGTATCCCCAGAGCGCATCGATATCGATGGCACCCTCATGCTCCTGCTGCTCAAGCAGCACGTGGAGAAACTGCTGCATGCGCGTGTCGTGAAAATATCCTATGCGGATGTGGCTGAGCACTTCCGACTGCAATGCCGACGGAGCAAGCAGCAGAAGCTGACAGAACCGTTTCTCCTCTTTCGGCATCTCGCCCTCGGAGAGGATTTCCGCGGGGTGCTCACGATACACTTCCGGCGGAGGTGCCGCCTCGCGCTTGCGGCCACGAGATTTCAGCTCACGGTCGAGCTCCCGGTAAAGCACGGTTTCATAGATGCCGTATTTTTCGGCCACATGATGAATGTAAAATTCCCTGCGGATGGGATCGTCCATACGCGCCACGAGATCAACGATGCGGTGGATGACCTGCGTTTTCCCTTCCGGCGTTTCCAGCTGTCCCTCATCGCGGAAGCGGTCAGTGATGAAATCGACAAACGAGACAGCCTGTTCGAGTGTTGTGCGCACCCCCTCTGCGCCATGCCTGCGGACAAACGAATCCGGGTCCTCACCCGCGGGGAGCTGCACAATACGCGAATCGCAGTCTTCCTCCAAGATGACGTCGATACCGCGCAGCATGGCGTTGAGTCCAGCCGAATCCGCGTCATACAGGAAAAAGAGATTGTGCGTGTAGCGGGCGAGCAGACGCACCTGTTCGGGGGTGAGCGCCGTGCCGCTCGTGGCGACGACGTTCTGCACACCGGCCTGGTACAGTGAAAGCACATCGGCATATCCTTCCACCAGGATCACGGCGTCTTTCTCACGGATGGCGGGATGTGCCTGCGCCAGCCCGTACAGTATGCGGCTCTTATTGTATACCGGAGATTCCGGGGAGTTGAGATACTTCGGGTGTTCGTCGGCACCGAGCGCCCGCGCTCCGAAGCCAAGCACTTTTTTCCCGACGCTGATGATGGGAAACACCACGCGGTTGCGAAAGCGGTCATAGGTATTGCCCGTTTCCTTCCGAATGATCAGTCCCGTCGCTTCAAGAACGTCCTCCGACAGCCCTTTCTCCCGCGCGAAATGCAGGAAGGCATGCCAGTCGTCCTGCGCGAAACCCAGTCCGAACACACGCTGCGTGTTGGCGTTCCAGTCGCGGGAAGCGAAGTACTCGCGTCCCTTCTTCCCACGCTCACCCTGCAGCGTGTCATAGAAGAAACGGGCCGCGAGACGGTTGGCCTCATACATGGCCTCGATTTCTTCGCGCGTCTCTTTCGACGGACCACCCTGGCGTTCCAGCGCGATGCCGTAGCGTTCCGCCAGCATGTCCACCGCATCGAGAAAGGAAATATGCTCGATTTCCATGAGAAACGTGAAGACATTGCCGCCCTTTCCGCAGCCGAAGCATTTGAAAATGCCACGTTCGGGATTGACATTGAACGAGGGCGTCTTCTCGCGGTGAAAGGGACAGAGGCCCGTGTAATTGCGCCCCGCCTTCTTCAAACGGACGAAGCCGCTGACAACGTCGAGTATGTCAGCGGCCGCGCGGATTTCGTCGATCTTGTGTTCGGGGATTCTCATTTCATCAGCAGCATCTTCCGCGTCTGTGACAGACCGTTCGCGGTCAGCCGCACTGTGTACAATCCGCCGGGCAGGTCTCCCGCACGGAAATGCGCTACCTGCCGACCGGCATCGGTGATCCCTTCGCGAAGCACCGCCACTTCCCTGCCGAGAGCGTCATACACCGCGAGGCGGACGTGTGTGCGCTCCCCGATCATGTAGCCGATGGAGGTAGAGGGATTGAACGGGTTGGGATAATTCTGCTCGAGCGCGAATTCCGCCGCGATGGGGACCTCGCTGACATCGGTGGGATAGATCACCGGGAGATCGGGATTATACCCGACAACCGCGCGAATGAACAGTCCGGCCTGGGCGCCGCCGACCGCCAACGGATTTTTGGCGTACTCGGCGTCAGGCGTGACGGAATAGCGCCGGTAACGCTCGTATTCCTGTACTCCCGGCCTGATGAGCATGCTCAGGCCATGCCAGAGTCCGCCGCCGAGGGCGAATTTCTGGGAAGACTGCAGCGTCACGCCGACAATGAAATCACGTTTCGGGGAAAAAATCACCGGGGGATTCAGCTTCACCGCGAGCACATCACGCGCGCCAGCTTCGAGCGGATGATCAAAACGGATATTCGGGCTCGGGAAACCGGCGTCCCCGAGATCCACCCGGTAGGTGTTTTCCAGACTGACCAGGTGCGGCGGCACCTCACCGTTCTCGTACACATAGACGATGAGCGTGTCATCCCCGGTGAGTGCCTGGAACTTCACGACGCTGAATCCCACAAGAACCGTGTGCAGTGTGCATTTTTCCGCCGGCGTGAACCGCGCGTTGAAAACGACATCCACTTCCCCGGGGAAACGCGTGACGGCGAGCAGGTCTCCGTTGCGAACGTCGCCGATACCGTCGTACTGCAGTGTGTCCGTCTGCGCCTGCAGTCCGTTCCATAGCACACAAAGCATGAAAATGGTGGCAAGATACTTCATGGACGCTCCTGCGAATCTGATAAGCGCATCTGTAAAATAAGATATTCCGGCGTCACGTTCAGCCGTCCGCGCCAGCACCATTTCCGTCCATGGCGCGGCGGTACTGCAGCGCGGCACGGACAAAGTTGCTGAACAACGGATGCGGCTCGATCACGCGTGACTTGAGTTCCGGATGGAACTGCGAGCCCACGAACCATGGGTGATCCGGCAGTTCGATCATTTCCATCAGCTCGCCGTCGGGAGAGGTGCCGCTGAACACGAGTCCGTGCTCTTCCAGCACTTCCACAAAGGCATTGTTGACTTCATAGCGGTGACGATGGCGCTCGGAAATGGTTTTCCGGCCGTAGGCCTCGTAGGCTTTTGTGCCGCGCTTGAGCACACAGGGATAGCCGCCGAGGCGCATGGTGCCGCCCATGGTCTGAATGCTCTTCTGCTCAAGCATCAGGTCGATGACATTCGATGTCGTTTCAACGAATTCGGTGCTGTTGGCCTCACTGATGCCACAGACATTCCGCGCATACTCGATCACCGCACACTGGAGCCCGAGACAGATCCCGAAAAACGGGATGTTGTTTTCGCGCACGTACTGCACGGCCTTGATCTTTCCCTCGATGCCGCGCTCACCGAAACCGGGGGCGACGAGCAGTCCGTCAACGCCCTTGAGGTAACGCGCGGCACCGTTCTTCTCGATGTCCTCGGAGTGGATCCAGTCCAGATACACACGGGCATTGTTCTCCGCCCCTCCGTGCGTAAAGGCTTCGATGATGCTCTTGTAAGCATCATGATATTCGGCGTATTTGCCGCAGAGTCCGATACGGATCTCGTGCTTCGGCTCCTTGATGCGCTTGAGGATTTTTGTCCATCGGTCGGTATCCGCCTCCTTCGGCCGCATGTGAAGCAGATTGACCACTTTCTGGTCGAACTCCTCCTTGCGATACTCAATGGGGACCTCGTATATCGTATCCACATCGCGGGCTTCGATGACCAGTTCCGGTTTGACGTTGCAGAACAGGCCGATCTTTTCCTTGATCGAACGCGGCAGCGGCCGGTCGGAACGGCAGAGCAGCATGTCGGGCTGGATACCGAGTTCCAGCAGCATCTTTACCGAGTGCTGCGTCGGCTTGGTCTTCAATTCCCCGGCGGACGGAATGTACGGCACCAGTGTCAGGTGAATGATGAGCGCATGTTTCCTTCCCACACTCATCACGAACTGGCGCATGGCCTCGAGAAACGGCAGACTTTCAATGTCACCCACCGTGCCGCCGATTTCGGTGATGATGACATCGTATTCATCCTGCTTCGACAGCCGCGCGTACCGGCGCTTGATTTCGTCGGTAATGTGCGGAATCACCTGCACGGTGGCACCGAGGTAATCTCCGCGCCGCTCCTTCTGGATGACGTGATTGTAAATCTGTCCCGTAGTGGTGTTGTTGTTTTTCCCCATGTCGCGGCTGAGGAAGCGCTCGTAATGCCCGAGGTCGAGATCCGTCTCGGCCCCGTCGTCGGTGACGTACACCTCGCCGTGCTGATACGGACTCATGGTGCCGGGATCGACGTTGATATAGGGATCGAATTTCTGGATGGTGACGTTGAGACCCCGGCTCTGCAGCAGCATGCCCAGGGAGGATGCGGCGATGCCCTTGCCGAGCGAGGACACGACGCCGCCGGTGATGAAGATATATTTTGTCTGTTTCATCGTTTAGCAGGTGAGCACGTGACACGAATAGACGCTGCCGTCAGGCAAAAACAACGAAATCAAGGTAGAGAAATACGGCCGGTGAAACAAAAATGAAGCTGTCGAAACGGTCGAGCACTCCGCCGTGACCGGGCAGAAGACCCGAAGAGTCTTTCACACCCGCATCCCGTTTCAAGAGGGATTCCACCAGGTCGCCGAGCTGTCCGATCACCCCGACGATGCCACCGATGACCAGCGCCTCGGCGAGCGTGAGATAATCGACCACCAGCCAGCGTGCGAGGGCCATCGTTCCCAGAGCGGCGACGAGACCCCAGATGGCGCCCTCCCAGGTTTTGTTGGGACTCACGCGCGGGAATAGCCTGTGCCGTCCCATGGCGCGCCCGCCGAAATACGCGGCCGTATCACACATCCAGATCGAGGCGAGCAGGGCGATCACCGTGAACCCGCCCCAGGCATCGAGCTGGGCCGCCTGCGCGGGCGAAAGATCCGCCGTGCCGAACACGGGTCCGACATGGAATTCACGCACGGTGAAGATTTCCCTGATTCCCACGGCCGTCCCGAGAAAGAGTCCGATATACAGCGCTCCGAGCACGGTCACGGCGATGTTGAACAGCGGAGACGGCCGGTTGCGGAACAGCTCGATCAGAAAGACCGCGGGAAGAACGAGCAGCAGAATCCAGATGAAGGCCTGCCATTGCAGCGGCCAGTGCAGGCCGCCACCGAACAGTGCGGGGATGTCACGACTCAGCCGTTCATGAAGAAACACCAGGAGCAGCAGGAGTCCCGCCGCTGCCATCATGCCGGTCTGGGGATGAACGTCCTTCGCACGAGCGAGTCCGGCGAACTCACCTGCGGCGACGACAAGCACCACGGCGATGAACAGCGCCCAGGCGTAGCCGCCGAACCATGCCAGGGCAAGGACGCCGGGAATGGCGACGACGGCGACGAGCACCCGTGTACCGGTGTTACTCACGCATCGTCCCTGTCGCCGGATTCACTGTCTGAGAGCCCCTCTTCGCTCATCAGGGCGGTAATGACATCGCGCGCCTCTTCGAGCTGGGAGCGCGGAACCATGATGTTGACCATGGCCAGAGATCCCATGTTGGTAAAGTAGACATGATCGTGCTGATTGAATACCACCGCGTTGATGCCGGCGCCTTCGAGATTGGCCTTGATCATGTCGGCCTCGTAATCCGTCGAAGTGGTGTACGCCACCACAAAGCCCTGATGCAGGTTCAGATGCTCGTCGTTTTCACAGAAAATCCGTCCGTTGTGCCGCGTTGAGCACTGCTCACAGACGGGTTTGCCGCAGATGACACAGCCGCCGATCGCGGAACGATCGGGGTGATTTTCGCATTCGGGCCGCTCATCGGCCGGAATCTCGGGCTGAAGAACGCCGCAGTTGTCGCAGAACGTATCATCTTCGCGCACGTACTCCTTGCAGTTCGGACAGAACTGCGGAGTGCCCTCGCGCAGCGGGATTCTGCAGTCCGCGCATTCCTTGATCCCAGGCTGATATTCGACATGGCAATTCGGACAGTATGGCATAAAACCTCCTCGGTTAGAGAGCATTCAATGTTTCAGTTTCGCGGTCTGCGGTCAGCACCCAGAACAGAGCCACACTTGCAGCAAATACGAGCAGACCGATGCCGCCGCTGATCAGCAGCACACCTGCGGATGGCGTCGCACCGGCGCTTTCCGCCGGCAGCAGCGTGTCGCTCTGAAAGACGTACAGCGCCACCACGGCCAGGGTGTTGTTTGTAA
This sequence comes from uncultured Ignavibacteria bacterium, assembly GCA_913061095.1. Taxonomy (GTDB): domain Bacteria; phylum Bacteroidota; class Ignavibacteria; order SZUA-365; family SZUA-365; genus BM516. Next base: position 52,109 of record CAJXVM010000017.1, read on the forward strand.
TGTGCGCCACAACGGCGTAACCGATGGACCCGCTTCGCCAGGTAATGACGGCAAAGAACACGCCCAGCATCGTCAACGGCACGAAGGTCACCGGATTGAGATGAAAAAGCGAAAAAATCACGCCGTTGAGTAGCAGGGCCCAACGCACACGCATGCCGCGCTCAAAGGAATACTGCACGGTGCCCCGGAAGAGCACCTCCTCGCAGAATCCCGGTGTCAGGGCCACGACGACCCACACGAACAGCGCCTCCGTGGGAGAACGCATCGCGAGCAGCTTCCCGTAGAGTTCCTCGAGCAGTTGCTCGAATTCGTCGAGCAGCGGCAGGAGGGAATCCGGCAGAAGATAGTTCCGCAGCACATGCTGCTGAACCTCCACGTACGCCTGCACGACGTACTGCATGGCGATCACGGCCACGATGACACTGAGCAGCGGCAGCAGGCGCGGCATCTTCAGCCGCAGGACATCACGCACCTTCCACCGCTGCAGGCCAAGCAGCAGCAAAGCGGGCAGGACCAGGAATAGCAGCTGCGATATCACGGTCACCACACGCATGCCCTGGATATCTCCCTCCGCACCGAGACCGAAGAGCAGGAAGCTGATCAGTCCGCCCAGAATCTGGTAGGCAAAGAACGCCACGGCGAGCACCAGGAAGCCGAACACGACCGGTCCGATTAACGGAGGTGTTTCAATCGCTGCGAACGAGGGCGGCCCGATGCCACCGGAGGGCGGGGCGGTCTCCTGACCACCGTCCCTCGACTCCATGTTGTCGCGGGGATCATCCATCAGGATTCTCCACGAGCTGGCGATGAACCATGGCAGCAAGCAGGGGCAGCATGAGTTCATGATGCCCGGTGAAGACGTATCCCCGGCCCGAGCCGAGCGTGGGACGCGTCACCACGTTCATGTTCGGCCGGTAATGCTGTATCATATCGAAATTCGCGGCGGCAAAACCGCTGGCGGGATATCCAAGATTGCGCACCACCGTCAGGGCTTTGAGAAAGACCTCCGGCAGGATGACAGCGGATCCCATGTTGCAGACAACCGATTGCGCATCAAGACCGCTGACGGAATGCGCCAGAACGCGGAAATCACGGAAACTCATTTCCCCCGTCACTCCCCCGTCCATCGTCGGTTGCTGATGAACGATGTCAGTGCCGATCGCGGCATGGATGCTGACCGGCACGTTCAGTCGAACGCCGGCGGCAAGGATGCTGTAAGCGAGATGGGGTGCTCCGGCGGCAGTCAGCGCACGGCCGATGGCTTCGCCGAAACCACAGCTGTCTATCTTCATGGAGGATTTGAGACTGCCGTTGATGAATTCACCGGTCTCCCGCCACATGCCGAACGAGCCGTCCTGCAGGTTGGTCGCGACATCCTCTGACGTCACCCCGAACAGGGCGGATTCGGAATCGTGAATAGCCCCCGCGCTGTTCATGGCAACATGCGTCAGGATGCCGCGCTCCATCAGATCGATGACCACGGGTGCGAGCCCGACCTTGATGACATGCGCGCCCATCATGAATATGCACGGGCGCTCCGCGCGCCGCGCCGCGGCGACCGCCGCCGAGAACTCACGCAGCTCCCGCGCCTTGAGAATGTCAGGGAGTGTATCGAGGAAATCCGCGAAACTGCCGCTCCCGTCAAACGGACGCGCACAGGCGTCCAGCGTCACCTTGTTCTGGCGCTGCTGAACGGACTGCGTCCTGATTGAGGAAAAATCGAGCTGTGAAAACATGGCAGACTCTCCGGATAAACACGGTATCTTTCCGCTGTGCGAAAGCATAAAGTACGAAAAAGTCCTTCCCCGTGCATGGATTTGGGGAAGGAGCGCATCGCGTACGTGAAGACCGGAACCGCCAGACAGGACGGATGGGTGAAGTGTCCCGAAAGATCGGATCAGAGGGGACGATCAAGGGAAACAATCACGAAAATCGGCGCAGCAGACTGCGGGGATGCGAGAGCACGAGCAGCCAGCCGGCGGCGGCAGTATCCGAGAGACCGCCGAGCCGCAGCCGGGCGAGAAAGGCGTCTGTCGCTTCGGGAGACAGCGGTGCAGGAGGCGGCTGCGCATGGCGAAACAGCGCATGCAGCGGACCAGCGAACCACTCGGCATGCAGGGCGCTCGAGCGCCGAAGGCTCAGCCGTCCGTGCACCCTGCCAGGCAGGTGCGGCAGCACTCTGCGCTCCCAGAAGGCAGGCAGCAGCGCCAGTGGACGCCATTTCACCGGGATGGTCCGCACATCGGCATAGGAGCGCGGATACCGCAGCAGACGAGGAGCAAAGCGCTGGAGCACTTCTCGCTGCAGCCATTCTGCACTGCGCTGTGCCTCGGGCATGCGAAGCAGGATATCGAGATAGTCGAGATCGTAATACGGGGTGAGAAAACGCACGTGGTGGTTCTGCACGGCGGCGGCATCGGTCGCGTGATGAGGCAGCAGCTGCTGCAGGTACAGGGTGTCCGCCGCGGCACCCGGCGCGTGGAAATCCGCCGGATCGGGAAGCAGGTGCGAAAAACGCTCCTTCGCCGTCGCTTCGATGCTCCGCCGTTCATCCTCGGGCAGCAGCGCGAGCAGTCCCTCACGGCGGAGCTGCGCCCAGAGACTGTCGACAAGCTGATCGCGGTCACGCGCGCCGCCCGCCGCCCGACGCAGCGCGAAGCCGCGTTCCATGTACGTATTCACGCCGTCGATAATGGACGGCGTGTACTCGGCATGCACCCGGTAGAGATACGGCAGATGCAGGAGGTCACCGCAACACTGGCTGTTGCCCGCTTCGACGAGCCGGCGCAGATCTTCCTCGGCTCCGGCCAGAAACGCATCGCCGATACGCGCGATGCGATGCGGCAGCCCGTGATCCGCCGAGATGCACTGCGCAATCTGCAGGTCGTAGCCGTCCGCCGCGGCATGCGTCACCGCGGTGGCGGGTGTGCGGTCATGCAGAAGCACGGCCCAGATGACACGTGAATCGATACCCCCGGTGAGCGCCGCATGCGGCTGGTCGCCCACCAGCTTCACCGTTCTGCGCACGGACTCGGCGAAAGCATCCGCCGCGTGTTCGACGGAACCATGCACGTCGAAGCGAGGCGCCCAGTACCGTGTACTTTCCTCCGCCCCTGTCTGCGCGGTCCGGCGCAGCAGCGTCGCGCCGGACATCTTGCGCACGCCCTCGATGAGCGTGTCGTCGCCGAACAGCGTCTGTGCGGCCAGCAGTTCGGCAAGCGCTCCGCGGTTCAGCCGCGCTTCGGACGGAATGAGTGTCAGCAGAATCTCCATCGAGGAGGAGGCGACGAACACATCGCTGTCGGACCAGACATAGAGGGGAATCGAAGCGAACGGGTCAGAGGCGAGAGTGAGTGTGCCCTCCCGCCAAGACGCCGCGGAGAACATGCCGTTGCAGTGCGTTCGGCAGTCAAGATCCCGTTCCCCGAGACGTGCGGGATTGCCGGTCAGTACTGATGGTACATAGGTCCAGCCCTCGAACACCCCGAGCCTGTCTCCGGTATCGCTGCGCTCAAGCGTGAGCCAGGGATGTGCGTCCTGGCCGCCGTGCGATCCGATGACCGCTCCGAGCATGCAGCGCGCGTCGTGCGAGACGACGAAATCCAGGCGCTCGTCGCTGGCGAGCAGAGACGCGATACGCCCCTGCAGAACATCCGTCTGCAGGGGCCGTGTTGCGCAAAGTGCGATAATTCCGTTCGCGAGCATGGGAGACGGAGAATGTACGGACTATTCAATGCGGGCGCGCACCGGACCGCGCAGGCCCTTGTATTCAATCAGTTCGGAGGTGATGGATCCAATGGGAATTTCCGCGTCAACCTGAACGGGCATGCGGCGGTCATCGTCGGTGAGCCAGACCAGGATGCGCCCGGAGGCTTTGAACAGGCCTCCTTCCTCCATGACCGGCTCCAGCACGATGGTGCGGAAGGTACCGGCCTCGACCTCAACCTCTTCTCTGCCGTGATAGACCACGGTGAGCGTATAGGTGCTGTCCTTGTAAAAATTCTGCAGTTCCACCTTCTCGCCTCTGCGCATCCCGCGATAATCGTAGGTGCGCATGAAATAGAACGCGGAGACCACATCGTGCGTGAATGCCGGGACGGGATAGACTCCCTCGCTGGTATAGGCCTTTTCCTTTACGTGGTCGAAGCGCGCACTGAAATCGCGGCGATAGCCGCCCTCGCGGATCTGCTGGATGAACTTCCATGGGAACAGTCCCTCGGCGTCGATATGGGATTCATAGCGGTCACGCACGCGATAGAAGGAATCGAAAAACGGCTTGGATTTCACGAGGAACTGCACGTGATAACATTTGCGACCCTTCTGCCAGGAATAGCGCGGGATGGCCATTTTCGCCTGCCCGGCCGTGATGAACCCGTAATTCACATCGAAAATCAGTTCCTCCCCGACGTCGAAGGCATTCTGATCAATGCTGCGGAAACGCGACGCGCGCTCCTCCGAGGACGTTTTCTGCGCCATGAGGGAAGGGAACACGAGGGTTATCTGAAAAACGACGAGACAGCTGTATATGAGCAGTTTCATGATCAAACTCCGTTGTTTGCTCATTGTACCCGCTGCTCCTTGCTGCTGTTCCCGAATTGTGATTGACATTATTGTATACTCGCTATTTCCAGTGTCAGAGGCAAGGGAATTGGACGGTAACACCGGTTCATGCGGGACTGCACGTCCGGGCGGAGGATGTGAGCAAATCACAGCGGATCCAGCGCCATGAGTGCGGTGAATGCGGCCTGCGCGGAGATGCGGCGCATGTCGTCGTGACGACTGCAGCGTCCCCGCAGGCAGTCGCGGCACTGTGGTTCGGGATCGGGTGTGAGGACTGCGGCGCGCGGGCCGAGCGGCCCCCACCGGCGAGGATGGGTCACGCGCGCGAAAGGATAGAGACCGAGGACCGGAGTTCCGACGGCGGCAGCGATATGGAGTGGACCTGTGGAATTCGCCACGGTGAACTCTGCTCCGGCAAGAATGCCGGCGAGCAGCGCCAGGGATACCGGGTGCTCAAGCATATGGACCTGCGTACCGGCGTCGCGCCGCACGTTTTCCATCAGCGCGCGCTCCGCTGTCGTCCCCGTAAGCAGCAGCTGCAGACCGGGATGGGCGGTCACAAGTGCGGATGCAAGCTCCGCGAAACGTTCCGGAGGCCAGTCCTTCGCAGATCCTCCGCTTCCGGGATGCAGCACACCATACGGGTGTTCATCACGGACACCGGCGGCGCGAATTGCAGCGCTCGCCTCTGCACTCAGCGTATCGGGAATGTCGAGTCGCGGCAGGAGGTCGTCGGGGACCGTGATATCGACACTGCGGAGGAGATTGAGATTGTAATCGCGTTCGTGCATGACCGATGGCTGCCGATGCTCATGCACGCGATGGGTGAAGAGAGGAGCATACCATCGGAAGGCCGTGCCGACGCGCACAGGGATGCGGGCCCGTCGTGCGGCCCGCGCCAGCCGGGGACGCGGAAAGGCGAACAGCGCCATGTCGAAATGCCGATCGCGGAGAGCGCGCACGTAACCCGCGCGCTCCCGCGAAAGATCACGCTCCGGGATGCTGATGACGTCATCGACGAACGGACAGAGTGTGGCAAGCTCATGCGTGTATTCCTGCACGCAGAACGTTACCTGCGCTTCCGGGTCATACCGCTTCAGCGCTTCGGCCATCGGCAGTGTCAGGATGACATCACCGATGCGGTCGGTACGGAATATGCAGTATCGCGCCACGACCTCCCGCCGGGATCAGAGCCGCTTCATGAGTTCTTCGGCGCGCGCGGCATCCGGCGAGTCGGGGTGCTTCATGATAAGCTCGTTCCAGATTTCCTTCGCCTTCTCCGGCTGGTCGGTGGCTGCATACAATGCGCCGAGATTATATCTGGCCGTGGTGTTTTCAGGATCGAGACGCAGGACCTCGCGGGTGATTTCCTCGGCTTTGTCCTTCCTGTCGGTTTCGAAGTATGCAACGGAGAGATCCAGCATCACGGGAATGTTTTTCGGCGCCGCTTCATGATAGCGCTCAAAGAGCGGCAGCGACTTTTTCGCCTGATGCGCATCGAGCAGCATGCGGGCGTACACCAGCACGTCGCTCGTGTCCGACTCGTCCTGCACCGCAATCTTTTCGCCGAGACGCTTGAACTCTTCCATGAATTCGGAGCGCACATTTCCCGCGCCCGGCTGTCCCGCTCCGGGCATGTCCTCCATGCCGTCGATGTCGGGATGTCCCGGCGGCATCTGCGCCTGCTCGGCCGTCTGCTGCGCCGGTTCGCCATCCGGCAGCAGAAGAACCACGACCACGACGGCGACGAGAACCAGTCCGATGATGATATAAAGACGGGATACGTTCATGTTCTTTCCTTTATGTCTGTACGTTCACATGCGCTGGATGCGGAATCCATCCATAATGATACGAAAAAAATGCTGCAGAATTGAGCGTCACGGACCGGGAGGGCGGATTTCCGCCCTGATCGCGGCGGGACTTTCACGGAAGTCCGGGTTGTGCGATATTGGGTGAATCATTGCCGTTTCATCAATGTCTGAATCTTTCGTGCAGCCCTCTTCCCTGGTTCTCGCATCCCGTTCGCCCCGCCGGAAGAATCTCCTGCAGCAGATCGGCCTGCGCTTCGAGTCGATTGCGAGCGATGTGGATGAGATCATTGACATCCCGGTGTCGCCGGAGGAGCATGTCATGATTCTCGCCGAACGCAAGGCTCGCGATGTGGCCTTCCGCCTGACCGGCGGTGTCGTGATCGGGGCGGATACCATCGTCGTGCACGACGATGAAATCATCGAGAAACCGACATCCGAGGACGACGCCGTCCGCATCCTGCAGCGACTGAGCGCACAGCGGCACGATGTGTACACGGGGTTTTCACTGGTGGAGGTGCCCGGCATGCGGACGCTCACCCGCTTCGAGCGCACGAAGGTCTGGTTCAGGCGGCTTGATACCGACGAAATCATTTCGTATGTACAGTCAGGCAGTCCGATGGACAAAGCCGGCGCATACGGCATTCAGGACGACTTCGGCGCCGTGTTCGTGCGTAAAATCGTCGGAGATTTCTATAACGTGATGGGACTGCCGCTCAGCAGATTCTACTGCAGCCTCAAGGAATTCACTCAGACACCGCCGGAAACGGATGGGATCGAACTGGCGTAAAAAACTGCTGCTTTCTCTCGCCTTCGGCGCGCTGGTTTTCATCGCGCTGACGATATACGCCGATCTCGACGAACTGATCGAGGCCTTCGCGGATTTCAACTGGTGGTTCGCGCCGCTGATTCTCTGCTGCACGCTGTTGAATTATGTTTTTCGATACTGGAAATGGGAATTCTACACGGCCACGCTTGACATGCGTCCCCGGCGCCGTGACAACCTGATCATATTCTTCACCGCCTTTACCATGGCGGTCACGCCGGGGAAGTTCGGCGAAGTACTGAAGTCCTATCTTCTCAAACGTGTGAACGGAACGCCGATCAGCCGCTCTGCGCCCATCGTCGTCGCTGAGCGCCTGACGGATTTCATCGGCCTGGTGCTGCTGCTCATCGTCGGAGCATACATGTTCGACATCAGCCGCACCGCGGTGATTGCCTTTGCTGTATTTTTCGCCCTGCTCACGATGCTGCTCGCCTGGCGGCGCGGCTCCATCGCGGTGATCGAGCTGTTCGGGAAGCTGCCCATCATGCATCGCTTTCTCGAGCATGCCCGCAGCGCCTACGAAAGCATGTATATCATGCTGCGCCCGCGGCCGCTGTTCATTTCCGTGGTGCTCAGCGTCGTGGCCTGGTTCTTCGAATGTTTTGGATACTACATTGTGCTCCACGTCTTCGAGGCCCCGCCGACGGTACTCAAGGCCACGTTCATCTATGCGTTTTCCACCGTCATCGGGGCGGTGAGCATGCTGCCCGGCGGACTGGGCACGACCGAGGGGAGCCTGACCGGTCTGGCACAGCTTGCCGGAGCCACGAAAGAAGTCGCCGTGGCCTCGACATTCATCATCCGCAGTGCGACGCTGTGGTTCGCGGTGGTCATCGGGGTAATCGTGACCTTCGCCTTCCAGAACCGCCTCCATGTAAACCTTGACGAGATTCCGCTCGAGGATCTCGAAGCCTGAGGGAAACTGCTTATCGCGCGGCGATACGCTTCTGCCGCGCAGACTGACATACGCTTTCGTTCAATTAGGGAGAACACATCATGCACATCCGACATGTCCTGCGGACGGCGTTTGCCGTTCCGCTCGTTTTCGCCGTCCCGCTAACCATTGTCCTTCTGCCCGTCTCCGTCATCCCGTCCGCCGCGCAGAATGATCCCGCCTCGCCGCCTGACCGCGATGCGATCGAGGCACTGCTCGATCCCTCCTCGGAAGACGATGCCTCGGCGCTGGTCGAGGAAATCGAACAGCTCGCCCGTAGTCCGCTCTGTCTCCGCAAAGCAACGGCGGAGGATATCACCGCCCTTCCCTTTCTGTCTCCCGCCGAGGCCCGCAGCGTGTCCGTCGCCCTCCTCGATCCGGCAGCGCAGCGAAATGAGGAGGCAGGCTGGAAGGCTGTTTCCGCAGTCCTCATGGATGATACCGATCGCCTGCAGCTGCTGCGGTACTGCTGCCGCATGGACTGTCCGGAGATCCCGACGCACATCGAAGGAGAGCTGCGCAGCCGCTTCCAGCAGGATGACCGCGGCCGGGCGGGATATCACGACGGCAGTTATCCCGGATCGCGTGCGCGCGTGTACCAGCGACTGCGCCTCCAGCTCCCGGCAGGATTCGCTGCGGGGATCATCATGGAGAAAGATCCGGGAGAGACCTCGCTCGCCGATCACCTCGCCGGCGCCGTCAGCATGGATGGCGACGGTTTTCTCCGTCGCGCCGTACTCGGCGACTTCACAGTCACCGCCGGACAGGGTCTCGTTTTCTGGCAGGCCTTTGCGCACAGCAAATCGTCGGAAGCCGCACGCATCGGCAAATCCGCCGCGCTGCTTCGTCCGTTCACATCGGCATCGGAAGGGATGGCATTCCGCGGGGCATCCGCAGAACTGCGATCCGGCGCGGTCGATCTGCTGGGATTCTACTCCTCGCGACAGCTCGACGCGACCGTCGATGAGGAAAGCGGGATGGTCGGAAGCCTCGGACAGACCGGTCTCCATCGCACCACAAGTGAGCAGCAGCGCCGCGGAACGGTGCGTGAGCGGGCAATGGGCGGAGTCATACAGTGGCGCTCTTCGCCCGCGGCCGGCTCGCTGCTGCTGGGGGCAACGGCGGTGTCGTCACGGTTTTCGCGGATATCGCGGAGCCGAAGCCCTTTCGCTTTCGAAGGCGATGCGGCATGGGCGGCGGGGATGCACGCGCGTTACAGCACCGATGACGCATCCGTCTATGCCGAGGCCGCGCTTGCGCACACGCACATGCCCGCCGTGCTCGCGGGAGCGGAGGCGGCGCTTACTCCCCATCTGCGTATCGCCCTTCTCTACCGCCGGTATCACGAACGTTTCGTCAGTCTGCACGCAGCCGCCTTCGGTGAGCGCAGTGGCGGACCACAAAACGAGGAAGGGATGTACACCGGTCTGCGCTTCCGCCCGCACCGCCGCGTGCGCATCGACGCGTGGTGCGATGTCTTCCGCATTCCCAACCGCACCTACTTCCTGCATCTGCCCACGGCGGGCAGCGAAATACTGCTTGCGGCGGAGTACCGGATGCCTGCGAAAACACGTCTGAGTCTCCGCCTGCGGCGGGAGCGCAAGGATCAGACCGTCGCCGCCATCGACAATGCCGGTCGTGAGATACGTCCGCTGACGGCACGGACCACGACGGCGGTGCGTCTTCAGCTGCAGCGGGAATTCGATGACAGGCTCCGGGTGCGCCTCCGCGCGGAATACACGCGCGTTGCGTATGACGCATACCGTGCGGCGGGAGACGGCGCACTGCTCTCGGCGGAACTGCGCCTGCGTCCGCTGCCGGTATTGACATTCACCGGCCGGGTGACCGGATACAGCACCGCGTCATACGATGCGCGGCTGTATCAGTTCGAACATGATGTCCGCGGCGTGATGCTCAATGCGGTCTGCTATGGGGATGGCATGCGCCTGTACCTGCTCGGGATGCTGCGCCTCGGCGAAGTGGCGGACGTCGGCGCGCGGTACGCACTGACGCTGCGCGAAGGCGCACGCTCGTTCGGCAGCGGCCACGATGCCGTGACCGGTGACCAGCTCGGCACGCTGTCACTTCAGCTGGATCTGCGGCTGTAGGTGTGCGCAGGATCACTCCTGCTGCTCACTTTCGAGAATCTGCAGGTAATTGCGGTAGCGGAGAGGATGTATGTCTTCGCTCTCGACGGCTTCCTTGACGGCACAGCCGGGTTCATGAGTGTGCGTGCAGGAAGGGAAACGGCATTCGTCCGCGTAGTCGAGAAATTCGGGGAAGTACGTATGCAGATCGGCGGGATCGAACTGGTAGAGTCCGAACTCGCGGATGCCGGGCGTGTCGGCGAGGAAGCCCTCCCCGGGAAGCGGGAACAGCGTACTGCGCGTTGTCGTGTGGATACCGCGCTGGCTCTGGTCACTCAGTTCGCTCGTTTTTTCCTCCAGGTCGGGGATGAGCACGTTCAGCAGGCTTGTCTTCCCGACGCCGCTGTGCCCTGAAAACGCGGATATGTTTCCACGGACACGCGCCGTGAGTTCGTCGAGTCCTTCGCCGGTCACACAGCTGGTCAGCAGTACATCGTAACCGGCATCGCGGTACATGGCGGCAAGGTCGTCGACGAATTCCCGTTCCTCGTCATCCGGGAGATCCATCTTGTTGATACAGACACAGGCGTCAACGCCGCCCATGGCGCAGGCAACGAGATAGCGGTCGATCAGACCGGGACGCAGCAGCTCGTCCGTCGCGGCCGCAGTGACAATGACTTCATCAATGTTCGCGACGAGTACCTGCGCGTACTCCGCATCGCGCACCGAGGCACGCAGCAGGAAGCTCTCGCGTCCGTACACGTGCGTGATCACGGCCTCCTCTTCCCCCATGTCGATGTAGCGCACGCGATCGCCAATGGCAATGAGTGTCGCATTGGCATTTTCCGTGGTTGTGGACCGACGCGGCCGCGATCGCAGCTCGCGGTCCCCGTCATGAAGAAGTATGTGCGGCCCGCCGGTTTGCATCACCAGCGCGTCACGCTCCTGCTCGTCAGAGACGACCTGATACTGCCGCGGTGATGAGAGCCGGCGGTCGAGCTGGTCATGATCACTTTCCCCTTCGCCGGCGTACTGCCAGCGGGACGTACCTTTGCGCCACTGCTTTTCGATATCCTTGCGCTTGTGCACCCGCCGGGGAGATCCGCGCTGCTTTCCGCCGTCTTTCTTCGCCATACCGCCGGTTACTCCGTCTGTTCCGGGAGATGGAACATTTTGCACCATGTCGCGAGATCGTCGATCAGGGAGAGGATGACATGTCCCTCCTGCTGGTAATTCCATGGACCGGGCGTGGCATCCGTTTCGATGAACAGATGGTAGCAATCCTCATAGCGGCGGAAGACGACGTCATCCCGTCCTGCCAGCCACTCCTTCCACAGAAGTATTTCCATCTCGGGGGTCTGGTAGTCTTTGCTGCCGCGCGCGATGAAAAACGGCACGTTCAGTTCCTGCGCGAACGTTTTCTGATTGCGCAGCTGCAAATCGTAATAGTACGTCGCGGGAACACCCAGCAGCATCTTGCTGTCCATCAATTCCCCATCACGGATTTTCGCTGCCTTGTCCAGTTCATTTTGCAGCTTGATCTCCTCTTCGCGCGTCAGCGTATCCTGCTGGGATGCGATGAAGCGAAGCTGGTCGCCGATGACGACTTCGAGCGGACGCGCGAACGGCGCGAGCATGACGACACCGTCCACACCCCCGGCCGTGGCGGCGATTTCCGGGGCGAGTCCGGCGCCGAGGCTGTGCCCGAGCAGTATCAGCCGCGACGTATCGGTGTCGGGACGGCCGCGCAGCAGCTTCAGCGCGGCGACGGCGTCGTCGATGGTTTCATTCTGCACGGTGAGCGTGCGGATGTTCATCTTTCTCCCGTATACCTGCGTGCGTTTGTCATAGCGGAGCACCATGACGCCCCGGCTGGCGAGTCCCCACGCGATATCACGGAAAACCTTGTTGCCCCCGATGGTCTCGTCTCGGTCGCTCGGACCCGAGCCGTGCACCAGCACGACCGCCGGGAAGAGGCCGTCGCCGTTTGGCCGCGCGAGGATGGCATCCAGCGGATAGTCACCGCCCTCATTCAGTGTCAGCGGGATCTCCGTGAAGGATGTCGTGTCGGCATACGGCGGCGGCGGGAAACGATATTCCCTCTTGATGGGCTCGAACCAGAATCCGCCCACCAGGTTCAGCGAGTCCACAACTACGCGGACACCGATGGAGTCCTTCGCGAAATGCACATGATGGACGATGTTGGCGTAACTCCCGTTCTTCTCGGCGGAATAAAATGCATGGCGCTCAAACGCACCGCCTTTGTTTTCCAGGCCATCCAGCATCTCTGCCCATCGCTCGCGAGGCATCTGCTCACGCATGGTTCTGTGTTCGAGCGCTTCGACCCGTTCCCAGTGGCGGGCAAACAGCGCATCGAGAAATGCGGAGGCGGCCACGCGCTGCGATTCCAGCTGCGCGGCAGCGGACTGTGCGATGAGGAAACATCCGAACAATGCCAGGAGACGTGAAATGGAACGCGACATCAGGTACCTGCTGATCATGAAACTCGGTTCGTTCAGTACATTCCGAAAAATACGACGCGGAAAGGGCCGGAGAAAGTATCCGCGCCTGCAGTGATCGGGGTGCACGCAGTGATTGGCGCACGCGAGAAGTCACATATACAGAGTACGGCGGACCGGCAATGCACTGCCGGGGAACGTCATGCACCGACCTTCCATTCATTGAACGCACGGATCCGTTCTTCCGTGCCGAGATCCGTCCAGTATGCATCGGTCTCGTATCCCTGCAGTGTCATTCCGCCTTCGAGGGCAGTCCGGTAAATATCGAAAATGTCGCTGAAGCCGAGCGGCACGCCGAGGCGGAATACGGCGCTGCTGATGACGTGAATCCCACAGAAGCCGAATCGCCGCGCATCGTCGGGAAACACCGCGCCCTGTTCCTTCCACTGTTCCTTCCCGAGCAGATGCATGTGCTGATCAAAGAGAAGGGCCCGGCGGGTTTCGCGGCGGTTCACAAGCAGCGTGGCCAGGGCATCGGTTTCGCGATGCGCGTCGATGACGGATGGCAGGTCGGCAGTGGTATGGATGTCGGCATTGTGCAGCAGAAACGACCCGCCGTCATCGAGGATGCCGGCCGCGTTCAGCACGCCGCCTCCCGTGCCGAGGATTTCCGATTCACGGAGAATGTGAACTCGCATCCCGTGATCACGACCGCGGAGGTACGCCTCGAGCGGCTCCGCCCGGTGATGCGTGTTGACGACGACTTCGGTGCAGCCGGCTCGCCGTATCGCATCGAGCGCCCAGAAGATCATCGGACGTCCGGCGGCGGGGACGAGCGGTTTCGGGACATCGGTCGCGCCGAGGCGTGTGCCGAATCCGGCGGCAAGGATCATGCCCTTCATAGCCAGCGCTCCCGTTCGACATGCGTAACCTGCACGGAATATCCGTTCCCCTGAAGGAGGCGCGCGGCGTACTCGGCGCAGAAGACCGAGCGATGCTGTCCGCCGGTGCAGCCGAAGCTGACCTGCAGATGTTCGAAGCCCCGGTCGGTGTAATGCGCCGCGGCCTGTTCGATGAGCGCCAGGGCGTGACCCATGAATGACGCGGTCTCCGGCAGGGCGGCGAGATATTCCTGCACGTCACGGTCCAATCCCGTGCTGCGCAGGAAGCGCGCCTCCCTCCCGGGATTCGGGAGAAATCGGCAGTCGAAAACGAATCCGCCCCCGTTGCCGAAACGGTTCTCCGGAATGCCGCTCTTGTGATATCCGAACGAATACAGATCGATGTGAAGCATGGCGTCAGTGCGTCAGTGTAAGAGATTCCGGGGTCGCCGCGATGCCGCTCAGCATGTCGCGCAGATACGGAAGCCGCTGCATGATGGCCGCGCGCTGCACGATGGCGGCCAGCGCCGCAAGCCGCGAGGGGATGAGATCGAGATACCCGGGCTTGCCGCGGTTGCGGCCGATGTTTCCGAAGGCGCCGAGTGCCTGCAGCAGTCGCAGCACGGCGAATCCCTCGAACAGATGCAGGAAGCGCGAACGGTCTACCGGTATGCGCCGCTCGAGCACATCAAGATAGTGGGTGAGCAGCCTGCTTCTGAGGTCGTCGCTGAGTCCACCGCGCGAATCATAGAGCAGCGACGCTACGTCATAATGCAGGGCACCGCGTCGGCCGGATTGAAAATCGATGAAATGCGGTATACCGTCATGAATCATCACGTTGCGCGACTGGAAATCGCGGTACAGAAAATAGGCGCGATCTGCTGTGAGCAGTTCTTCGATCAGTGCAGCGCAGTCGCCCTCGAAGGCGCGGCGGTTCCACGGGAGCCGTACAAGCGGTTCCAGGAACATCGTGCGGAAATAGTCAACGTCGAACTCCATGGCCTCGCGGCCGAATTCCGGCGTCTGATAGCAGAGACCGTAATCGATCGCGTCGGCGGCATCCACCTGGAAGCGGACAAGTTCATCGAGTACGCGCCTGTACATGGCGACGATACGCTCCGCGGCAGCATCCCCTGTAACCGCGCTGGAATCGTGTACCTCCGCGGCAGACGACGCCGCATCATCCCGCTGCCGCTGCTGCTCCTTCCAGACGCTCAGCGTGAGATCACCGAGATCCTCTTCGATATAGGCGCGCTCACTGCCGTCGACCGCGTAGATTTCCGGCACGGCCAGTCCGCGGGCGCGAAAGGCCCGCGCGAAACCGATGAACGCGCGGTTTTCGGCGCGGTTCGGTCCGAGAATGCCGATCGAGCTATGCATCGCACCACGCAGGCGGAAAATCCGGCGGTCCGATGCATCACCTTTCAGGGGGAAAACACGCGCGTCGGTCTCCCCGAAAGTCTGCGCATGCATGCCGCGCAGGAGCGCGTGATCCGCATCTGACGGCGGTAGGTGTGCGTGACCGCTATGCGTGCGGCGCTCATTCATCTGCGGGACAGTCCCTCCGCGAGCGGTCGCCCGGGGACGGAGTCGGGCAGTTTCATGAGCACGGGGATGTACCCCGGATCGATGGTACCGAACGACAGCAGTGCGTCGTGAAAGGCACGCAGGTCGAAATCTTCTCCGTCCTGCCGCTCCGCGCGGGCGCGGATATCATTGATACGCAGGTTTCCGAAGAAATAGGTGCTGAGCTGCACCGACGTCAGGCAGGCGCGGCTCCATTTCACGGCCGCCTCTCCCTCCTCCTGAAATCCGCGGTCCATCATCAGGCGCACGGCATCCGAACGCGACATGCCGTGCATATGAATACGCTGATCGATGATGGCGTTGATGAGCAGACGCAGATACATTTTCAGCTGCTGCAGGCGCAGCTCGGGTCCCCCGAAGCCGCGCTCGGTCATCAGCTCCTCGGCATACGTGGCCCAGCCCTCGGCGAAAACGCCGCTGGGGAACACTGAGCGAAGCAGGGTCGGCGCATCCGCCCGGTTGGCCGCGGCAAGCTGGACGAAGTGCCCCGGCATCGCCTCATGCACGATGAGATTCAGCAGCATGTGATCGTTGTATTCGCGATAGAACGAGGTGCGGCGATCGTCCGTCCAGCCTGCCGGCGTCGGCGCGATGGCAAAGAAGGTCTCACCGTTTTTCTCCAGCGGACCGGGCGCGTCACAGTAGGCGACGGCGACCCCGCGCTGAAACTCAGGCATGACGATGATTTCGAGTGGTTCGTCGGGAAGGGGAACCAGTCGCTCGGCTCGGACGAAATCCTCTGCGCGTCGCAGGGAGGCTCTCGCGGTTTCGACGACCGTGCTGTCATTCGGACGCTGCCCGGCGAGATGATCGAGCGCACGCCGAATGAGTGCCGCGGTGTCATCCGGCACTTCCATTTCGGCGAGATGCGCCGCATGCAGCTCCAGTGCAGTCCGGTACATGGCGGCCGTCACAAGGTCGAGGCGGCGCTCCGCCTCATCGAGCAGCACCGACGGCGGCTGCCGCGTATTGAGACGGATCGCGAATTTCCGCTCATACAGATCTGCCCCGAGTCGAAAATCACCGCGCGCGCGTGAGATCAGATCCCGCTTCAGCCAGTACCCGTAGGCGCGCAGGGCATCGACGGCCATGGTGCGCGCGGCGCGGAGGGAATCGCGCAGCGCATCCGGGAGCTCCCGAAGCATCGGCGGCAGGGTTTCCTCAAGCAGTGCAATCGTGCCCTCGTTCTGCAGCATGGCCGTCTGCGTATGCATCGCGGGAGGGGCATTGAGATTCCGCCGCGCCTGTTCGAGAAGCTTGGGGATTGCGCGCAGACGTCCGGCCAGACTGCGCATGCGTTGTTCAGGCGGGGCATAATCCCTGGCGATGAGCATATACAGTTCTTCACCGACCGAATACAGGAGCGGATTCCACTGCCACTCGCGCAATTCCTCGAGCTCGAAGAGGCGCGATGCCAGCGCGCGCTGCATGATATCGTAATCAACCATGTGCTGCGGCGAAAGCGTCTCCACGCGGATGGCGCGCAGCGAATCGCGATAGGCGCGATACATCGCCGTACGGGCGGAAATGCCAGCTGCGCTGAAATCGGTCAGCTGACTGTCGAAGCGGTGATCACCGAGCGCGGTAGCCTCTTCGGGACAGGCGGCGAGATGACGGTCGAGAAAGCGTTCCGCAAGAGCTTCGAATGTGCGGTCCGCCTCACTGCGTTCATCCGAGCTGCAGGAGAAAAGGCAAAGGAGAATCAGTGATACGGGCAGAATCAACCAGATGCGCATGGGATGCCGACGGATTGGAACATTTGGAAAATTACGGGAATTTCCGGAGAGGCTCAACGTACGGAAAAACAGGGGCGGGAGAACACCGGGGGATGAACACGACAGATCTACGGGCGAAAACGGCTGTTACGCATGCACGACTCCGTCATGCGCCGGACGCACATGCATGATCGGTCATCGCACACGAATGATCACGAGAGTGATGTCATCGTTCTGTTCGGCGCCGTCGCGATGACGCTCGACTTCACTGATAATGTGCCGCTGCAGATCGGCAGCGGAATGCGCGTGACATCCGGAGACCATCTCCAGGACACGCTGCTCACCGAATTCGTTCATCTCGAGATCCATCGCTTCGGTCAGTCCGTCGGAGTAAAGCAGCACCAGTCCTCCCTCCCGCAGACTGAAATGCTGTTCCTCGAGTGCCTCATCGAATATGTCGCCCGGTTCGAGACCGAGGCCAAGTCCGTTCGATCCCATGAAACGCATATCGCCGTTGAGCGCAATCAGCGGCAGGGTGTGCCCGGCGCGGCAGATGGTAACGGTGTTGCTGTCGAGATCGAACAGCGCGAGCACCATGGTGATGAAGCTGTTGCGCTCGATGCCGTTGTAAATCAGGCGATTGACACTGCTGAGAATGTGTGCGGGACTCTCGTACAGCTGCGCCGCGAAACGGATCATGCCCTGGACTTTCGACATGTACAGCGCCGCCGACATCCCCTTTCCCGACACGTCGCCCACGGCCACGAGAAGGCGGTTTCCCGGCAGTTCGATGTAATCGTAATAATCCCCGCCGACAGTCATGGCGGGAATGGATATCCCCGCGATATCCAGCCGGTCGATTGGCGGATTCTGTTTCGGAAGCAGTCCCTGCTGAATGCGCTGGGCGATTTTCAGCTGTTCCTTGATTTTCTGTTTTTCGATTTCCGAGCGATGGAGGCGCGCATTCTCGATGGCGATCGCGGCCTGGCTGGCGACCGTCGACAGGAGGTCGATGTCTTCCTGTGAATAGGGGCTGCCGCTTTTCTTGGCCCCGACATTCAGGGCACCGATCAGGCGGTCCTTGATAAACATCGGTACCATAAGTGTGATCCCGGATCGATACAATCTGCTTCGGTCGTCCGAGTCGGTGATGCGTGCATCCTCTTCGAGCAACGCCAGCGACAGCGGCTGCCGCGTGCGGCGCAGCAGTTCGATGACTCCTCCCCGACGGTCTTCGAAACTGCAGAGTTCTTCCGGGATGTCACGGCTCATCACACGGCAGCCTTCATTTTCGTCACACAGCGAGACGGAAACACCCTCGACATGCATGGTCCCGGCGATCCGGTTGACGACGGAACTGAGAATCTGTTCGAGATTGATCTGCTGCGGCAGCTCGCGGCTGAATTCCAGCAGGGCCTTCTGATAGTTGTAGCGTTCACGGTAGAACAGCCGGTCGACGATGCGCTGAACCCGCTGCTTGAGAGGATCGAACAGCAGTGCGATGACCACAAAGGCGATGAGCGACAGCACCCTGTTGTCGGAGTCTCCGAGGACGTTGCCGAGCGCGCTGCCGATACCGAACACCACTCCCAGGTAGATGGCTGCGATCACCGCCGTGATGAGACCGTAGAAGATGCTGCGCTTGACGAGGACCGTCACATCCATCAGCCGGTGTTTGATGATCGCGTACCCGAAGGCCGGAGGTATGCCGATGACAAGAAGGGCGGGCGGCAGCAGATACGGTTTCAGATAAATGGCGAGTGGGTATGTCGTATTGAGGACGATGGTGTAGATGATGGCAGCGATGCCGATGATCACCGAGTGCAGAATGGGACGCAGCGCCCGGCGCTGTTCCGGTTTGACACGACGGAAATAGCTGTGAATGAATATGCCGAGTCCTGTAAAGAAATACATCAGCGGCAGCCAGTACGCCAGCCGGTACAGCCAGAAGGGAAAGATATCCCCGAGCAAATGATAGATCGGATTGCTGATGATGAGTACGGAGAACGCGGTCAAACCATACAGCAATGGTGCCATCCAGCGCCTGTCAGCCAGCGAACGCCGCACGGGAAAATGCAGGAAGAAGCTCACGAAGATCGGGGGCGCGATGAACCTGGCGAGCAGGTACACTGCGATAAAGAAATGCACCTTCCACATCGGATCGTAGATCGAGTACGCAACCACCGAGGACAGACCGAAAAACAACATTGCATAGATACCGAAGCGGGCGAACTTCCGCTGAATACCGCCCTGGGGACGCGCCATGACAACAAAGTACCCGACGAGGAGAAATCCGAGACCCAGGATGAACTGGGCGAGATAGACATAGTTGATGATTTTCAGCAGACGGACATTGAAGGTAAGAAACCTGCCGTCACGCTCGACGAGAAACTCCGCCTTGCTCCCGGCCTCATGAATGTTGATCAGGTACGACGGTCCATAATGGTTGCGAATACTGATACCGTCGATGCGGTGCAGAATATCGCCGTCTTCGATGCCCGCCGAGTCTGTGACGCCGCCTCTGACGATGTCGGTGATGATCAGTGTCATGCGCCGGCGATCGGAGAGCTTCAGGGACGTGGCAGTCGTGTCGTCCGAACGTACATAGTGCCTGACATGCTCACGATGATCACGCTCGATACGCAGCTGCAGCGTGTCTCCCGGCGCTGCATCCGACAACAGCATCCACGCCTCTTTGCTTTCGGATACCTGCATGGTGTCAATCGCAAGAAGGATATCTCCCTCCATGATCCCTGCCGCGTGCGCGGGACCGTCCGGATCAATTTCGTCGATATGCACGAACGCACTATCGGAAAACACTTGATCCCAGCGGCACTGGTCGTTGCTCGCTACACGCCAGAACATCAGATGCATGAAGTTGTAGAACGAGACCGCCAGTACAAGCGCGGCAAACACCGTATAGATGATCCGAATCCAGCGCGGAGATATGTGGTCGAAAGGATTCTTCATGCGAGAATACGGGAAGATGTGTTGCGTACAAACAAAGATACGCAGGATCCCGGCAACAGTTGCAACATCCTGCGATTTTCGCGTATGTTCAGCAAAGGACCAGGGCGATGTCATGCAGAAACCAGAACACAATTATCTCCACGCCATCCTCCTTACCGCGGGAATTCTCATCGCAGCCGTGCTGCTGATGGTTCTGTATCCCTCCTTCCATCCACACGGCGGTTTGCGTCTCGGAAACGACGGGGAGGACCTGCATCGCACGGTTCGAAATATTCTCTCCGATCTGCGGCTCGCCGAAGAGAAGCATGATCTGCGCTACACCCACATCGGGAATCCCGCGTTGCTCGATCGCACGTACTCGATGCATGGCCTTCGCGAGGGCAACCGGCTGCTGCGCGGCAACACCCCCGGCTACCGGACAAAGCTGCAGCTCACCCGGCGGGATGAACAGACGGTCAGCATTCAGATCGGTTCCGAACCGGATGAGAGAGACATCGAGCGCCTCATACACGGCGACATCGCGATGCAACTCGATATGCGACAGAGACTGCTGCAGCTCTGGATGCCAATTCCCGATTCACTCGCGCTTCCTTCCGTCGGCACCGCGGAGGCGTACGATGTCGCACGTGCATTCCTGCTCCGGCACGCAGCACCCCTGCTGCTTGGCCCCGTCTCCGGCGTCTCCGACATTCCGGACAGCAGTGCGGGCCTATTCACATGGGATGGCATTCGCTGTTCCTCCACAATGATGCCCAATCGCACGGATCATACATTCTCATGGTCATCGTACGACGACGCAGTGGAGGATTCGATCGATGTCAGCGTCATCGTGGCGGGGACGCGTATTTCCGATCTGACACACAGCTATCGCTCCCTCGCCGACAGCCGCGCGGGAAAGGCGACCAGCTTCATCGAGATCGTGGAGATTCTGTTCTATGCCGTCGTCGTCATCCTGATGGCGATCGTGGGATTCAGGCGCCTGCGGACCTATGAAATCGGCTTCCGCTCCGGCATCGTCATCGGAATCATGGGCGCCCTGCTTTTCAGTGCGTGGATGACGACGGAGCTGGCACGCAACATGGACAGCATGCTGCAGATCGTCGCAATTATCCTGGTGTCCTCGCTGTTCGTCGGGGCGGGACTCCTCCTGCTCTGGGCGGTCAGCGAATCGGTCGGGCGCGATGTCTGGAAAGACAAGTTCATCAGTTTCGACTTGCTCGCGAGCGGTCATTTCCTGCATTCGCGGCTCGGGTTTGCGGTATTGAGCGGGGTAACCGCCGGCTTTTTCCTGCTGCTCACGGCGCTCGCGCTCAATGCGCTCGCCTCCTCACTCGATGCCCCGGTCTGGATTCTCGAAAAAACGCAGAACGAACACGACTTCCTCTCTTCGGAAGCGCCCGCGATTTTTCTCTTCGCCGAGCAGCTGCTCAGCAGTATCGCCGGAATAGCATTCTTTCTGCTGTTCTTCATCTCCCTGCTGCGCATGCGGATAAGGAATACGGCACTGCTGATCACCGCAGCCGTCATTCCCCTCACGATTATCGACCTGCCGAACCTGGTCCCCCTTCCGGAAGCCTACATCGTTCTGCTGCCGGTAATGCTGCTGCTCGTACTGCTTTTCATCCGCACCGACATCGTCACCACACTGACGGCCATGGTGACGCTGGGTGTGCTGCAGAACGGTCTGCTGTTCGCCCTCCCCTGGAACAGCGCCTATTCCGGTGAAGCCCTTGTTCTGGGTATCCTGCTGGTCGCCGCCATCGCCTACGGGTTTTCCGCCATGGCGACCGCTGATCGCGCACTCGACTTCGAGCAGATCGCACCGCGTTTCCAGCAGCATATCACCGAACGGCAGCGCCTGGCACGGGAACTCGAGATCGCACGGGACGTGCAGATGAGTTTCCTTCCCAAGCACGAGCCGGTGATGCCCGGACTCGACATCGCCTCGCACTGCGTCCCCGCGCTCGAAGTGGGCGGTGATTACTACGATTTCATGCCGCTCGGTGACGGGAAACTCGGCATCGCCATCGGCGACGTTTCGGGCAAAGGGACACAGGCGGCATTCTACATGACGCTCACAAAGGGATTTCTCAAGGCGCTGGGCAGTATTTCCTCCTCGCCGGCGGAAGTGCTCCGGCGTATGAACACACTCTTTTACGAGAATGTGGAGCGGGGACATTTCATCAGTATGATTTACGCAGTCTTCGATATGGAGCGGCGCCTGCTGACCGTCGCACGGGCGGGACATCCCCACGTCCTGCATCGCGGCACGGATGCATCGGTGGAGGTCATCCGCTCGCGCGGGATGGCGCTGGGGTTTGATGAGGGTGGACGATTTTCGGAGAGTATCGAGGAACTGTCTCTTCCGCTGCAGAAGGACGATGTCTTTGTATTCTATACGGACGGCTATCCCGAGGCCATGACACGCAAACGTGAGGAATTCGGGGAGGAACGGATGTCCACGGCACTCGCGCAGTACGCGGGAAGCAACGCGCGGGATATCCTCACGCACATGCACGGGGAGATCGGCCGTTTCATCGGACGGGCGAAACAGCATGACGACATGACCATGGTCGT
Organism: uncultured Ignavibacteria bacterium; assembly: GCA_913061095.1. Taxonomy (GTDB): domain Bacteria; phylum Bacteroidota; class Ignavibacteria; order SZUA-365; family SZUA-365; genus BM516. The sequence continues at coordinate 74,513 of CAJXVM010000017.1, forward strand.
CGTGCGTGTGGAATGAGAGGATCAGCTTCCCCAGCTTGCCATTCTGCGTGACAATCCGCAGATTATCCTCCATCGTCTATCCAGAGCTGCCGTCATGTCATCGACGCTTTCCATCCCGGATCTCGTTATCATTGTCGTGTACATCCTGATGGTGATCGGGATCGGAGTGTACTTCACGCGCCGTGGCAAAACGCCGGAGGGCTACTTCCTGGCAGGGCGCAATATCGGCTGGCTCGCCATCGGCGCTTCGCTGTTCGCCACGAACATTTCCAGTGAACATCTGCTGGGACTCGCCGGCACGGGTTCCAAAACCGGTCTCGCGGTTGGCCACTTCGAATGGCTGGCCGTGCTTATTGTCCTGCTCCTCGGCTGGGTGTTCACGCCGTTCTACCTCAAGTCCGGCGTGTTCACGATGCCTGAATTCCTTGAGCGCCGCTACGGAAAAAGCGCCCGCTGGTACCTGAGCGTGATATCCATCGTCGCTTATGTGCTGACCAAGATATCCATCTCCCTGTACGCGGGCGGCATCCTGCTGAATGCCGTCGTCGGCTGGGACATGTATACCTCGGCCGTCGTGATCGTGCTGATCACCGGAATCTACACGGTGCTGGGCGGACTCAGCGCCGTCATCTACACCGACCTGGTGCAGATGTTCCTGCTCATCGCCGGCTCCATCGCCCTGACCCTGATCGGGCTCGACCGCGCGGGCGGCTGGGATGCCGTCGTGGCCGCGACCCCGCCCGACTTCTGGCACATGTTCAAGCCCATGAGTGATCCGGACTTCCCCTGGACGGGCATCGTCTTCGGGGCACCGATTCTCGGGATCTGGTACTGGTGCACGGACCAGTACATCGTGCAGCGCGTGCTCAGCGCCCGCAATCTCGATCACGCCCAGGCCGGCACCGTGTTCGCGGGCTTCCTGAAAATTCTGCCCGTGTTCGTGCTCGTGCTGCCGGGCATCGTCGGGTACGCACTGTCCGGCGGCGAGGTCACCGGCGACCAGAGCTTCGCCTGGATGATCACCACCCTGCTGCCGAGCGGGCTGAAGGGTCTCGTCGTGGCGGGTCTGCTGGCCGCGCTCATGTCGTCGCTGAGCGCCATGTTCAATTCCACTTCGACGTTGTTCACGATCGACATCTACCAGAAACTGCGTCCCGATGCCGATGAACGTGAAACCGTGCGCGTCGGACGGCTGGTCACGGTGATCATGGTCGCACTCGGACTGCTGTGGATTCCGTTCATCGGCCTGCTCAGCGACGAGCGCATGTATGTGTATCTGCAGAGCGTGCAGGGGTACATTTCTCCACCGATCGCCGCCGTGTTTCTCTTCGGCATTTTCTGGCGCCGGGTGAATGCGAAAGGCGCCATGGCGGCGCTGCTGACCGGGCTCGTACTCGGTGCGCTGCGTTTCGTGCTCGAGATCAGTCACAAGCTCGAGCCGTTCGACAATGCCGTGCTTGCAGGCGCGGCATCGGTGAATTTTCTGCATGTGGCCATTCTGCTCTTCCTCGTCTGTTCCGGCGTGCTGGTCGCTGTCAGCCTCGCAACCGAGGCGCCCGACCGCGCCCGGCTGCTGCATCTCACATTCTCCGAAACACCACGGCTGAAGGTCAGAACCACGGCAATGCGGACCGCCAACAAATGGGCGTCGGTCCTGCTCGTGCTCCTGCTTCTCTATCTCTGGTGGCTGTTCCGGTGACGCCGGCGTTCCGTTCACCTGGCTGTTCGTCACGCGACGCTGTTTTGCTCATGCAATGGATCGATCATGAAACACACATTCTTTCTCCTCACATGCCTTCTCCTGCTCACAACTGACGCGGCGGCCGACCGCTACACCTTCCTGGGATCCTATGAATCCCACTCCGTCAGCGGCAGGGAGGTGACCATCATTGCGACCAACAATGTCATGCGCCTGACCCTGGCGGACACCGGCATTGTGCGCATTCTGATCGGCGAGGACGGACGCATCGAGGACATCCCGTCCTACGCCGTTGTGTATCCCGGGAATGCCCTGCTCAGCTGGGAGATTGACGACACCCCGGGCGCACTCGAGCTGACAATGCCCGGCGGCCGTGTGTCGGTGCAGAAATTCCCCCTGCGACTGCGCTTCCTCGATGAGGAAACCACGCTGATCGCCGCAGACGCTCCGTCCTTCGGACACGCATGGGACGGCAAGGAGGTGCATGTGTGGAAAGCACTGCATGAGAACGAGCGCTTCTACGGACTGGGCGAGAAGACCGGAGGACTCAACAAGCGCGGCGCGCAGTGGGTGATGTGGAATTCCGACAATCCGGGATACCGCGACGGCGAGGATCCGCTGTATGTTTCCATCCCGTTTTTCATCGGCGTGCGGGATGTCGGCGCCTATGGCATCTTCTTCGACAACAGTTACCGTTCGGTGTTCAACATGGGCGCCGCGAGCGATCGCGTGTACTCCTTCGGCGCGGAAGACGGGGAGATGAATTACTACTTCATGTTCGGTCCCAGTATCGACGACGTCGTCCGACGCTACACGCGGCTGACCGGGCGCATGCCGCTCCCGCCGATGTGGTCGCTAGGATATCAGCAGTGCCGCTGGAGCTATTATCCCGCATTCGAAGTGCTGGATGTCGCGCGCAATTTCCGGCAGCGGAAGATTCCCGCCGATGTGATCTACCTCGATATCCGATACATGGATCGATACAAGGTCTTCACCTGGGACAGCACGGGGTTTCCTGATCCAGCAGGGCTCTGCGCCGAACTCGGGAAAATGGGATTCAAGGTCGTACCGATCATCGATCCCGGCGTGAAAATCGAGGAGGGTTACGATGTCTATGAGGAAGGGCTGCGCAGCGGCTATTTCGCACGGTACCCGGATGGCGATCCCTACCAGGGGGAGGTCTGGCCCGGCTGGTGTCACTTCCCGGATTTCACGCGGACAGGAACCCGCGACTGGTGGGGCATCCACTGCGGAGAGCTGCTGGATACGGGCGTGGACGGTTTCTGGAACGACATGAACGAACCGGCGGTGTGGGGACGGGAGATGCCGCTCATGGTGGAATTCGACGACGAGGGCCGCCGCTCAACCATCAAGAAAATCCACAACGTGTACGGCCATCTGATGGCGCAGGCCACCTATGAAGGCATGCGCGGCAGCCATCCCGCGAAGCGGCCGTTCATCGTCACACGGGCAGGGTTCGCGGGCACGCAGCGCTATGCGGCGATATGGACGGGCGATAACAACGCACGCTTCGATGATCTGCGACTCGCACTGCGGATGTGCGTCGGACTCGGTCTTTCCGGCGTTCCCTTTACCGGTCCGGATGTCGGCGGCTTCATCGGCACGCCAACGGCCGAACTGTATACCCGCTGGATACAGGCCGGCGTATTCACACCGTTTTTCCGAACGCATACGCATATCAACACACCAGATCAGGAACCGTGGTCCTTCGGGGAATGGACCGAAGACATTGTCCGCAACTATATCGGGATGCGATACGAATTGCTGCCGTACATCTACAATGAGATGCGCCGCGCTTCCCGGGACGGGACGCCGTTCATGCGTCCCCTGTTTTATGACTTCCACGACGATCCGGAGACATTCAGCAGCCGCTGGGAACACCAGTTCCTGGCGGGATCACAGATCCTCGTCGCACCCGTCGTGCACGAAGGCAAACAACTGAAGGAAGTCTACCTGCCGCCAGGACGATGGGTTGATCCGTGGAACGGGGAGAGTCACGACGGTGGGAACAGCATCATCGTCAAGGCGCCGCTTGAACGCCTGCCGTATTTTTACCGCGGTGGCGCGATCGTTCCGCGCCGGGAAGTGCAGCAGCACAGCGGCGAGAGACCGCTGACCGAACTGATTCTGGATGTCGTGCCCGGCGACGAAAGCAGCTACACGCTGTATCTCGACGCGGGAGAAGGCTTCTCGCATCTGACAGGTGATTTCGATGAAATCCGATTCAGTATGCGCAACGACGGCACGACGTGGATCATCGAAACGCAGAGCAGTGACGGACGATGGGCACGCGCGCTGCGGAGCATCCGTTTCCGCATCATCGGTTCGGGAATCATGCCGCGTGGTATTCGCATCAACGACGAGTCGCTGCTGTTCGAGACCGACGCGGAGCGCGAGCGCGCACGGGTGATGCAGGATGAAAACAACAGGCGGTTCGAAATCAGTCTCCCGTTCCGCACAGGTCATCGGGAGTACCGGTTCGAGTACTGATTCCCATGACGCCTGCGATCCGTCGATACGATGACACAGCCGGTCCGTTTGTACCGGAGCGTAAACTCCCTATTTTGCTCCTGTTCGTTCATATGCAGGCCAGATCCATGCGTTTTCCCATACTGTTCCCTCTCACATCACTGAATGTGCGCCCTCTCCCGCTGCTGGCGGGCGTGTATCTCCTTTTTCTGTTTCACATGCCTCTCCGGGCGCAGGATGTCGATTTTTCCGGATTCGGCGCTACGGGTGTGCGCCTGTATGACCGCAATCCGCTCGTGGAATTCAATCAGGAGTTCTATTACGAAGGGAAATTCCAGGCGGATATCGACCTGGGCAAGGACATCGAAGCCCAGCTCGATTTCCGCGGGAAGTCCGATGAACGCGCGGTGGTTCTGCGCGAATTCTCGGTGAAATTCGAGTACATGGATTACGCACGAATCAAAGTAGGCAATGTCAGAAAGCCCTACAGCATCGAGGGACTGGTCGACCGGGACGAATACATTTCCGTATTCGACAGTTATATCCACCGACGCAACGGGGAGCTGGGATATGCCGGCCGGAATGTCGGCATCATGGTGTACCACAACTACAACCCGGAAAAGCGTCCGGACATGCCGTGGACGTACGCGGTGGGCGTGTTCAAAAACCACTCCTACGTCACCAGCGCCTATGCCCGCGGACGCTATCACATGGATCCGTGGTTCGTTTCGCTCGGCTATGCCGTACTCTCGCGCAGTCACGATGACGCCATCACAACGCATGGGCTGTCGGCCGATGCGGGATTCCGAACAGAGCGCTTCGAGACAAGTCTCGAGCTTTTCGCAGCGCAGGATCCGGAAGAGGGGATTCGCCGCCGCCTGCTCGGACTCAGTGACCGCGTGCTGTCGACAGGCGTGAAATCTCTGACCGCCGTGCGGCTCCCCGTGGACGGGGACGTCGTCAAGCTCATTGAGCCATTCCTGCTCGTGGCGTGGTACGCGCCTGATTCCGATGCAACCGAGTACCATACGGTGGAGATCATGCCGGGCATGAATATTTTCGTGGATGACGACGTACGGCTGCGCCTGACGGCCGACGGACTGCTGACAAAGGACCGCTTCTCAGACGATTACAGCACGCACGGTTCCGTGTTCGCCACAGAAATTTTCATCAGGTTTTGATGCGCCGGTTTTCACTCATACTGCTGACGACATGCTGGAAATGGCTGTGCGCCGACCGCCGGCGCATATTCCTGCCTCAGCTGCTGGTCCTGCTGCTGTTTTCCGCCTGCGACCCCGGCAACGATCCCCGGCCCGGAGATGAAATCACGGACATACCCGTACTCGACAGCCATATCCCTTCGGACCGCTATGCAGAACTGCTGAGCAACCGCTGGAGCGACGAGGAGGCAGGTATTGAGATCTTTCTCGGAAACCGGCGGCTGCGCGGGACGGTGGAGCCGCAGGGTGCCGGTTCACGGTTTCATTCGCGCTGGTCATTCAAGCTGGAACTGCGCGACGGGACGTATCTGAACGAACTGCAGGTTTCCAATCTCAGTTCGCAGATCTTCGACGACAGTCGACTGCGCACCGTGCTCGCCGCCACTGTTTTCGGAGAGCTCGGGTTTCCCACGTTTGATTATCACCCCGTTTTCCTGCGCATCAACGACCGCAATCTTGGCCTGTATCTGCAGATCGAACGCTTCGAGCAAAACTGGTTCGACCGTCGCGGCGCCCCAGTGCATGAGCTTATCAAGGCAGGATTCGGCGCACGCTTTACATACCGGGGCGGAAATCATCTGCAGAAATACTTCGAAAAGGAAATCCCGGACAATGAGAATCTGAACAATTTCGGAGATTTCATCCACGCGCTGGACCGGGCATCGCCGGAGACACTGTTCGAGCTGGTCTCACCGCATCTCGATATCCCGCAGTACCTGCGCTATCACGCCGCGGCGTCAATTCTCAATCACGTCGACGGATTTACGAACAATCTGCTGTTTTACCGTCCCGAAGCAGACGCCCCCTACACCGTCATTCCCTGGGATTTCGACAAAGTCATGTACGAGGAATACGATATCGGACTGGTTGGCGGGAATGATATCATCCAGGCGCTCCTGCAGAATGACAGCTGCGTCAGCATGTACAGGCGTGAACTGCATCGCATCGTCGACAGTGTGTTCGTCCCTTCGCGTCTGTTTCCCGTGCTCGATGCATTTACATCACGGATCGCGACCGCCCATGCACTCGATCCGGATCTCGGTCTTTCCGGGGTGCATTTATCCGTTGAATCTGAACGTCTCAAGGCGGATATTATTGCACGACGTGAATTTTTCCGTGCAAACATTGATTCGCTCACCCGCTTTCCGCGATAACGAAATATTCAATTGAACCCGAGATCATTTCAACTATCCGCTGCCACCGGCAGCTTCCTCGCTCTTCTCCTGCTCTTCCCGACAGTGCAGCCCCTCGCGCATGCGCAGTATGAAGCGCATCCATCGGGCATCGAACGGCTGACCGAGGGTTTCACGGCCGCTGCCGATGACGCGCTCGCGTGGTATGATGGTCCGATCTACCTCGTATACCTCGTGAACGTGTACGACATCGTTCCACAGGATGCGAAGCCGATCGTGATCGGCCCATCCGATGCGGAACGCGCGCTGGCGCGCGGGATCGGTGTGCCGGGGGCATCCTCGCCGGGGAGTCTCGAACCGTTCACCATACCGCATCTGCTGATCGCCTCGCGCATGCTCTATACCGCCGGCCGCACCATCCTCGATGACCGCCATGATCCGCAACCCGGTTTCCACCAGGCGCTGGGATTTTACAAGGCGCTGGTGTACACGCAGGTCACAACACAGTTTGCGAAAAACCTCGTCCATCGTGAGCGTCCCGATAAAAGTGACAGCAAGAGTTTTTTCAGCGGACACACATCCACAACGTTCGCGATGTCTTCCTACCTGCAGCGGGAGCTTGATGATGCCATCTTCGAATGGGATGCTCTGCGCCGAGCGCCAGTTCTCCGGAACATTCTGCGCGCAGGATCAGCCGCGGCACTCTACGGCTGGGCCGGATATGTCGGATACAGCCGCATGCGCGATCAGCGACACTATCTCACCGATGTCATCGTCGGTGCTGCGATCGGCTCGCTGATCGGTCATTTCGTGTACGGACAGGTGAACCAGGCGGGCACGACCGCATTTCCCGGACTGGGCATTGCCCCCGGTGAGGACGGACCGCTGTTGTCTCTTCGGATGCAATTCTGATCCGTCCGTTCCACACGGCTTCCTCCCTCGCCGGGCTCATTCCCTTGTATTACTGCAGCATCTTGTATTACCGCAGCATCCAACCACTGTAGCATCCAACCCGGAATGTGCATTCCGCTTCATGCACCCGCACTTTTTCCCTTTCCTTCCGATACCATGTTTCGTAGATTTCCCGCAACCAGAAGACCGCTTCCTCTCTCAGGTGCCCGCACCCGCATTTCAACTGATCGCGCACAGCTGCGTCACATTCAATCGACAGGGCTTCATGCGTCTGCTCACCATCGTTTTCATCTTCCTGCTGCTTCCGGCTTCGGTTGTCGCACAGGAGCGTTCCGACGGGACATCATGGCCGGAGCGCATCGGCGGTGACGCAGCAGACGGACTGCTGGCGGTCGCCGAATGGTATGACGCTCCCGTGACATTGCTGTATCTGGCACGCAACTACTACAAGGCGGACAATCCTTCCACAAAGCTTGTCTCCCTGCCGCCCGCCGCCTTCGAACGCACTATTGCCGAGGCGTTGGGTACACCGGGAAACTCCGCGGGAAGCCTTGACACGTGGATTCTTCCCACCGCGGTCTTCGGATCTCATCTGCTGTACGCGGCGACCCGGAACATCACCGGGGATGCCGACATGCGCGGTGTGTATGCGCGCGCATTCGCCTTTTACAAGGTGCTGATGTACAATCACATCGCTACAGAACTCATCAAGAATACGGTCCGGCGAACGCGCCCCGATAATTCCGACACAAAAAGTTTCTTCAGCGGGCACACCTCCACGAATTTCGTGACCTGCGCCTTCCTGTATCGTGAGGCTGCTGATGCGATCGACCACTGGCAGGCGTTGGAATCCTCGCCGCTGCTTTCCGCGACGCTGAAAGCGAGCGCCTTCGGCGCGTTGTACGGCTGGGCGGGATATGTGGGATACAGCCGTATGGCGGACAGCAAACACTACCTGACGGATGTGCTGGTCGGCGCCGCCGCCGGAATATTGATCGGGAATCTGATCTATGACCGCTATTTCAGTGGGGATGACATGACTTCCCTGCCGGCTTTCGGAGCCGGTGTCATTGATGGTACTCCCGTCCTTTCCTTCTCTGTCGATTTCTGATCCAGATGATCGGCGCAGCAGCGACACACGCCTGATTTCATCCTCCCCTCCTGATCTACTCCCAGGCAGCCACGCGCTTGAGATGCAGCATCGCGCCTCCGATCTCGTCGATGAAATTGCCGTTCCTGTCCGGCGAATTCTGCAAAGGCCAGAATGCACGCAGTCCCGACGCAGGCGCTCTGCCATCACGGCTGAACTCACGAATCTCATCCTGTGTCAGCTTTCGATCCCAAATCCTGAAATCACCGTAGGTCCTGGCATGCGTCAGCGTCGGATGATAGAGATCGTAGTAGGATGAGTTGAGCTGATTCTCCTTGTCAAACAGGAAGCCGAGCAGCATTCCCTCGAAATTCCGATGCCAGTCATAGGGTGACGACAAGCTCGCGCGATTGGTATCGACAGCTGCACCATCGACGTAGAGCACGAGTTCACCGGTCCTGCTCACAGTGCACACAGCCAGATGCCAGCCTTCCGAAATCGTGATGTGATGCCGTGCAACGCGCGTAAACGTGTACATGTCTTCAATGGATATCCACCCCTGCTCGGTGCGTGCATAATAAAAATGGATCGTCGGATCTCCGGTCTGCAGAAAGCGCAGAGAGAATGTCGCCGGACCATATCGCGGCAAGACCTGGCGCATGCATCCGAGATAGCGGCCAGGGGTCAGTTCCACCGCACGGGCGCTGTCACCAAACGGGACTATCCGGAAATCGCGTTTCTCGTCTTCGATGGGGACATCCGAGCGGATAACACTCGGCCGGTTGCGCAGCGTGCCGCTATGTGCGCGTTTGTTTGCATTGAAAAGGATGGATTCGACCGCGGTGTCCATGTCCCAGTATCCCGCAAGTGATGGATTCAATCCACTGACACGCCGATGCATGCTGCCTCGGATTTGCTGCGTCGTGCGAAAGCTGTGCCAGAGGCGCACTTCGTCGAGTTCTCCCTCGAAAAAAAGATCCATCGTGCGCGTGTCATTCAAGGCACCGAGTGTCACATACGGGAGCCCGAATCCATCCATGAGAAAGTCGGTGATGCGGTCATCTATCATCTGCCCGTTGATATGCAGCGAAATACGTCGCCCGGGCAACGACACCGCAAGTGCGACGTGGTTCCAGGTATCGACCCGCGGCTGCAGATGCGGTGGCAGCCTGAGCGTGTTGATCTGCGAACCCACTCTGTAGTAGCATTTGCTGAGTGAATCAAACCCCAGCACCAGATCCTGCAGGGGGCGTGCACCGGAACTGTCGATGCCGTTGTACAGCAGAACGAAATTTCTGTCTTCACGCGCAGGCCTGAACCAGCATTCGAAGGTCAGCTCCCGTTTCGCGGAAGTCCCTATATCGAATGCGGTGCTTCGACGTCCGAAATAGACATGATCGTCGCGGCCGTCAAAGTGCAGGGCGTAGCCGGCGGGCATCGGCGCACCGGCGGCGCCGGAAAGCTCCAGCGCATAGAGTTCGCTGTCGTCGTTCGCGTCGCGCACAACGAGCCGTGCGGATATTTTCCGGCCTGAGGATGTCGGAGCGAACATGACGGAGAACGACTGACTGCTGGCAGATGCGACATCCAGAATCTCCTCCCCGCTGTTGACATACCAGTCAGGGGCGTTGGCTCCTTCGATGGCAAGCCGCACCTTGAGCCCGCGCGGTGTCATATTCCAGATGCGCAACGTGCGCGTGAAGCCGTCCCCGGTTTCGAGATCCCCGAACGGAAGGCGAGGATCACGGACGAGCGCGCCATCCCGGAAACACCACCGCAGACTGTCCTTCGGATTGAATACGATGGCACTGCTGCCAACCGAAAGTCCGCGCGCAAGCTCAAGATTGGGATAATCGTAATACGTCATGTAGAACACATAACCACCTCCCGCAAGCAGCAGCAGAGTAAGCACGATTGTCAGAAGGTAATTGTATCGCCGCAGCATAAAGCCCAGGCGTTCCAGCCCGCTGCGCGTCTCGATCCTGAACACGCCCGGTGTAACGGGAAGATCATGAACATCTGCGATACCGATGATATCAAGGATGCGGTTGGGGAATGCACGCTGCAGCATCTGAATGGTATGCAGCGCCGCCTCGCGATGCACGGCGGGAATGACGATGCGCTCAAGCGGTGAAAAGAATGCAAGACGGAGTTTCATCTCGAGAACAGCCCATGAACCGGCCTCCACTGCTCCCCTGCTGTTGAGGCGGCCCGTACAGGCGACAGTTGCCGGAATGGACCATCGCTCGGAAAGATTCAAATGCCAGGTCTGACTTGCCAGCACGCCGGCTGTGGCCGGCAGTCCAAGCGAGCCGCCGATGAGCTCCGCACTGGATTCGTGCACAGAGTAGTGATACCGGGTCGGCGGTACCGAGGCGTGAAGACGTTCATCGAGAATATCCCGGGCGAGTTCCTCAGCGCGATTGAGCTGCTCGACGACTTCATGACCGCTCTCCCCGAGCAGATTGCCGAGGTGGCTTTCCGCATCCTGTGCATTTCGCGGAAGGATGTCCATCAGCAGCACACGTCCCGCCGCGTATCGTGAATGCACTTCATCATCGAGAAGAATGATGGAAACTGTATCACGGCGGCTGCGGAAATTTCCCCATGCATCGACCGCCTGCTTCACGGCATCTGATGCCTGCGCCCCGAAGGATCGCAGCACCTCGGCGTAGCGGATGAAGAGGCCATAGGACGTGTTTGCTGCGCCGAAAATCTGCATCCACTCCGCTTCGTCAAGTATGCGGTCGACCATTTCGTGCTGCATGAGGAATGCGTGGAGTTCGCGAAGCGATGATACGAATGCATAGGAGAGAATCGTGTGCCGCACGGCTTTCTCCCGGGCATCGTCAAATCCCGGAATACGCCTGTCCCAGTCGAGGCGACGAATCAGCATCAGGAAGTTGTAGGCATCCGTCCAGACACTGGGAGGGACATTTCGCATGAACGGCAGGCGCACGAGTTCGACGAACAGGGGCGCAAAAATTGGCACATATCCCGACAGCCAGAACGCCGGCAGGGAACGGATATGCGAAGCGAATTCCGCGATGAGGAGAAAGCGCTTGATCGGGGAAGGGGTCTGCCCCAGGCTTCGCTCAAGCGCCCTGGCAGCGGCATCGAGCTCTCCCGGTGTTCGAATGTAACCTGAAGCAATGTCCGTCATCGCGCTACAACCTCAGCATGCGAGACAGCAGTGGACGGCGGGGCGTGTGGAGATTTCAAAGGAACTCACGAATTACTGACCGTCACCTGCATGGGTTCGATGTTGATACTGGCAGCACCAATCTCGAAGACGCCGTTGGGATCCGGGACGAATTCGCGATCAATACCGTCGAAGCGGATACGCAGTTCCTCGGACGGACGCTGTTCCGAGATGAAAAATCCCGTGAGCATCTGCCGCTGTGTGTCTTCAATGACCCGAAGGATGCTCCCGTCGGAGTTGAAATACCAGGTACGGCGAAGCCGGAATATCGGCTCCGCCGTTTCAGCGCTCTGGGCTGCCAGACGCCAGGCCGCCGGCGCAAGTTTTGCACCCGCGCTTTCTGTCTCCTCCTCCCGTTGAACGGCATCCGGTGAAAATGAAAGAAAATCCACCGCAAGCTGATACTGTTCCCTGCAGAACGAGCAGACATCGAGATGCGAAGCAGTCTCCCCACGCATGGCGAGGGTGAGAATCGATTTCATATCCAGATGCTTCATGTCAGGATGTCCTCTTGAGATTGTATACCGTCCTCATGTACTATATAGCGTTCATTTCTGCCCGGTGGCGAAAAAATTTGAAAAAAAATTTTCATTTTTGTATCCGGATTGGATCACATCGCTGATCAAACTTCTCCCGCGCCCGTTCAAGAATTCGGTTGAGAATATACTCGAATTTGTGCCTGTACGTGGACCGGAAGCGTTGATGCGTCAACCCCGGCATGCATGCGCGCAGATAATGGAATGGTCCCGCCGTCTCTCCCTCCTGCATGAAATCCCTGAAATACAGGCGAATGGCTTCAAAAAACAGATTCATTTCCTGCACGGAGAGACGATCGAGGCGCACATACTTGTGTTCCACCCAGGGAATGCTCTCATCGACGGCCTCGTCAATAATACGCGAGAGGCTGCCCGCATCGAGAATCATCCCTGCCTCATCGTCCTGCACCCGGCCGTGTTCCAGTTCCGCCCCGGCCAGATCGCGGGCCATACGCAGAACGTCCTCCTCGAGTATCGCCTTCCGATAGGTATCCTGGGCATCAAGAAAGATGAACACGGCATGGAGGACGGAAACTGAAAGGGATCTCCCGTGTCGCAGGGACGGGCGAATCAGATACCGCAGTTCTCGCAGCGGTATCGCAGGCAGATCCAGCCGGGCGTACTCCGCATCGCGAAGACAGAACCAACGTCCGTCGATCATATCGAGGCTGAGGATGTCGGGTCTGCGACGGACATGGGAACGCAGCGCATTATGAAGATACCGGTACAGTGGATTGAACTCGGCGAAGATTCTGCCAATGCGCTGCTGTACATTTTTGAAGAGCATCGCGTGAAACGTGGCGAGGAGTTCTTCGTCACTCCCCCGCGCAGCCTCATCCGGCAGGGCCTTCCGCAGAGCAGTACAGCAGTGCTCATCCTCCCCGGCAAACAGTTCCGCAACGGCGTCGTAAGCCAGGTCTTCGAGCGTCATTCCCAGCTGCTGCAGCTGATATCCTTTTTTGTTTGCCATCCAGTGGATGTAGGTGACACTCAGGGCAACGGCATGCCCCACCAACCGGTCAATCTGCGAGGGACGAAGCCTCTCGGCAGCCAGCACACGGAGGAGTTGAAGAAGTTCGGTCTGTCTGGAAACGCGATTCATCACAGGGAAACAGACGATGGCTTGTAAAATATACTGGTTCCGGCGCCATGAAAAAAAAATCCCCACGACAGACATGGTTCATCGCGGGGATACGGTCGTGATCGTGCGGCTGGCGATCAGCGTTCGGGAACCTGGATCTGCTCCCGGGTGATGAGTTGTCGCGAATAGAGAGGTTCGCTGCTGTTTTCGAGAAGATCAGCGAGCGTCGTGCGGTCGAGCACGCTGTCGATGGCGGTCTGCACACGATGCCACAGCGGTCGAATCGAACAGGAGAATGTATGCGCGCAGATTTCTTCTGTTCCCGTGAAATGGTCACAGAACCCCGGCTTGTAAAAGCGACCGCCGAGAGCGGCGAGCACATCGCTGATCTGAATAGCTTCCGGCGTTCGCGAAAGAGTGTATCCCCCCTCCTGACCGCGAACACTCTCCACGAAACCGCTGAGACGGAGGATGCGGAGCAGTTTTGCCACGTAGGACGACGAGAGACCTTCCGCTTCACTGATCTCCGAGATCGTCATGGACGCATCCGAACCTCTGCGCGCGAGCTGCAGCAGACAGCGCAAACCATATTCTTCCTGGGAGCTGAACTTCATCACTCAATCCGGTCAGTTGATCCTCGGAATCCTGGAGCCGCAGGTGCGCGCATGCTCGAGGTCAGCGTATTTTTGCGACGGAATCGAGGGACCCGAACGGCTGCACATGGCATCAAACATGTCGCGGAGATCATCCGCGATTTCCTCTGCAGAGCGTCCCTCGATGTCATGACGCTGGATCATGAATTCGAGTTTCCCGTCACGGAAGATGGCCATGCTGGGCGATGACGGCGCATACCCGCTGAAATACGAGCGCATGCGCTCAGTCGCATCACGCTCCTGCCCGGCGAAAACGGTAACCATGCGGTCGGGAATCACAGAGTGCTGCAGGGCCAGCGTCGCGGCGGGACGCGCGCTCCCGGCTGCACATCCGCACACGGAATTTATGACGACAAAAAGCACGCCATCGGTTTCCTTCACAGCGCGGTCCACCTCCTCAGGCGAGCGCAGTTCCTCGAAACCCACGAAAGTAAGTTCATCGCGCATGGGCTGCACGGCAGCCGGGTCGTACATGGGACCCCGGTTCACGGATAGTTTTTCGAACATCTATATGAATCTCCTTTTGTCATGGGAATAACGGGATCGACGCGTGCCAGAAACGACACTCAAATGCTGAGCTGCAGGCGTCGCGTCGATGCCGGTCAGAATATGCCGAGTTCAAGTCTTGCAGCTTCCGACATCATCGACGGGTTCCAGGGTGGATCCCAGACAATGTCAAGATCGACGTCGGTGACGCCATTGATCTGGGCAACCTTCTCCCTGACCTCCGCGGGCAGCGACTGCGCTGCCGGGCAGTTCGGGGAGGTGAGCGTCATCTTGATCGATACTTTTCCATCGGATTTCACCCGAATCTGGTAGATCAAACCCAGCTCATAGATATTGACCGGAATCTCCGGGTCGTAACAGCTCTTGATCGCGTGAATCGTGTTCTCATCTATTTCCTGCATCTGCTGATCAGTCAGCATGATTCCTCCTCATTCCGTCGTAATGCTTTCATCTTTTCCATGCAGAGCACCATGCATGGTGTGCCAGGGCAGCGTCGCACATTTCACCCGGACCGGGTAATCGGCGACACCGACGAATGCGGCGAGTTTGCCGAGTTCATCCAGATGCTCTACTGCGTCCATCTTGCCGGTGACGATACCGGTAAAAAGCGTGAACAGCCGATCGGCTTCATCGCGCGTTTTTCCCTTGAGCACTGAGCTCATCACCGAGGCGGATGCCTTGGAGATCGCGCAGCCGCTGCCTTCGAAGCTGACTTCGTCGATGCGGTCTCCGTCAAATCTCAGGTAGAATGTGTAATGATCGCCACAGAGAGGATTGAATCCCTCGAGAGTCGCATCGGGATGCTCCATTTTGCGAAAATTGTGCGGGTGCCTGTTGTGATCGAGAATGACTTCCTGGTACAGATCACGGATGTCGTCCATCAGGTAAATACCTCCAGAACCTGCTTGATGCCTTCGACGAGACGGTCAACATCTTCCCGGGTGTTGTACATCGCAAAGGATGCCCGGGCGGTCGCCGGAATACCGAACTTCTGCATGACGGGCTGCGCACAGTGATGACCGGCGCGAATGGCGATTCCCTGCTTGTCGAGAATCGTGCCGATATCGTGGGGGTGCACGGCACAGAGCGTGAAGGAGAGAGAGCTGGCACGTTCCCTCGCGGTACCGATCATGCGCAGTGCATCGATATCCTCCAGACGCCCGGTTGCGTAATCCAGGAGTTCCTTTTCATGCGCCACAAGCGCATCGATATCGAACCCTCGGAAATATTTCAGTGCCGCGGCAAGCCCGATCGCGCCGGCGATGTTCGGTGTTCCCGCCTCGAATTTGTAGGGGATTTCATTGTATGTCGTTTTTTCGAATGTGACCGACAGAATCATGTCTCCACCACCCTGGTACGGCGGCATGCGCTCGAGCAGTTCCCGCTTTCCGTACAGAACGCCGATGCCCGTGGGGCCGTAAATTTTATGTCCGCTCAGGGTGAAGAAATCGCAGTCGAGTTCCTGCACATCGATCGGGAGATGCTGTGAGGACTGCGCACCGTCGAGCAGCACAGGCACGTTGTATGCATGCGCGATGCGAATGATCTCGCGCACAGGATTCACTGTTCCAAGAGCATTCGAGACATGCGTGACCGCAACGATCTTCGTCCGTGGCGTAATCATTTCCTCGAAATGATCGAGCTGGAGATCGCCATTCGCGTCAATGGGAATGACACGCAGCTGTGCGCCCTTCTCCTGGCAGATCATCTGCCAGGGAACGATGTTCGCGTGATGCTCCATTTCGGAAACGATGACCTCATCCCCCGGTCCGATCTCGGATCGTCCGAAGGTCTGCGCCACGAGATTGATGGCTTCCGTGGTGCCACGCACAAAAACGATCTCCTCGTCGTGACGCGCGTTGAGAAACGAACGAACGGTACTCCGCGCGCCCTCGTAAAGATCCGTGGCGATCTGACTGAGATGATGAACGCCACGGTGCACGTTGGAATACTGTCGGCTGTAAAATTCCGACAACGTGTCGATCACGACCTGCGGCTTCTGTGTGGAAGCCGCGCTGTCGAGATAGACGAGCCGTTGACCGTGGACGTCCTGGTGGAGCGCGGGGAAATCGGCCCGGGCTTTCTCCGCATCGAAACGTACGGCGTTGACCGAGCGGGCGAGAGTCACTGTGTCATCTTTCCAGGTCGTATTCATTACTCGATACCTGATCGTTCCAAACGTCTGTGAATTGCGTCATCGAGATGCTGGCGCAGAGGTTCGAGGCGGACGTGCGAAACCAGTTCGCTGGCAAACGCATACGCCAACACACTATGCGCCTGTTCCTTCGGCAAACCACGGGAGCGAAGATAGAACATGGCGTCATCATCGAGTCTGCCGATGGTCGCGCCGTGGGTGCACTTGACATCATCCGCCCAGATTTCGAGCTGCGGCTTGGTGTCGACCAGAGCATTCTCCGAGAGCAGCAGATTGTTGTTCGACTGTTTCGCATCCGTTTTCTGCGCGTCCTGACGCACGATAATCTTGCCGCTGAACACGCCGCGTGCCTCGTCGAACAGCAGTCCCTTGTACAGCTCATGGCTGTTGCAGTGGGGCTTCGCATGATCGATAACGGTATGATGATCCATATGCTGCTTCGCCATCGGCATGAACAGCCCGTTCATCGTGCACTCCGCCGCCTCGTCATCGAGCACCAGGTGAAGATTATTGCGAAGCAGACGTGCACCGAAACCGAAGTAATGATTCGAGTAGGATCCGGAACGCGCGACGCGGGCATAGCTGGCCGCGACGTGATAGGCTGCGGGTCCTTCCTCCTGAATCTTGTAATGATGCACATGCGCGTTTTCCGCCACATGCGACTCCACGACCGCGTTGGTAAAGTACGCGCCATCACCGAGTGCCACGTACTGCTCGATCACATCGATCTCACTGTTCGCTTCCGCCCTGATCAGAATGCGGGGCGTGATCAGCAGGGGCTTCGCTCCACCACTTGCGAGGAAAAGCAGATGCACGGGCGGCAGTTCCGCTGCCCCCTGGCCAACGTGGATCAGCGCTCCCTGCTCGGTAAATGCGTCGTTGAGCATGGTGAACGGGTGCCGCGCTCCTTCATCGACTGCACCGGTGAGCGAGAGCACCTCGTCGGGCTGCTCATTGATGACAGTGGCGAGGTCCTGCACCCGCAGTTTCCCGGATGCCGTTGAAAGATCCGACAGCTCGGGAGCATACACGCCGTCAATGAAGACCAGGCGCAGCATCTGACCGATATCAAGAAAGCGTTTTGTATCGACAGCCGAGAAATCCACCGCGGCCTTCTGTGTCGGCCGCACGTACTCGGTCTCCAGCAGTGCAGCCAGATTCGTGTAGCGCCACTCCTCGTCTCGCAGGGTCGGGAAGCCCGTTTCAGAAAGCCGCTTCATCGCGTCGCGCCGCCGGGCGTGGACCGGAGAGGAGTATTCGCCGTTCAGTCCTTTCTCGAACTCCTCGAAGCTGGTTCTGAATGTCTGTAGTGCCTTGTCCTGTTTCATCCTTATTCACTCCCTCTACGATTCGTTTTCGACAGGTTCATGCAGGTCGCGCGCCCAGTCGTATCCCTGCTCCTCGAGATGGAACGCGAGGTCCTTGTCGCCCGATTTGACGATGCGGCCATCGACGAGCACGTGAACGCGATCGGGAACAATATAGTTGAGGAGACGCTGGTAATGCGTCACAACGATCGTGGCGTTTTCCGGCGAGTGCAGTTTGTTCACCCCGTTTGCGACAATACGCAGGGCATCGATATCCAGGCCGGAATCCGTCTCGTCGAGGACGCTCAGCGTGGGATTGAGTACGGCCATCTGCAGGATCTCGTTGCGTTTTTTCTCGCCGCCGGAGAAGCCCTCATTCACCGGACGATTGAGCAGTTCCGGCTTCATTTCCACAAGCTGCATCTTCTCCTTGACGAGCGCCAGAAAATCAACGGCGTCGAGTTCTTCGAGCCCATGGTACTTTCGGATCGCGTTGAGTGCCGCCTTCAGAAAATAGGTATTGCTGACACCGGGGATCTCGACGGGATACTGAAAGGCCAGGAACATGCCCTCGCAGGCACGCTCTTCCGGGGAGAGATCCAGAAGATTCCGTCCCTTGTAGATGACTTCACCCTCCGTAATCTCGTAGAGTTCCCGACCCGCCAGCACTCCGGCCAGAGTGCTTTTGCCGGAACCGTTGGGTCCCATGATCGCATGGATCTCCCCGGCCTCGACTTTCAGGTTCACGCCCTTGAGGATTTCTTTTCCTTCCACCTCGGCGTGCAGATTTCGAATTTCAAGCATGTATGACTCCTCGTGTTAACTCGCTGATATATTCAATTTCTTTCTGTGTTCAGGTGATACGCGCTGTACGCGGCGATCAACCGACGCTGCCTTCCAGGCTGATGCCGAGAAGCTTCTGCGCCTCCACGGCGAACTCCATCGGCAGCTCACGAAACACTTCCTTGCAGAAGCCGTTGACGATCATGTTCACTGCATCTTCAGTATCGATCCCGCGCTGATTGCAGTAGAAAATCTGATCTTCGCCGATTTTCGAGGTCGTGGCCTCGTGCTCCATCTGCGCGGTGCTGTTGTTGTTTTCGATGTACGGGAAGGTGTGCGCACCGCACTTGTCACCCATCAGCATCGAGTCGCACTGCGAAAAATTCCGGGCGCCGTCGGCGTTTTTCATGATTTTCACCAGTCCGCGATAGACGTTCTGGCTGCGCCCGGCGGAAATCCCCTTCGATACGATTGTGCTGCGGGTATTTTTCCCGATATGAATCATCTTGGTCCCTGTATCCGCCTGCTGGCGATTGTTGGTCACGGCCACCGAGTAGAATTCCCCGACCGAATTATCTCCAAGCAGAATGCAGCTCGGGTACTTCCATGTAATCGCGGAACCGGTCTCCACCTGCGTCCAGGAAATCTTGGAATTGACGCCGGCGCATTTGCCGCGCTTGGTGACGAAGTTGTAGATGCCGCCCTTCCCTTCCTTGTCGCCCGGGTACCAGTTCTGCACCGTTGAATACTTGATCTCCGCGTTGTCGAGAGCGACAAGCTCGACCACGGCTGCATGCAGCTGATTTTCATCGCGCATGGGAGCCGTGCAGCCCTCGAGATAACTGACGTAGGAACTGTCTTCCGCAACAATCAGCGTGCGCTCAAACTGTCCCGTTCCGAGCGTGTTAATGCGGAAATACGTGGAAAGTTCCATCGGACAGCGGACACCGCTGGGGATGTACACGAAGGATCCATCGGTAAAGACGGCGGAATTGAGTGCGGCGAAGAAATTGTCGGCGGGAGGAACAACCGACCCGAGATATTTCTTCACAAGCTCCGGATGTTCCTGAACCGCTTCCGAGAAAGAACAGAAGATGATGCCCATGTCCTGCAGTTTCTCCTTGAACGTGGTAGCGACGGAGACACTGTCGAACACCGCGTCAACCGCGACGCCGGCAAGCATTTCCTGCTCCTTGAGCGGAATGCCGAGTTTTTCATAGGTGGCCAGAAGCTCCGGGTCAACTTCGTCCAGACTTTTCGGACGTTCTTTCACCTTGGGGGCGGAATAGTACGAGATATCCTGATAATCAATCTCGGGATAATCGACATACGCCCATGTGGGCTCTTTCATTTTCTGCCACACGCGAAAGGCTTTCAGGCGCCACTCGAGAAGCCATTCCGGCTCGTTCTTCTTCTTCGATATCAGCCGGATGACATCCTCGTCAAGGCCCTTCGGAACAGTGTCCGTTTCGATATCGGTGACGAAGCCGTACTTGTATTCCCCACCGGTCAGTTTCTCAAGATCCTGTGCTTCGGTACTCATGCTGTCCTCTATGAATGTCCTTCGTTTCCACATTTCATACACGCAATCTGTACAAAAGTGTCAAGATTGCAGTTTCAAAACAAGCCTGTGGTGCGAAAGATTCCGCATCACGTGGAACTTTCCGTGCCCCCGCGGCACTTTTACTGTATCGGCTTTTTACGGGGCCGAATCCATGAGCCACAGACATGTACAACAGCGAGGTTGCGCAATGATGAAACGCATCATACGCCCGATGTTCATTCTCTTATTCATCCTCCCGATACTGCCGCTGCAGGCGCAGGACATCCTCACCGAGCGGAATATCTTCGATCTCAAGCAGGTCATCGAAGCGGAGATATCTCCTGACGGACGCCATGTCGCCTATACACTGCTCGTACCACGCCCGTTCGACGACTCCCCCGGCGGGGACTTCCGCGAACTTCACGTGCTGGATCTCAGCAGCGGGGAATCCCGTGCCTACATCTCCGGGAAAAAAGTGGTGTACAGCCTCGGCTGGAGCGGGGACTCCCGCATGATCACCTTCATGGCAAACCTGGAAGACTCTCCCCGTCCGCAGGTATATGGAATTCGGCTTGACGGAGGCGAGGCGTTTCCGCTCACCGACAGCCCGACAGGTGTCCGTGGCTACACCCTGCGTCCCGACGGCAGTCAGGTTGCCTATATCGCGACCGAGCCCGGTGATCCCGACCAAAAAAAGCTTGAGGCCATGGGATTCAACGCCGAGGTGTACGAGGAACTGAATCCGGACCGGAACATTTACGTGCGCACCATTCCGACAGGAGAGACGAGACGGATGACGGAAGGAGTTTCGGCGTTCGATATCGACTGGAGCCCGGACGGGAAATTCATCGCCGCCGCAATCGCGCCGAAAAATCTCGTTGATCATTCCTACATGTTCAAGCGCATCCATCTGCTCGATCCCGCCACCGGTGCGCTGACGAAGCTCGTGGAAAATCCCGGCAAGCTCGGCAAGATGGCATGGAGTCCCGACGGCAGCCGCCTCGCCTTCATTTCCGCCGTGGCTGTCTGGGATTCAAAGGAGGGATCGATTTTCGTGGCCGACGTGCCGGTGAGCCGGGATTTCGCGGAACTGCGCAATTACACCGAGGACTTCGAAGGTACGGTTACCGATATTGCCTGGCGAGATGAAAACACGCTTCTGTATACCTCGGAGGAAGGAGTGGACATTACACTGCGCGAACAGCCGGTCGGCGCACCCTCGAGCCGCCTGCTGATCGAACCGGGCGAAGCGGTCATGCGAGGTGTGTCCTTCGCGGGCGGCACCGCGGTGTTTTCCGCTTCCACGCCACAGCATCACTATGAGCTCTTCACCTATCGGGACGGCAACCTCCAGCGTCGAACCAACTCGAATCCCTGGCTCGCGGGCGTGCGCCTTGCCCGGCAGGAGCGCTTTGTGTACGAGGCGCGCGACGGACTCAGCATCACCTCCGTGCTCATCTATCCCCTCAACTATGAACCCGGCAGGGAATACCCGCTGATCGTCGACATTCACGGCGGCCCGGAGT
Organism: uncultured Ignavibacteria bacterium; assembly: GCA_913061095.1. Taxonomy (GTDB): domain Bacteria; phylum Bacteroidota; class Ignavibacteria; order SZUA-365; family SZUA-365; genus BM516. Next base: position 96,350 of record CAJXVM010000017.1, read on the forward strand.
CGTCCTATCACAACGGCTGGGTGTCCAGCTACGGCAACTGGGGACAGGTCGCGGCAGCGAAGGATTACTTCGTCTTCATGCCGAATTACCGCGCCAGCACCGGCCGCGGCGTGGAGTTTCTCAAGATGGGTCTGGGGGATCTCGCAGGGAAGGAATTCAATGACGTGCTCGACGGTATCGACGCGCTCGTGGACCGCGGCTTCGTCGACGAGGACCGTGTCGGTATCGGAGGGGGATCCTACGGCGGGTATTTCTCCGCCTGGGGTGCGACGAAACATACTGACCGCTTCGCGGCCGCTGTCGTGTTCGTCGGCGTCTCGAACCAGATCTCAAAGCGCAATACGACGGACATCCCCTACGAGGATTATTACGTGCACTGGGGCATCTGGACCCATGAGAACATGGAGAAAGTCTGGGACCGGAGTCCTGTGAAGTACGCCGATCAGAGCGAAACTCCCACGTTGATCCTTCACGGAAAAGAGGATCCCCGCGTCCACCCAAGCCAGAGTCTCGAGCTGTACCGTTCGCTGAAGCTGCATGGCGAGGCACCCGTGCGGCTGATCTGGTATCCCGGCGAGGGACACGGCAACCGTCGCAATCCCGCGCGCCTCGATTACATCATGCGTACGATGCGCTGGTTCGACACCTTCCTTCAGGAGGAAGGCGAAGAGATGCCGCCGGCGACCGTGGAATATCCCGTTAACTGATTGTCTTCTCACAGTCACAGCGAGCCCGCGGAACGATTCCGCGGGCTCTGTTTTTTCTCCCGAAACAGGATCTGCCATGACACTCCGCCTTGTTCTCGGCGACCAGCTGCATATCGGTCATCCATGGTTCACGCGTCCCTCCCCGGATGTCACGTTCCTCATGATGGAGGTGCGACAGGAAACTGATTACGCAAGGCATCATATACAGAAAATCGCGGCATTCTTCGCGGCGATGCGCGCCTTTGCCGCCACACTGGAGGAACAGGGACATCGGGTACGATACCTCCGTCTCGACGATGCGGACAACAGGCAGGATATCCCGGCAAATCTTTCCTCAATCGCAGCGGAAGCAGGGGCCGACCGTATCGAATACATGCTGCCGGACGAATACCGGCTGGACCACCAGCTGCGTGAGTTCGCCGAATCGACATCCCTCCCCTGCGGCGCCGTCGACAGCGGCCATTTCCTGACCGAGCGGAAGGATGTCGAAAACATGTTTGCCGGAAAAACACAGTACCTCATGGAGCGTTTCTATCGCGATATGCGCCGGAAACATGACGTACTGATGGAGAACGGTGAACCGGCCGGCGGCCGCTGGAATTATGACAGGGAAAACAGAAAACGCTGGAACGGGGAAGTCGAAGCGCCGGGGGGCACCGACCTGCGCACGGATGTCACCGACATTGCGTCCATGCTCAGACATTCCGGCGTGGACACGATGGGAAACATCGATGCAAACGCACTGGCCTGGCCCGTCACACGCGGGCAGGCCCTGCAGAGACTCGCACAGTTCATCGAGCACGCACTCCCGCATTTCGGAACCTGGCAGGATGCCATGTCCACCGGCAGTCCCTTCCTCTTTCATTCCCTGCTTTCATTCGCGCTCAATGTCAAGCTGCTGCATCCGATGGAGGTGATACGAGCGGCGGAAGATTCATGGAGAAACGATCCCGCACGATACGGCCTGCCGCAGGTGGAAGGGTTCATCCGTCAGATTCTCGGATGGCGGGAGTACATGCGGGGAATATACTGGGCGCATATGCCGGAATACGCGGAGATGAACGCCCTCGGACATGACCGCGCACTGCCCGCATTTTTCTGGACGGCAGAAACCGGAATGTCATGCATGCGTCATACGATCAGTCAGTCACTCGAGCATGCCTATGCGCATCATATCCAGCGACTGATGGTGACGGGAAACTTCGCGCTGCTCGCGGGCATCGATCCCGATGAGGTGGACTCCTGGTACCTCGGCATCTATATCGACGCCATCGAGTGGGTGGAAATCACGAATACACGCGGCATGAGCCAGTATGCGGACGGAGGTATCGTCGGCAGCAAACCTTACGTATCATCCGCCAACTATATTAACAGGATGAGTGATTACTGCGGCGGATGCCGCTACGATCGAAAAAAACGCCATGGCGATGATGCCTGTCCCTTCAACAGTCTGTACTGGCATTTTCTTGAACGGCATCGCGATCGTTTTTCGGGTAACCCGCGCATGGCGCAGATGTACCGTGTTTTTGATCGCATGGATGCAGAGGAACGCCGCGCGACACTTCAGCAGGCAGAGACCTGGCTGGCACAGCTCGAAGCGCTGTGACGCGCTGTGACGCCCTGAGACGCGCTGTGACGCACTGTGACGCGCTGTGACGCACTGTGACGCGCTGTGTCGCACCGGGAAGCACAGTCCCCGGCATACAAAAAAATCGATCCGCCGCAGGGGACGGATCGAGATGCACTGAGGAATTTGCGGAGTATTCAGGCGACGTCGAGAATTTTGTATTCTAGTGTGCCAGCGGGGACCACCACCTTCACGATATCGCCTTTCTTCTTTTTCATCAGGGCTTTGCCGATCGGGGACGTAACCGCGATCTTGTTCTTCTCGAAATCCGCCTCTTCCTGGGAAACCAGCTTGTACGTTACCGTACCGCCGTTCTTCAGATCTTCGAGTGTGACATCGGAGAGGATGTAGACGGCATCTTTGGGGAGATCGTTCTTATCGATGATGCGGGCGCGGGAAAGCAGCTCCTCGAGCTTGCTGATACGCAGTTCAAAATGGCCCTGTTCTTCCTTGGCCGCATCATATTCCGCGTTTTCACTTAAATCACCGTGCGAACGCGCTTCAGAGATCTTTTCCGCCATTTCCCGGCGGCCATGGGATTTCATGTGCTGAAGCTCCTTCTCGAGCTCCATCATGCGCTCACGCGTCAGATAGACCGTTCCTTTCGATTCCACAGTGCACTCCGTTCTTATATCCGGATTTTGAGATAATAAAAAGCGTAGCCAGTATTCCCCGCGGGAATTCTGGCTACAATGAAATAATATACGCTGAACGACCGATATGAGTCAAGCGGTCGTCGGGGACGCCGCAGCGGATCAGCTGTGCTGATGCATGATCAGATGTCCCATCTTGTCGCGTTTGGTTCGCAGATAGTACTCGTTGATGTCGTTCGGCATGCTTTCGATGGGCACGCGTTCGACGATCTCGAGACCGTAGCTCTTCAGTCCGACGATTTTCTTCGGATTGTTCGTCAGCAGACGCATTTTGCGGATGCCGAGATCGGCGAGGATCTGCGCTCCGATACCGTAGTCGCGCAGGTCATCCCGGAAACCGAGTTCAATATTGGCCTGCACAGTATCATAGCCGGCGTCCTGGAGGTTGTAGGCGCGCAGCTTGTTGCCAAGCCCGATGCCGCGTCCTTCCTGGCGCATGTACAGTACGACGCCGCGTCCTTCGCGCTCAACCGTCATCATGGCCGCGTTGAGCTGATCCTTGCAGTCACATCGCAGTGACCCGAATGTGTCTCCGGTCAGGCATTCGGAATGGACACGCACGAGGACTGGCTCACCGTCATCGATCGTTCCCTTGACGAGGGCAAGGTGCTCCTTGTTGTCGACAAGGTTTGTATACAGATGGATCTCGAATTCACCGTAGCGCGTTGGGAGATGCGTCACGATCTCCTTCTTGACGAGTTTCTCCTGTTTCACGCGCTGCTCGATGAGCTGGTTGACCGCGATGATCTTCAGCCCGTACTCCTCCGCAATGGCGAACAGCTCGTTGGTCCTCGCCATCGTGCCGTCTTCCTTGAGGATTTCACAGACCACACCGACCGGTTGCAGTCCCGCCATGCGGGCAAGATCGACGACCGCTTCGGTGTGCCCGGCACGACGCAGCACTCCGCCTTTGACTGCTTTGAGGGGAAAAATGTGTCCCGGTCGTGCCAGATCGGAGGGCTTTGTATCCTCCGAGGCGAGCGCACGGATTGTTGCGGCGCGATCGGCTGCGGAAATCCCCGTTGTCGTGCCATGGATATAATCCACGGTGACCGTAAAATTCGTGCCGTGCAATGCGGTATTCCCGTCAACCATCATGCCGAGCTGCAACTGGTCCATGCGCTCCTCGGTCAGAGGAACACAGACCATACCTCTGCCGTGCCGTACCATGAAGTTGACCATGTCGTCAGTTACGAGTTCCGCTGCGCAGACGAAATCGCCCTCATTCTCGCGATCCTCGTCATCGACGACGATAATGATCTCACCGGAGCGAATCGCCTCGATCGCTTCGTCGATGGTGTTGAAAGACTGTGCCATGTCGGCAGATCCTGTAATTATTCGCCCGATGCTTCGCGTGTGACCGTATTGACCGCGGAGCGGTCGAATTTCAGCTTGAGATTGTCACCGACGTCAAGAAGAACGGTTTTTTCATCCACGTTGACAATCTTCCCGTGCATGCCCCCTGATGTCACGACCTTGTCACCCTTCTTCAGGCTGTCGAGCATTTTCTGCCGCTCCTTGGCGCGCTTCTGCTGCGGACGAAGGATCATGAAATAGAAAATCACAAAAATCAGGGCGAAGAAGATGAGCGTGCTCAGCATTCCGCCGCCGCCGCTGCCGCCCTGCTGAGGCGCCATGGCAAGAAAAAGATCAATCACGGGTGTGCTCCTGTATTATACTGGGTTCGTCGGACTATTCCGCCTTCTCTGCGAGATACCGGTCGATGAAGGCATCTTTCCAGACAGAGAACTGATCGTTTAAGATAGCATTTCGCGCGTCGCGCGTCAATCCAAGATAGAATGCAAGATTGTGGACGGATGCGAGCTGCAGCGCGAGAATTTCTTTCGCGCGAAAGAGATGACAGATGTAGGAACGTGTGAACGTGCGGCAGACAGTGCATTCGCACTCCTCGTCAATGGGACGCTGATCATCGAGATAACGTTCCTTTTTGATTGTAAGCGGACCCTCGCGCGTAAAGACCATTGCGTTTCGACCATTGCGTGTCGGCATGACGCAGTCAAACATGTCGACACCGCGTGCAATTGATTCCACAATGTTCACGGGCGTGCCGACACCCATGAGATAGCGGGGACGTTCCGCGGGAAGAATGTCGGTCACCCAGTCGGTGATGTGGTACATGACATCCGCGGGTTCGCCGACAGCGAGGCCGCCGATGGCATAGCCGTCGAAGTCGAGTTCCATCAGGCCATGCGCACTCATTGCGCGCAGGTCCTCGAACACATTCCCCTGCACGATGCCGAACGCGGCCTGGGCGTGATCGTAGCGCGGTCTGCTGCGCTCAAGGTGCTCACGCGCCTCGCGGGCCCACTGCAGAGTGAGTTCATGACTGCGGCGCGCGTATTCATATCCACAGTCCGCGGGGGGACATTCATCGAGAATCATCATGATATCCGACCCGATGCTGCGCTGCATGTCGATGACGCCTGCCGGTGTGAAACGATGACGCGAGCCATCGATATGAGACCGAAAAGTCACTCCGTCATGATCAATTTTCCGCAGTTCGGTCAGGGAGAACACCTGGTATCCCCCGCTGTCAGTGAGAATGGGGCGATGCCACTGCATGAAGCGGTGAAGTCCGCCCGCCTGTTCGAGTACGGCAGGACCGGGTCGGAGAGCCAGATGGTAGGTGTTTGAGAGGATGATCTGCGCGTCGATTTCGATCAACTCACGCTGCTGAACCGCCTTGACGGTTCCCTGCGTGCCAACCGGCATGAACACGGGAGTGCGGATCGTTCCATGATCCGTCATGACGCTGCCGGCACGCGCCTTGCTTCCGGCGTCCCGGTGTTCCAGCGAGAACATCACGTCCTGTCGCTCATCCCGGCAGATGATCGATGAAGACTGCGCAGAATATCAGCGACCGGCATCAGTTTCTGCCGCTCTTTACAGCGAGGAAAGGCGCCTTCACCTTGGTCATGCCGCTGACGACATTCTTGAGTGTGATTCTGCGAAGGGAATCCACGAACTTCTCATTGGCGTCATTGAAGGCGTCGAGTACAACACATTTATCCTTGATCGGGCAACCGAAGAGTCCGAGACAGCAGTGGCGGCGGATGATCGGTCCGTCAACAGCCTCGATGATATCCACAAGGGTGATTTCATCCGGGTTCCGTGCCAGGATGTATCCTCCGGTGACCCCGCGGTGTCCGACAACGATACGAGCTGTGGATAGCTGCTGAAAAATTTTGGCCAGGTATGTTTTCGAGACATCCTGATCCTCGGCGATTTCCGAAATCTGAACCGGCTGATCCGTCCCACGGGTGATAAGGTACCCGAGACCGTGAACCGCATATCCAGCGGATTTTGAGATCTGCATGTGTCAATCCATGATTTGTGGTGTAAAAACAAACATGTATTCCAAATTAGAATCCTTTGCTGAGCCATCCCCGCCAGCCGCAGCGATGGCAGCGATACGGGCGTCGATTCGTCAGCTTTTTACGCAGGGTTTCACCGAGTCCACGAGAGCGTGACCGATAGAGCGTTTGCTCCGCACACTTGGGACAGGCGAGGGTTTTATGACGGGCATGGCGGTGAAACCCCGGAGACACCTTTCTGGAAACCGGCTCCTGTGCGTTATTCTCGAAATCGGGCAGTTCTTCCCGCAGTTCGTCTTCCTGCCGGGTCTCCCCCCTGTCAGTCGGGAGAGGGGCATCGAGAGAGATTTCCGGAATAGCCACGTCCTGCTGAGCAGATGTCCGGGTCTTTTCCTTCATGCCCTCCGCGGAATACCGCAGTTGGGCGTCTTCAAGCCAGCCGCGCCACTGACATGCATGGCAGCGATAAGGGCGTTTGTGTCCAAGTTGTTTTCGCTTCTCCTCGAACGTCGAGGTCGTGTGACTGCGATACAGTGCCGACGCGTGACACTCGGGACATACGGCGGCGGTTACTTTTGCAAGAGTCCAGCGCTGAGATTCAACCACAATTGGTACGGATTTTTTTCTACGGGGCAATTGACTTGGCAGCAAAGAAGATTAATCATATCTTAATTGAAAATATAGAAGAAACGCGGCGATAATCAAAATGAAACGGACGGAGAATTCACGTATATAACAGGATGACGCCGTGTTTTTGATCCGTATCAAGGCTCTGACTATATTATGTGTCTACTGATTTATCATGCTGGAGGTTTATGACTGTCCTCAATCCCGAGATTCAAGAGGAAATTTCATCGGGAGACCCCGCGTCCCAGGAAGCCGCCGAGGTTCTGCGCAAGCGCCATCTCGATTTCGAACGTGAGGCACTGCCGCACATGGACGCACTGTACAATTTCGCCCTTCGTATGACCACCGATCCTGACGAGGCCGACGACCTGCTGCAGGAGACCTACCTCAAGGCCTATCGTTTCTTCGACAAGTTCGAACAGGGAACGAACTGCAAGGCATGGCTGTTCAGGATAATGAAAAATTCGTTCATCAATATCTATCGGCGCACCTCGAAGGAACCCGACAAGGTCGATTACAACGATGTTGAAGAGTTCTATCACAGCATTCGCGCGGAATCGACGGACCCGAACGATCTTGAGGAACGGATATTCTCGAACATCCTCGATGACGATGTCTCGACAGCACTGGAGACCCTTCCGGAGGAATTCAGAACTGTGGTGATCCTCTGCGATATTGAAGGATTCACCTATGAGGAAATCGCGGAATTCGTCGAGTGCCCCATCGGTACCGTTCGGTCCAGACTCCATCGTGGCCGAAAAATGCTCCGGTCCAAACTTTATGATTATGCCATGCAGCGTGGTTTTGAAGACAAGGAGCGGAAGCGCAAGCGGACCAAAGACGCGGGTTCGGCGTCCAACGGTGCTGACATGGAAGAAGCGTCATAAGTGCGGCTGGAAAGCCGCGTCGAAGCGAGCGAACAGTTTTATCATCCAGAACGTGCGGTTGAATCCCATCATGAATACACACGATCCGATGAAATTATCTGACGAGCAGCTGAAAGAATTCATCAGCGCGCTTGCCGATAAGGACGTCAGTGGTCTCAGCGAGGATCAGATTGACTTTCTGCAGCATGTCGTTCATGAACGGCCCGATCTGCTCGGTGAATATCAGCTGAACATTGCCACAAAGCTGTGTCTGATCAAACACGCCCGTCACGTGCGCTGTCCTGAGTCCACGGCAGAGTCGATCAAGTCCATTCTGTATCACGTCTATAAATCCCGTCAGGCCTCCCAGTAATTTACCTCAATGCTCGAACGCGCCTCCACGATCGTCGTCCCGGTAGATTTTTCTGCTGCCACAGTCCCTCTGCTGCGCACCGCAGCGAACCTTGCACGCATATACGGAGCGAGCCTCCACATGCTTCATGTCTATCAGGATGTCTTCTCAGTGCTTTCGATGCGCACCTTCGATCTCAGTGAGGACGTCGTCGAGCAGGTCATGCTGCGAGAGATCGAGGACCGATGCAACACGGTGCTTGATGAAGCGAATATCGGCGCTCCCGTTGAGCGGGCGCTCCGAAAAGGTGAAACCGCCGAGGAAATCCTGACCTACGTCAAGGAGGTCGATGCGGACATGATCGTCATCGCCACCAATGCGCGCAGCGGCCTCGAGCATTTCTTCATCGGCAGCATTGCACAGCGCGTCGTTCGCTATGCAACCTGCCCCGTCGTTACCCTTCGGGCCGCTACTGCGGAATAAAATTCCCATCCATCATCTCAGAGTTATCAGAGGTCCTATGAGAACCTTTCATATTGCTATGTTTTTTGCCCCCATCCTCCTGCTCATGGCGTGCGGGAACAACACCCGCCAGGATGGGCAGACCGCAGCGGCCGATACCCTGCTGCTCCCGGGCGAAACACATCTGCGCAACATCCGGCAGCTCACCTTCGAAGGAGAAAACGCCGAGGCATATCTTTCATTCGACGAGAGCATGCTGACCTTCCAGCGCCGCACCGCGACCATGGAGTGCGACCAGATTTTCACGATGACCATCGACGGCGAAAACATGCAGCGGCTGTCATCCGGGAAGGGGCGAACAACCTGCTCGTACTGGCTGCCCGGCGATGAGACCGTGGTCTTCTCCTCCACCGAGGCCCATGATCCCGGCTGCCTGCCGTCTCCCGATCAGAGCAGGGGCTATGTCTGGAAACTCTATCCGGAATTCGATATCTATACGATTCGCCGCGACGGGACGGGGCTCAAAAAACTATTCGCCACCGAGGGTTACGATGCCGAGGCGACGGTCTCTCCCAATGGCGACCGGATCGTTTTCACCTCGACGCGCGACGGCGATCCCGAGATCTATTCGATGAACATCGACGGGAGCGATGTCCGGCGCCTGACCTACAGCAAGGGATACGATGGCGGCCCGTTCTTTTCCGCCGACGGTTCGAAGATAGTGTTCCGTGCGAGCCGACCGGAAACGGAAGAGGAACTCGCAGCCTACAGGGAACTCGTTTCGGAGAATCTCGTCCGGCCGACAAACCTCGAGATATTCGTGATGGACGCTGACGGGAGCAATATCCGGCAGGTGACCGACAACGGCATGGCCAATTTCGCTCCGTACATGCATCCGGACGGCCAGCGCATCGTATTCAGTTCGAACATGGATTCGGAGAATCCACGCAATTTCGATCTGTACATCATCAATATCGACGGCACCGGACTGACCCGGATCACGAATCACGAAGAGTTCGACGGTTTCCCCATGTTCACCCGCGATGGCAAGACGCTCGTGTTCTGTTCGAACAGGAACAATCGCAAGCCCGGCGACACCAATGTGTTTATCGCGGACTGGGTCGATACGCCCTGACCCTCCTTCAGCATCATTAATGACAGCAATGCGGCTGTTCAGGATTCCCGCGACAGAGCGGGATCCCGGACAGCCGCATTTGCATTACTGCGAATCAAGATATCCCTGCAGCAGAATCACCGCGGCGATTTCGTCCACTTTTCCCTTGTCCCTTCTCTTTTTCCTGCCTACCCCCATGTCACGAATGGCCTGGGTGGCCATTGAAGAGGTAAAGCGCTCGTCGACAAGCTGCACCGGAACGCCGATGGACTTTTCCAATGCTTCGACAAAGCCGTGCACCAGACGTGCGGAGTCGCCCTGTTCACCTTTCAGGGTCAGCGGCAGCCCGACGATGACGCGGATCACTCCGCGTTCCGTCACCAGGCCGACGATATGGGGTATCGACCTGTCATCGTTCGGGATGGTCCCGGCACCCGAGGCAATCATCCCCAGTTCATCGGAGAGCGCCAGTCCAATGCGGCGCTCCCCGAAATCGATGGCCAGAATTCTGCCGCTACTGTGCAACGAGGTCCTCGACAGGTTTCTCAACGTTTCCGCTTCCGTTGCCCTCGAGCCCCCTTTCGATCAACCGCGCCTCGGCCTGCGGGCTGAGCGGTTTCGTCAGGAAAGATTTCAGCAGCTTGCTCGGCTTGAAATGTGTTTTTCTGCGTGGAGGAACATACACCTTGTCTCCTGTTTTCGGGTTGCGCGCTCGCGGCTTGGCCTTGGTCAGCTTGACTTCGAAGACGCCGAAATCGCGGACCTCAAGTCGTACTTCAGGATCCGCGGTCATCAGCAGTTCTCGTACAGACGTCAGCACTGCATCGACCATGGTATCGGCATCCTGGATTTTCAGGGAGAGTTGATCGGCAACTTTTCGGGCAATGTCCTTTCGTGTTAATGTGGGGACCTTGTCTTTCATTTTTGCTCCTCCATGTGGGATTATGACATCTCGACGTATCGCTCGGCGTGCGAGATGCCCTTGACCTTCTTCAGGCGCTCGATCAGCCGCTGCAGATGGTCGAGATCGTGCACGGAAACGAGAACCGAGCCCTGGAAAAAGGAATCTTCTGACTCTATGTTAACACTGCGAATATTTGTGTTGCGGTAACTTGTGACGGCAAGGGCGATTTCGTTGAGAATACCCGGTCTGTCCTCGCCCTCGATGCGAATCCCTCCGAGATACTCGGAATCGCCCACACCCGGCCAGGCGATCTCAATAAGCCGATCGCGCATGCTCCCGTTGCTGGTATCGTGCAGAAGTCGCTGGATGTTGCGGCAGCTGCGTCGATGCACTTTTATCCCATGGCCAAGCGTGACGAAACCAATCACATCGTCGCCAGGAAGCGGACTGCAGCAGCGGGCGAACTCATACTCGATATCCGCCGTCCGCTGTCCCTGGATCATCAGTCCCTGTTCACTGCGGGCCACATCGGCGAATTCCTCGAACACCTGCTGCTGATCCTTCTTCGGAACCGCCTGCTCCTGATCGGGGGAATCCGGTTCAGACTGAACGGCTTTGACGATCTCGTCGACGGTTAGTTCATCCTTTGCGAGCGCAACCATCATTTTGCTGAGACCGGGAAAGCGGAGCACCTGGGCCGCCTTCAGCAGCGGCGCTTCATCGAGGGGGATTTTGAGTTTCTTGGCTTTGCGCTCCCATTTCTCGCGCCCCTTCTGCAGGACCTGCTTGGTCTGCTCATTGACGAAGCGGCGAATGGCCGTTTTCGCCTTGTGCGTAACAACATTCTGCTCCCAGTCGGTGCTGATATACTGGTTGCGCGAGGTGATAATCTCTACCTGGTCACCGCTGTGCAGCTTCCGGTTGAGCGGCACAATGCGTCCATTGACTTTCGCGCCAATCGTATGCAGTCCGACCTCGGAATGAATTTCAAATGCGAAATCAACCGGGGATGCACCGCTGGGGAGCACGATGAGATCGCCTTTCGGCGTGAACACCACGATTTCATCCTGGTAGAGGTTGCGCCGGAAGTTATCCATGAGCTGCCGCGCGCCTTCCTCCTCGTTCGAGGCGGCAGGCGGGCTTTCAAGGACTTCCCTTACCCAGCGGATCCAGTTTTCGAAGGCGCTCACCTTGCTCTGCACACTCTCCTTGTAGGCCCAGTGCGCCGCGATACCTTTCTCCGCGATTTCATGCATTTCCCTGGTACGAATCTGGACCTCCACCATTTTCCCGTCGGGTCCGAGCACCGTGGTGTGGATGGACTTGTATCCGTTGCGTTTCGGAAGGGCGATATAATTCTTGTAGCGTTCCGGAATCGGCGTGTACACCTCGCAGACAATAGCATAGGCGAGATAGCAGTCCTTCTCCTCCTTCGTATCGAGGATGATCCTGATCGCAAACAGATCATAGATCTCATCGAGTGTCTTGTTGCGATCCACCATCTTGCGGAAAATACTCTGCAGATGCTTTGGCCGCCCGCTCATTTCGAACTTCAGGTTCGCATGGGCCAGCTCCGTTCGGAGCGGTTTGCAGAAACGTTCGATGTAGTCTTCCCGATCGCGCCGTTTGGCGGCAATCTGTTTTTTCAACGCGCGATAATCTTCCGGATGCAGGTATTTGAACGCAAGGTCCTCCAACTCCCACTTGATGCGCCCCAGGCCAAAGCGATGGGCGAGCGGAGCATAGATTTCGAGCGTCTCGCGCGCGATACGCTCCTGCTTGTTCTCACTGACGAATTCCAGCGTGCGCATGTTGTGAAGACGATCAGCGAATTTGACAAGAATCACGCGGATGTCATTGATCATCGAGACCATCAGCTTCCGGTAATTCTCCGCCTTGGTAATTTCCGTACTGACAAGGATCGTGGAAATCTTGGTCGCCCCCTCGACGATATCCGCGACCGTCGACCCGAATTCCTCCGCAAGATCCTCGTATGTGTAATCTTCACAATCCTCGATGACATCGTGCAGCAGGGCCGCCACCACGGAGACATCGTCCAGCGGGATTTCCTGCGCCACGATCATCGCGACAGCGTATGGATGCGTAAAATAGGGTTCGCCTGATTTTCGGCGGTGCTCCCGATGCGCCTGCAGCATGTACTGGAATGCTCGCGAGATAAGTTCCTCATCGACGCTGGCGAGATTATTGCGGCATACCGCAAGCAGCGCTTCCAGCTTTTGCCGCTTGGAACCGTCCGATGACCCGGCAGCCGCCTTGCGCAGCCCCCCGATCAGATTTTTTCGCTTTTTACTTCCGAAAACCGTCATTTTCAGATACCTACGTGTCCAATATAGGCGAATTCTTGCGAAAGTCAAGCGCATAATGCAACCCATCTTCTTATAAATTGGGTGCTTAGGGATGCATTTATACCCCTCCCCGGCAGAGCGTCATCACCGGTTTGAAACCAGGGATCATGCCCGGGAACGGGAATTTTCGATGCGAGAGCATCACGCACACCGAACGAAGTGTCCACGGAATACCCGGCAGGATCACGCTGGTTGCCTTTGCTTCGTCATATCGATATTTTGTTGATCTGGAAGAGTTCAGACATTGAACCCCTTTACAATATCGAAGTCCGAGGAACGCATGAAACAATCCAACCTGACACGCATTGCACTTATGGTCCTGGTGCTCGTTGGTCTGACGAGCATGGGATTCCAGTGCTCCTCCCCCAATATTACGAGCGGCAAGCTGTATCTGCAGCAGTATCAGTCCAGTAAAAACAAGGAGAAACTGGAAAAGGCGGAAGAAGCCTTCATGAAGGAAATCAAACAGAAACCGAACAGTGCCGAGGGATACTACTGGCTCGGACACGTCTATGCCGAAAAACGTGAGTTCGGCCAGCTGAAAGAGGCCTGGACGAAGGCGCAGAATCTCGGCGGTCAGAGCACAGGTGAAATCGACAAATACCGCGTCTCGTACTGGGGACAGGCATTCAACCATGGCGCCAATACCTTCAAGAAGGCGCAGACCTTCCAGAAAGCCAAGCAGAAAGAACGGGCTGCAAAACTGTTCGAGGAAGCCGCCGACGCCTTCGATGCGGCAATCGCGCTGCAGGCCGACAGTTCCGCGAAATACAACGCATACGTCTATCATGCCTTCGCGCTGATGGGGATGGACAAGATGGACGAAGCACGCGAGTCGCTGAAGAAGCAGATTGCCAATAATCCCACCGCTGACGCGTATTCCGCGCTCGGTCAGCTGATCGTGATGGAGGGAAATGAACTCAAGAAGGAAGGAAAAGACGGCGAGGCTGCCGCAAAATATGACGAGGCCCTGACACTGCTCAATCGCGCAAGTGCCGAGTTCCCGGACAACGCGGAGCTCAACAATGAACTGCTGAACACATATATCGCAGCGGATCGTGTCACGGAGGCCGTGGAGAAATTCCAGACGTACGCCGACAAAAACGCCGGAGATGCCAGCGCACAGTATGCTGCCGGCACCGCAATGCTGCAGATCAACCGCTATGAGGACGCGGCAACCTACCTCACGAGGGCCCTCGCAATCGAGCCGGAGAACGAGAGCGCGCTGTACAATCTCTGTGTCGCGTATCTGCGACAGGGTATTCAGATCCGTGACGCGGATGAAAGCACTGATCCGGAAGCGGAGCAGCATGATTACAAATCCATCATACGCGAAGCCGTTCCGCACATGCAGAAGCTTCTGGAAATGCAGCCGGACAATGCCGCAAACTGGGACCTGGCCGGCAAGATTTACGCGACCATCGGCATGACCAAGGAGGCCGGAGAAGCATACGAGAAAGCGGACGAACTGCGCAAATAATCTGTATCAGGACATCCATGGAGATATGATGAGCGACCAACAGCCGGACACGAAAAATCAAAGCCAGCAGGTCAATATTGAACTCGGCGAGAAGGAAGCCGAAGGGATTTATTCCAACCTCGCCATTATCACGCATTCGAACGCGGAATTCGTGATCGACTTCACGCGTATCCTTCCGGGAGTACCGAAAGCCAAGGTGCATGCCAGGCTTGTCATGACTCCCGTACATGCCAAGCTGCTGCTCAATGCCCTGCGGGATAATATCGAGAAATTCGAACGCCGCTTCGGTGAAATTAAAATTCCGCAGGATCCCGGACAGATGTTTACGGGCACACCGCCGTCAGGTGTCATGCACTGACGCTCATGTCTCTCCAGCAGTTTCGACTCCGGCTCCCGCGGCCGGAGTCTTTTTTTGATGGTGCAAAAAAGGCGCAGGCTTCATGCCTGCGCCTTTTAATGTGAGGGGTGAATGAAGACAGGCACGGTCCGCAAAGGGCTCGTCGAGCCGTGCCCGATTGTTTATTTATCGTGTGAGAACCATGCGTTTGGTGTCGACGAAGTCGGGTGTCCGGAGGCGGTACAGGTAGACGCCGCTCGGCATGTCGTTCATGTCGACGAGCGTCTCGTAGCGGCCCGCGGCCCGGTGCCCCTCTTCGATCACGCGCACCTTCCGGCCCAGCGCGTCGAACAACAGCAGCGAGTAGTCTGTCTCCTCGCCGAGTTCGTAGCGGATCACCGTCGACGGATTGAAGGGATTCGGCGTGTTCTGCTCGAGGCGCGTCGATGCGCTCAGCGGCAGGATGCAGTCGCCCGCAACCGTCACCTTTCCGTCCGTCGTCAGGATCGCCACGTCACCGGTCTC